>JABZGR010000021.1 GCA_015259125.1 Alloprevotella tannerae | reverse complement strand
CAAAAGAACGGCGTATCGATCAAAAAACTTTTATCGGACAGCAATAATAATAAACAGGTGCGTGTGCGCTCAAAGCTTACACAGAAAGTCTTAGATGCACAATCTTAGCATCTGCAAAGGCTGCTTAGCGCTTGTTATGTGCTGATTGTTTGCCCGCTTGGGCGATTGTGGCGCGAGATCGTCGGATATTATTTTTCAAATGAGCATAACAACTCCTTGTCGGCCTGCTGTGCTGCGTCAAAAACAAGTTGGAGGAAGCGCTAAGCGCGTGGATGAATTGGATTTTCTAAAGGCCGTGTTCATCCTGCTGATGGTAGCTTTCCACTTAGTCTATATCGGTAATAAATATCCCTATGCTAAAGCCGTGGTTTACACGTTTCATATGCCGGGATTCCTCTTGATTTCAGGCTATTTGGCTAATACGCAAAAAACGGTGAGGAAGTTTTTGCGCGGAATGGGGCGTTTGCTCCTCCCTTACCTGATTATGGAGGGCGCTTATATTATCTTAGCCGCTTTTTTGCCGATTCGCGAGCACATCGATTCGCTGACCGTCGGGACATTCTTGCAGCATTTGTGGCTCAAACCTTTAGGGCCTTATTGGTACTTGCATACGCTTGTGATTTGTAGCGTGATGTATTTTGCAATCATGCGACTTCCATTGTTGGCAAATTGGATGAAATGGACGTTTGTCTTGTTCGCTTATGGTGCACTTGCCTTTGGTTTACACTTAATCTCGTTCACGCACGCTTGTTATTTTGCAGGTGGCATCGCCATACGCTTACTGCATAAAGATTTTATCAGTTTTTTTCGCTTCGGATTTTGGGGTTTTATCCCTTTTACCGCATTGCTGTTTTGGCCTGATCAGTTGCATAGCGGAACTTTTGTAGGCGTATTGATTGTCTATTGCGTGATTTGCGGATTATTGGGCCTTTATCCTTATTTCAAAACTAACGGCCGCTTGTTGTTTATAGGGCGAAATACGCTTGTTATCCTCTTGTTTTCTCCGGTTTTCACGCTCTTAGTTAAGCCGCTTGTGCCTTTCCTCGCTTTTGATCCGACGGGGATGCTTTTCTTGTTGATTGCCGTTTCCCTCGCTGTGGGAGGTAGTTTGGTGATAGCAAGAGTAATGGAGAAAACGCACACAGCTGTTTGCCTCTTTGGCCAATCAAAGATTTTGCATTGAAAGAGTTGCTAAGCGTATAATAAGCCTGTTGGGATGCAGATCTTTTGATGTGCCGACCATCTTCATACTTCATCAAGCGTAAACGAAAAATTCCCTTCACCACGCCAAGGGCAGTGAAGGGAATTTCGTATGTTTTGTACTTGGGTCGCAACTAAGCGCCGAAAATAGCTTATTTGCTATGTTTGCGTTGCTTATCGGCTACCTGCCGATGCTGATTTTCAATCCACTGTTCGCGAGCATAGGCCTGCATATCGGTAACTGTATCTTTCTCGTCGACAATTTCTGTGCCCAGCATGGTCTCGATGACGTCTTCCATCGTTACAATGCCGCGCAAACAGCCATATTCGTCGATGATTACGGAAATGTGCTCTTTCTTTTCCAATAATCGCTCCCAAATGGTTGAGACGCTTTCCGTTTCTTGAAAAGACAAAATGGGGCGTACCAGCTCCGAAAGTCGCATTGAAAATTTATCTTCTGAAAGTTTTTCCAAGATTGTTTGGCGTAAGACGTATCCTGTAATGTAATCGTCCTTATCGTCTTTGTAAACAGGGATTCTTGAGAAAGTTTGATAGCGCTCATGCTGCCTAAACTCGGTGACCGTCATTGATTCATCTGCGATCTCGACGACGCTGCTTGGGGTCATAATCTCGCGCGCCGTCACTTTCGAAAGTTTAAGCATATTCTGAATCATCCGATCCTCCTTCTGCTTGAACACACCCTCTTCCGTGCCGGCCGTAACCATAGCTGAAACTTCCTCGCGGCTGACCGAAGTAGCATTCTGTCCGGGTGAGATGAAGCGCGTAATGAACTCCGCCATTAAAACAAAAGGAAAAGTGAGGAAAACCAAAGCTCTGTAGACCGGCGTCAGCGGTATAATCAGAATTCGCCAATGGTTTGCGCCTAAAGTCTTGGGGATAATCTCTGAAAAGACTAAAATAAGCAGGGTTAAACCCGCAGATACCCAGCCAAACCATTCTTCTCCTAAAACGAGGGCCGCTTGCTTTCCGACGCCCGCAGCACCAGCGGTATTGGCAACGGTATTCAGAGTCAGAATAGCTGAAATAGGACGGTCAATGTCCTGCTTAAATTTACGAAGATGTTTAGCTGCTTTTGAGCCTTCCTCCTCTTTCATCGTAATAAAAGAGAATGGCGTAGAGAGCAATGTCGCTTCCATAATAGAACAAAGGAAAGAAACGACTAATGCCAATAAAAGGTAGAATATGAGTAGCCCCATGTATAATTAAAAAAGTATCTCGCTCACTGCCAAAACGCTAGAAGTAAACTGAAACTCGGCCCCAGAAGGGTGAAAATGCGCTTCATTAACCTTCAAATAAAGCGTCGTTTCGCAATGTTAGATCGCTGCAAAGATAGAAATTCTTAATTGATTAACCAAAAACAAGTATGATTCTTACAAGAACTTGACAGAAACGAAGGGCATACAATATATATAATGAAGATTGTGCACATGCTTACAAAAAAAGCAGGATAGCCTGCGCAATAATGAAGCAACGTTTGGCGAGACAAGACTTTGAGTTGTTTTGATGTCGTGTTGCTGGTGAATAAGCCTAATCTCTTTAGCGCAAAGCTCAGCAACAGACGAAGTTTTTCTAACTAAGTAGACGTAAATCTTGGCAAAAAAGGAAAATTACTGTACCTTCGCGAGAAGATTTGCAGGTAAGGCCTGCATAGGCAAATCATGAAAAAAGGATTGACAGATAAGATGTCCGGCCGGATGGATCAACAAAAGCAAGAACCCATCTCTAAAGCCTGGCTAGAGGATATAAGGCAAGCTGTAGATGTATTAAATCGCGGCGGAGTCATACTTTATCCTACGGATACGATTTGGGGGATAGGATGTGATGCGACTAATCCGGAGGCAGTACAGAGAGTCTACGATATAAAACGTCGTATAGACTCCAAAGCCTTGATTACATTGGTCGATTCTGAAGCAAAATTGCAGTTTTATGTGCGCGACGTGCCTAATGCTGCGTGGGATATTATAGATTATGCTACTCGGCCGACAACAATTGTTTACGATACTGTGCGTAATCTTGCTCCAAATTTGCTGGCTGAAGATGGAAGCGTTGGTATCCGCATTACGCAGGAACCTTTTAGCCGCGAATTATGCGCTCGCTTCAGACGCGCGATTGTTTCGACTTCGGCTAATGTGAGCGGCGAGCCTTCGGCAGCTTGTTTTGATGCAATCTCTGATGAAATAAAAGAGGCAGTTGATTATATTTGTACGTCTCGCAGGAATGAACGTAAACCGGCTTCGGCCTCTGCTATAATTAAGTTGTCTTTCGATGGGACGGTACAAATCATTCGCCAATAAATAGACGCCAACGTGACGACAGCAGCAATAGACCGTGGGTACAATCCGATTCTGAGAGGCTTGCTCTTCTTGCAGAGCCATCTTAATCGTCGGCAATTTATACAACTGCTTAGCTTTTTGGTGGGCGTGGGAGCTGCGCTTTCAGCACAGCTTCTAAAATGGCTAATCCATGAGATACAGTTTTTGCTTACTTTCCGCTTTGATGTCGGAAGGGCGCAATGGCTTTTTTTGGTTTATCCGCTCGTTGGTATATTGTTGACTGCGCTTTTTATTAAGTATGTTGTTCGTGATGACATCGGACACGGTATTACGCGCATCCTTTATGCTATCTCGCGCCGACAAGGACATATTCGCCGCCATAATACGTGGTCAAGTATCTTAGCTTCTTCCCTAACGATCGGCTTTGGCGGATCAGTGGGAGCGGAGTCGCCGATCGTATTAACAGGTTCGGCCTTCGGATCCAACCTTGGCGAAGTGTTTCATTTGGAGCACAAAGAATTAATGTTGCTTATCGGGTGTGGCGCTTCAGCTGCAATTGCCGGTATCTTTAAGGCGCCCATTGCGGGAATCGTCTTTACGCTTGAAGTCTTGATGATAGACTTGACGATGGCTTCTTTGCTTCCTCTGCTGATTGCTTCGCTGACGGCTACTTGCGTTACTTATTTCCTGACCGGCCCCGCTGCGATATTTAGCTTTCACTTAAACGATCCCTTTGTCGTTGAGCGTGTGCCCAGTTCTATCTGTTTAGGTGCTTTCTGCGGTATTCTTTCGCTTTATTTCACACGAGCGATGAATTGGTTTGAGCAAGTTTTCGGGCGCATCAATGGTACTTTTAAACGAGTCGCTTTGGGAGGAACAATCTTGGCGATTTTGATTTTCTTTTTCCCACCGCTTTATGGCGAAGGCTACAATATCATAGCGATTTTGTTGAATGATGCCGGCACAATAAAGGCCGAAAGCGTGATGAACAATTCGCTTTTCTTTAATCATTCTGAATATTTTCTGATCTACCTTGGCTTAATCTTGTTCTTTAAAGTCTTTGCGACGACGGCGACTAATGGCGGCGGTGGTTGCGGTGGTACTTTTGCGCCGAGTTTGTTTATGGGGTGTTTGGGCGGATATTTCTTTTCAAAGGTTTGGAATAGTCTTTCTTTGTTAGGCATCCACGTTCCGGAGCGCAACTATGCACTCTTGGGTATGGCGGGCTTGATGAGCGGCGTCTTTCATGCGCCTTTGACCGGTGTCTTCCTTATTGCGGAGTTGACGGGTGGTTATGATCTCTTCCTACCTCTGATGATTGTTTCAGCTGTTTCGTTTCTGACGATCAATTTGTTTGAACACCATAGTATTTATGCGATGCGTTTGGCGCGTAATGGCGAATTACTCACGCACCATAAAGATAAATCGATCCTAACGCTAATGACCTTGGATGCTGTCATTGATAAAAGCGTCCCGGTGTTGCGTCCCCAGATGAAATTGGGCCAAATTGTGCGTATCGTCTCCAATGCGCAAGGAGAAGACTTTGCGGTGGTTAATGACGCTGGCACACTTTTGGGTATCGTCAATTTAAAGGCATTGCGCAAAGTCATATTCAGAAGCGAGTTGTATGGCCTATATACGGCTGAACAATTGATGCAGAAGCCCGGTATTACGTTAGAAACGCTCGATGCTATGTCTTCGGTTATGGATCGCTTTCAAGAAACCGAGGCCGAAATGCTTCCCGTGCTTGATGGTGAAGGTCTTTTTGTCGGCTTTGCATCTAAGACCCGCTTATATAGCCTATATAGAAAGCTAATGAAAGACTTTTCAGAAGAATAACTATGACAAAAGAAACATTACGTATAGTCTACTTTGGTACGCCTGAATTTGCAGTTGAGAGTTTAAAGAGATTGGTTGATGACGGCTATAATATTGTCGGCGTAGTTACGATGCCCGATAAACCGATCGGACGCCATCAAAGCATCCTTTCAAAATCAGCCGTCAAAATCTTTGCAGAGGCCCACGGATTACCACTTTTGCAGCCTGCGAGTTTAAAAGATCTTGAGTTTTTGGCTCAATTAAAAGCTTGGCAGGCGGATGTGCAAGTCGTCGTAGCCTTTCGTATGTTGCCCGAAGTCGTTTGGGCAATGCCGCGTTTCGGAACGTTTAATCTTCACGCCGCATTATTGCCGCAGTATAGAGGTGCTGCGCCCATCAATTGGGCCATAATAAATGGCGAACGTGAGACCGGTATCACAACATTCTTTTTGCAGCACGAAATAGACACAGGCAATGTGATCCAACAAGTTCGCGTCCCCATCTCCGATACGGATACGGCCGGAGATATACACGATCGCTTGATGCTGCTGGGCGGAGATTTAGTGATTGAAACAATAAACAAGCTGATCGAAGACGATATTAAGGCCATCCCGCAAGCAGAAATGCAGACCGATGAACCGCTTAAGCCTGCTCCGAAACTATTTAAGGATAACTGCAAGATAGACTGGAGTGCGGGTGTCAAGCGTTGTTATGATCACATCCGTGGTTTGTCTCCTTATCCCGCAGCTTGGACCACCTTCGTGAGTGGTGAGAAGCAGCAAGCGCTTAAAATAATTTCATCAGAAAAGGAATTTTGCACGCCCGCAGCGCCTGTTGGCACCATCATCATTGCAGATAAAGCCGATTTGAAAGTGGCTTTAAGCGATGGTTATTTGCATTTAAAGGAAATACAACCGGCCGGAAAAAAACGCATGTCCGTTGCCGATTTCCTTCGTGGCTTCCGTCCTTTCGGAAATGAAAGGGTGGAGTAGGGAAGGCTTCATTATCGACAACGAACACGCGTAGTTCGTTAAGCTTAAAGCTCTACTTTTTGAAGATTTATGGTGCTTTCTGCATCTTTCTCAAACACAATTTTTGCGTCTTCAAAAGCCGGAGGGCCCATAACGCACTTTGCATCGTTGCTGAACCCAAACTTTTCAATGGGGATTCCCATTTTTCCAATATCCATAGTGCCGTTGCCGTTTTCGTCGTGGAAAATGGCGATGGCATATTCACCTTTGGGGAGATCCGTGAACGTTACCGTGCAAGTAGCACCCGTTACGTCCTGCTCAAGACTCTTAAACGATTGCTTCAGCCACGTTTCCTGACTATTAAACAGGGCTACGAAAACCTTACCTTTGTCTTGTTCAATCCCTTGGATGTGAACGGTTAAATTCTGGGCCTTCATTTGATTGAGACCGAACCATGCTGAGCAGATCAGCACAAACAAAAACTTTTTCATAATCTGATATTTTTTATTTGAGTTAGGGGTTTAATGTCGAGATGTATGACTGAAGCGCCTGCACGTAAGCTTCGAATGCCTGCTTTCCTTTTGAGGTCAGACGGCATACAGTGCGCGGTTTTTTTCCGGCAAAGGTCTTTTCTACGTGGATGTAGTCCGCAGCACCTAACTTTTCTATTTGCACACTCAAGTTGCCTGCCGTGGCCTGCGTCTTCTCCTTGAGATAGACGAAGTCTGCCTCTACGACATTGCTGAGCAGAGAAATGACGGCCAAGCGCAATTGGGAGTGCAACAAGGGGTCGAGTTCCGGCAACATAGTTACTTTGCGTATTTATGATTGAGGTAATGGCCGGGAATAATCATCAGTACGACGAAACTCAGCGCAAACCATAGATTCGAGTTATAGTAAATGCCTCCACGAGAGAGTTGGACTAACAGATGCAAGCCCAGGCAAAAAGGCAGGAAGGGTAGGTAAGTCAGTAAGCGCTCCTGACTAATAAGTCCGCTTACGCTGACTCCGACCGAGCAAAATAGCAAGACGAGCGGTTGTATGTAGGCTGAATTGCTGCCCAAGATGGGGAAGATAATCATCATGAGCATAAAAGCCGTCCCGATGACCATCCACAGCTGATTGATCATTGAGCGCACATACGTCTTCATCGGTTTTTCTCGCTGCCTGCTAAATAAATATGACGACAAAAAACCAATAAAGGGTAAGCTCAACCAGAGCAGATTCCATTGCGGTGTGTTTGTAGCCAGCGTAAGTCCGTAAATGACAAGTCCAAGCAGCGTCGTAAGGTAACCCCATATTAACATGGTGTCGCCGCTGTGGCGTCCATCGTCTGTTTTCGTCTGATCGATCATTGTCATGATCAGTTTCAGGCTCTCTTTCTCTGAAATTTTTTTCTCTTCCATTTTGAGTATTATTTTGTGTGTTTGTATTTCGTTGTCTTTTATAGCAATGTAAGTGTGATCGCATCGGAGTGGGCTTCATAAAGAAGTTTATATTATAAACCAAATGCTGTTTAAAATAAGCGGCTTCCTGATTTTGCCGCTCTTAAATCTGGTGCAAAGATAAAGTAGTTTATTTTATAAACCAAGAAATCTTGCGTAATTTTTTTGGAAAATCGATTTTTCTTCGCGGTGCGGGTAAAAATGACTGCCAAGCACATAAGATAGGCTGACGATCTTGTAGCTAAAGTTGCGCATACCTCATCAGCGTATTGTTTGGCGAGAGCAAACCATCGTTTGGTGGGAGCAAACTATCGTTTGGTGGCAACAAACCATTGTTTGGTGGGAGCAAACGAAAATCATTCGTCATAAAACGATTCATTCATAGATGTTTGTGCCCTACTATCTACCGGCGGCGTTTTGTGAAGAATGTTGTCAGTCTTTGCGGAAGAGCTAAAGTGTCCGATTGTTAGAACATCCTTGCTCACAGCAGGCGATACCTTTTTCAAAGGCAGTATAGCTGCGTTGGTCTTTGTGCCTTCTTATGACTATTTGTTCTCATTCTACCCATTCTGATCCAAACTACAAAAATTATATGCTTACTACGGAGCAAAATTTGAGACTTTAACCGTCAAATAGGGTGTTTATAGCCCTGCGAGGTCCTTACATTCCAATTTTATTGCTTAATTTTGCACAGTTAAAACACACTTGTGCTAAAATTTAGTAGAAAATGAATTCGTCAGCATACGACTATAAAGATTTTATCAAAAGAATAGAGGATAGTTTGAAAGAGCATTGGGATCAAGATGCTTTCACCGATTATCAGGGAGCGACCCTGCAATATCACGACGTTGCACGAAAGATCGAAAAACTCCACATTCTCTTTGAATATGCCGATATTCACCCCGGCGATAAGATAGCTTTGTGCGGCCGAAACAGTTCCGGATGGGCTTCAGCTCTGTTAGCGATTTTGACTTATGGCGCAGTCGCAGTCCCTATTTTGCACGAATTTAAAGCAAAGCAAGTACACGACATCGTGAATCACTCCGGCGCCCGCCTGCTTTTTGCCGGCGATCAAGCGTGGCCTGAGTTGGATGCCGAGCAAATGCCTGATTTGATGGGCATAGTCAGCTTGGTCGATTATAGTTTGCTACTCAGCCGTTCAGAGCAATTGGTGCAGGCGCGCGAATCGCTTAATAAAATCTTCGGCGAACGCTTCCCCAAATATTTCCGTCAAGAGCACGTTAATTATCGTCCGGCATCAGACCCCGACGCTTTAGCCATTTTGAACTATACTTCCGGGACGACGAGCAACTCTAAAGGCGTTTTGATCCCTTATCGTGCGTTGTGGTCGAATATGGACTTTGCCGACAGCGTTTTAGGTCATAGGTTGGAGCGCGGAAGTAAAGTGATTAGTATGTTGCCGATGGCACATATGTATGGCATGAGCTTTGAATTCTTCTACGAATTCTTGATTGGCATCCATATATATTTCCTCACGCGCGTTCCAAGTCCGCGCATCATCTTCCAAGCCTTTGCCGAAGTGAAGCCCGACTTGATCGTTGCTGTCCCCTTGATTATCGAAAAAATCATACGCAAGTCGGTTCTCCCCAAGTTGCAAACACCCAGTATGAAAGTATTGCTGAAGTTGCCCTTGATTAATCAGAGAATCCGCGATAAGATTCGCGAGCAACTCGTGGCGGCTTTCGGTGGAAAGTTCTATGAAATCATAATTGGCGGCGCGGCATTTAATAGCGAGATTGAAAACTTCTTGTATAAGATGAATTTCAATTACACCGTCGGCTATGGAGCAACAGAGTGTGCGCCCATTATTACGTATGCCGATTGGCACGAACGCCGCTTAGGCTCTTGCGGTCGCGTCGTTCCGCATATGGAGATCAAAATTGATAGCAAGGATCCGCAACGTATCGTGGGCGAAATCTTGGTGCGCGGCGCCAATGTGATGCTCGGCTATTATAAAAACCCGGAAGCTACAGAGGCGGCCATAGATAAAGATGGTTGGTTTCACACGGGCGATTTAGGCGTTATTGATGCTGATGGCTTCTTGTATATCCGTGGGCGCAGCAAGAATATGCTGCTTGGCTCAAGTGGGCAAAATATATATCCGGAAGAGATCGAAGAGAAATTGAATATCCTGCCTTATGTAGCAGAATGTATCGTCATTCAAGAAGGAGATCGACTCTTTGGACTTGTCTATCCGGATGAAGAAGAGGTGAAGCGCGACAATCTGAGCGATGAACAATTGCAAGAAAAAATGGAGCAAAACCGCAAAGAGTTGAATACGATGGTCAATAGCTATGAGCAACTCTCCGGTATACGCATCCATAACGAAGAGTTTGAAAAAACGCCTAAGCGCTCAATCAAACGCTATCTCTACACGAGTAACTTTGAAAAAGCTTAGCACGAACCCCTAGCGCGGCTTGATGCTCCCGCACTTTCGCAATGAATTGTTATAGATAAGCATACCTATATATGGATGACTTAGAGAAAGACTTGACTGACTTGACAGTAAAGGACGCAATGGTCCTTCGCACAGAGGGTTTAGTAAAAAAATACGGGCGCCGAACGGTTGTGAACGACGTCTCATTTAATGTGCATCAAGGGGAAATCGTCGGACTGCTCGGCCCTAACGGAGCTGGGAAGACGACTTCCTTCTATATGACTACGGGCTTGGTCGTGCCGAATGGGGGACACATCTATTTAAATGACCACGACATTACAAAGTTTCCTGTGTATAAGCGTGCGCGCTATGGCATAGGTTACTTGGCGCAAGAGGCTTCCGTTTTTCGCTCGATGAGCGTTGAGGACAATATTATGAGTGTACTCGAAATGACGGGGAAGTCAAAAGAGTATAGAAAAGATAAGCTCGAAAGTCTTATTGCGGAGTTTCGTTTAGGGAAAGTTCGGAAGAACAAAGGCAATCAACTGTCGGGCGGTGAACGGCGGCGCACGGAAATAGCTCGATGCTTAGCCATTGATCCTAAGTTTATCATGCTTGATGAACCCTTTGCCGGCGTCGATCCGATTGCAGTAGAGGATATCCAATACATTGTTTGGAAACTGAAAGATCGACATATAGGCATTTTAATTACCGACCACAACGTAGAGGAAACGTTAAGTATTACGGATAGGGCCTACCTGCTTTTTGAAGGTCGCATCTTGTTTCAAGGTACGCCGGAAGAGCTTGCTGCCAATCAAGTCGTCAGGGATAAATACTTGACTAACTCTTTTAAACTGAGAAAGAAAGATTTTCAAAGTATAGAAAAACAAAAAGAAAATAGTCTCTCATGATGAAAGTATTTTTAAGCTGTTTGCTGCTATTGCCGCTCTCAGCCTTTGCAGACACGATCCACGTGGACAAGGCTTACCTTCAAGGTGCCTTGGTTTTGCAAACTCCGTATCAAACGGATAAGACGAATATGAAAGGAGCGGCCTTTGATATGGAGGAGGTTCTTAGTAAGAACAGCACTTTAATAGATCTCCCGACCGGAGATAAAACGATTCGGAGGGCAACGGCACTACCCGCGATTGACAATAAGCCTACTTTGCGCGCTTTACGCTTTACGCTTCGCACGCAAGACTTCCTTCGCCCTACAATTATTGCGAAGAATCTGAGTAAATATAAAATGTATCTCAACGGCAAGGAGATTTCAGCCGGTCAGCCTTTCTCCTTGCAGCCGGGCGAAAGCAATGTGGACATTCTTTGCCTTACTAAACCTGAAGAAAAGGATTCCTTTAATATAAGTGTAGCAGGAAAGGACTTGAATCTTTTACAAATCAATGCGACAGGTAAGCGCTTGTACGTAAGAGATGATATGATTTTAGGGCCGCACCCCAACTACTTGAGCATTTCGCCAAACGGACGATATCTTGCCTACAGTATTGTTACGGTTAAGAAAGATGGAGCGTCTGTATATGAAACATTTATCAAAGACGTTAAATCACAAAAGGTACTCAATCGCTACAATGCTTATACAGATGTTAGATGGCTACCTAAAGCAGACATTATGTATGGTACGAGAGAAGAAACGGGAGGCCGCGTTTTATATACCTTTGATCCTGCAACACAACAAGAGTCTGTACTTGCTTCGGGCATTCCCACCGGTAGTTTTGAAATCTCTCCACAAAGAGATTACTTGATTTATCGTGTGGAAGAAGACGGACAGAGTTATGAAAACGGCATTAAGCGTATCTTTCAGCCCGATGATCGTATGCCAGGCTGGAGAAAGCGCCAATCTCTTTTCCGTTATGATCTAAAAACCGGGACGATGGCGCGCCTAACCTTCGGAAAAGAAAGTGTAGAACTTGAGGATATTTCTTCTGACGGTCGCCGCTTGCTTTTGCTTTACGACCGCTTTGATGCTACTCAACGCCCCTTTCATCGCAAGGTTATTTTGAGCTTAGATTTGTCTGCCAACAAAGTAGACACGATCTACAACAACGCGACGTTCGTTGAGTCGTGCTCTTTCTCGCCCGATGACAAGCAAATTTTGATAAAGGCCTCTCCTGCATCATTTGATGGTATAGGATCAGAAGTTAAACCTGATCAATTTCCTAACTCCTTTGACTATCGTCTCTATTTGCTTGATCTCGCTACGAAGCAGGTGCGCCCTATCTTGAAGAACTTTAAACCTAGCGTTAATAGCGTTAATTGGGCTACGGGTGATAAGAACATCTACTTCTCGGCCGACGATGGTTTTGATATTTCCTATTTCAAATTAAATCCTCGGACAGAGAAGGTAATAAAATTCTCCCTTCCCGTTACTTGTCTTGGAAGCAATAGCCTATCTTACAATGAAGCCCAACCGCGCCTCTTCTTTACCGGACAGACCGACCATAGCGCACGAGAGATGTTCTTGGCGTCATTAAAAGATGCTAAGCCGGCCGCAACTCGAATTGGCAATATCGATTTTGCTAAAATGATGAAGGATGTAGCCCTTCCTGCTTGTAAAGACTGGTCGTTTAAGGCAGAGCGTGGCGATACAATCAAAGGCTTCTACTATGTGCCGGCTAATTTTGATCCCAATAAGAAGTATCCGATGATTGTCTATTATTATGGTGGCTGCACGCCGACTACAAAGCAGTTAGAGTATGTCTATCCTGTAGCTGACTTTGCTAATCAGGGCTATGTCGTTTACGTAGTAGAGCCAAGTGGCGCCATAGGTTTTGGGCAGGAATTTGCAGCGCGTCACGTTAATACTTGGGGTGACGAGAGTTCTGACGATATTATTCAAGGCGTAAAAGCCTTCTTAAAGGAACACCCATTCGTTGACAAGTCTCGCATTGGTTGCATCGGTGCCTCTTATGGAGGTTTTATGACGCAATATCTACAAACAAAAACAGATATCTTTGCTTGTGCAATTAGCCATGCCGGTATTAGTGATATCGGTGCTTATTGGGGTGGTGGCTATTGGGGCTATTCTTATGGTGAAACTGCTGAGTATGGAAGTTTCCCTTGGAATAATCCTGATTTGTTTGTAAAGCATTCTCCTTTGTATAATGCAGATAAGATTCATACACCGCTCTTATTGTTGCATGGTACGGTTGATACAAACGTACCGACTGATCAAAGTCAGGCTATATTTACTGCTTTAAAGATTCTGGGGCGTCCCACAGCCTATGTGGCCGTAGAAGATCAGAACCATTATATTGGCGACTTCACTAAGCGTAAAGCTTGGCAAGAAATCATCAATGCTTGGTTTGCGATGTGGTTAAAGCAAAAGCCTCTTTGGTGGAATACACTCTATCCGGGCGATGAATTTGATAAAACAAATACCACGAAATAAATAAAACCGTAAACTATAACTTAGACTAAAAGAGCGCTTAATTACTACAGATAGGAGTTAAGCGCTCTTTTTTTGTTGAGTCTACATCTTCTGAACTAAAGTCTTACTTGTTTCTATTAAGCAGACATTATTGTTCTAATGACCGTATCGATACGATTAAAGCTTTCCGCACTCTCAAAGAGGTAATGTCCGCGAAAAATATGGCGTCATATTTTTTGCACTCTCTGTACTTTTATGTTTTCTTCTTGCGGTTTTCAAAACAAATAATGCAGAAAAGCTAAGTGGAAAGGCGAATTTTTAGTGTTATTTTGCTCCGTGTGTCGCATATCAGCCTTTGACGTAGATCTTTAAAGCAACGGATCAGTGTGAAAGCAGGTAGAAAATCCTGCCCCTGAAAGAGCCTTTGAAAATAGAAAAAGAGGAAATAAAAACGACTTTTACGACTAAGATTTTCGGAAAGTTGCTATCGGAGAGCCCGCCTCCGCATCCTCGCTAAACTTTCACCTATGATCGTTGAAACTCTCTTATAAGACAATTTTAATTTGCCTATAAGACCGTTTAAACTTTCCTATAAGACAATTTTTCCGTTCATAGGTGAAAGTTTGAGTTATCCCTATCCCCGTATCACCAAAAAACGGTCCATTTTCGACAAAGCACGAAAAAAACCGCGCTTTCATTGGTTGAAAACGCGGCCTTTGCTAAATGTAATTTTCTGTCGGCACTTGGATGTGCCTTAATCCTCACTTACTTCGCATTCCGGATATCGTCCTGCGCACCGAAGGTTAAGTTGCGTTTGTCGAGTGCCATACGCATCGCACAGCTTTTCGTGAACCTCACGCTTACGCGCTTAATGAGATTCGCCCCTTTTTCCTTTGCCTCTTTCGCCGTCGTTACACCCTCGCCGTGCATTGTCAAGCGAAAAGAACCGAGATCACCTAAGCGAACCGAATTACCGTCCGCAAGAGTTTGGAGAATCTCATATTGCAGGGCATCCAACACCGCCTTAACAGAGGCAGAAGATACGCCAGACCGCTTCTCGATGCGCCCGACAATCGTGCGCAACATTACGGGCACGCCCGGCGCCATCTGCGGATAAAATTTCACTTGATCTCTCTTGAGCGGATTTTTCTTCGCTCTAATGATAAATTTAATCATTGTTGGTATAGATTTAATTGGTGAATAATTGAATTAAGAGCACTCCTCGCCCTTGCGTATGCAAAGGTAAGCATTTCCGCTGAGCCGACAAAACGCGCAATAATCGATTGATTATAAGACAATCAGCGGCCGATTTGAAAGACCAACCCTAAGGGGGTGCATTTTTGCGGCGGATTGTGGCAGGGTTGTCGCTTCGCTCCAACGCCTGCCCTGCCAAAAGACCAAGCCTAAGGGCTTGTTGGGAAAGTTTTGCAGGTTGTCATTGAGTTTATAATTGTCTTGGGATCAATAACACGTATACGTGTCAGATTTTCCGCTTGAATTTGTATTGTTTCCGCATAGTTTCGTCCACAAATAACCCCATCGGGGTTAGTCTTTTGGTAGGGCAGTGTTGACGCAAAGCGTCAACGCTGCATCAGCAAGTAGCAGTAATGACAACCCCATAGGGTTGGTCTTTCAAAACAAGCCAACGCCCGCCGCCAGAAACCTTGAAAGACCAAGCCTAAAGGCTTGTTGAGAGTGTTTTGCGCATTATGATCGGGGCTTATAAATTTGCCAGTGAAAGATCAATCCTAAGAGTTTTTTGTTGCGCACTTTTAATTGATAAGTTGTTATCTTGCTTGCCCATCGAGAATAAGGCAAATTCAGTTGCACACGAACAAATCGATGGCAATGCCCTTTCGCGGATACTTACAAAGTATGCGCTTTCAATGCTAAGGCAAAACTCTTGCGAAGCGCATCGAAGACGCAGCAACTTTCCACTATTCTTGCAGTCGTCATAGGCGTAATTTGATTTTTGTAAATGCTTTATGGTCAATTATAAATTATGAAAGGCGATGCTCGCCTACATAACTTTCGGGGGACTTCCTCATATCGACTCGCGTTAAATAGGAATAACAGTAGAGCCTTCAACTAATACTGACATTTGCTTAGAGAAAAACCGGTAAAAATAGGTGAGGAGTTTTGCTCTTTTCTTGAGTTAGCGTACTTTTGCAGACAGTAAAAAAGTAGAGAAAATGAAACGTAACTATCGGTATATAATATTGTCCATACTCATCGGCATAGTTGTTATTGCGTATTGGATGTTGTTTGCAGATTTTTCTTTGAAGAAGGATGCCTATGTCTATGTAGATGCAGATGATACGGCCGATTCTGTTTATGTGAAGTTGGATCGTGTGGCAGCACCCGGGCATTTTCTTGGTTTTAAAGCCTTGTCGGCAGTGATGGGTTATCGTAAGCATATTCGCCATGGGCGGTATACGCTTACTGGTGTGGGGACTTTGCAATTGTTCCGTAATATGCGCAATGGAAAGCAAGGACCTGTAGCTTTTGTCGTCCCCATTGTGCGTACATCCAACGATTTGGCAGGTAAATTGGGGCAGTCGTTTGAGACTGATTCCGCAACTTTCGCACGCGCCTTTCACGATCCCGCCTTTTGCGCTAAATATGGTGTAGATACAGCCACGATTATCGCACTTTTTATTCCGAATACTTATGAGTTGTATTGGAGTACTACGCCGGAGCAATTGATGACAAGGATGAAGAAAGAGTATGATAATTATTGGACTACGAAGCGTAAGGCTTTAGCTAAGAAGAACGGGCTTACTCCGCTGCAAGTAATGACTTTGGCTTCAATAGTAGAGCAAGAGACGAATGACAATAAGGAGAAACCAATGGTTGCCGGTATGTATTTGAATCGCTATAAAAAAGGTATGCGTTTGCAGGCTGATCCTACGGTGAAGTATGCGACGGGTAAATTTTACCTGCATCGTATCGCGGGCGACATTCTCTTTACCGATAGTCCTTACAATACCTATAAATATGCAGGGTTTCCTCCAGGGCCGATTTGTATCCCGAGCATCGCGAGCATTAAGTCGGTGCTCAATTATGCACATCACAACTATTTTTATATGTGTGCGAAAGAGGATTTCTCCGGATCGCATAACTTTGCCGAAACTTATGAAGAGCATCAAGTCAATGCCAAAAAATATGCGGCGGCACTGAATGCGAGAGGAATTAAATAGAGACTTTGTTAAAGAAAAATCAAGCGCTCCTTGCGAATAGCGATTCGCAAGGAGCGCTTAGGCTTTTATTCCGAAATGCTTACTGCGTGCTGATTTCGCAGCTAAGGAAAAGTTTCGACTATCTACTTCTTAGCTTCAGATAAACTGAAGCCGGACTGTCGGTATAGCTGAACGAGGATGCGGTAGCGCTGGTTATACAAATTGTCCACACAATCAAAAGCCAAAACATCGAAGGATCTTTGCGTGATATAGATGGATATGCTGTTGTTGCGGTTGCTCGGATCAAAACTCAGCGTAAGTCTATCGCCCCTTAGGTTCCAAAAGCCATATTGCCTACCACTGAATGTCTCTATATAAAATTCCGAGGACGTGCTGCCGAAGACCAGCAAATCTCCTATTCTAAACGGACAATTGCCCGCGTGTTGCTCTTCTATGTTGATTACTCGCCAAGCTGTCTCTCTCAAAGGGTTGCGTTGGGACCAAACATCTTCTTCACAGCTGCTGAAAAATAAGAGCGGGCAGAGGAGTAATAAACTACAGAGGAGTCTCGATGTGGAAGCGATTCTTTTCATATGCTTATATTTGCAAGTTTATATTGTTTCACGACCTCAAACATGGGATTGGTCACATTTCAGATTCAAAGTTATGATAAGCAGATCAAATAGAAAAGTATTCAGCATAAAAAATCCCCATATCAACCATAAGGAGATATAGGGATGAATGGAGTGACTCGCATAGGATTCAAACCTATAACCTTCTGATCCGTAGTCAGATGCTCTATTCAGTTGAGCTAGCGAGCCAATTCTTTCCGAATTGCGACTGCAAAAGTAGGGATTCTTTAGAGAATGAACAAGCGTTTAGCAGAAAAAAATAGCGCTTAGTTTGATATTGTTCTGAAAGTACAGATTAACGGCAAATGTATCACGCGCTTATGGCTAAAATTCGTTCTCTTCTTCTATTGCTTTAATTCATTATAAGATTGTTATAAGCCACGCTCGGTGAGGAGGTGATCCATTTCTATTTGTAGCTCGTGTGCTTTCTCACCGGCTACGGCAGCAAAGCGTGAAGATGAGTCTGCGTAAATAATGCCGCGAGAAGAATTGATAAGCAGACCGCATTCTTCATTCGTCATTCCATAACGACAAACTTCAGCAAGTGATCCTCCCTGAGCGCCAACTCCGGGTACGAGCAAGAAATGATGCGGGACAATCTCGCGAATATGTTTGAAAAATTCGCCTTTCGTTGCGCCTACAACATACATCATCTGCTCGCTATCTGCCCATTGCTGGCTCGTTTTCAGAACTTTCTCATACAAAGCCTCGCCATCAGCCAACGTTTGTTGTTGGAAATCTGCCGATCCTTTGTTGCTCGTCAGTGCCAACAAGACTACCCACTTATTTTTATAGGGAAGGAAAGGGGCAACGCTGTCTTCGCCCATATAAGGTGCGACGGTTAGTGCGTCTACGTTGAGGTCTTCAAAGAAAGCACGCGCATACATCGCCGAAGTGTTGCCTATATCGCCTCGCTTCGCGTCGGCAATGATTAGATGTTCAGGATAATTGGTGCGCAAGTACTCCACTGTGGCTTCAAAGGCCGTCCAACCGGCCACGCCAAAGCATTCATAAAAGGCTAAATTGGGCTTGTAAGCCACGCAATAGGGAGCTGTGGCGTCGATGATCGCTTTGTTGAATGCAAATATGGGGTCCGGC
Source organism: Alloprevotella tannerae (assembly GCA_015259125.1). Classification (GTDB taxonomy): domain Bacteria; phylum Bacteroidota; class Bacteroidia; order Bacteroidales; family Bacteroidaceae; genus Alloprevotella; species Alloprevotella tannerae_A. The sequence goes on along the minus strand of JABZGR010000021.1, from coordinate 18,499 downwards.
ATATCTAAAATATGTGCCGGCACTTTTTTTAGGTCAGTATCCAAACCCACACAGAGGAAGGTGCGCCGTTTGCGTATGATATCGACTAATTGTTGTTTGTTCATTGAGATATACTTTTCAGTTTGTTGTTTAATTATTGGGGATTTTACCGGTAGAGACTTGCTGCTTATAGTTCGGCTTCCTTCATTCGCTCCGCATTCTCTGCCACCATCAATTGATCAATGCAGTCTTGGATGTCGCCGTCTATAAAGGCGGGGAGATTATATATGGTATAATTGATGCGGTGGTCTGTGATGCGGCCCTGCGGGTAGTTGTAAGTGCGAATCTTTGCGCTTCTATCACCTGTCGAAACCAAAGTTTTGCGCCGATTGGCTATATCGTCTACGTATTTTTGATGCTCTTTGTCATAGATAAATGTGCGCAAGCGGGCCAAAGCTCGCTCCTTGTTCTTCGGTTGGTCGCGGGTCTCAGTACATTCGATCAATATTTCTTCCGTCTCACCGGTGTTTGGATTCTTCCAATCATAGCGTAGGCGTACGCCGGATTCTACTTTGTTGACGTTCTGCCCCCCTGCGCCGCTCGAACGGAAGGTTTCCCATCGAATTTCTCCTTCGTGAATTTCAACATCGAAAGCTTCCGCCTCAGGAAGTACGGCTACCGTTGCCGCCGAAGTGTGTACGCGTCCTTGCGTTTCCGTAGCCGGTACACGTTGTACGCGATGTACGCCGCTCTCATACTTTAATGTGCCGTAAACATCCGCTCCTGTGACGGAGGCAACGACTTCTTTGAAACCGCCGACGGCACCTTCGTTTGCTGAAGAAACTTCAAATTTCCAACCTTTGCTCTCGCAAAATTTCGCATACATACGAAAGAGATCACCGGCAAAGAGTGCTGCTTCATCGCCTCCGGTTCCGGCGCGTATTTCTAAGATCGCATTTTTCCCATCTTCGGGATCTTTCGGCACAAGCATCAATTTTATCTGCTCTTCACAAATCGGGATTTCCGCTTCGCACGCAGCTACTTCTTCGCGGGCCAATTCTTTGAGTTCCGCATCCGTTTCCGTTAGCAGCAGATTCTTGCTTTCTTGCAAATTAGACAAGAGTTCTGCATAGCGTTTGCGAGCTTTCATCAAGTCTTCCAGCTCTTTGTACTCTTTTGTCAGGCGCACGTAGCGCGTTTGATCAGCAATGACTGAAGGATCTGTGATTAACGTGGAAACTTCTTCAAACCGACTGCGCAGGCCGTCAAGTTTTTCTAAGAGCGTATTTGTGGTTACTGCCATTTTCTAAGTGTTGCACAAGATACAGTGCGTGAGTCTTAATAATTAAATTCGCCAAATTCGCTTCGAATCGTCAATGAGCGCTTTCCCTCTTCAATGCTGCCGACGATTTGTGCATCAATATTAAAGTCTTTTGCCGTGCTGATGACTTCTTCGGCCTTTTCCGGTGCAACGTAAATCTCCATTCTATGCCCCATATTGAAGACTTTATACATCTCTTGCCAATCTGTGCCACTTTGTGCTTGGATTATACGGAACAAAGGAGGCAAGGGGAACATATTATCTTTGATTACACGACAATTTTCACCAACAAAATGGAGCACTTTTGTCTGTGCACCGCCAGTGCAATGTACCATTCCGTGAATCTCTGCCCGCATTTTCTCCAGCAGACGTTTGATTACCGGCGCATAAGTACGGGTTGGCGATAAAACCAATTGGCCCGCCGTGAGCGGCGTGTCGGGAATCGGATCCAAAAGTTGGTAGATGCCGCTATAAACAAGTTCTTGCGGAACGTCGTGGTTGTAAGTTTCAGGGTATTTCTTCGCGAGATCTTTTGCGAAAACGTCGTGACGTGCCGAGGTGAGCCCATTGCTGCCCATCCCACCATTGTATTTCGTCTCGTAGGTCGCTTGTCCGAACGAGGCTAAGCCAACAATCACATCGCCGGGACGGATGTTCGCATTATCAATAACCTCTGAGCGCTTCATACGGCAGGTTACCGTGCTATCCACTATGATTGTGCGCACCAAATCACCCACATCGGCCGTTTCGCCTCCCGTGGCATAAATACCAATGCCCATTTCGCGCAGTTGTTGTAAGAGTTCGTCCGTGCCATTTATGATGGCTGAGATAACGTCTCCCGGAATCAGCATCTTATTGCGCCCGATGGTTGAACTTACTAAGATATTGTCGACTGCTCCGACGCAAAGCAAATCGTCGGTATTCATAATCAGCGCGTCTTGGGCTATGCCTTTCCAGACGGAGAGGTCGCCCGTCTCTTTCCAGTACGCATAAGCCAAGCTTGACTTCGTGCCGGCGCCATCGGCGTGCATAATATTGCAATACTCCGGGTCGCCGCCCAAAATATCGGGAATGATTTTGCAAAAAGCTTGTGGGAAAATCCCTTTATCAATGTTTTTAATGGCGTTGTGTACGTCTTCTTTCATTGCGCTAACGCCACGCAACATATAGCGTTGTTTTGGATCCATAATAAGGAGATATGTATTTTACCGCTACTTATTCAAAGTTGACAGTCGGTGCGTTTTGTGCGTTTTCTGCAGCTTCAAATTTTGCTTTAGGAGCAAAGCCAAACATTTTAGCTACGATGTTTCCCGGGAATTTTCGTACTGATATATTGTAGCCCTGCACAGCTTTGTTGTAACGCGTGCGGCTTTCTGAGATACGATTTTCTGTACCTTCCAACTGCGCTTGTAGTTCGGAGAAGTTTTCATTGGCTTTCAAGTTAGGATAGCTCTCAGATACAGCCAAGAGTTTCCCAAGTGCTGCCGAGAGTTGTCCTTGTGCCTGTTGATATTGTTGCAATTTTTCCGGTGTTAGTCCGTCTGCGCTGACCGTAATCTGCGTAGCGCGGGCTCTTGCAGACACAACGGCTTCGAGCGTTTCTTTTTCATGTTTTGCATAGCCTTTGACCACGTTCACCAGATTAGGGATGAGGTCGCTTCTGCGTTGATATTGAGTTTGCACGTTGCCCCAAGCCGTGGTGACAACTTCATCTTGTCCTACTAAACCATTGTAGGTGGAAAAGGACCAAAAGACACAGATGAGCAACAAGCCTCCTACGGCGAGGAGAATCAGATTTTTCTTAGATAATGATTTCATAATGCGTTATTAGTTTGTTCTAAAATAAAGATACCAAGAGAATTGTGCAGTTCGACTTTCCATTTAAGGCGTTTAAAAGCTACCGCCGCTACCGCCGCCGCCAAAACTACCACCGCCGAAGCTACCGCCGCCTCCAAAGCCACCCCCTCCGCTGAATCCTCTGCCCCAGCCACTACCGAAAGAGTAGGGGCCAACGTTTCTCAAGTGGGCTTGATTACGAGCAAGAGAATATTTTTTCTCATCCTCGTACCCACATTTTTTACAGCGATAGGAGAATACTTTATAGAGGTGTTTATCTTTGCCTCGTTCTATCCTTGTTTTTACGACCTTTAGTTTACTGTTACGACATTGCGGACAAGTTCGTCTTATTCTAAGGGCATTTACTACGGCATAAATTGCGCCTAGAAAGGTACAAAAACCAAAGATGATTAAGCCGAGTAATTGCGATAACTCATCCTCGTCCAAATCTCCGTTGGAGTTTACTAAACTTTTATCGCCCATGCAATAGGTTGACAAGGCTTTGACGGAAGTAAACATAGCTTCGTCCCAATCACCTCTTTTTAAGGCCGGGACCATCAGTCGATTCTCTACACGCCGGCAAATGGCATCCGGCAGTGTACCTTCTAAGCCCGTTCCCGTCAAAATTTGATATTTTCTATCTTTCGTTGCAAGCACGATGAGGAGGCCGGAGTTTTGCTCCTTGCTACCTATGCCGTAATGTTCCGCCAGATCCATTCCAAAACGGTAAGCATCGGCATTTTCTACGCGCCCTACAACTACGACTATAGCCTGTACGCCACGCTTTTCTTCAAGCATAGTAAGCATATTGTTGATCGAATCAGTCGCCGCTTGAGATAAGATCTGTTCCGGATTGCACACGTGCTGAGTCTTATCTTTCAAATATGGCATCGGCAAGTTCTTAGGTGTCCATTCTGTCGTTTCAGAAAAGCAGCTTAAGGCACTTAAAGTCAATAAAAAGATGAAAAGTTTTCGCAGCATAATTCTGTAAGCGTGTATTTCTTTTCAGCAAATTTACATGAAGCCAGCCAAATACGCAAGAATCTCTGCTTTACTTTTGCGTTTCGCCCGTTTTAAGTCGAAAAAGTGACGCTCACCGTGCTGTTTTTGATGCTTATCTCTATTGTTGTTTTATGCTATTTTCATAGTGGAGGCAGTATGTCGCTCGCGTTTATAAGGCCGGTCAAAACAATAAGGACAAAGAAGCATAAAATCGAGCTAAAAGTCTCGGTGTGCATTGCCGACGAGTTGAACCGTCCATTGTTTGCCGGCAGCAAACGATAGTATGCTCACGCCAAACCATAGTATGCTCCCAGCAAACGATAGTTTGGTGCCGGCAAACAATATCTCATAGCATTGAAATAAGATGCATATAAGGATATAATCAGTTGAAAATAAGCCCATAATAAAGAATCTCAGACGAGAAAGAAACGAGTGGGGGAGCAAGTGTGCGTCATACGGCTCTGCCGCATAAAATCATAGCCGAGAGTTGATCGTTTTGCGGCGAATATCGTATCTTTGCCAAGCATTCGGCCCTTTTATTTGCGAAAGTCTTATGCCCGATTGAATGAACGGAAGTATCATTTAAGATGAAGAAGCCAAATGGAAAAGTTTGAAATCTCAATTCTTGGGTGCGGCTGCGCTGTACCTACGATGCGCCATAATCCGGCAGCACAGATCGTAAACTTTCGCCATAAGTTGTTTATGATCGATTGCGGCGAAGGAACGCAACTTCAATATCGTCGCCGGCGCTTGCCCTTTGCTCGTCTGCAAGCCGTCTTTATTAGTCATTTGCATGGCGATCATTGTTTGGGTCTGGTCGGCATGATTTCAACGTTCGCCTTATTAGGTAGAACAGCTCCCTTGCACGTTTATGCTCCGGCGGAGTTTGAGCCGATATTGCAGGCTCAAATTGATTTCTTTGTCGGAAAGTCGGCCTTTGAAGTGCCTTTTCATCCAATAGATACCAAGCAAACGCAAGTGATATACGAAGATCGCGGCTTGACGGTGACCTCCTTGCCTCTTCTGCATCGAGTTCCCTGCTGCGGTTTTCTCTTTCGCGAGAAACCATCTTTGCCTCACATTAAGCGAGAGATGATCGACTTTTATAAAATACCTCACTATGCCATCAATAGCATTAAACAAGGGGCTAACTGGACGACACCTGAGGGCGACATAATCCCAAATCATCGTTTGGTTTTTGCGGGTGATGCGCCGCGAAGTTATGCTTATTGCAGTGATACGGCTTACAACCCATCACTTTGCGAAACCCTCAAAGGTGTAAATCTGCTTTATCACGAAGCCACCTTTGCTGAAGATATGGCAGAACGCGCGCGCCTCGTCGGCCATTCTACTGCACGCCAAGCGGCGCAGATTGCGCGGGCGGCTGAAGTGGGAAAGCTGCTGCTGGGACATTTCTCTGCGCGCTATGAAGATGAAACCGTACTCTTGCAAGAGGCGCAGATGGTGTTTCCGAATGCGATTTTGGCGCACGAAGGCTTGTGCATCTCGCTTTGAAGAAAGAGCGCAGGTCGCACCATCGATTAAAGATAAAAGTAAAGATGGCTTTGTCTTTTTACATGCAAATCGTACATTTGCAGTAAGTATATGCATTGAAAAGTAACATAGAATATGAAAAAAAGAATTTTAGTCAGCGGCGGTACAGGCTTTATCGGCTCGCACACAACAGTAGAGCTTCTCTCGGCAGGTTACGAAGTGGTGATTGTTGATAACCTCTCTAATTCCTCAGCAGACGTTGTAGATGGCATAGAACAAATCACAGGACAACGTCCCTTTTTTGAAAAAGTAGATTGCTGCGACTACGCAGCGCTTGATGCCGTCTTCCATAAATATGCACCAATCGACGGTATCATCCATTTCGCAGCCAGCAAAGCTGTAGGCGAGAGCGTGGAGAAGCCTTTGAAGTATTATCGCAACAATACCCTTTCAACGATAAACCTGCTTGAGATGTCAGCAGAGCATAAGGTGAAAGGCTTTATCTTTTCCTCATCTTGCACGGTCTATGGACAGCCCGACCCTGAAAATTTGCCCGTTACGGAGGCTGCTCCGCGCAAAGAAGCGGAGAGTCCTTATGGGAATACGAAAAAGATAGACGAAGATATTATCACTGATTTTTGTAAGAGTGGCGCGCCACTAAGCGCTGTCTTGCTGCGTTACTTTAACCCGATCGGTGCACATCCAACGGGAATCATCGGAGAAATGCCCAATGGCGTTCCGGCAAACCTTATTCCGTATCTTACACAAACGGCCATAGGCATTCGAGAATGCTTAAGCGTCTTCGGCGATGACTACGATACGCCTGATGGGTCTTGTATTCGTGACTATATATATGTAGTCGATTTAGCTAAGGCTCACGTTGCGGCGATGGAACGTGTCCTGTCAGGAAAAAATACCGAGCAGGTGGAGATTTATAATGTAGGCACGGGTGAAGGCGTTAGCGTCTTAGAGTTGATCCATACTTTTGAAAAATGTACGGGCGTTAAACTTAATTATGCTATTGCCGGCCGTCGCCAAGGCGATATCGTTAAAGTGTGGGGTAATGTTGATAAGGCCAATAATGTATTAGGATGGAAGGCTGTGCACTCTTTGGAGGACGCGCTTTCATCTGCGTGGAATTGGCAATTGAAACTCCGCGAAAGAGGCGTGATGTAAAGAACCCATATTCACTATCGAGAGATTGCCTGCGGCGTTTAGGTGGTCTCTTCGGCAGTTTGGAAACTGAAATATGCGGGAAACACCTTATTATAGAATAGAAGAAAGATTATTGCGCAATAATCTGGCGCTGATTCGCAGAACGGCAGAAGAAGCCGGCGTGGAATTTATCTTGGCTTTCAAAGCTTTTGCCCTTTGGAAGACATTCTTCATTTTTAGAGACTATATTGCGCATACTACGGCTTCGTCTCCTAATGAAGCGCGTTTGGCTTTCGAAGAATTTGGTTCTAAAGCGCATACTTATTCTCCGGCTTATGAGGATAAGGATTTCGATACGATTATGCGTTGTAGTAGTCATATTACTTTTAATTCACTACAACAATTTGAACATTTCTATCCTCGCATTGTCGAAAATGGGAAGCCGCTCTCCTGCGGGTTACGCATAAATCCGCAGTATAGCGAAATAGAGACTACGCTTTATAATCCCTGTGCGCCGGGGTCACGATTCGGAATCCTGGCAGAGCAACTACCGGACAAATTACCTGAAGGCGTAGAAGGCTTTCATTGCCATAATCATTGCGAGAGTAGTGCAGCGGCTTTGGTGCATACACTTGAACATATCGAAGCGCGTTTTGGTAAGTGGCTTCCGGCAATTAAATGGTTGAATCTTGGTGGTGGACATTTGCTTACGCGTAAAGATTATGACGTAAGACTGCTGATTGATACACTAAAAAGTTTTAAGGCGCGCTATCCTCAGCTTCATTTGATCCTGGAACCGGGTTCTGCTTTCGCATGGCAGACGGGCGATCTCTTTGCAAGTGTCGTTGACATTGTGGAAAATGATGGGATAAAGACTGCTATTTTAAATGTAAGTTTTACTTGCCATATGCCCGATTGTTTAGAAATGCCTTATTGGCCTGCGATTAGAGGTGCGGAGACTTTGGAACCGCCGCAAGCTGCCGGACGCGAGCGCGAGCCACTCGTTTATCGTTTAGGCGGGAATAGTTGCTTGAGCGGAGACTTTATGGGTTATTGGCGCTTTGAGCAACCTTTGCAAATTGGCGATACCATTCGTTTTTCAGATATGATTCATTATACAACGGTAAAGACCAATATGTTTAATGGGATTCCTCATCCCTCTCTTGTTTTGTTGAGAGAAAATGGAGAAGAAGAGTTGTTGCGCCGTTTTGGCTATGAAGATTATCGAGACCGAATGGATTAAGAGAAACAATACTTATTAACCAAGACTAATTGTATATATTATGAAAGAAGAAACTAAATTACCGGAAAATGCCTTTCGAGAATTGAAGCCCGGCGAAGAGTATGAACCTCTAATGAAGCCTGATAAGCAGTACAGAGAAGTTTCTGCTTGGTCGATCACTTGGGGTATTCTTATGGCTGTAATCTTTTCTGCAGCCTGCGCATACTTAGGCTTAAAGGTTGGGCAAGTATTTGAAGCTGCCATACCTATAACGATTATCGCTGTGGGCCTTTCCGGCGCTACGCATCGTAAGGATCCGTTAGGTGAAAACGTGATTATTCAAAGCATCGGTGCTTGTTCCGGAATGATTGTAGCCGGCGCAATCTTTACTTTGCCGGCCTTATACATTTTGCAAACAAAATATCCGGAGATGAGTGTCAACTTTATGGAGATCTTCTTCTCATCTTTGTTGGGTGGTGTGCTTGGTATTCTGTTCTTGATACCTTTCCGCAAGTTTTTTGTGAAAGATATGCACGGAAAATATCCTTTCCCGGAAGCAACGGCATCTACGCAGGTCCTGATTTCCGGCGAACGAGGCGGCAGTCAGGCCAAGCCTTTGCTGGTTGCGGGTTTGATTGGTGGTCTTTACGACTTCCTTGTAGCCTCTTTTGGTGCGTGGAATGAGTGCTTCACAAGCCGTGTTTGCGAATGGGGTAGTACAATAGCCGACAAAACGAAGCTTATTTTTAAGGTCAACACAAGTGCCGCCGTCCTAGGTATGGGCTATATTATCGGATTGAAGTATGCTGCCATTATCTGCTTTGGTTCTATGATGATTTGGTGGGTCTTTGTCCCCGGCATAGCTCTGTTTTGGCCCGATCAAGTTGTGAAAGACGGCATTGTAGCTTCGCAAGCTTCTCCCGAAGACATCTTCTTTTATGCGCGCAGCATAGGTATAGGCGGCATAGCTATGGCCGGCATCATCGGTATCATAAAAAGTTGGAGTGTGATCAAGGGTGCTTTCTCTTTAGCCGGACGTATTTTCAAGGGTGGCGCAAAAGATGAAGAAAACGTACCTCGTACTCAGCGCGACCTGCCGATGAAGATTATTGCAATGGGCTCTTTGCTTACCATTGTCTTAGTGACGCTGTTGTTTTACTTCGATGTTATGGGTGGTAACTTGCTGTTTACCATTGTCGGTATCTTACTCGTAGCCTTCATTGCCTTTCTTTTCACGACGGTAGCTGCAAATGCTATCGCGATTGTCGGGTCTAATCCCGTGAGTGGTATGACATTGATGACCCTTATCCTTGCTTCAGTGATTATGGTGGCTGTTGGTTTAAAAGGTACGGGTGGAATGGTGGCCGCTTTGATTATGGGTGGCGTCGTCTGCACGGCACTTTCCTCTGCCGGTTCTTTTATTACCGACCTAAAAATTGGCTATTGGCTTGGATCTACACCCTATAAGCAAGAGACCTTTAAGTTTATTGGCATCTTGGTGAGTGCTGCCACGGTCGGCGGTGTCATAATGATTCTGAATAAAGCTTACGGTTTTGAAGGTGACGCCTTAGCAGCTCCCCAAGCACGCGCTATGGCGGCCGTAATAGAACCTTTGATGAGTGGAGCAGGCGCACCTTGGTTGCTTTACGGCATAGGCGCACTTATCTCTATCATCTTAACGCTTTGCGGAGTTTCCGCTTTAGCTTTCGCCTTAGGTATGTTTATTCCTTTGCAATTGAACCTGCCCCTGCTTGTTGGCGGATTTGTCAGCTGGTATATTAGTTCGCGCACAAAAGATGAGGCACTCAACAAGGCGCGCAATGAAAAAGGCACACTGTTGGCCAGCGGTTTTATTGCCGGAGGCGCTTTAATGGGGGTTGTCAGTGCAGCTATGCAGTTTGGTGGCTTGAAATTTATCGACAAAAATTGGATTAACAGTCCTAACAGTCAGTTGCTATCACTCGTCGTCTACATCTGCCTAGTGCTTTACTTCATAAATTCCTCAAAACGTGCGAAATTATAGGCAACTATAGTGTGCTAATTCTAAAAGAATATTGTACTTTTGCACCGCCGTTACGAGATAGCGGCATAGTTCAAACCTAAATAATTACATTAAATTAATGGCAACAAGAATCAGATTGCAACGTCGCGGCCGCAAAGGCTATGCTTTTTACAGCATCGTTATCGCTGACGTTCGCGCACCACGTGATGGTAAATTTACTGAAAAGATTGGTACGTACAACCCCAACACTAATCCTGCCACGGTAGATTTAGATTTCGACAGAGCCCTTTATTGGGTAGAGACAGGTGCTCAACCTTCCGACACCGTTCGCAATATTTTGTCTAAAGAAGGCGTAATGTTGATGAAGCACTTGAGATCAGGTGTTCGCAAAGGCGCTTTTGACGAGGCAGCAGCACAAGCTAAGTTTGAAGCTTGGAAAGCTGATCGCACGAAGAAGCTTGAGGCTACGGTAGGCAAGTTGGTTGCAGAGAAGAAAGCTGCAGCAGATGCCCGTCTCGAAGAAGAGAAGAAGCAAAACGAGCAAATCGCAGAGAAAGTAGCTAACAAGAAGGCTGCTGAGGCTGCCGCAAAGGCAGAAGCTGAAGCTGCTGCAGCTCCCGTTGAGGAAGTTGAGGCTGCTCCTGCTGAAGAAGCAGCTCCCGAAGTAGCTGCTGAAGAAGCTCCGGCTAACGAATAATTAGCAACATCTTCTTCTTAATCAATTAAGACAAGTCTCAATTGATATACCTCCGAAAGTCTGTATATGACTTTCGGAGGTTTCTTGTATATAAGTGACATTTAGCGCAGAAGGTCTTATCACTTCTCGGTTTCCTTGCAACCTCTTATCCACCGATTGCAGTCAGCAGGCTTCAAATCATTGTAGAAGTTTGTGCAAGCGTCATTATTTTTAGTCTTATTCTCCATTTTCATTTTCAAAGGTCTGAAAGATTTTGCGCAGCGTCTGATTTATCAAGAAAAAAGTCCCATTTTTCGCGGTTTATACCTCTCTCTTGAATTCCCGGAGCTTGATTGATCAAAGTTTCACCGTGGTGAAACAATTGTACTATCGTGTAAGTACATTCGTATTATCGTGAGCGTATACACTTACCTTCGTGAGCGTACGCATCATTGATCATAACGATGCGGTGGAAAGTCGGTCATTGATTACTTTATTTTCGGCTGAACCGGGAGCGAAAAGGGCATTGCTTGTGCGAAGGTGAGAACTTGGGCGCAAATCATCTGCTGCTTTTCAATTTAATTACTATCTTCGCATTCTTATGAAGATTTTTGTGGTAGAGGGAAACTACCCTCAATACAATATAATAGACGGCGCATCGTTAGATGATAAGGTGGAGCGTCCGAAAACTGCAATCAACTTGTTGCCGGATACGGCGCTCTTGATGCGCGGACGCCCTTTCTTCGTCCCCGATTTTGCTTGGCCTTGCACGGTTCAGCTGCATGGGGTCGTGCGGATAGCGCGTCTGGGAAAAAATATTGCGCCTCGTTTTGCTTATCGTTATTATGATGCGGTGAGTGTAGGAGCAACTTTTACGGCCGCTCAACTTTGGGCTAGCTTGCGAGCTTCGGGCTTGCCCTGGGATAAGGCAAAATCTTTTGATGGGGCTTGCAGTCTTGGTACGTTTCAAACGCTTTCGGAAGAAGAACGGAAGGACTTGAGTGGGTGCATTGACTTGTCGATTAACGAACAGGTTGTGCAGACGGCCGATCTGAAAGATATGCTGTGTAGTATTGATGATATTATTGCAGCAATCAGTAGGTATCATAAACTTTGTCAAGGTGATTTGATTTATTGTGGAACGCCTGCGGAAGGTAGTTTGGTGCAACTGGACGATCATATCGTAGGGCGTTGGAGAAATAAGCCTCTGTTGGCTTTTAATGTAAAATAAAAACAAGAATAGTTATACAATACGCGCTCTTAGTAGCACATACTTCGAGCCGATTTAGCATTTCAGACAAATATGCGTAAGTTCTTGATCATTATCTTCTGCTTAAACGCACTCCTAAGTGCGGCGCAGCATTTCATAGACTTGCCGGCGGCGAAATATCCATTGTCGGCAGATGTTATTCCTCATTATTCGACACAAATATCTGTGACGGATTCGGTTGGAATAGCAATTACTTTTCCTGAATATCAACCCGTAACGCCTAAAGAGCAGCAAGTGTTGAAAAAATACTTCAAGCAGTTGGGCGATACGCCTGAAGTAAAGACCTCGTTTGGCAAAAGTAGGAAAGAGGGTTTGCTGGATATTTCTATTTTTCCCTTTATCAAGCGCGACCAACGCTATTACCGGTTGGTAAGTTTCAAGCTGGAGTTAGATAGTATGGCTTTGCGCACAAGTCAAGATAAGCGCCTCTTCAACAAACAGCAGAACGCCGCATCTGATGCTGCGAATCGCTATGCGCCCCATTCGGTTTTGGCAACAGGAAAATGGGTAAAAATACACGTTGGTAGCGAAGGCATTTACGAACTTTCAGCCACAAAGTTGAAGGAAATGGGATTTGCCGACATCAATCGTGTGAAGGTGTTTGGCTATGGTGGGCGAGTCTTGCCGGCCGTCTTTGACTTCTCTTCTGCCGATCGCCTCATTGACGATTTGGAAGAAGTGCCGCTCTACCGGCGCAATGGTAGTGTGCTCTTTTATGCTGAAGGGACGGTGCGTAAAATATGGAGCCCCACGAGGCTGAAATGGACGCACAAGAATAATACTTACGCTCGCTATGCTTACTACTTTGTGACTGAAGGGGAGCAACCCCTAACTTTGAATCGTATCACGGCAACGCAGACGCCGGAAACGACGCTGGATATGACGATTAGTCAGGTAGTGTTGGATGATGATGCGTTTTGCTGGTATGAGGGTGGCACAGAAATGTATGATAGTTATGACTTTGCCAACGGTGCAACGCACGCTTATAAACTCAATACGCCTTTTTATAATGGAAAGCGCAACGCTGAGGTCGAAATAGCCTTTGGCGCAGCGGCGCAAAAGAAAGCTCTACAGGTTAATGTGCAACTTAATAATAGCGATTTGGGAACGTTTTCGATAAGCCGTTATTATGGAGAGACAGAAAGTGCACGCGAGACGCGCTCAAAATATAGCGTGGCAAACCTGAAAGAAGAAAATACGTTCAACTTTTCGGTAGGTGGTAATAGTAGTGCGCGATTGAATTATATCTCAATCAGCTATGCACGCCGCTTAGACGCAACGGATCAAGCCTATGCCTTTCTGCCTGCAACAATAACGCAAGAGCCTGTGAAGCTACACATTGCTAACGCTACGCAAACTACGCAGGTGTGGCAAATAGGGCGGGCAAAAGAACCGCTTGCGCAAGTGGCGGGGACGCTAAAAGGTAATACGTTGGAAGTGGATATTGACGATTCGAATCGTCGCTACATTATAGTCGACGTAGCCAAAACTTATCCGGCTCCGAGCGTTGATGGACAGATTGAAAATCAAGATCTGCACGCTGATGGGGCTGTCGATATGGTCATTATTATTCCTCAAAGCGGCAAACTGCTTGCGCAAGCTGAGCGCTTGGCTGAGGCGCATAAGAAGCAGGGGCTTCGCGTGAAGGTGGTACGGGCAGATCAGTTGTACAATGAGTATTCTTCGGGTACGCCGGACGTAGCTGCGTATCGCCGTTATATGAAGATGTTGTACGATCGTGCACAATCAAATGCAGATATGCCGCGCTATTTGCTACTCTTTGGCGACTGCTTCTGGGATAACCGGATGCTGACAACAACAAAACTGAATGCAGCAGACTTCTTGCTGGCTTATGAGGCCGGTCCGGGAGATGGACAAACAGATATTTCTATCGGTACGCTTTATAGTTACGTTACTGATGATTACTTTGGAATGCTGGATGATGGAGAAGGCAACTCGATGGCGCAAACTGACAAACTCGATTTGGGTATTGGGCGATTTATGTGCTACGATGCGGAAACAGCAAAGACGCTAGTGGATAAGACGATCGACTATCTCGAGAATAAAAAGGTTGGCAATTGGAAGAATAAGATCGTGATGATTGCTGATAACGGCAAAAAAGGAGAGAATAATCTTCATATGAACGACTGCGAAAATGTTATTCGAACGATTAGTGCTGTAAGTGGCGAACGATTTAATCTGAAAAAGGTTTATCCGGATGCATATACTTATATGACTTCTGCTACAGGTAATTCTTTTCCGCAGGTAACCAAGATGCTGCGTGAAGAAATGAATCGTGGTGCACTCATATTCAATTATACGGGCCATGGTAGTCCGATTGAGTTGTCACACGCTCATCTCTTGGCCACTAAAGATTATGAGTTGCCGACGCAAGGTAACCTTCCACTGTGGATCTTTGCGTCTTGTGAAGTAACGCCGTTTGACCAGCAGACGAATGATATTGGCCGGGCTGCTTTGTATAACAAGAATGGTGGTGCAATGGCCGTCATCTGTGCTTCGCGTTCTGTCTTTGCCAACTACAATCGCTCATTAAATGTTGTGCTTAACAAGAACTTGCTGTCGATGGATCAAGATGGTGCCTATAATACGATGGGCGAAGCGATGCGATTAACTAAAGTTGGTCTGCTTGATGGCTCATATAATAAAGAAACAGACCGCTCAATGAACAAATTAAAGTATACACTTTTGGGCGATCCTGCATTATCATTAATGGCTCCTCGGCAAGAGATCAAGTTAGATAGTATCAACGGCACGCCGATCAACTCCTCGTCTAAAATACAGCTGAAGGCGGGAGAAAAAGTGCGCTTTTCTGGCCACGTAATCAAGAACAACGCTGTGGATACAGGCTTCTCAGGTGTCGTAACCGGATCGCTGCACGATAGAAAAGAGACTATCACGTGCAAAAATAACGGTGGTAATGCTTCAGACGCAATGGTTTATACGGATTGGCCAAACAGCCTGTACGAAGGTAGCGATTCTGTTAAGCAGGGTTGCTTCACGCTAAACATAACCATACCCCACGAAATTAGCTATTCAAATCAAAATGGTCGCTTATCGCTTTACGCTGTTGACAATACGCGTCAGGAAGAAGCGCATGGCTTTAATGAAAACTTCTTTATGAATGGTTCTGCTACAACAACAGAGGCAGATTCTATTGGGCCGAAGATTTTTATATACCTAAATACGCCGGATTTCCCCAATGGTGGTTACGTAAAGTCAGACGCACTACTCATCGCAACTTTAAGTGACAGCTCGGGCATCAATACAGTAAAGAATAGTGTAGGACATGCGCTAGAGTTAGTCTTAGATAACCAGCAAGGAACACCAATCTTGCTTAACGACTATTTTAGCTATGATTTTGGAAGTTCTACATCCGGCACTGTTACTTATCCGCTTAAAGGTCTTGCTAACGGAAAGCATCGTTTGAGTCTGAGAGCTTGGGATATTAATGACAATTCTACGACGGCCTATCTCGATTTTATCGTATCGGAACAGGCGGGTAAAGAAATGGACGTAAATGCCACGCAAAATCCGGCAAAGAGTAATACCTTATTTATTACAACGATTGCCTCCGATCAAGCGGAGCAGCCCGTTACGACGGAGGTATATGACGTCTCCGGCCGACTAATTTGGTCTGCTTCTGCAAAGGTTAGCGGCACTTACGCTACAATCAATTGGGATTTGACCAATAGTAGAGGTGCGAAAGTCAATGCCGGAATTTATATCTACCGTTCTTTGATCAACGGGAAGCATACGAAAGCGAAAAAAATGATTGTTCTAAAGCAATAAAATCGCAAAAGCCAAGTTTAAATGACTGTACATAGCAGCGCGATCAGCGCAAACGAAAGAAAAATATGAAACGCATCATTCTCTTCACAATAGCCTTTATTGCCTTTGCCGGCATTTCACGTGCCGATGATAAAGATGAATTTAAGAAGAAGTTTAATCCGATTATGACGGCTGTTACTTCTCAAAGCATTTCTCCGGATGCACGTGCCGGAGGTATGGGAGACGTTGGCGCGGCTACAGATCCTGACGTCTTTTCTCAAGCTTGGAACCCCGCAAAGTATCCATTTACCATTAGTCGGGCAGGTATATCTTTGAATTACACGCCTTGGTTACGTAAGATTACTTCGGGCATTGCGCTCTTAGATGCAGCCGGTTATGTGCGTATCGGAGATTATCAGGCGGTCAGTGGCTCTGTGCGCTATTTCACGCTGGGCGATGTGATGACAGACGATAAAAACATGACGGTTCGGCCTTATGAATTTGGCGTCGACGTCGCCTATTCTCGCATGTTGAGTGAAAAACTTTCAGCCGCCATAGCTTTGCGATACATTTACTCTGACATAAGTGGCCATTATGATGACCAAATGAAAGCCGGCTCAGCCTTTGCTGCCGACTTAGCTCTCTATTGGAACAACTATGTGATGTTAGGTAGCCGCGAAAGTCAGTTGGCTTTTGGTCTAAATATTAGCAATGTGGGTAGTAAGATCAACTATGGAGGAGATTACTCCTACTTTATCCCGACTAACTTGCGTTTGGGTGCGAGCCTGATGATTCCTGTAAACGAATTCAATCGCGTTTCTTTCAGCGCAGATGTCAACAAGCTCCTCGTACCCTCTCTTCCGTTGAAGAATGATGGGGAAACAAATGAAGATTATAACGAACGCGTGCGTCGCGAATATTACGATATGAGTTCCATCAAGGGTATGTTCAAAAGTTTCGGAGATTCTCCCAACGGTTTTAAGGGTGAATTAGAAGAAATACAATGGGGTTTGGGTATGGAATATACATACAACGATCAATTCTCTTTGCGTGCAGGTTATCACCACGAAAGCGACAGTCAGGGAGGTCGTAAATTTTTCACCCTGGGTGCCGGATTTAGAATGAACGTCCTCTCAATTGATGCAGGATATGTCGTCGCTACCAATGCTACAAACCCTTTAGACCAAACGCTTCGCGTGTCTTTATCATTTGATATGGACGGCATAAAATCTCTTTTTAGTAAATAATAAATGAAGATAAGGGTAGGTTTTGGTTTCGATGTCCATCGCTTAGTACAGGGGCGTGACCTTTGGCTTGGCGGCATTAAGATACCTTATGACGCCGGCTTATTAGGCCACAGCGATGCTGACGTTTTGCTCCACGCTATTTGCGATGCCCTCTTGGGAGCTGCTAATATGCGCGATATTGGTTACCACTTTCCGGATACGGGAGCTACTTATAAGGACATTGATAGCAAGATTTTATTGCAGAAAACTATGCAATTGCTTGCCGATAATGCGTGGAGCGTAGGCAATGTCGATGCTACCATCTGCGCAGAGCAACCTAAACTCAATCCTCATATAGAAAAAATGAAGGCGGCCATTGCTCCGCTTTTAGGCATATCGGAAGAAGATATCTCCATCAAGGCTACTACAACTGAAAAGTTGGGCTTTACGGGGCGGCAAGAAGGTATCTCTGCTTATGCTGTCGTACTGATTGAAAAGAAGGGCGCATAGTTGAATCTTATTTTCGTAATGTTGGTTTCATACAATCGTAGCTTGTTTTGATGGCAATTAAAACAGGTCTTACTAACGCGATATAGAATGGGCTGAAAATAGACCAAAGCGGAATTATATAGAAAAGCACCCTTGGCATCGAAGGGAGTGGCAGCAATGCCTTCGTACACTTCCACGTACCGCAAGCAAATATTAAGAACGGCAATGCCGTTATCTCCGTTAAGGACAAAAGCGGTACCACCATGTGGTCCTGGCATCTGTGGTTTGCTCACAACGACGTGCTCGATACTATTTGTGTGCTAAATCATAATTTTCAACGTTATTACTTTACGAAGCAGACCCTAGGGCAAGTTTATCGTAAATGGGAGGGTGCACCATACGAAAGACCGCGAGTTGTGCGTCTGAAGGTGGAGCAGACTATTGGAGACGGTAGCGGGAAGAGGTATGCTTACATTGACACTCGGCAGAAACCTACTCGCAGTGTCAAGGAAATAATTTCCACATTATACCAGTTTGGACGCAAGGATGCCATGCCTGGCATTGAAGAAATTGCAGATGGTACGTATATACCCAATGGAGGAAATAATGTCTCCTTTAAGAACTGCATTCAACATCCCGATACATACTATAGTGGTAACAAATGGCATATAAATCCTCCCGAAGGTTTTGCATACATGAACCTCTGGTCGATGGATAACATCAAGCGTAGCACCTACGAAGAGGTTGATTGTACCGAAACTGTTGTAGTTAAGACGATATATGACCCTTGCCCTGTAGGTTACCACTTGCCTACCTCCAACGCATTTACCGGCTTCAGCCTGACAGGACGTAATACACAAGGCGTAGTAGGTCCGACATATACGCTTTTTAGCAATGGTAAATGGGAAGCCCCGGGTTGGTACTTCCATACCATCCCCTATCCTGGGCCGGTTGATATCGAACAGGGCCGCATCATTATATATTTTTATTGCTGTCCGATAAACGTCAAAAAGAGTAGGAAAGACCGCCTCAATCGCT
>JABZGR010000050.1 GCA_015259125.1 Alloprevotella tannerae | reverse complement strand
CTCTCCAAAAGAACGGCGTATCGATCAAAAAACTTTTATCGGACAGCAATAAAAAAGATAAGATTCCTTGTAAGTTTCCAAAAAGTCTGTACATTTGCGGCGGACCAACTCCAAAAATTAAACATTAAAAAGTTACTTAAACCCATTAAAACATGAGTAAACGGCTAGTCATTCTGATGGCATTACTTGCCACGACTGCGTTTGCATTACCCGCATCCGCACAAATGAATCAGCCTGGCGGCACGCCGCCCAGACCGACAAGAACACTGCCCGGGCACAAAGCGCCTGCGCAGAAGGTTAACCCTTTAAAGGCTTTTCCTGCACTAAAGATGAAGACGCTTCCAAGAGGTGTTAAGTCTCCATTCAGTCAGCCTACGATTCCAATTCGTCCGCAGCTCCCGATAAACCTGCTGAAGGTCAATCCGGATTTAACGATGTGGGGAAATCTCCTTACCAACGACTTACTAGGTATCTATTCTTTCCACCCTACAGCCAATGTCAACTTTGATGCGTTAGCAGACTATTATAAGGGTTATTTCAATGCTGGTAGCGGTATTGTTGGCGATGATCTTCACGGATTGTTTCTCGATACAAGTTACTCAAGCTACGGTATTGTTAAGCTTATTCACTATTCCTTTAACACGAAGACTTGGGAGTTGGTAGGTCAGCCTGAAGAAGTTAGTGACTTGAGCTTGACGGCAACAGAAACGGCTACCGATCCCGCAACAGGAGAAATTTTTGGGCAGTTTTTTACGCCTGATCTGAGTGCCTATGAATGGGGTGTTATCGACTACGCTACGCTTAAGCGAACCACAATAGCCCCTGCACTTCACAAGTATGTAGCACTGGGTGTTGCTAACGATGGCTTCGCTTATGGTGTAACCAGCGAAGGCGACTTTTATCAGATTGACCGCACGACAGGAGCAGAAACCCTAAAAGGCTCAACGGGCGTGCAAGTTTCTGATCGAAACGGACAATATTATACGCAAAGCGGTGAGTTTGATCCAAGAACGAATGAGTTCTATTGGGCATCTACCGATAAAGATGGAAAGTTTCAGCTTTATACGATTGATCTATCAAACGGACACGTAACCCCCATTGGCTCATATACGGAAACGGCATCAATCATGGCGCTTACCATTCCAACAACGCCGATTGCGAATGGTGCTCCGGCAGCAGCGACCAACCTTTCTTCTAATTTTGTGAATGCGGCGACCAATGGCACATTCACCTTTACTGCGCCGAATAAGAAGTTTGATGGTAGCAATCTGTCAGGAACCCTTAGTTATACTGTTTTTGCCAATGGCATAGAGGTAGCTACTGGCAACGCAGAGGCAGGCAATCAGACTACGATCAATGCCAACGTAGCAGAGGGCGTTGTCAATTTCATTGTAGTGTTTAGCAATGATGCCGGTAAGGGGCCAAGGGCCAAACTAACTACATATGCCGGCTATGATACGCCAAACATTGTAAGCAACTTGAAGCTCACGGTCGACGAATCCGGCAATGCCGTCGTGACGTGGGACGCGCCCACAGCTGGTACGCATCAAGGTTACCTCGGAAATATTACCTATGATGTTTATCGTAATGTAGATTCGTCAACAGAAAATGTGGCTTCTGATATATCTACTACTACGTTCAGCGAGGTTATTCCTATGGGAAAATTGTCTTGCTACACCTATTCTGTGCGTGCTAATAATACGACACGAAGTAGTGCGTTGGCTACAACCGATGGCCAAGTGTTTGGTGAGGCCTTAGACGTGCCTTTCTTCGATGATTTGCTGACAGAGGCCGACTCAAAACTCTACACTATTCTTGATAAGAACCACGATGGTAGCTCTTGGGAATGGAGCAATGCCAAAGGTGGGTTATTCCAATACAAATTCAACAAAGATAACGCAGGAGACGATTGGCTTATATCACCACCTATCCGAATGAAGCAGGGTAGGACTTACAACGTCTCCTTCAAGGCCGCTGCAGGTTTAAAAGATTTTGCAGAGCGTATGGAGGTGAAGTGGGGTGCAGACAAAACGGCAGAAGCTATGACGGGCGTGATACTTCAGGCCACGGAGATTGCAGGTATCAACAACAAGACGTTCACCGGGAAGATAACGCCCACGGCTGATGGTAACTATTATTTGGGTTTCCACGCGATCTCAGAACCTGACAGATATGCTATTTTAATAGACTCTATTTCGGTTGAGGGGGCTGCTGACGCAAAGGCTCCTGCAGCAGTGGACAATCTTATAGCTACTGCAGATCAAACAGGGGCTCTTAAAGTAACACTGAAGTTTAATGCACCAACCACTACTGTAGACGGCACCGTGCTCAGTAGTATTACCAAGATAGACGTAAAGAGTGGTGATCGCCTTGTGAAGAGTATTGTCAATCCCACTCCGGGATCAGAACAACTGCTTGTAGATAATGCCGCAGTAAACGGAGAGAATTTCTATACGATTATTGCTTATAATGCTTACGACTATGGTAAGAAAGCCACGGCTAAGGTTTATGTTGGGCAAGATACACCGGTAATGGGCAAGGTTAAGGCCTTCGACCAAACTACAGCTGTAAAACTCAAATGGGAAGTTCCCGCCGGTGCACACAATGGTGTTATTTTGCCATCAGAAATTTCTTACAAGATTCATAACATCGGCGATGATGGTAAGCTTGGCGAAGAGATCGGTAAGGTCAAGGGCATTACCGAATACGTCGTTACCGGCCTGAATAATAATGAAGGTGAACAGAAGTATCAGCGATGGGCAATCAATGCCGAGAATGTGGCCGGCCCAAGCAATTGGGTGGCTGGTACGCTTGTCGTGGGTGCTCCCTACACATTGCCTTTCCACAATAGTTTCAAGGGTGGAACTATAGAAAATCAGTTTATAGGTCTTGAGTCATCGGGAAAGAATACGATGTGGGCCGTTACTAACGATGTCTCTTCTGATAACGATAATGGTTCTATTATTTTCCGTCCATCTGAGACAGGCGTTTCTACGATTCTTACTGGTAAAATTGCACTTCAAGGTTCGATGAACCCCAAACTTGTGTTTGATTATCGCGGCGATGGCTCTCCAAAAGCAAAAGTTGAATTGCGCTTTGGAAAGAAGGACGGATCAATGACAGAGCCAGTCTGGACAAACACTGAGGCATCCACAAATGGAAAGTGGAAAACGTATCGTGTAGATATTCCTACAGAATTAATAGGTGAAGACTACGTGAGTCTGCGCATAATTGGTATTGCTGATGATATTGCTGATGATGCTGTACATCTTGACAATATTAATATTGCAGACCCATTCCAGAAAGATGCCGCGATCGCATTAGTTACACCTGAAAGCGTCAAGAAAGGGCAGCCCATAAAATTGAATGTAAAGGTAACCAATTTGGGACTTGACAATATTGAGAATGCCAAAGTCGCAGTTAGCGTTGATGGTAAGGTTGTCAAGGAAGAAGCGATTGAAAAGAGCCTGTCACTCTTGCAGTATGCTGAGCTTCCGATCACATGTACGACTACAAGTCTTAACAAGGCAGCTAAGCTTAAGGTAAAAGTTACTTTAATAGTAGACAATGACCTTGATCCTGAAAACAATGAGGCTGAAGCTGTTGTTAAACTGGAAACGCCCAATGTTCTTGCACCGCAGAACCTCAAGTCTACAGGCTCTACAAGTTCGATGGTAAAACTGACGTGGGATTCTCCTGCTTCAACCACGACAGAGACGACGGATAGATTTGAAGATTATGACCCTTGGTCTACTCAATTTGGAGCTTGGGCAACAGTTGACAATGATCACGGATATGCCGGCGAACTCGTGTCAGGCATTCAGTACCCGCATCAAGGTGAGCAGTTTGCATTTATCAACTGGCAACCTGCCGATATCTTTAATGATCCCCAAGAGGTCGCACCACATTCCGGAGAAAAGGCAGCTGTTGCTGTATATCAGATAGATGATATGGGTAACGATTATTTAGATGCAGACAACTGGCTTATTAGTCCTCAACTTTCCGGTAAAGCACAAACCATTCGCTTCTGGGTGAATAACCTCAAGCCGCAGGACAATAGCTATGGTACGGAAATCTTCGATGTACTTGCCTCTACGACCAATAGCGAGACTTCTAGCTTTGTGAAGATCGGTGATACTCACGTACAGGGTTCGGGTACGTGGACAGAGATTAGCGTAGAAGTGCCCGAAGGCACGAAATTCTTTGCGATCCATCATATTACGAGTAAAGACAATGTGTTTGCCTTTATGGTAGATGATGCTGTCTTTGAAGCAGGTGATGGCCCGATCTCATATAATGTCTATCGCGATGGTGAGTTGGTTAGTAATACCTATAAGACCAACTGCGATGACCAACCGACAACAAACGGCAATCACAAATATAGCGTAACGGCCGTTTATGCTGATGGCGCTGAATCAGAGCCGGTAGAAGTAGAAGTTGCAACAGCCGTTCAGCAGATTAACGCTAATGGCGAGATTGTCTATGATGTATATGCCGTCGATGGCAAGTTGGTTATCAAGGGTGCTAAGAACCTCAACTTCTTAAGCAAAGGCGTCTACATTGTCAATGGCAAGAAGGTTGTGGTTAAGTAACAAAGTCTCTGTTCGTCAATCTGGCGAAAGTTAGTTTATGGAGCCGCAACCCTTGTTGAGGATTGCGGCTCTATCTCTTAAGGGATAAGGGGCTTAAAGGAGAGGCTTGATGTTTTTTTTGTTCGTATGCATCGCTTCATCCAAGCGCCTCTCTATCGGTGAGCAGAAATATAAACTCACGCAAATGCAATGTTAAAAGTAAAATACACTATAACTCTTCAATATTATGAACTTTAGCAAACGAATATCCATAAGTCTGTTATTCGCGCTAAGCATCGCTTTGTTTGCATCAGCAGCACCGAGGACAAAGGCCGCTATTAAGGCAGCTGCCGCGCGCGTGTTCAGTACATCATCCCTACTGAAGCATGCACCCACACAGCGAGGCAGCCTTAAAATGCTACAATCCAATAATGCCTATACGATTATGGGCTATGATGGTGGGGGATTTGTTATTGTCAGCAATGATGACCTTCTTCCTGCCGTCATTGCCTACTCGAATACTCCCTTCGATAACCATTCGAAGAACGATAATTTTAAATGGTATCTTTCTGTAGCAGAGGCGTCTATTAATGAACTTGTAAAGGTTGGAAAACCTAAAAAAATGATCGCACCTGATCAGAGCAAATATGCAGCACAGATACCTGCATTCGTTACCTCACATTGGGGACAGGAGAAACCTTTTAACGATTTATGTCCGGAGGGAACAGCTTCCGGTACCGGTGGCTGGCAAGGCTATGGCGGTACAGGTAAATGTGTCACCGGTTGCGTTGCTACGGCAATGGCTCAGATTATGTATTATAATGGGTATCCGAAGCGAGGTATAGGGAAACATTCTGTGACTGTAAAGCAGGCGGATGGTTCCAAGAAGAAGGTAACGGTTAACTATGAAGAAAGCGAATACGACTGGGCTAATATGATTGATAATTATGATGGGCAGTATACAGCTGAGCAAGGCAATGCTGTAGCACGACTAATGCTCGATTGTGGTGTAGCTGCTGATATGTCATATGCAACCGATGCTTCAGGATCCTATACCTATAATGCTTGCGAAGGTCTCAAGCGAAACTTTGGTTATCCGGAAACAACCCAAATGCTTGAACGAAAATATTACAGCGAGGAGGCTTGGATGGATATTATTTATAATGAACTGAATGCGCGCCGTGCCATCTTTTATTCCGGTCAAGATTTGGGACACGGCGGCCATGCCTTTGTGCTTTCCGGATATGATACAGACGGAAAGGTCTGGATCAATTGGGGATGGGAAGGCAACTTTGATGGCTTCTATGATATTGCTCTCCTAAATCCTCAAACTTACAAGTTTTCTGCTGATCAAGATATGATCATTGGGTTTGAAGGTACTCATGGTGAACAGCTTAAGGATACGATCACCGTCCGTGAGCCGGGTAAGCTGGCTACGCTAATTCGTGATTCTACCTATCATAGAATCACGAAGTTGAAAGTAAAGGGTAAGATAAATTCTACCGATTTGCAGGTCATTCGCAGGATTGCCGGTAGAGGTCAAGATGGAAAGAGTCAGCGTAGTATGTTGCAAGAGCTTGATCTTACAGAAGCTGAGATTGTTGAAGGTGGCGAGCCTTATCTTATTGATGGTGTGCGACGATTGACCACGACAAAGCATGAAGTGCCAGAACGAGCCTTCTATGGCTGCTCCGGCTTGCATAAATTGTATTTGCCGGAAACAACGACAGTTATCGCTGATGGGGCTCTAGGCGGATTAGTTCGTCTTGATTCTGTTTCTATTCCTGCCGGTCAAGATAAGAACTATGTTTTTGATGGTCAGCTGTTGATGACAAAGGATTCTTCAGAGATCATTTCAGTGCTTCCCTATGCCTCTGGTGATCTTTCTGTAAAGAAGGGCATAAAGAAGATTCATCAATATGGACTTTCCGGGTGTGTCGGCTTGACAAAGGTTACGTTGCCTGCTAGTCTTGTCGAAATAGGCCATGAGGCGTTTGCCGGTTGCAATGCCATATCAATTATTCGTAGTTATGCTAAGACTGTACCCGAATTGGGGCGCAACGTATTTGATGATCTCAACAAATCTGCCATTAAGCTTCAAGTGCCAACAGGTACGAAGTCACGCTATCAAGGTAGCGAACAATGGCGCGACTTCAATGTCGTAGAGTTTGGTACAACAATAAAAGTGCGTGGCGCTATCAGAAAATATGGCGAGGAGAATCCTAAGTTTGGCTGGCAGGTTAAGGGCGATTATGTCAGTGGCACACCGGAAGTTACTTGTGAGGCTACACCGACTTCACCCGTTGGCAAATACACGATCCATATTAATCGTGGATCAATTGTGGAAGAGCAGGTCGAATTTATAGATGGCATTCTTTATGTGCAAAAAGCTACAGCAAATCTCCACGCAAAGGATTTGACCATTAAGGCTGGTGAAACGCCAACTTTTGCCTACACGATAGATGGGCTGCAGAACAATGAGACAACGCTAGAATTGACGGAAGCACCAACGTTCACCGTCAATAAGGATGATGGCTCTGTTGTTACGGTCTTTGATACTCCGGGAGTATATACCATTAATATTAGTGGAGGCCTTTCAGAAAACTATCTCTTCAACTATATGCCTGCTCATCTTACCATACAGTCGGCAACTGATGGTATTGCAGGTGTTAAGATTGACAGCGATACTTTCGATATCTACACGTCAGCGGGAAGACTTATCGTAAAGGCAGCAACCAACTTTAATGGACTTGCCAAAGGAATATACATTGTTAACGGAAAAAAAGTTGCTGTCAAATAAGAAAGCGATAATCCATTTATAGATAGGTATCCGACACGGCGTAAACGCGCACGAGTCGGATACTTATGTTGGTATGCAATACATCGTTCTCAGTTGGATTGTTGCGAGTGATAGTTTTCTTTTTTCTGCGGGTTTTCTATTTCGTTTACACTACATGAGACCTTTGAAAAATGGTTCGGACAATAATTCTCTTCCTTTTCAGGATCATT
>JABZGR010000020.1 GCA_015259125.1 Alloprevotella tannerae | reverse complement strand
AAAGTCTATGGAATTCTTTCAAAGATCGATTTTTTCAAGCTCAACCTAACGCCTCGGCGTCGGAAAGCGAGTGCAAAAGTAGAACAAAATCTCATTACCACCAAGCCCGTAACAAACTTTTTTCTCGCAAAAAGTGAAAACAACACTGAAAATACACCAGACTGACATGTAGATGTTGCAGAATCCCGCAAAAACAACCTAAAGCGGAGATTGAAAAAACAGCCTTTCCTGCTCCTCCTCCTTTCTTTTTATTATAAACATTGAACATTGAAGAGGCATCTAAGGGAAAAAATCTGTGAATTTACGATCAAGTTCGGCGTTTTCCCTTTATTTTTCGATGATGGTGCATCGGATTCTAATTATCTTAAAAAAATATGCCTGTCGCTTCAAGCCTCGAGTGATCAACTCTTATTTTTATATGGTTTGGTGGCGCCAAACTATGGTTTGCTGCCACCAAACGATAGTTTCTTCCGAGCAAACGATAGTTTGCCGGCAGCAAACAATAGATCTCGAAGGGCTACGCTTGCTATTGTTTGGAAAAAGTTGTGGATATTGCAGAGTTGGATGAAGGATTGAATGGCGCCAGCTATACCATATTACATAGTAGTGGAATAATAGGCGGGATTGTCTTATCAAAGTATGATTGCGGGTGTTTATACTAATTGGATTGGAGCGCTACTCTATGCGACACGGAATTTGCGATCGTTTACATCCGCAAGAAAAAGCGAATATTTAAGTAAGTGATTCTCGTTGCCGATGAGTGATGCATCAGAGAAGCTTGTGCAAATTGAGATAGTGTTCGTTTTTTTATCAACGCGCGTTGCCGGCGTTGACTAAGGGAGTCGTTGTATGAGATATCATCGTTTTTGCATTTGGGCTATGATGGAAGAAAGAAAAAGTCGGGCGATGCTTTTTGCGCATCGTCCGACTTTCTATTATGTATTGACTAAAAAGAATTTAGTCTTCAATCGGTTCAAAATCCTCTTTTCCTACGCCACAAAGGGGGCATACGAAATCATCTGGAAGATCTTCAAAGGCTGTGCCCGGAGCTATTCCTGCATCAGGGTCACCTAATTCTGGGTCATACACCCAGTCGCAAACTGTACAGCGATACTTTTTCATCGTAGTAATTGTTTAAATCGTTAATACTATAGTTTTGTTCAGTGGTGTCACTTATTTGTTTATTCTTTCTTGAACATAGGTAGCGATTAGCGAGTCGTGGATTTTCGCAAAACGAGATTGCTGAAATTATTAATCCAATCGGGATGCTCCTTGATGAAGCTATCTATATGTCGCTTGCGCTTTTCTTCTAAGATTTCATCTTCTGCAATGAGAATACCCGTCTCTTCGACATTGCCAAAGGTATCGTTGACGGCTGTACCAAAGCAGCGCATCGTCGGACTCAAGCCCATGTATGCATTGACTAAGGGCGGAATGTTATAACCTAAGCGCCGCACAGCCCTATTCAATATTAAATAGTCTCTTTTCAGATCGTCTTCACAAAAAAGCTGATCTAGATCTGCCTGCTCTGATACTAGACGAACAGGCTGAAAGGGCGTGACCAAATTATCGCAGTCGCCAAAGTGCTTTTGTAAGAAGAAGAGGATCATATCTCGGGCTTGACGATCAAAAGAAGGGTACATCGTCATTTTTCCGAAGAAGTATTTTAAGCCGGGTATGACTACGGTGAGTGCACCTAAGCCGTCCCACAAATTATCGAGGGCAAAGAGGCCTTTTGTCATCGCTCTGCTGCTCTGATATTCTAAGGTGACGAAAGAGCGCCCTAACTCTACGGTGCGGGGAAAATAGTCGCGCAAGAATTCGTCGGAGAAATGGAAGAGATGGCTTGTAGCCAAGATGGGCTGTCCGGACTGATCAAACGCAGCTTCAGCACCAGGCAAGAAACGATAGCCTCCTAAAATCTCAGAAGAGGCAGGATTCCATACGATTAATTGATAATAGGGATGCTCGCAAACATCCGACTCGTCTAAATCGCAGGACTTTCCTGTGCCTCCGCCAGCCGTACGAAATGCGATCTCACGCAAACGCCCGATTTCACGCAACACGTTAGGCGCTTGATGATAGGTAACGACATAGATTTCGTTACCTCCCTTATTGGTGGTGCGAAGTTTCCGCTCGGGCGTCAATTCGGCGGCCAACAGGTCTCGCTCTACGGGGGCGATGATTGTTTCTTCCATTCTTTATTTATTTTCAGCCTGTAGTCAAATTGTTTCCGTAAACAAAGTGTTTCAGAGTTGGTAGACCTTTTCTCTCACATAAGCGGCCCATTCTTGGTCGGAGCGTGAACGATCAAAGGTCTGCCAGGGGATGGGTTCGCCTATCTTGATTGTAAATGTTTTATTTCGGTTCTTATACATCTCATCTACGAGAAAAAGCATCGCTACGTTAAACTTAATGTGCAGCCGCTTGCAGATATTTGCAAGTCTGTAGAAGAAATTTGAGTTGTGCCCACTAAAATAAATGGGAACAACGTCGCGCTGCGAGCAAACGCTTTTCGTGATGAAGGTCTTTTTCCACGCAAGATCTCGAATTTGCCCATCTTTTTGCCGACGACTGCAGAGTCCGGACGGGAACATGATAATATGATCATTGCCCGCAAAGCCTGCTTCTACCATTTTTGGAAAGTCGCGGCCTTTTTTTCCGGTCGTGTTGATGGGAATGCAGAGCGGCGCTAAGCCGTGCAGATTCATCAAAATGTCGTTCACTAAATATTTAATGCGACCATCGTAATGCTCACCAAGAACTGCGCCTAAAGCAACGCCATCTTGACCACCCAGCGGATGGTTGCTCACAAATGTATATAGCTTTCCATCACTCGGCGAGGGGAGATTCTCGCGGCCTTCGACCTTCAACTCAACACCTAAATAGCGCAGACAATCCCAAAGCCAAGGAACTCCTTGACGGTCGCCCTCTTCTTCGAGAAAAGCATTGATTTCTTCTTGGTGAATTGTCCTCTTTAGCCAACTCACCATAAAGCGGGGGATATAGCCGGCCTTCTTTCCGACTTTATCGTGCAACACTTTATCGATATCTATTTTGAAGATTGTGCCGTCCATTCTATCATTGCAAATCTACAACGCCTTCTTCTTTATCATCGACGCAAGGCATTATAGTAAATGACTTGCAAAAGTAGTAATTTTCTTTATCTGAAAGCCACAGAGGCCAATATAAATGTTTTCTTCTCGCAGAAAGTAAGCAACGAAGAGCTTTTTTAGCCATGCATTGCACACGCCGCGTTTTTTTGTTCCTTTATTTAATGGGCTTTTTTGAGCCTCAGCAAAAGCTAAGGCAAGAATGCTATTGCGTATGCGGTTGTTTCAGCTCCTCGAAGCGCTTGCCAATGCGGCAACCAACGATCAAGGATCAAGAGAACAGCATACGCAATAAAAAGGATTGGACTTAGCGACGTCGACCAAAGATACGCAACAAATATAAGAACAGATTGATGAAATCCAGATACAACTGCAAGCTACCAATTAAAGCCATCTTCATCGATTCTTCATTGCGCTCTTCACCATATAGGGAAAGCAACTCCCGAATCTTTTTTGTATCGTAGACCGTAAGGCCAATAAAAATGAAAACACCTGCGTACGTCGTAATCCAATATAAGGTAGAACTTGCAAAAAACAGATTTACAACACTAGCAATAATCAATCCGACGAGCGCCATGTACATAAAGCGTCCAAAAGATGAGATATCGCGCTTAATAAATGTGCCCAATAAAGCTAAAGCGCCAAACATGCCGGCCGTGACAAAAAAGGTTACGGCGATGCTTTCTGTTGTATAAACAAAGAACACGCAGGATAAGGTCGCGCCATTCAAGATGGAATAGAGCACAAAAAGAATACCGGCTTTTGCGAAAGACATCTCCATTAAGCAGGCCGACAAATATATCACCAAACCTACTTCTGCAAGGAGCAGACCATAAAAAACGAAGCGATTGGCAAAGATCAATTGTACCAATTGCGGTTGCTGTACAACGAACATTGCCATTAGTCCCGTCAAGCTTAAAGCCAAGGCCATCCAAGCATACACATCGCGCATCAGAGCAGCGAAAGCCGCCGGGCGTGACGAGGTTGAAGCATAGTTTACTACATTTTTATCTTCCATGTTTTTTTATTTTTTATGTAAAGCGCCGCGCCAGCGGCGCGCGCCTTTCGTTTTTAATTTACTATATACTACTTATTAAAATGCAGGGTGTGGCCCATTCTATCTTTCTTCGTACGAAGGTAGCGCTCATTATAAGGATTGGGTGTAATTTCTATGGGCACGTTTTCCGTGATCTCCAATCCGTAAGCCTCCAAGCCCACGCGCTTCACAGGATTATTCGTCATCAGCCGCATCTTTCTCACGCCAAGCATACGCAGTATTTGTGCACCCACACCATAATCACGCTGATCCGGATCATAGCCTAGATGCACATTCGCATCTACCGTATCATAGCCTTCTTCTTGCAGTTTGTAGGCAGCAATCTTTGCCATCAGTCCAATACCACGCCCTTCTTGATTCAGATAGAGCACAACGCCTCGACCTTCTTTTTCTACCATCTCAAGCGCTTTTTGGAGTTGGTCGCCACAGTCGCAACGCTCGCTGCCAAAGATGTCTCCCGTCGCACAAGAAGAGTGAACGCGGACCAGAACGGGCTCATCATCTTTCCATTCGCCTTTAATTAGCGCGATGTGCTCCAATCCGCCACTCTTTTGGCGAAAAGGAATAAGATGGAAGTGTCCATATTTAGTAGGCATATCCACTTCTTCCCCCTTCTCCACCAAAGATTCCATTTTCAAGCGATAAGCTATCAGATCCTTGATCGTCATGATCTTCAAGCCGTGTTCTTTGGCGAACACTTGCAATTGAGGCATGCGCGCCATCGTCCCATCTTCGTTTAAGATTTCAATGAGTGTGGCGGTCGGATACAGACCTGCGAGGCGGCACATATCAACTGATGCTTCCGTGTGTCCGGCACGCACCAAGACGCCGCGATCCTGCGCATATAAAGGGTTAATGTGACCCGGTCGGCCAAAAGTTTCCGGCGTGCTGGTCGGATCTGCCAAGGCGCGGATAGTAGCTGCGCGATCGTGGCTGCTAACACCCGTTGTGCAGCCTTCGAGTTTGTCGACCGTAACCGTAAACGGTGTGCCCAACATACTTGTATTTGAATCCACCTGACGCGCCAGGCCGAGTTCGTGACAACGTTGGTTCGTAATAGGTGTGCATAATACGCCCCTACCATATTTTAGCATAAAATTAACGCTCTCCGGAGTGGCAAACTGAGCCGCCATAACGAGATCGCCTTCGTTTTCGCGATCTTCATCGTCTACGACTACGACAAATTTGCCGGCTTTCAGTTCTTCCAAGGCCTCTTCTACAGAAGCCAACTCGTATTTTTCATTCATCATGATTATTGTATTGATTACTGGGGTTTTGTTTTGAAGTTAATAAATCGTATGATGTAGCTTCTTTGCCGGCAGCTTTCGCCACAAGGGGGCTTAATTCTGAGCAAACAGCTGTAATTTGTTTCATATCTTTATGGAGGCGCAGCCTAAAACGCCAGATTCGCAACCACATGATAAAGCCCACGGGGAGCAAGGCACCGCAAAGGACATTGAGGCGCTTATTTTCAAACGGAGAAGTATGAGCCCGCGCATAAATCAAGGGCAATTGGTTCAAGCGATAGAGGATTTCACGACGATCCGAATTAGACAACTCTTCCACAAGTTGCTCCACGCGCTGTTGAATATCTTCTGCAGCGTGATCAGGACGCGATTTGAAGAAAGCGCGTATATAACTCGGCGCCGCATAGAGGCGTTTGTGTGCAGCATAGGCCTTGCAGATCTGCTCCAAGTCGGCGATTTGCTCAAGCAGCGCTGCATAGTCGGGCGTTTCGATGATTACTTCTTTGCGCGTGATGTTACGCTTCGATCTCAGCCCCAGCAAGCGCTTAAAGAGAGCCGCATAAACATCCGCATTGAACACAACGGAATCATTGTTGGCCTTATACGTCAAGAAGCAACCCAGAGGCGTAAGTACCACGGTCGAGACCCACATACCAAAAATCATATTCCAAGCACCATCGCGCGCCATTTTCATGCCCGAAGTATTGATGATGTAATAGAAAATGAAAAGGATTACGGCGATAATAGTCGGCATACCCAGTCCTCCCTTGCGAATAATAGCGCCCAAGGGTGCACCGATAAAGAAGAAGAATATGCAGGCGATAGACATCGTAAACTTTTGGTGCCACTGGATGCGGTGGGAGCGCACGCTCTTATCACCTTCTTCCGTCGTCAGACTTTTCCATTCCAACTCAGAGGCGTATGCCGCAGCCGAAGCTGCGGCTGCACGAATCGTTTGCACGCGTTTATCAGCCGACATGCGCGCCATAATCGTATCAAAGTCAAGCTTTGCACCTTTGCTCATCTGCTTCAGTGCTGCGGCGTGTTGAGGGCGTAGCGGCGGGCAATAGTAAGCTGTCTGCTTACCCTGTTTATAGTTGGCAAGTCCTATGGAGTCCAGCGCCGTATTCATCGAGTCGATTGAAGCAGATAGCTGCTTCAAGTTTTTTGTGATTGCTGAGCCGCTCCATTGCTCTGCATCCTGTTTTTCAAAGTTGCTATTGAAGTCGATGATGAAGCGCTTATATTGAAAAGTCTCTCGATCATAGGGCACGCCCTTCGTATTGAGCGCCGCTTGCGCCCCGCCGACTTGCAGATTCTCAAACTGCTCGCCATTCCATATATCAAATATGAGATGTTCCTTATCGTTTGTCACCTCCAAGCGGCCGGAATCGGCCACTACGATCTGCGCCTTGTCGAATCCCTGGTCGGTTTTATAAATCATTACATTGTAGAGCTTTCCCGTAGCTACATCTTTACGCTCCACATATAGGCTGAAATTGTTGATTTTCCCATAAAAGACGCCCTCCGGTATTTCCAACGCCGGCGAAGTCTCTCTCAAACTCCACAAAAGTGAGGTCAAATTTTTCTGTGCATCAAGCGCTGCACGGTTTTGAAAGTAAAAAGAGACGCCTGCAAGGCCGATGACGAGCACGGCAAGCGGACGCATAATGCGCAGGAGCGAAACGCCGGCCGCTTTCATTGCCAAGAGTTCGAGCCGTTCTCCCATATTACCAAAGGAGATCAGCGAGGCCAGCAGCACTGCAAGCGGCAGCGCCATCGGGACCATCGTAATGGCCATATACCAGTAGAATTGACCCAGAATGTCCATCGTTATGCCCTTGCCAACAATCTCATCGACGTAGCGCCACGTGAATTGCATCATCAGGACAAACAAAGTGATAAAGAAGGAGCCGGAGAAAATCAACAAGAAATTCCCCAGCACAAACCGATCCAACTTTTTTACTCCGATCAACAGCTACATTATTTTGCAAGCAAAA
The DNA here is from genome assembly GCA_015259125.1 of Alloprevotella tannerae. Classification (GTDB taxonomy): domain Bacteria; phylum Bacteroidota; class Bacteroidia; order Bacteroidales; family Bacteroidaceae; genus Alloprevotella; species Alloprevotella tannerae_A. The sequence continues at coordinate 31,107 of JABZGR010000020.1, read as the reverse complement.
GTACGACAATTATACTGAAAGAAGAAATATTCAGGAGAAAAGGAGAGCACACGCAGCCAATGCACTTAACAAGAAGCCAATAAGGCGTTGAGGCAAGCAGCGCAACGCAGGTTATCGAAAACTACGAAACGTCGGTTTTCGAGTGGCGCATGGCAATGGTGCACAGCAAAATCATCTTTCGTTTGGCCCGACCAAACAATGGTTTGCTGCCACCAAACGATAGTTTGCTCCCGCCAAACGATGGTTTGCCGGCAGCAAACCACAGCACCAAGCACTTGTCGGAACAACAAATCAATCTTTTACATACTGAATACAAGCGAATTATGATAAGAAAAGGCTTTGGAGGCGTGATTTACTCGTAACTGCGCGATGCCGGTACAAGCCGCATCGCCGCTCAGCCGTTGGGATTTGTCGAAAACTGCAACTCACTTCTTAGGGCGAAAGACGAACAGCCGGAAGTGGCTGATCTTGTTGCACTATAAGCGTATGCGCAGCCTCACTCCCCCACCCTCCGCAGCGGCTGACGCAAGGTTGTGGACTGTAAACGACGCACAAACCACGCGTGCATCAGTCGGCCGCATCAACCATTAGGCGCGAAGGCGTCAGTAGGCCTACCGGAGTAGCACGCAGATGCGTGATAACAACGACAAAATGGCATTTTTAAGGCTGAACGGAAGATTTTCCCGGAAAAGGCTTGGTCATATAGAATTTATCTTCTACTTTTGCACTCGCAAAAAGGGAACAAGCTCCTTTTACGCCGGCGCGATAGCTCAGCTGGTTAGAGCGCATGATTCATAATCATGAGGTCCCCAGTTCAATCCTGGGTCGCGCTACAAAAAGGCGATAACTTTTCAGAAGTTATCGCCTTTTTCTTATTCAGCAATAAGCCGCCAATCGCCGCCGGCCGATAAAAAAGGTGTCGACAAGCAGCGCTCGTCGACACCCTATGCATATGCATTATTGTATAGCTTATACTTTGACGCGGTTTAGATAGCTGCCGTCGCGCGTATCTACCTCCACGGTTTCGCCTTCGTTGATGAAAAGCGGCACACGTATTTCTGCGCCCGACTCTAACTTAGCCGGTTTGGTTGCGTTTGTCGCAGTATCTCCTTTCAATCCCGGCTCTGTGTAAACGATCTTCAACTTCGTCTTCACCGGCATTTCGGCATAGAGAATCGTATCTGTAGACGCATCGCTCACAACATCGAGCACGTCGCCTTCTTTCATATAATCGACGCCCGTGATCATATCGCGCTCAATCGTCACATCGTCCCAGGTCTCTTGGTTCAAGAAGTGGAACACGTCACCATCAGCATAAGAATACTGATAAGGGCGGCGCTCAACTCGCACATCTTCCAAGGCTTCGCCAATATTGAAGCGGCGCTCCAATACGTTGCCGTTGACTACGTCTTTCAGCGTCGTGCGCATAATCGTATTGCCCTTACCGGGCTTTACATGAAGGAAATCGATGCAGAAATAGAGCTTGCCGTCTAAGCGGATGCAAGTTCCTTTCTTGATGTCTTGTGATTTGATCATTACTATTGTATTCTATTTTTGTTATTTCAATATTTGTGTGTGCAAATATAGGTAATTCGCCTGAATATGAAAAGCTAAGTGGGGAATTTCACGCATCTTATACGCACTTTACTACCGATTTGTCGGCGAAAAAGGCCTTAAAGGTAGTCGGGTAAGCGGTATAGATGTTGCGAATTGCTACCTTTTATGAGGATTAGGCTGTCGTGGAGAGGATGCTCACGGAGCTGTTGCGCCACGGCTTCGACGGAGGGAAAGTAGCGATAGCGCTCAGCGAAGGGCTGAAACTCCTCGCCCACGAGCCATACGTCGTCAAGAGCCATCGTAGCCACTTTGTCGATAATGGTTTGATGCTCTTGGGCTGAAGCGTTGCCGAGCTCGCGCATACCGCCGAGTATGGCCATCTTATGCGGGTGCTCGATGAGCTGAAAATTGTCTAAGGCAGCCGCCATACTGGTCGGGTTAGCGTTGTAAGCGTCGACGATGAGCGTATTCGTAGCCGTGCGCAGGAGTTCGCTGCGATTATTCGTCGGACAATAAGCCGCTATTGCCCGACTAATTTGTTCCGGTGTCACGCCAAAGCGCACGCCGACAGCCACGGCCGCAAGTATATTATCTATATTATAAGCTCCAATGAGCTGCGTCTTGACCTCCTGCCACGCTCCCCCTTTGATGCGGAAGCGCAAATTGAGGCAAGGATCGCAAGTCAGCACTTCGCCTTCCACATCATAATCTTTACCGGGCCGACCATAAGTGATGCGCGATAAGTCGTGCGCGATCGGCTGCAAATAAGGGTTGTCGGCATTGATAAAAACAAAAGCGTCTGACTTCGTGCGCAGATAGTCGTAAAGCTCTCCTTTCGTTCGTATTACGCCTTCAAAAGATCCGAAGCCGGCCAAATGAGCTTTGCCGACATTGGTGATAAGTCCGCAATCGGGATCCACAATTTCACTCAGCAACTTAATCTCTCCCGGATGATTGGCGCCGGTTTCGATCACGGCAATCTGATGGGATGCGTTCAAACGCAACAGCGTTTTAGGCACACCGATATGGTTGTTGAAATTTCCCTGCGTAAAGAGTACATTATAACGTTCGGAGAGCACGGCGGACACGAGTTCTTTGGTGGTCGTCTTACCATTCGTGCCTGTAATCTGAATGACCGGACCGGCAAATTGATGGCGGTGGAAAGCGGCCAAGGCTTGGAGCGTCGTCAAGACATCATCGACCAAAATCAGTCGGTCATCGTCGACCACAGACGGATCGTCCACGACGGCCAAAGCGCAACCATTATCTAAAGCTTGGTGGGCAAAGCGATTGCCATTGAAAGTCTCGCCCCGCAAGGCGAAAAAGATCGACCCCGGCGGGCAGTCACGCGTATCCGTCGTGATTTGCGGATGCGAAAGATAATGTTCGTATAGTTCTTTTATGTTCATATCGCTGCCAATTAACGTGCAAAAATAATACTTGTCAATGAGACTTCGTCTTGATCTGCAAATAAATTGAGCAATAAGCGCACCGACCGAAGCGATAAATGCGACAATGACGGCGCAAACCGTAAGTCGGGGATGGCTCAGCCCAAACAAGATATTTATAAATAGAATGCCAATGAGGCGACATAAGCATCAAAAGGCGCTCGGCACGCTCAAGTTACGTGATTTTCTTACTATATTTGCCGTGAATTATGAAAGAGCTACATTCTTATACGATACGCTTAGCCGGCGGACGCTTATTCAGCCTCGACAGCCCGCAGGTGATGGGCATACTTAACGTCACGCCGGACTCTTTCTACGCCGGAAGCAGACAGCAAAGTGAGGAAGAGATCGGCAAGCGGGTGCGGCAAATAGCAAAAGAAGGGGCTTCAATGCTCGACATCGGCGCTTATAGTAGCAGACCAGGCGCAGATGATGTGCCGATCGAAGAAGAAATGGCGCGTCTGCGCCGCGGCCTGACGATTGTGAAGCGCGAAGCGCCGGATTTAGTAGTGAGCGTGGATACTTTTAGGGCTGACGTGGCGCGAATGTGCATTGAAGAGTTTGGCATTGACATCATCAATGATATTTCGGGCGGCCTGCTGGATCGGAATATGTTTCGAACGGTAGCAAAGACCGGAGTACCTTATATATTGATGCACATGCAGGGCACGCCACAAACGATGCAGCAAGCGCCACACTACGAGGATTTTCTTAAAGAGGTATTCTTGTATTTGGCTGAAAAGGTGGCGCGCTTGCACGACTTGGGCGTAAAGGACATTATCATAGATCCGGGCTTCGGATTTGGCAAAACGCTGGAGCAAAACTATGAATTGATGAACCATTTAGAGGAGTTGCACGTCTTCAAACAACCACTATTGGTAGGCATTTCACGGAAATCTATGATTTATAAACTGCTGGAGACGACGCCGGAAGAGAGTCTGAACGGCACGACTATGCTCCACGCGGTCAGTCTGTTGAATGGAGCGCACATTTTGCGCGTGCACGACGTAAAGGCTGCGCGAGAAGTAGCGCGCATGTATGAACAAATGACCGCTGTCTAAAACAAGAAAAGAACTTATGCTGACGTTCGGAATCAAAGATATTATCGACATCCTCCTGGTAGCTTTATTGCTCTATTACATTTGGAAACTAATGAAGCAATCGAGCGCTGCCAATATCTTTACGGGAGTTCTCTTCTTCGTTATTGGCTGGATCATTGTCTCTCGCTTCCTCGAAATGCGCCTCTTGGGAAGCATTATGGACAATTTGGTCAACATCGGTATGGTGGCCTTAGTCGTTTTGTTTCAAGAAGAGATACGCCATTTCTTTTCAACCATAGGTTCTACGTCCGGTTCAAAATGGGTGACGCGATTATTTAAGAGTCAAAAGAAGGAAGTGCAGCACGAAAACGTAATGCCTATCGTCTTGGCCTGCCTGAATATGAGCAAGCAAAAGGAGGGCGCACTGATCGTAATCGAACGTCATACCGGCTTAAAGGAAATCATACGCACGGGCGAACTTATCGACGCCGACATTAACCAAAGATTGATCGAAAACATCTTTTTCAAAAATAGTCCACTCCACGATGGGGCTATGATCATCAGCAAACAACGCATCACAGCCGCCGGCTGCATCCTTCCGGTCTCGCACAACAACGATATTCCTCGCTCGCTCGGACTACGCCACCGAGCAGCCTTGGGTATGACACAGCAAAGCGACTGCTTAGCCATCGTTGTTTCGGAGGAAACGGGTAATATATCTGTGGCAGAAGACGGACATTTTCACCTCAAATTGACCGCTGAAGAACTGGAGCGCATTCTTACGGAAGCTTGGATTGCTTGACTTTGAGGAGGCATCCTTTGTCCTTTTAACAAAAAAGCCTACCTTTGCACTTATTACTTACAAACACAGCCACTCCCTATGAGGAAACTATCGCATATCAAACGAATTCGTCTACACAACGAAGGAAAATATACGTTACTCTATACTGGCCTTTCTTTGGCAATTCTCAACTCCGCTTTATTTTTCTTACTTAGAAACCTTACGCTATTGCCTTTTTACATCGTTCTGGCTATTAGCATCGTGACCTATGGTATTATAATCAATTTCTTCCGATGCCCCATTCGGCGCTTTACGGAAGCTACTGAGAACACCGTGGTAGCTTCTGCTGACGGAAAAGTTGTCGTCGTAGAAGAAACAGAGGAGAATGAGTATTTCCACGATCGGCGTATTATGGTCTCCATCTTTATGTCTTTATGGAACGTGCACGCCAACTGGTTTCCGGTAGATGGCATCATCAAGAAAGTGGATCATCACAACGGCAATTTTTATAAAGCTTGGCTACCAAAGTCGAGCACGGAGAACGAACGCTCTACCATTGTCATTGAAACGCCCGACGGGCAAGACATCTTGGTAAGACAAATTGCGGGCGCCGTTGCGCGCAGGATTGTAACTTACGCACGTCCGGAGGAAGAATGCTATATCGATGAGCATTTAGGCTTCATCAAATTTGGTTCGCGCGTCGACATCTACCTGCCGCTCAATGCCGAGATCCTAATCCAACCCGGACAAACGACGGTCGGCAATCAGACAATTATTGCACGCCTTCAGCCCAACGAATAATGGAGGCTTCTCCAAATGAAAAAACATATTCCCAACGCACTAACTTGCTGTAACCTAATTTCAGGTTGCATCGCCACAGCCTTCTCACTCAATGGCCATTTTGAAGAAGCTTTTATCTTCATTATTATGGGAGCGATCTTCGATTTCTTTGATGGATTCGTAGCCCGACTACTCAAAGTTTCATCTCCCATCGGGAAAGAGCTTGATTCGCTGGCCGACGTCATTACGTTTGGCTTTGCGCCGGCCGGTATCGTATTCTCGCTTTTGGTTAACACGGAAACAGTTACAGACCTCATACTACATCTTATAATCTCTTCCTCAGCCTTTCTCATCGCTGCATTCTCAGCCTTACGCCTCGCCAAGTTTAATCTCGACGAAAGACAGACCCAGGGTTTCATAGGCCTGCCAACACCTGCCAATGCATTATTTTGGGCGGCCATTGGCAACTACTATGCCGGTGTCCTCCACTTATTAGGCTCAAACGAATGGATAGTTTTGCTCATTGGAATAGCCATTAGTTGTTGGTTACTCGTTAGCGAAATACCGATGTTCGCACTAAAGTTCAAGGACTTCAAATGGAAAGGCGACAACATCCTGCGCTATTCGTTCATCTTGCTTAGTGGCCTCTTGCTTATCCTGCTGGGTTGGGGCGGCTTTGCGGTTATCATTATTCTTTATATCCTGTGTTCTATTGGGAACAACTTTTGCTTTTCCGGAAAGAAACAGGCGTAAACACGCCGAATAGTCATTCAAATTAGCACACATAAATGGACGGTTTCTTCTTCATATTTTTATTGTCAATAGCAGTACTGCTATTCTTCATACTCTCTCCTATCATACGCCTAATTCGGCAGTTTCAAAAGATAAAAAAGACCTTTTATCAGCAAACAACGAAAGCACAAGAGAGAAGATCGCAAAGCTCACAAGAGCCTCGACAGCAAGCTCCGACAAAAAAAATCTTCACACCCGATGAAGGAGAATACGTAGATTTTGAAGAAATCACTGATGAGAGTAAGTCGCAATAAACAGCTTACGACAACTTACCATTCACGACTATTTATCATCAAATGCAGGGAAGGCATTTAAAATGCCAAAACAAAAAATCCACCTCGAATCCTTTTTACTTTTAGACATAGAGGCCCTAAACAGAAACCAATGTTAGGGCCTTCACTATATATTCAAATAAGAGACTGCTTCACAACGCTTGCACAAACGAGAACGCGGGAAATATTCATGAGATAATTTTCCCTTAATATAGGATTCAGTCGCAGTGCCGACCACTCTGCCACATTTAGCCGAGTGTACATACGGAGCAACGCATCGCCGAAAAATCATAAAAAGATATTATTGAAGCTGGCTTTTTCATTTACTCCTCTCACGAAGAACTACTTACCTAAAAGCAAATACCCTCTTCTGCCCCATTTCTTTGTTTCTCGCATCTCTTATAACAACTTATTTGCGCGCACTACTATTGCTTTTTAGATTCTTCCCTAAGTTGCCACATGGCTTTTACTAAACGTGTTCTAATTTAGTGCTAACTCTTTCAAAAATTATTCCGTAAAAATCGTACCTTTGTAGGTTGAAGAAAAAGTTTCACCACGGTGCAACTAAATTAGCACCACGGAGAAAAATATTTTTCACCGTGGTGACACCAATTTTTCACCACGGAGAAAATCTAAAACTATGCGTTGCTCGGCAAAAAGATGAGTAGAAAATTGCGATAAGGTGCGTAGGAGTTGCAACGAGATGTGCAGGAAATTGCGGCAAGGTGCGTAAGAAGTTGCAACAAAGTCCGCACAAGCTTGCGGAAAGATGCCTAAGGAGAGCTAAGAAGCGGAGCGGGCATCCCAAAATATGCACAGCGTGCTCAGTTGCCGGACGCAGAAGAGAACTGAAGAATACGAACAGAAAAACAAATACCAGCTTATGACTGTAGCTTACAAACTATTGAAAACAGGAGGAAAACTCCCGAAAAACAAAGACTTACGTGTAGTAGTAAACGAAAATATGACGGTCGGAATGGACCGAATGGGGAAAAACATCGAAAAGGCTACGACGCTAACCACAGCCGACCTCACGGGTTCGCTCGATGCACTGAAAGCCGAAATTGCCTACCAGCTGATGGAAGGCAACCGCGTGCATCTGCTCGGCCTCGGCTACTTCTCGCTCGCCGTCAAGGGTGAAATCTGCGAAGACGCCAAGACGCACCGTTTCCGCCTGCGCAACCCCGAAGTGCGAAGCGTAAACTTCCGCCCCGAAAAGGACTTTATGCGCACATTACGCAAGGCACAATTTGAAAATGCCACGTATCGCAATCGCCAACACACTACGCCAACGCCGGCGGAAGTCGATGCTGCCCTTACTCGCCTCTTCGCCGCCGCCGACTACCTCTTCGCAAACGACCTGCAAACGGCGCTCCACATTTCCAAGTCTATGACCTATCGCCTCCTCCGCCGCCTCGAATCCGAAGGCAAGCTCCGCAATGTCGGCTCGCGCTATCGCAAAATGTTCGTTAAGGGGTAAAATGGAAATCAATCATATAAACCAACATCTGCGTCCAACAACAAAGTAAGCTGCATAGAATGCAAGTTTCGTTACGCCTATTATCCAAGTTCTCATCAGATATGGTAAGCGTATAGTTTTTGGGGCGGCATTTCAAAAGAAATACCGCCCCAAAAGTTTCTTGTAGCTTAAGAAATAATGAACTATGCGTGATGCTCATTATTTTGCCGCTGCGCTAAGGCTGCTTTCTTCTGCTCATATAAAGCTATGCGCTTGCGGCGCGAAGAAATGATTTCATAACGATAAACAAACAGTGTTAGGATAAAGTAGCAAAAAGCTTGTATCCATAAAGCGTACCACTCTGTCTTTACGCTAATCATCTCGCCGCCCATACTATTGATCTTCACAAAGGCATTGATGCCGAATGTAGAGGGAAAGACGTAAGAGAAGTATTTCCAAAACGTAGGAATAGCTGTTGCCGGCCAACTTATACCGCTCAAAAACAACAGCGGGACGGAGAAGAAGACGACAATGATAAAAGCCATCTCGCGCTGTCGGATCAATACGGAAATAGTCATAGAGAAAAAGATAACGGCTAAGATGAACGGAATAATGATCATCCATATATAGGCCGGGTTTCCGATTTGCGGCAAGTTAAAGATGTGCGGTATGACGCCTAAGACGTAGACGATATTCCACAAATAAACAAGCAAGTAAGCAAAGCCCTTACCTAAGACGATACGCAAGAGTCCGTGGTGATGACGATGAATCAAGACCAATTCGTGATAACTATTTTTCTCGCGCGCCGTTCCCGCAGCTACGCCAACGCCTAACACGAGCGTTTGCTGCAAGATTAAGATTAAAACCGCGGGGATCAGGAACGCAGCATAACCACTCTCCGGATTGTAGATGTCTACCTGTTCGTAGGCTATCGGATAAGTGGTTACCTTATCTTGCTCATCGGTCGTATTGCCGGCCCTTTGCACTTTAATATCGGCATTCATCGCCAGCGAGACGTTGGTATTAGCCAGCAACATCGCTTTGTAATATAAAATGCCACTCATATCCACAAAGATGCTCACTTTCGTCTGCTGCATACGCGCCAAATTCTTTTGAAAATCTTTGGGGATATATATAATGCCATAGACTTCGCGCCTTTTGATCAATTCGCGTGCGGTCTGCATATCCGGACAACGATAAGCAATCGCCACATCGGGCGTCGCATCAACTTTACGAAGATAAGTGCGACTGAGCGGCGTAGCACAATCGTCTACTACGGCTACCGGCACATCACGGATGACTTCATTATTATAAATGTAAGTATAGACCAAAGGATAGGCCAAAGGGACAATGATAAGGAAAATCAAGATGCCCGGATCGCGGAATATCGTTTTCAATTCTTTGCGAAAGACATAATTCCAATCCTCCAAAGCTTCCTGAAAACCTTTCCGCCCCATTCTGAACGGATAGGTAATATAGCGCCACAAACTTTTCAATGCCTTGCGTAAATTCATAATCCGGTCCTCCTTACGGTTGATATTTGATCGTCAGCACTTCCTTCTTTAAGAACGGCGCTGCAACCAGCGGAATGCAAGCAAAGGCTATTAGTCCGCCAATAAAAGGTAACGCATTAGATAAGTCATACCCATCCAGCGCTCCGTTGACATAAAGCAGATAATAGTAACGCAATGGGAAGAGATAAGCCAATCCTTGCAAGGGCGCATCCATCGCCATACACGGAAAGGCCATACCGCAAATACTGACAGATAAGACGCCCCATAGCGAAGCAAAACTTAAGCCTAAGCGCAGCGACGGCAGCAACGTAAACATCCCGACGGCTAATCCTTGACAAGCAATGATAAACAGCAAGGCTACGATTGTCATTTGCATAAACCCGCTATGGCAGGGGAAATGCAGGAAACCATACAAGATCACATTGAAGCAGGAAGCCGTGAAGAAGAATGCCATCGTTTGCGGCAGCAGTTTGCCACTTAAAGCCGTCAACATATTCCATTTAGCCTCAGAAAGCCATTGCCTTGCCGTAGCTTGCTTAATCTCAGAACCCAGACTATAAACCGTCAGCATAAACACAAAAATGCCCAAGATACCGTATAGAATAACATTGCTCAAGTAAATGTTATAATTGAGCCAAGGGTTACCTATTGGGTGCGTATCAATAACAACCGGTTGTATGAAAGCCAGCGCCTGCTGCTCCGTAGCACCTTTGGCGCGCAAGGTTTTTTGCGTGGCGGCCGCAGCTGCCAATTCCGACATCATACGCATATCTCGCGAAGCAAAGGCACCGCCCATAAAGTAACTCATATTCGAGTAAAACGATATAGTCGGCTGATCGCCACGCGTAGCCTGCTTCGTCACGCCCTTTGGAATATAAAAGAAGCCGTAAATCTTTCCTTCCTGCATAGCGCGGCGAGCTTCCGTCACGTTTGGATAAGCAGCGACAATCTCTGATTGCTGAAAAGCGTCAAGGTTGCGCAGCAGCGCCCGCGTTGTCGGCGTGTTGTCTTCATCGATAACGCCCATCGGCAGATCTGTAGGCAGGCCCTGCCACATCAACGTCGTAAAAAACAGGCAGCAGAATAGCGGTGCTAAGACCACCCCAAACCAATAAATGGGTTGATGAAGCAGTCGTTTATATTCGCGTAGCGCTACGCTCCACAACGATCTCATATATTATCTGTCTAAATGTTATTCGAGGAGGCAACCAAGCGCCGTGCTCCCCCATTTATTATGGGCGTTGATAAAGAATCGACATACCGGGACGCAGGCCTTCGATCTTTTGCGTTGGGCGCACGCGCACTTCAAACGTTTTCATATCAAATTGGCCCGTACTCTTCGTTGCTTTCCACGTAGCATAGCTGCCTAAGGCCTTGATGTAGAAAACTGTTCCCTCAACTGCTTTATCTTTGAGACCGGGAATCGTCATCTTTACCTTTTTATGGAGTCCGAAGTCTGCCAAATGGTCTTCACGCACGTTAAACGTGACCCAAATATCATTGATGCGGGCCACGTTCATAATCGGAGCGCCCGTCCCGACAAGTTCTCCTTGCTCTGGAAAGATTTCCGTTACTTCGCCGTCTTCTGATGCAATGAGATAAGTCTCTTTAATATACGAACGCACCTCGTTGACTGCGCCACGTGCCTGGCTCACTACGGCACGGGCAGCGGCTTTATCTTCGCGGCGAGCGCCGTTGCGTGCCATGTCGTATTGAGATTCCGCGGCGCGTGCCGTAGCAATGGCCGCTTTTAAGTTGGCTGTGGCTTCGTCGAGCTTCTGTGCGGTCACGACGCCTTCATCTGCCAACTTCTTTACACGGGCATACGACTTCTGCGCTATTTCTACGCCCGCTTGCGCCTTTTGCCACATATCGTAAGCGCCGCGAATCTGCTCTTGGCGAGCGCCGTTGTCAGCCTTCTGATTTTGCGCCTGCGCAGCTGAAGCCAAGCCCTCAGCCTGCTGTAGTTTTGCCTGCACTTCAGGAGCTGATAAGATGGCCAGTGTATCTCCTTTGTGCACGTAATCGCCTTCCTGTACGCGCAGTTGGGCTATGCGTGCAGGCACTTTGCTTGATACGCGATATTCTGTGACGTCTGCTTGGCCCTGAATAGTCTCCGGTTCACTGTTGAAGGCATAAAGTGAGCCTATCACCACCAAGACAATCACTCCGACAATAATCAAAATAGCCGGAATCAGATTGATTTCCCTCTTTTTAGATGACATATCTGTTTGTTTTTTCTTGTTTTACGAGTAAATAAAGAGCGACTTCGCACACGGCTGTCGCAATTTTTTATTGTGCGTTCAAGATACCCAAAGCCTTTTGCAGGGCAGAAGCAGTCAGCATACTATCTATCTCCGCGTCAATTCTATCACTCTGCGCCTGCAACCAAGCCGTTTCGGCCGCCAAGACGTCAGTCGTGTTGATCACGCCTTCTTTGTAGCCCAGCGTAGCCACGCGCAAGTTCTCATTGGCTTTTTCCAAGTTCTTTTCCGCCAAGCGCAATTGCTTGTTAGTTTCCTTTACGCGAAACATTTCTTGGTTTACCTGCAGCCCTATCTTTTCGCGCACTTCTTCAGCGCGTAAAGTAGCGATCTGAGCCTCAGCCTTTGCCGCTTTAATCTTATAGCGACCTTCTCCCCAGTTCCATACGGGCACACTCAATGTAACGCCGACGCTCCAGTCGCCTCTAAATTTCTTCTCAAATCCGTTATACATGGCCGGATTCATTACCGTGTAGCCGCCCATCAAAGCTAAGTGCGGCAAGTAATCGGAACGGACGATGTTCACCTTTTCCTGCGCGATGTTGATCGCACTTTGCAGTTGGCAGAGTTCGGGGCGATTCTCGTAAGCCGTTTGCTCATCGACCTTGACCACGGTTCCGCCGACTGCCAAATCGTCTCTGTTCTCGTCAGCCGTTTCTATATTCTCGCCCGGTGGGAGTCCGCAGAGCTGACACAAGAGCATGCGCGACAATGTCAAGCCATCCTCCACCTTGGTCACCATCATATCCGCCTCGTTCAGTTTTACGCTTACCTGCAACTGATTGGCTTTCGTGGCCACACCGGCGTCGATCATCTTTGTCACATCTTGGTCCAAGTGGGTCAACATATCTCGATAACTGCGCGCCAGTTTCAGTTTGTTAGACAAGGATACCGTCTGCCAATAAGCGCGATCCGTTTCTAAAATCAAGTTTTGCTCATCCACGCGCAGTTGCTGATTCGCCACGTCCTGAACATAATGCGTCAAACGATCGTAGGCGCGAATCTTCCCACCCATATAAAGCGGCTGTGTAAGGAGAATATTGCCCACGACGAGGTTACGCGAGTCCGTACGGAAAGCATCTGCGATGCCGCGCCCTGCCTGATTCAGTGCGCCGGCAAAGGCTTGGCCTACGCCGCCTAATTGCTGCACGAGCGGCGCCAACTCGGGATGTCGGGCAATAATGCCTTGGGCGATCTGTCCAAAAGTGCCGGAGAAAGCATCAGAGAGACTTGTCCCCATATTGGACAATGCATTTTTCTGATCCTTATTCAGCACCGAAATCTCCTTGCCGGTGCGTATGTAAGCCGCCTGCGCCGTCAGTTTGGGCAGGTAATTGGTGCGCGCAGCTTTATGCGTATTCAGCGCCACGTCGCGATTGGTCCGACTAATGGCTAAATCTTTATTATTTCGTAAGGCAAGTGCCCGACAACTATCGAGCGTGAGCACTCTTTGTGCCATCAGCGAAACGCCGGAGCAGGCTATGAGCACCAGACACAAAACAATTCTTCTACACATCATTGGATATTATTGTTTATTCACCCGTCGTGATGCCGCAAAAATAGTAATTTTGATTGAGAACGACCAGAGAAAGGAGAAATATTGACCAATAACGGCGCCTCTGTTGGGAAGAAAAAGAGGTCTCAGAGGTAACACGAAGCCGGCAGTGTGCAATATCCACTCCTAAGTATTGATATAGTGTTGGCCTCGAACGCCTTTCGACCTCTTTAATTTTGTGCTCTATAGAGAGTATCTGCATTAAGCCAGCGCAGACGGGCGCCCGAGAAACCAAGGAGTGAGATGCAAGAGATCAAGGACTTTGCATACAGCAAGTGAACCTATTACGCAAAGTGGGAGGGCTATAAATAAAAAGAGGAGGTGGGTAGAATCGAAGGCAAGATATCGTGGGAGCAAGATCTTACACACCTTAACGAAAAGCGGAGAAAAAAGAAAGATCACGAGAGAGTTTCGCCCCAAGAAGAGAAAGAGGCGTTTCAGAACCCGAGGCAGGCGAGGATAAAGGGCTAAGGCTGTGGCAATCACAGCAAAAACCGTAAGCATACCGCCCAAGGTTCCTTTATGAAAGGTGTCAGGTCGGCAAGCCAACAAACCAAGCACAGGGAGCGCCCACCACGAAGGGCGAAAAACTTGGAGGAACGTGAGTCCGCTCTGTCGCACGATGAGACCGATTGTGAAATAGAGGCTCATATCCCACGCCACCAAACCCACGTAAGCCAAACTGAAATAAGCGAGTCCCAAGGCGAAGATGCGCGATAAGGCAGGCCCCTTCAACCACCGAAAAACGACGAAATAAAGTGAACCACATAAGATAAGCGTGTGCAAATACCAGTACGGCCCGACTGGATTGAAAAAGATTTTTTCGACAAAGACAAGAATGGTGAGATCTTTGATAGGATCATGTACCGGAACAACTGTCGATAGCACTATATAGGCCGACTCTAAAAACAAATAAGGCACAGTAAACCACCACAAAGTGCGTGCGATGTGTCGTCCCCCCTTATTTACGGGCATCAAATAGCCGGATATGAGAAGAAAGCCCGGCATGTGGAAAGTATAAACCCACTGTTTAAGCTGCGGATAGTGGTCGGCAAAATACAGTAGATGAAAGGCCACCATAAGCAGAATAAAGATGCTTTTCAAGAAATCCAATTCTTCAATACGCTTGTGCGTGGTAATAGAGAGCGAAGGGCTAATCATAATGCAAATATACAAATCTGTCATTACATATAGCTGCTTATCAAATATGATTTTTGGGTTCCGGAGGGCATACAGTATTTTCTCCGCTGGTCACCTTAGGCATATGACGATCTCCAACTTATTCTCGAAGCGGACGATCATAAAATGCAGCAGAAACAAGGCGGCAACAAACAGAGAGGCTTTGCATATCTCATTGTTTTATAGCCCCATTTGCGATTATCCGCAGCGGACTTCTTTCGTTTGGTGGCAGCAAACGATGGTTTGGTGGGAGCAAACAATGGTTTGGCGGGAGCAAACGATGGTTTGGCGGGAGCAAACAACACAACAAAGCACAGAAGAAACAGAAAAATGCGCCAACAGACAACAAGAACGAGGCAAGGCGCATGCACTAACGCCTCATCGTCAATAAAAGCGGAGGAGGAAGCAAGAAAAAACAAGTCAGCGGCCATCGGCAGTCTCACTTTAGCTGCCACTGCTAAACGCAAAAAGCGGGCCGACCGAAAAAACGGTCGCGCCCGCTTGTAGAAGGCGGAAACTTTCTAAGTGTTCCGAAAAACAGAATGCGTCGTTCAGGCGTGCACGTAAGTGCCGATCGGCTCCCCGTCGATCACTTTGCGCAAGTTGCCCGGTTGGTCCATATTGAAAACATAGATGGGGAAGTCGTTTTCCTTGCACATCGCGATGGCAGTTATGTCCATCACGCGCAAACCTCTGCTAAGCACTTCATCATACGTGATTTTCTCAAATTTTTCCGCACTTGGGTCTTTCTCCGGATCGGCCGTATAGACGCCATCTACGCGCGTCCCCTTCAGCATTACGTCGGCCTCTATTTCTATTCCGCGCAAAGACGAGCCCGTATCAGTGGTAAAATACGGATTGCCCGTCCCCGCCGACATAATCACGACCTCGCCGCGTTCCAAAGCCTCGCAAGCTTTCCATTTACTATAAAATTCGCCGATCGGTTCCATACGAATGGCGGTCAGAACGCGGGCTTTAACGCCAATAGCGCCAAGCGCGCTACTCAAAGCCAAACTATTGATCACCGTAGCGCACATTCCCATTTGATCACCTTTGACCCGATCAAAACCTTTGCCCGCTCCGCTGAGTCCGCGAAAAATGTTGCCGCCACCAATTACGATGCCGATCTGCACACCGAGGTCGCGAATCTCCTTAATCTGCGCCGCATATTCGTTTAATCTTTGTACGTCGATGCCGTAACCTTGTTCGCCCATCAAGCTTTCGCCGCTCAGTTTGAGCAAAATGCGTTTGAATTTTGTCATATCTTGGTTGTATTGTTATTTTTATGATCATCATCGGCTGAAATCCGTCGGTTGTCCACTACTATTGCGAGGGTCTTTTACCAACTTGCATCCGAATCGTTTGCAGGCAAAGTTAAGCAAAATGTTTGGCCTGACTTCAAAAGTAAGACGCAAGACTTAGCCACTCCCGCCGGCCTCCTGCTGCATCGGCGGCAAGATGCGCTTGAAATAGAAGGCCTGCACCAGGCCACGCACCAAGAAATAGCCGGCAAAAGCTACCCACAAGCCATCATTGCCCCATACTTTAACCAAAAAGGATTGGAAAAAGAAAAAGAACACGACGCCCGAGAAAACCGAAAGCAGCATCCCGCGCGTAGCCGTCGTACCAATGAAGAGGCCATCTAAGAGAAAGCCGGCCGTGCCTACGATGGGGATAAGACAGACGTAGACCACATAGCGCCGAGCAGCCTCAATCGTAGCCGCATCGTTGGTCAAGAGGCGGATCAATGCGTCGCCACCAATAATATAAGCCACCGAGAAGCATAAGGCCAAGCCTGCGCACCAGCGGATCAAGGCCCGCGTGAGGCGAAGAAAAGCGGCGCGATCACCCATTCCGTAATAGCGGCCGCCAAGTGCCTCTCCGGCATAGGCAAAACCATCCATCACGTAGGAAAGCAGCGTATTAAACTGCAAGAGTAAAGCGTTGGCCGAAAGAATGACAACGCCGAGCCCCGAACCGATAGACGTAAAAGCCACCTGCACAGCCACGATGCACAGCGTGCGGAAGAAAATGTCTGTATTCACCGAAAAGAAGCGAGCGAGAACGCCTCCTTGCCAGAGCCGACGCAAGTCGACTTGCCGCCAATCTGCGCGATAGCGACGCCACCAAAAGCCGGCGAAAAGCAGCAAACCAGCGTATTGGGCCACAAGTGTACCCACAGCGACACCGGCCACCTTCCAATGCAAAAAAAGTACGAGAGAGGCACTCAAAAGTATGTTGCAGACGTTTTGTACAATAGCCACGAGCATCGGCACTTTAGCGTCTTGCATGCCCAAAAACCACCCCGTAAAACTATAAAGACCAAGCACAGCGGGCGCGCCCCAGATCAAGATGTGGAAATATAAACGCGCTTGCACGGCAACTTCGCCGGAGGCTTTCATCATCAAGAGTCCGAAATCGACCAAGGGAAGTTGGGCGGCAATCAGTAAGGCCGATACGGCGCCGGCTACGAGCAACGAACGCGCCAACACGCGGAGGGCCTCTGCTTTATCGCCCCGCCCATAGGCTTGGGAAGTGAAGCCGCCCGTACCCATACGCAAGAAGTTGAAGAGCCAATAAAGCATATTGAAAATCATACTCCCAATGGCGATGGCACCGATATAGACGGTCGAACCCAAATGGCCGGAGATGCCCATATCAACCATTCCCAGCAAAGGAACGGTAATATTGGAAATGATACTCGGTATGGCGATGCGAAGAATTTGACGATTCATCGTAAAAACGGCTTCAAAACGACGGCAAAGTTAGGCCTTTTCAAGCGCTAAGGAGGTGAAAGCGGCCGCAAATCTGCCGAAAGCGCACAAACAAGCGCCGGGAATCACCTGCAACCGACTACACATTATATATATAGGTATGGCATCTTCATAAAATGAAGCGCACTTCTTTAAAAGCGTACTTTCGCAAGCGGCCGGCTTCATCTTCCAACTGCAAAGTGCCATCGGGCAATACGCCAATCAGACGGGCACGGAATGTACCTTGTGCATCGGCGTAAGGAAACAGGCCTTCGCGCCGATATAAACGTTGGTGATATTGCCAATCTATACTTTGGCGCGCGCCGGATCGAAGAGTGGCATAGGCTGATGAGAAGCGCTGTAAAAATTGGTGGAGAAAGGCGGTCAAATCCGTATCGTGACCGAGGATTTGATAGAGAGAAACGGGATTGGGTGCGTCGCTAAAAAATTGTCGCTGATTGATGTTGATGCCCGGGCCAATACGAGTGCAGGCAATCTCAGACCCGCGCAAATCATGTTCTAACAACATGCCGCAGATTTTGCGATCATTCCAATAAATATCATTGGGCCATTTGATCGAAATTCCATCCGTATAAAGATCTAAAGCCTCCGCGATGGCTAAAGCCGTAACTTCAGACAAGCGAAATTGTTCATCGGCTTTCAAAAACGTAGGGTAAACACGCAAACCTAAAGTCAGATTCTTGCCCGATTCAGACTCCCAATGCGTCCCGCGCTGTCCGCGACCGGCCGTTTGCGTCTCCGCCACCACAACATAAAGATCGTCGGTGGTGACGTCGTCAGGAAGACGCTGCAAATAAGCCATCGTCGAATCGACAGACGTCAAAAACTCCAGTTGCATTGTTGTTTGCGTTTAATACTTTGGGGAGAATAAGCATCAATATAGTGCGTAACCTGAAAAGGCGCCTCTCGCCCAACGACCGTTATAATATCGAAACGGCAAGCGGCATCCAAATGGTGCAAATGCATATAATCGTGGGCTGCACGCACGAGGTGCTTTTTCTTCGCCCGATCAACGGCTTCCAAAGCCGTATATTCGGCTTCATAACTGCGTGTTTTGACTTCTACGAAAACGATCTCGCCGTAATAATCTGCAATGATGTCGATTTCTAAATGCCCCGTGCGCCAATTGCGCTCCAAGAGACGATACTCAAGTTGGGACAAATAATGCGCCGCCACCTCTTCGCCGAGTGCGCCGAGCTGATTATGAAGTGCCATTTAGCGTCTGCGTTGAAAAAAGTCCTTCATTAAGTTCGCACATTCTTCAGCTAAAATGCCCTCAGTCACCTCCGTGCGCGGGTGCAAGGCGTTGGGAGCGAACACAGAAAAGCCTCGCTTAGGGTCAGATGCACCATAGACAATCCTACTCAACTGCGCCCAAGCCAATGCTCCGGCACACATAACGCAGGGTTCGACCGTGACGTAAAGTGTGCAATCGGTCAGGTATTTTCCGCCTAATGCGTTGGCTGCAGCTGTGATCGCCTGCATCTCTGCGTGAGCCGTAACATCGGTAAGCCGCTCCGTAAGGTTGTGGGCACGGGCAATAATGCGGTCGCGACAAACGATAACTGCGCCAACAGGCACCTCACCCTCTTCGAAAGCTTGCTTGGCTTCGATTAGGGCCTTTTGCATATATTCTTGATCGGTCATTAGTTGCCTATTTCTTTTTGATGCGTAATTTTACAGGAATACGCTGTTTTTGAAGATGCGAAGGTAACATATTCTTAGATTTTCTTTGTATCTTCGCCGTCAGAAATTAAATCTATTAAATATGAGTATCACACAAAATCTGATTGAACGGGCGCGTGCTAATAAGCAACGTATCGTACTTCCGGAAGCTTTAGAAGAGCGCACTCTGACCGCTGCCGATAAAGTCTTGGCCGATGGCTTTGCCAAAATCATTCTGATTGGTAATCCTGACGCGATTCACACGCTGGCAGCCAAACTGAACCTACAGCATATCGACAAGGCGGAGATCGTAGATCCGGAAAACAATCCTAAAATGGAGGAATACGCTCAACTGCTGTTTGAACTGAGGAAGAAAAAAGGAATGTCGATCGAAATGGCGCGCGACTTGGTGAAAGATCCGCTCTATTTAGGATGCTTGATTATCAAGAGTGACGATGCCGATGGTCAGATCTCTGGTGCACTCAGCACAACGGGCGAAACGCTGCGACCGGCTTTGCAGATCATTAAATGTGCACCGGGCGTTTCTGTCGTGAGCGGGGCAATGCTCTTGTTGACCCAAGCTGAAGAATACGGACAGGACGGCATTATTGTAATGGGCGACGTAGCTGTTACGCCGATGCCGGATGCCGAGCAGTTGGCACAAATCGCTTATTGTACGGCTCAAACGGCTAAAAGCGTAGCCGGAATAGAAGAGCCACGCGTGGCCATGCTCAGTTTCTCCACAAAAGGCAGTGCAAAACACGAAGTCGTGGATAAAGTTGTTGAGGCTACACGCATCGCAGAAAAAATGTATCCCAACCTTCAAGTGGATGGCGAACTGCAAGCTGATGCAGCACTCGTACCGTCTGTAGGTGAGAAGAAAGCGCCGGGCAGCAATATTGCCGGCAAAGCGAATGTTTTGATCGTACCCAACTTGGAAGTGGGAAATATTGGCTACAAACTCGTGCAGCGTTTGGGCAAGGCTGAAGCACTTGGCCCCATCTTGCAGGGTATCGCGCGTCCGGTCAACGATCTTTCGCGCGGCTGTAGTGTAGAAGACATTTATAAAATGGTAGCCATAACAGCCAATCAAGCTATTGCTGCCAAAGCAGAAAAATAAGTAATATGAAAATTCTTGTAGTCAATTGTGGTAGTTCATCCATCAAATACAAATTGTATGAGATGGAGAATCATAGCGTCATTGCTGCCGGTGGTATAGAAAAGGTCGGCATTGAAGGTTCTTTTCTTAAAGTAACACTCCCCGATGGCACGAAGCGCGTCATTGAACACGAATGCCCAACGCATTCTGAAGGTATTCGCTTGATGTTTAAAACGCTGCTTGATCCTGAAATCGGCGCCATCAAGAGTTTGGACGAGATTAGCGCAGCCGGCCATCGCATTGTCGCGGGTGGTATCTTCACGAAGAGCCAAATCGTCTCAGACGAAATGATCGAACAATGGAAGCCTTTTATGGAATTGGCGCCACTTCACAGCGAAGCACACTTGAAAGGCTACTTGGCTGTTAAGGAGCAATTGCCTGATCTCCCGCAAGTCTTCGTTTTTGATACGGCCTTCCACCAAACTATGCCGCCTAAGGCGTATATGTATGCACTTCCTTACCGCTATTATTCAGAAATGCGCATTCGCCGCTATGGCGCTCACGGCACAAGTCACCGCTACGTGACTCAGCGTGCAGGTGAATTCCTGAACATGAAGCCTGAGGAGCATCGCTTCATCACTTGTCATATCGGCAACGGCGCGTCTATCTCTGCCGTAGATCACGGAAAGTGCGTAGATACGTCTATGGGCTTGACGCCACTTGAAGGTCTTATGATGGGTACGCGCACCGGCGATATCGATGCGTCCGCTATTCTCTATATTATGGAACGCGAACATCAGACGTTAGAAGAGGCTGTCAATCTTCTCAACAAAGAGAGCGGCGTCTTGGGTATCACTGAGATGTCCAGCGATATGCGTATCATTGACGATGCGGCGATGGCTGGAAATGAGCGTGCACAATTGGCGCTTGATATGTACGATTATCGTATCAAGAAATACATTGGCGCTTATGCTGCAGCGATGAATGGTGTAGATGCTATCATCTTCACGGCCGGTGTCGGTGAACACCAATGGGACGTGCGCGAAGAAGCTTGCAAGAACATGGAATATCTCGGCGTAAAACTCGATTTTGAAAAGAATCGGAAAAACTTTGGTGAGGAAGAAATCATCTCTACGCCTGACAGCAAAGTTATTGTAGCTGTTATCCCGACTGATGAAGAATTATTGATCGCTAAGGACACTGAAGAATTAGTAGCTAAATGTTAATCTACAGTTAGTTCTATTGAAATTTACTCGCCCTCGTCCTTTTGGTACGAGGGCGAGTTGCTTGTATTTAAAATCAAAGATGCTATAATACGTGGATTCGGTATAAGAACGCGACTGAAAATGCTATAGGAGTAGAAGCGTTTTCATAACTCTACACGAAATCTCTTTCAGATAGAGGGGCTTATTTGAGTAAAAACGGATCTTTTTAATTGAAAATAGGAAGTATGAATCATGGGATTGCTTTTCTGCTTGGCGGACTATTGCTGTTCGTTTGGATGGGCATATTATGGGCTTTTAAGGAGCTTTGTTTAGAAAAGATAAAGAGTGGAGTTCTGAAATATTCACTGGGAATGATGTTTACCTATGTGATATTGTTCCTGATTTATGTGGCTTCGGAACATTATTTACCTCTAAAAACTCTTTTACTCAACTGGTATATTGTGGGCGTTCCTGGCGGAATCATCTTGATTCTTGTTCCTGCCTTTTATTCTATCTTCCTTATAGGGAAAGGCTACGTCAATGAAGGAGGCAAGAAAGCTCCCTTTAGGTGGAAATTAAAGATGATGACGTCTGTTTTCTCAAATGGGTTTCTGGCACTATTCGGCCTGATGTTCTTTTCTTTCCTACAGCGGAGCGGCACTTTTTCGGAGTTAGTGGCACTTATCCAAGAGACGGCACAGTCAATCAACTGGGGCTGGATGCTTGCTTTCGTGGCTTGGTGTGGGCTCATCGTGTTGATTGTGTGGCTCGACCATAAGAAGCACTCCTCAAAGTCTAAGCATAAAGAGTAAATATGAGGCAGTTAAAATTAGCACCAGTTCGGTATAAATCAATGTAAAATCCTTTACGGACCGGCTCTTCGGAAAGCAATTTGCAGACAGAATATATGCCGAACTCACATATTATGCGAGTTTTGGTTAAGAAAATCCTTTAAAAGTTAGAACTATTTGTATACTAAACTTTTCCTAAGCTCACGCCTATAATGCACCATATAGTTTCAATAAACAAATAGTTATCGCGTGCTACTAAAGCTATTGCCGGTGCATCGCAATGTCAAAGCTAATCTTATTTTACCGTAGTCTTTACGATTTGTTGTGCACGGTCCAGTGCTAAATTGATATGGCTACAAATGTTCTCACGACCTAAAAGTTCGTCGAATTTGGCTTTCAACAATACGTTTTCTACATTCGGGAGGACACCCGACAGTACAATTGGTATGCCTTGTTTACGCGATTGTTCGCACATTACAGCAAGATTGTGAAGTCCCGTAGAATCAATGAACGGCACTTTACGCATACGAATAATGCGAACTTTCGACTTATCACCCATAGTAGACATAAGTTCCTCGAAACGGTTGCCAAGTCCAAAGAAATAAGGACCATAGATTTCATACACTTCTACACCATCGGGAATGGTAAGATACTTCTTATCCAATAGCACATCGGTATCATCGTTCAAATTAATCTTATCGGTGATAAGACGCACGTCTGTTATTTCCGCTACACGACGCATCAGTAATAAACAAGCAATAAGCAAGCCTACTTGGATAGCAACCGTAAGGTCGAATACCACCGTAAGGAGGAAAGTAACCAGCAAAATAACTATATCCGATTTAGGTGTTTTAAGCAAAGCTGCAAAAGTTCTCCAACCGCTCATATTGTAAGCCACTACAACCAACACACCCGCCAAACACGACATGGGTATATATTGCGCCAAAGGCATCATAAACAAGAAGATGAGCAAGAGCACGATAGCGTGAACAACACCTGCAAGAGGCGATTTGCCGCCGTTGTTTATATTGGTCATTGTACGTGCAATAGCACCCGTAGCAGGTATTCCGCCAAACAATGGTACAAGCATATTGGCAAGTCCCTGCCCTATCAGTTCAGAATTAGAATCGTGCCGTTCACCCGTTACACCATCAGCAACAGTGGCAGAGAGCAACGACTCAATAGCTCCAAGCAAGGCAATTATGAGCGCAGGAGCTACCAAACCTTTCATAATTTCAAAGTTGATAGTTGGCACAGACAGTTCGGATAATTTATTGCTAATAGTAAAGCGGTCGCCAATGGTTTCTATGGAGTTCACTCCACAATACTGCTGTAACGCCCAAGCTGCTAAAGTCATAACAACGATTGCAACCAACGAACCAGGGACTTTTTTTGAAAAACGCTTTGTGTTCGTAATAATAACTATGCTTAAAAAACCAACCGCAGTGCTCCACCAATTGATGGTACTTAACGAGTGACCGTATGTTACCCATTTACCCAAAAAGTCTGAAGGCATATCAATTACCGTCAAACCAAATAAATCTTTCACTTGAGTTGTGAAAATGGTAAGAGCAATACCAGCAGTAAAACCTACTACAATAGGATAAGGAATGTATTTTATGATGGTTCCCAATTTCAGAAGGCCAAGTAAAATAAGAAACAGACCAGCCATAATAGTGGCTACCATAAGCCCATCGAAGCCATAGTCCTGAATAATGCCATAAACAATAACAATGAAAGCACCGGTAGGACCACCAATTTGCACTTTGCTGCCACCAAAAACAGAAACAATGACTCCTGCAATTACAGCTGTTATAATACCTTTCTCAGGAGAAACACCCGATGCTATTGCAAAAGCAATGGCTAAAGGTAATGCCACGATACCGACAATGACGCCGGACATCACATCAGCACTCAAATTCTCTTTGTTATATCCGCGCAAAGATGTCCAAAATGCAGGAGCATATCCCAAGAGCTTCATTCCTCTTAAACTAATTTAGAATTAACTTGTTACTGCAAAGTTAACAAAAAAAACGACCACACAGCAAAGTAAGCATTGGCCTCTCAATAGTACAAGCAATTCTGGGGGGGGCTAAACCAAACGATATAGGGTGTATGTTGTCACGTCATCTCTTCTAATTGCTCGCCGTTTAAAGCAAAATAGGGGCAAATATAGACGTCTCACAAACGCGCGGTAAAGCGTACCGTTGAGCTGTGTCTTGTGCATAATCTAAAAGACATTTATTATACAGACATCATGTATACTTCCAATGGTCGAAAAAGTATATCCTCAAGATGCACCAAGTCTTTCTTCTTTTTTTCTTTATTTTTGTGACCTAATGAGCCTCGTCAAGTCGACAATTAAGGCGTTATACTCTGATTATGCTTGGCATAGATAGTCTGTTCTCCGCATAGTATAACGAACTGTAGGATGTCACAATAATCTGGATAATGGCAGATGCATAGCCCCTACTTAATGGTAAAGGGACGACACGCTAAAACTTGCGAGTTAAAACTTAGATAGACCACTTATGACATTATGAAAATAAACAGAGTAATTATTCTTGGAGCTAGTAGCGGCATCGGCTATGAAGTAGCGCGGCTTTTTATTAAACAGGGATGGATAGTCGGCGTAGCTGCGCGCCGCTTAGAAAAGTTGGCAGCTTTAAAGGATAAAGCGCCGGAGCGCGTCTTCACGGCACGAATTGACGTAACGGATGAAGAGGCTGAGGTAGCGCTTGACCAACTCATTAAACGTATGGGTGGACTTGATCTGTATTTCCACTCAACAGGAATAGGATGGAAAAATCCCACATTAGAGGCTGAGAAAGAAATTCTAACCATGAAAACCAATGCCACCGGCTTTACAAGGATGGTAAGTG
Source organism: Alloprevotella tannerae (assembly GCA_015259125.1). Lineage (GTDB taxonomy): Bacteria > Bacteroidota > Bacteroidia > Bacteroidales > Bacteroidaceae > Alloprevotella > Alloprevotella tannerae_A. The sequence goes on along the minus strand of JABZGR010000020.1, from coordinate 6,050 downwards.
CCGCCTATCGTTATTTTACAACGCATGGTGGAGGACATATCGTCTGCATCACATCCATTGCGGGTACAAAGGGACTTGGCTCCGCTCCTGGCTATAGCGCCACGAAAGCAATGCAGAACACCTATTTACAAGCACTAGAACAATTGGCTACCCAAAAACAGCACAAGATTATCTTCACTGACATCCGTCCGGGCTTTGTTGACACCCCTCTACTCACAGATAGCGAACACTTTCCTATGCTGATGACCACCGAACAAGTGGCTAGGAGTATTATGAAAGCCATCAGGCAGCGCCGCCACGTTTGCATCATTGACACGCGCTGGCGCATCTTGACCTTCTTTTGGCGTCTCATTCCCAACTGGCTTTGGCGACGAATGAAGCTGTCATAAGACCCTTCCTAACTTTCCTAACGAAATTCAGGAAATAGGTCCTTTCAGCCGTAAAAAAGCATAAGTGAAAAATGAATAGTGTTGTCCAGAAAATCACTTTGAATATAGAACTTGTTTATGAAAAAGATCTTTGTTTTTTTGACCTCTCTACTTATTTCGACATTGACTTTGTTTGTTGTGAACTACATCATCATAACGCCTCTTATTATAGGCAACAAGTGTGATCTTGATCAAAATGAATTGACAAAATTCGATGAATTATTTTTTGAGATATCATCTAATACAGGGTACCATCCGGAACCTACTACTTTAAATTTTATGCTTACAGCTATTATAGGGTGCATAATAGGGAGTATCGTATATAAAATACGATCTCGTTAAAAGAATCTCTTGTCGACAGATGCGAGAAATAAACAATCGCACATAGTAAAAGTACAAAGTTTAAAACCTACTCTTCAACCTAAGTGCCTTGTCTTTATTTCTCTTCAATTTCTAGGGGTTTGTATGAAATGGCATAAGCTTCAGGATTATCTGATGAGTTAGGTTTTCCATTTTTATCGAGTATGGTTATCTTCGCTCCCCCCATACTGGCGGCAATAAAGGAAAGTGGCGATTTAAAAATACGAGAGATAGTTTTGCTCGCCTCTTCTACAGAACACTTCTTTTCTCCTTCGTAACGATACGCAAATATGGGGGCATTCATTTTTTCAAAACCAATAGCCTCCCAAATATATTGCGACTCATTGTCTTGTACCTTTAATATCAAGCCTGGTAAGCCTCCAAACTTATAAGGCCCGAAAGGTAGAGGTATTTCCATGGAAAACCATGCCGTATACTCTCTACCGGCAAAGGGAGCGATAGCCTTAGCACAAGCATAACCAAGGATAGTATCTACTTCCTCTGTGAAAGTCCAGTTAAATGATGGCACATCTTGTTGATACAGCAGAACGCCTGTTTGCATAGGCATACGATATTTAATTTCTGCCTTTCTGCTATTATTTCCAAGTGTTAACTCTATGGGCCATGGATTTCCTTGCACATTAGAGAGTGCCGTAGCTCCACGCTTTGACTCTTCTGTACTAAGAGAATCAAAGTGAAAAATAATATCACTGAAGTCTTTCACATAATTCCGACCTATATATACATTGCGAACGTCGTCTAAATAAGCCTTGTCTGATGGATGATTTTTATACTTTAGGCTATAGGTCACTCTGTATCTAGCCGTATCAATAACTATGCCTTTTCGAAGATCTTGCGAGATGGGTACGATAATTTGTGCCTGTGCTGTAAGTGAAACAAACAGACAACCAAGAATAAGAAGTCGCTTCATAACTTATACTGATTTTATATTAACCTAAATCTGACTTTTAACAAAACACACAAAGGGCGAATATCATATACAGACTTTGTCGCTGTAAGTGCTGACAGATTTGAATATGAGTAGGTCTTACGATTGAATATATTATCGCACGACAATATAAAGCTGAATCGCTTAATAGCATATTTTGCTTCCGCATTGAGTAAGAGAAAAGATTTATCACCACTATTCATTTTGTTATAAAAATGATTGAAAGAAGTTGAGAGAGTAATATCACCGGGCAGCATAAAATTCAAAGAGGCACTATTGTTTATTGAACACCACCAAGGTTGGCGTTTGCCCCCCTTTTGCCTTGTACGAGCCCAATAATAGTCGCCTATATACGAAAAGGAAAGCCATTTGAAGGGTGTAAGACTGATATCTACGCTTGTCGATACTGCATCACCGGAATAACGAAGGACCGAATGTTGCACTAATAACGGATTATCATAATGAGAATAAGACAGCGAAGAGCCTATTTTGAGTCGCTTCCAATCAAAGCCTTGGCTACCATGAATTTTAGTTGTGAATGTATGAGCATTCTCTTTAGTGTGTTGACTGATGATACGCTCGACAATACCATCATAATAAGAGCCATAAAGCACCTCCGGACTTTGTCGATATAATGAAAAATCGATGCCGGCAAAACTCATCGAAAGGATATTTTTGAACGAATAGCCAAATGTGTAAGATTGATTTAAACCTTCGAATAAACCCGTTACACTATATGCCGAAAGTTGGCGATAGGAGGTTAGAATATTATTAGCGTATAGATTTTCAATAACAGGTGTTGAGTATGTAATAGCTGATTTTAGCCTTAATTCGTGACTGCTATTAATACGATAAGTAATATTTAGATTTGGTTCTAGTCGCAATCGCGCTTTATTTGTTACTTGGCTTGTAGTAAAATCAGTTAGTCGAAAACTCTTAAATCTGATAGGAAAATATACTGAAGCATATAGTTTACCAACATTATATGTAGCCTCTGCTCCAATTCCGGCATTGAAGAGATTAAAAGTTAGCTCGTTATGAAAACTTGCAAGCGAACTATTCAGCGAATTGTGCTGAAAATCTACCATTGCAGAAGGATGAAAATTCACATTACCAATTCTCCAAGCAGAAAGCAAACTAAAGGTATTATCTGTTGAGAAGTTGTGAACATCAACTTGCTGATGTAATGTATTATCGGCAATAATATTGGGAAACAGATTTGGGTAAACAGAAAGATAATGAGGCCGCTTTTCAAGATTAACAAAGGAAAGCACTTCATAACCCCAATGTGCAGCGTTACGATTAGTAAAATGTAACTTATTTAAAAGACGATAAGCATCTATCCCTCCAAGTTGTTCTATAACTTTATTACCGGCTAAAATTTTACTATTGGCTTTGATTTTTCCCCAATCAAATTTCAGTTGCTCTTTCAAATAACGATGTTCACTATTGCTTAGATAGGAGATATCTCCATAAGCCTTTTGTTCTTTAGCAACTCCCACCATAGCTTCCTCTACCACATTCTGTGAACCATCAGGCAGTCTGATGCTTGTACTCGACAGGCTACGCCGCTCGTCTTTGTCGTGGAGGTATGCCACATTAACGCCTAATTCACCCGACTTACCAATCCGATAGACATTGTTGAAAGTTGTATTGTGAGAGTGGTTGAAATAGTAAAAGCGCTTATCTATGCCGGGGGCTGATGGCATGGTAATGAGAGAAATTGCACTTGTGCGAGAAAAGTCATTATCAAGGGAATAAAGTTCTTGAGATAAATCCTCACCGGTGTTATTTCCTTTATAAGTGGCAAGAAACTGGCTGTTGCGCTTAAAATAAGTAGCAATAGCACCATTATTCCACAGAGGATTATTGCCGTAACCACCTCCAAGGATCGTAATTAAATTGAATACGCCCTTTACGCCTTCTTTAAGGCGAATATTGATAGAAGCTTGCTCTTCAGGACGCAGCCCTTTTAGGGCCTTTATGTCTTGATGACTTTCCAATACCTGCACTGTTCCTACATTCTTGGGATCAATATTATTCGCGGCTATATTATAATGCCCCTTCATCAAGTCGAGGCCTTCAATATAGAAGTTTTTAATGGGTTTACCCTGATAAGATATTTGTCCATTCTTTGCGACAGTAATGCCTGGCATCTTCTTCAGCACGTCAGCGATAGACTGATCTGATGACGAAAGAAAAGAACCCACATTATAATTGATCGTATCCCCTCGTGAATACACTTTCTTAGCTTTTACAGTAACCTCTCTCAACTCTCGTCCCTTTACATCTGCCACAACATTATATTCTCCTGATTGATTCGGAATCTTCATTGTTATAGGCTTCATCTCTATTCTTGAAACACGCAGCAAGAGACTATCGCTATTACAACGAACGACCATTTGATACTTTCCTTGCTCGTCAGTATATGCTGAAGCAAGTATTTTGTTGGGTGATTGTGGATTCGCAACTACAACACTGGCAAAATCCATGACTTCACCGGATATATTCTTAACACTTCCCCAAAGCTTAGTTTGTAGGGCTTGCCCATATAACACGCAAGGCATCAAAAAGAAAAACAATGCGCCCAAACATCTAAGGCCTATTTTTATCAATACTATAGGTATATCAAGCAAGTTAGTTGAAGTGATCTTTCTAAAAACTTGCTTGAAATTCTCTTTTAATATGAGTTCATTTCTAAGATTTAATCCGTCAGTGGTCTTATGATCCATTTTCCTTTTCTGGTTACAACAAAATGAACAATCTATGCATTTCGTCACAAAGGTAATAGAACACATCTTATGCACAAAAAAAATCTGCAACACAATCAACTAAATTAAGAAGCAGATAAGTACCATAAAGACATTAATTACACCTGTTTTATATCACATATTCAAACACAAGACCGCAAACACATTCTTTTCACAATAATAATTATAGGGGGGGGGGTAAACTTTTGATATTTCAAAATTATTTTTTCAAAGTATGCTTCTACACAAATCGCACGCCTATTTTTTGATGTTGGAGGGTAATTATAAACCCCAATCTGGATCATAAAGTACCAAAACATTCTTGCTGGTTCATGACTTCGTTGTTATTTCTTGTAAAGATAGCAAAAGGCAGAGAACTTACCCTGCCTTTATGCTTAATTTTGAAAAAACGTTTTGGAAATCAGGTGATTGGTTTAACAACTCCCTTTTGGAGCATTATCGTTGTTCTTCACCTAGATAGGGTTGCCGTTCGCATCATAGGTCTATACTACATTATTTGGCGATCTCATAACTTTTTCTGTAGAATATTTCACCATCTTGATATACTCTCACGAGATAACCCATGGGATTGTAATCATAGGCCCTGCTTATTATTGTATCATTGAAATAATATATTTCCTGAACTATTCTGTTTTTTTTGTCTACAGAAAGCTGCAACTTATATAAACGACTATCACTATTCAGTAATCCATTGATAATTGTACCAAAAGAATCACGACCATAAGATGCACGAATCTCAAAGGTCTTAGAATCTCCGGCTTTCATTTGTGCGATTTCTTTTTTATTGCTTAATATAGTATAAATATCGTGTATCTCTTCTTTGTCCATATCAGGAGAGCGGAACCTTATGCCTTTTTGTTTAAGCCATAAATACTCTTGGTATTGTGCGTTTATGCTATTTATTATTTCCAAGCTATCCGACTTCGCACTTTTCATTCCCGACGCATAATGAAAACCTATTAGTCGATTATCTAAGAATTTATAAAAGATGGTATCAGTTCTATCCAAGTCAGAAAGATATCCACCAATATATAAAATTCTATTATTGTCATCTAACTCATACCTACTTGTATCCCCGTCAGACGTTATACGGGTAACAATATGCATATTAGGCGTTGAAGCCTTCAAAGTATTCTTTGGGGTTTTACGTACGCCCTTCTGGCAAGCAGAGAAAATACACAGTAATAAAATTAGCAACGGTTTTAATTTATTTACGAGTAATATTTCTGCCTTTGAGCTCTTTCCAAAATATTGTTTTTCCATATACCACTGTTGATTTTAATCAAATAACATTAGCCTCATAATTCTTGTTAAACTTAACACCGTTATCAGGCGTATAATTAACCTGAGGAGCCTTAAACCTTGCGCCAACATTTCGTTTCCATTGGCTATAATCATCATTTGAGATAGCCCAACCCATGGTGTTTTGACGTAATTGTATATTTACCTTAATTCCGCAGCATAAATTCTTGTAAGAGCTCCAAGTACCTGAGAAACAAAGTTCTCAAAACACTTGGATATGTCAGAAATTTCACCTATCTT
>JABZGR010000019.1 GCA_015259125.1 Alloprevotella tannerae | reverse complement strand
TTATTACCCTTTGTGTAATACCATGCGATATCACCATGCTTACCATCAGAACTTATTTGCTGAGAAATCTCGGTATTTCCCCAAACATCTAATCCTGCGATTCCCGTAAATGAAAGTGCCTTTGCAATAGAACCAAAACGGAAAAGATCAACGTCATCTGTTGTTTGCTTTGGACTACTCTCAAACTGTGAAGACTGAAGATTACCACCTGAAGAAACTTCCTTACGACTACTTGGATCCAACATCACAGCACGGCGTGATATCCACCACTGTGTAGGAGCAATACCCCAGTACTCTTGTGAGCCTTCCTTATAGTGGATAAAGTTACCTGTAGCCCATTTAATACCCTGTACCTCAACATAAGCCTTCTGCTGAGTATCTTCCATCTTCAAAAGGTCTGTACGATAAATCTTGTCAGAGCCGAAAGTGATTGAGCTATATGACTTCTGGTACACCTTACTACCTACGTACGCTGTAACAACAACATCCTCGTAAGTACCAGGAAGGAAAGCTACATAAGTATAGTTACCACCTACAGAACTAAACTTCTCACCTGCTTTTGGTTTCAAGACAACGTTCATCACCTCATCCTCTGGGTTACCATCAACGAATGTACCATCGCTGAGTTTGAGGACATCGCTACCCTTTACGTTAGAAACATAAATAGAGTCAATGTTTGCAAGAGGTTTGTTTTTATCGTCTGTAAAGCGCAATCCCCAGATTGTAACCAAACGCTTCATCTTACCAATGTTCACGTTTACTTTCTTACCACTTACAGACTTAGGGCTCTGCTTGGACCACTGGAAGTCAAAGCGATTACCAATGGTCTCTGCAGTACCATCCTGCTGAGTAAGGTTCAACGCAACAAGCTCTTGTATCTTGTCGCTTTCCTCATGAAAAAGACTACTTCTTTCTTTGCTTTCAACAACAGGAGTAATAGTCTTGTCATTACCTTGAGCTGCCTTACCTGGGTATAAAAACGCAATCTGGCTACTTGTACTGATAGTATCCTTTGAAGCAATCTCGCCATCAAAGCGGTTACCATTACCTAATTTCTTATTTGTAATCATGCTATAGTTTGTAGCCTCAAGACCATCGTTAATTACATAAGCCAAAATTTCATCCTCGTTAGCCCAGCTTGACTTGATATTGTGACTTGCATCTTCTGTCAATGCACGGCTGTCAGGCGCCTGCTGCAATCCTTCAGAAGCGTCTGCAACGAGGCTATAAGTATGGGTATTTGACTTCTCGCCTGCAGAGCTATCTACATCGTCTTGGCAACTTGTCAGCAATGGAGCTGCCATAAGAGCGCAGGCTATTGGAAAAAAGATATTCTTTTTCATTACCCTCATTTCTTTATTAATAAAATCTTAATTATTCTTCTGTATATGACTGCATCTCGGCAGATGGGCTTGCAAATGGATTTGGTGTTGAGTTATCACCACCAGTTGGATCTCCGCCCTCTGTAGGGTCTGTTGTCTCCGCACTTATTCCTAACAAGTGAGACTCTACTTGCACGTTAATAGGCGTACAAATAGGCTGAAGATAAGGCATCTTCTGCGTCGTTACATTACTTTTCATAACTTAAATATTGTTTTTGTATTTACTGTATCGTTTACCCTAACTGCTATTTTTGTTAGTTTAGAGCCGCAAAGGTAGTTATTTATACTAATATAAAAAAAGAAAAAAGAAAAAATGCACTCATTTGTTAACTTTGTTCTGAATTCGTCGAACTCACGTTAGTTAAGAGCAGCATAGCCAAAACCTTGCTGCGCATAAGGTAACCTGCCCGATTATTTGTTTTGAAAGCTTAGCATCGTAACCCCTCGCTACTCGACTTCTCCCACACAAAACTTGAAAGACCAACCATAAGAGGTTGTCGGTGCTATTTGATGCATCAAGGCGGAATAAGACACGCCACATCATTGCAAAACGCCGCATCCCATTTGACCCACAAAGCAATTATAGCGAAGCCCAACACCTTACCGCCGCAAATAACCCCATCAAGCACGCCCAACATCCAAAACAAACTGAGCCGCCAACGCCTTACCGCCTAAAATAACCCCATCGGGGTTAGTCTTTTGGCAGGGCAGGGTTAAAATGCGAAGCGTTTTAACCCTGCCTAACGGCATCAAAGATTGACAACCCCTTAGGGTTGGTCTTTACAAATAACCTCATCGCACACACTACGCTAAACGAAACATCATTGCTCACGTTAGCAGCATTGCTTTTTCCTTTACATTTCCGCCCTCTCCCTAACAACCAATTTTTTCCCCTTATGCGGACACAAATTCCTAGTATGCGGACTTTATTTCCAAGCTTTGGAATTTTATTTCCTCCTATAGGAACTTTTGTCCGCTCGCTTCGGACGAAAAAGGTACGCCGACCTATACCAACATAACTATGGTTTGGCAAAATTTTCAGCTTAAGCGAAAATCAATATACCGACCCCTATTTGGAAAATAAAAGCAGGTGCGCACCGCCAAACATCAATTCTACTGACGCCCCGCACGCTACCGATACGAGGCATTGGTACAAGAAAAAGCGTGCCACAAAAAGCAACCGCACCATACACTTCTCCCATATTCTCCCCTACTTTTTTCAAAGCAAAACTTGAAGAAAACGGGAAAAGTTGACAAAATTGCACTGAAAAACGCTTAACTTTGCCGTAATACATATTATTAACAGGCAAACAAGCACATAAAATGATGAAACCTACTCTTTTCTTATTGGCTGCCGGTATGGGCAGTCGCTACGGAGGCCTCAAGCAGCTCGACGGGTTAGGCCCTCACGGCGAAACCATTATGGATTACTCCATCTACGATGCCATCAATGCAGGCTTCGGCAAACTCGTTTTCGTGATCCGCAAAGACTTTGAGGAGGCTTTCCGCGAGAAAGTGCTCAGCAAATATGAAGGTCATATCCCCTGCGAGCTCGTATTTCAATCTATTGATGACTTACCCGAGGGCTTTACCTGCCCGCCGGAACGCACGAAACCTTGGGGCACGAATCACGCCGTATTGATGGGCGAGCCTGTGATACACGAGCCTTTTGCCGTGATCAATTGCGACGACTTCTACGACCGCGATGCCTTTCGCGTTATCGCCGATTTCTTAACACAACTACCCGAAGGCAGCAAAGGAACTTACGCGATGGTTGGTTTCCGCTGCGGCAACACGCTGAGCGAAAGCGGCACCGTCTCTCGCGGCGTTTGCGAAAAAGATGAAAACGGACTGTTGACCTCCGTCGTAGAACGCACGCAGATCAAGCGCATCGATGGAACAATCAAATATCTGGCCGATGATGGCAAAGAGTGGATTCCTTTAGCCGATAACACGCCGGTATCCATGAATTTCTGGGGCTTCACGCCCGACTATTTCGCTTATAGCAAGGCCTTCTTTAAGGAGTTTCTAAGTAAGCCGGAGAATATGGAAAATATGAAGAGCGAGTTCTATATCCCGTCTATGGTCGATCATCTGATTCGCCAAGGCGAGGCCACTTGTCGCGTCTTAGATACAACGAGCAAATGGTTCGGTGTGACTTATCCCGAAGACCGCGACGGCGTTGTCGAGAAGTTCCGCAAACTTCACGAAGCGGGCGTTTATCCCGAAAAACTCTTCTAAGTTGAGTACAACAAAAGCACTGCGCCCCTCCTGACCGATAAGGTCGAGGGGCCTTTGGCTTGTAGTCTTACGTCATACACATTATACAATATAGGCTCATACGCTTATGCAAAAACCTCAAAGGCCACCTCGTCTCGTTCGGCCCAACTCGCTTCGTGCTTGGTGGCTGGCCGCCCGCCCCAAGACGCTCTCGGCCGCACTGATGCCCATTGTGGCGGCATCGGCCTTTGCCTTTACGAAAGATTCGTTTAATTGGCTACCTGCCCTGCTCTGCATGCTCTTTGCCACTTTAATGCAGATCGCAGCCAACTTTATCAATGACTTCATTGATTTCCGCCGTGGGACGGACGGCACAGAGCGACTCGGTCCTGAGCGCGCTTGCGCGCAAGGCTGGATTAAGCCTACAGATATGTACATCGGCATTGCGCTGGTACTCATGCCGGCTTGTGTGGTCGGGCTCGGCCTTTTGCCTTTCGGCAGCTGGCCTTTAATCTTGATCGGCGGAGCTTGCGTCTTGTTTGCTTTTCTCTATACGACGCTGCTGAGTTATTGCGGTTTTGGAGATGTGTTGGTTTATGTTTTCTTTGGCTTCGTACCGGTTTGCGGCACTTACTTTGTGGAAGCCGGAGATCTCTTACCGGAAATCTTCCTATTAGCCGCCGGCTGCGGACTGGTCATAGACACGCTGCTCGTCTTAAACAATTATCGGGATCGAACAACGGATCGCGTAGCCGGCAAGCATACGCTGATCGTCATTTTCGGGGAGCGTTTCGGCAGTTTGTTCTATCTCGGTCAAGGCATCATCGGTTGCGCCTTAGTCAGTGGTGCTTTTGCGTTTAACGGTCAATGGTCAGCCTTGCTGCCGCTACTTTATATTCCCTTCCACATCGCTACGTGGCGAGAAATGGTAGAGATCCATCAAGGCCGCGCGCTGAATAAGATACTGGGGAAGACGTCGCGCAATATGATCTTATTGACCCTCTTAATCATCTTAGCTGCCTTTCTTTAAGACTGACCTACTCCCCAATTCAATCACCTCTATATCTTCAAAGCGCTTGCCATCGACCGTGAAGCGAACAAGCGTGCGCACCTGCTGCCAACCTTGCAAGCCGGCTGCTCCCGGGTTGATATGGAGGCAGGAGAGCGTAGGATCATACTGAATCTTTAAGATGTGCGAATGGCCCGATATGAAAAGATCAGGCGGCGAGGCGTAAAGGCGAGCGGCAATGCTGCGATCATAATGGCCGGGATAGCCGCCGATATGCTTGATTAAGACGTCGGCATCTTCACACTTGAAGCGCAATATCTCCGGATACATTCTTCTTAAATCGCCACCATCACAATTGCCACAAACGGCTTGCAACGGCGCTATCTCATTGAGCTTTTCGGCTAACGCGACAGAGCATATATCTCCGGCGTGCCATATTTCATCGCACGAGGAAAAGTATTCCGCATAGCGCTCATCCCAATAACTATGCGTATCGCTAAGGAGTCCGATACGCTTCATTCGCCAATCGCTCCATTAGGCGCTTCAAAGGTAGCCAAGCGCTGCTCCACGATATGGCAGAGCACTTCAGCCGTGCCCTCATAGCCCAAGAAGCCTGAATTGATACAGAGATCATAAGAAGCAGCTTCGCCCCACGTCTTCGGACTATAGAAGTTGTAGAAATCAGCGCGCTTGTTGTCAACACTTTCAAGCAGACGGTGCGCCTGCTTCTCCGTGAGATTTCGCCGTTTGCACATACAGCGAACGCGCTCTTCTTCATCAGCCGAAATGAAGATGCTGATGAGTTGGGCGTGGTCGCGCAAGACGTAGTCGGCAGCGCGGCCGATGAAGAGGCAACTCTCTTTGGCCGCGGCCTTGCGTATAGCATCGCTCTGCAACTTGAAGAGTTTTTCGTCGCTCAGCTGGTTGACATAATAATCGCCCGCTCCAATGATTGGCGAAAGGCTGTGCCAAGCGTGACTAATAAAGCCTTTCTTCTCATCTTTCCGAGCAAAGATGGCCTCATCGTAGCCGCTTTCGTGCGCAGCGATCGTTAAGATTTCCCGATCATAGTATTTGATACCGAGTTTTTCGGCTAACAAATGTCCGATACGGCGGCCGCCGCTTCCGAGTTGGCGACCAATGGTGATAACATAAGGTTTCATAAGGGTTAAGAATAGATTAAGTGTTATTGCGTGATTGTTTTTTCTGCGAGAATGCGTTTAAACTTTTTGACCTGCAAGACTTGGAGCACGATCGCTATAAGGAAAGCCAACGTATCGGCAACCGGCATCGCATACCAAACCCCATCGACAGGATTATCAAACAAGCGCGGTAGCAGGAAGAGCAAGGGGACAAGGAAAAGCAATTGGCGCGTAAGCGAGAGGAAGATACTTTTGCCCGTCTGCCCTATACTTTGGAGGAAAGCAGTTGTGATTATTTGAATGCCAACCAGCGGAAAGGTGAAAGTCATAATGCGTAAGCCGTGGGCGGCCTCCTTAATCAGTTGCGGCGAACCTTTTGCAAAAAGCGTCACGAGCGGCGTAGCGAAGAAGAAGTAAATACAAAAGGAGAGGAAAGTTATGACCGTGGCAAACAAGCCGGCTTTCTTCAGCACCTCAATCAAACGATCGTAACGCTTTGCCCCATAATTGAAGCCGGCAATGGGCTGCATGCCTTGGTTGAGGCCTATGGTCAGCATCACGGCAAAAAGAATCAGTCGGTTGGCGATGCCATAACTGCCCACGGCAACGTCGCCGCCCGCGCCGGTCTCTGCGCCATAAAGCGTCATACTGCGCGTAATGATGATGGCCACAAGGCAGGCGCAAAAATTGATCAAGAATTGAGGTAAACCAATCGTAAGCGCCTTGAAGATGATGCGCAAACTGATATTTGGCCGCTCAAAGCGAAAATGGATGATGTTGGTTTTGTCAGTAAACAAATAGAATTGGCGGCAGAGCATTAAGAATTGAGCGCAAACCGTAGCTGCCGCGGCGCCGCGTATCCCCCAATGAAAGACAAAGATAAAGAGAGGCGCCAGCATGCAATTGGCCACGACCGTACCAATTGTTGAGAACATCGCTTGTCGGGGGCGATTGGTAGAGCGAAGCAGGGCGTTCATACCCAAATAAAGGTGCGTAATAACGTTACCGCAAAGAATTACGGTCATAAAGTCGTGCGCCGGTCCGATCGTAACGTCGCTCGCACCGAAGAAGCGCAGGATGGGCGTGAGAAACACTTGCAGCAGAATGCCCAAGCCTAAACCCATCACGACGTTCATAAAGAGGACATTGCCTAAAATATCTTGCGCCATGCGATAATCTTTTTGGCCTAAACGCACAGACATCAGCGTAGCGCCACCGACACCGACCATGGCGCCAAAAGCTGCCCCTAAAGCCATCAAAGGACCGGTTAAGGCAAGACCCATAATAGCTTCAGGCCCTACGCCCTGCCCAATAAAGATACCGTCAATAATATTGTAGAGCGACGAAGCGGCCATGGCGGTGATGGCCGGCAAGGCATATTGCAAAAGTAAGCGACCAATGGATTTTTCGCCTAATTCGTTGAGCCGCATTTTACCGGCTTCTCCGACCTCAAGCTTATTTTCGGGCGCAGCGGGTTGCGTCTCTGTCGTTTGCGACTGATCTTTCATTTCCTCGTCAAAATCTTTGGATGCCGACAAGTCCGTATCGGTCTGTCTTTAAGTATTGTTTTACGCATCAAAAGCGTACCATCTACGGGCTTGCACGTGCTATATTTATGCAAAGTTAGGCCTTGATAAGAAAAGCTACAAGGAAAACGGAGGAAGAAATACAAAAAAAAGACTCCCCGGCAAGCGTTACGCAAAGCCTACTCGGGGAGTCAGTTTAAAAAAAGGTAATAAGTAGCCACGCATCGCTGCATATTCGACGGCGCCCTGGCGTTGGGACAAACTTTCGGTATGCTGCAAATGCTTGGTAAGGCTTTATACTTCCGTTGTATTATAATGCGCTCGCACCGTAGCATCAAGCACGGCGATGGCCGTAACGTTGACGATGTCGCGCACATCAGCTTCAAAGTCAGTAAAGTGAATCGGCTTGTTCAAACCGATCTGAATCGGCCCGATGACTTCGCCTTCGTCAGCCATACTCTTGGCAATTTTATAAGCCGCATTGGCTGCGCTCAATGATTGGAAGATGAGCGTATTGACATCCTGCCCTTTGAGACGCGTAAACGGGTATTTCTCATCGCGCAGTTCGCGATCGAGCGCAAAGTTTACTTGCATTTCGCCATCGATAGCCAGATCAGGATATTCCTTTTGCATACGCTCTACGACACGATGCACAACAGCCGGTTTACCCTCTTCATCGCTGCCAAAATTTGAATAGGATATCATCGCCATAGCCGGCGTCCGATTGAAGAAACGCACGCCGGAAGCTGCCAGACGCGCAAGATCATAAAGAGCGTGCTCATCGGGGTCGCGATTGATCAAAGTATCGCCGAAGAAGCAAATGCCATTCTTAGAGGAAACCAAGTGAAGGGCGCCAAAATGCGCATAGCCGGGGCGAATACCAATAACTTCTTTGGCCGCTTGAATCGTTCCGGTATAGCGCGTATAAAGTCCGGTAATAAAAGCATCAGCATCGCCCGTCTCGACCATCATCATGCCGAAGTAGTTTCGTTCAAACATTTTGTCGCGCGCCACTTCCAAGTTAAAGCCTTCGCGTTCGCGCTTCTGCGCAAGAATCTTTGCGTAACGCAAACGGCGTTCCGACTCAGAATTGTCACGCAAGTTGACGAGTTCGCACCCGTCTAAGCTTAATTCAAGTTCGTCGGCAATGCGCTTAATCTCCTCTTCGTTGCCCAGCAAAACAGGATGACAGAAGCCTTCCTCCTTCGCTTGTACGGCAGCTTGCAGCATTTTGGGGTGAGAGCCTTCGGCAAAGACAACGCGCTTAGGATGGAGGCGCACGGTCTCAAACAAGTTTTGGATAAACTTCGTCTCTTGGCCCATCAACTCGCGAAGACGTTGACGATAGGCCTGCCAGTCGGTAATGGGTGTGCGGGCTACGCCGCTATCCATCGCAGCCTTGGCCACAGCCATCGAGACTTCCGTAATGAGGCGAGGATCGACGGGTTTGGGGATAAAGTACTCGGGACCAAACGTAAGGTGGCGCACTTGGTAAGCCCGATTAACGATATCGGGCACAGGGCGACGAGCCAACTCGGCAATAGCGCGCACAGCGGCCATCTTCATTTCTTCATTGATCGCTCGCGCTGCCGTATCTAAAGCACCGCGAAAGATAAAGGGGAAGCCAAGCACGTTATTGATTTGATTAGGATAATCGGTGCGTCCGGTGCTCATCAACACATCGGGGCGAGCTTCGAGTGCATCTTCGTAAGTGATTTCCGGCTGCGGATTGGCCAAAGCAAAGACAATAGGGCGCTCGGCCATCGTGCGCACCATCTCTTTGGAAAGGACGTTGCCTTTTGAGAGACCAACAAAGACGTCTGCGCCTCGAACAGCCTCAGCCAAAGTATGCACATCGCGGCGAGAAGTAGCAAATTCTTTCTTTTGCGCAGTCAGATTCTCGCGGTCGTCCGTGATGACGCCCTTAGAATCGAGCATCACAATGTTCTCTTTTCGCGCGCCAAAAGCACAATACAAGCGCGTACAAGAGATTGCCGAAGCGCCGGCACCATTAACGACGATTTTGACCTCTTCTATTTTCTTATCCGCCACGAGGAGAGCATTCAAAAGTCCGGCGCAAGAGATGATGGCGGTGCCGTGCTGATCATCGTGCATCACCGGAATGTCTAACTCTTCCTTCAAGCGGCGCTCGATCTCAAAGCATTCGGGCGCTTTGATGTCTTCAAGATTGATGCCACCAAAGGTCGGGGCAATGGCCTTCACGGCCTGAATAAATTTCTCGGGGTCTTTCTCGTCGACCTCAATATCGAAGGCGTCGACACCTGCATAGATTTTGAACAGCAGACTCTTGCCTTCCATCACGGGCTTACCAGCCATCGCGCCAATGTCGCCCAGGCCGAGCACAGCTGTTCCGTTGGAAATTACGGCAACAAGATTGCCTTTGTTCGTGTATTTATAGACGTCGTGGGCTTCATTCTGAATTTCCAAACACGGCTCTGCGACACCTGGAGAATAGGCCAGAGAAAGATCGGTTTGCGTCCGGAACGGCTTGGTCGGGACTACCTCAATCTTCCCGGGTTTCCCCATCGCGTGGTAGCGAAGTGCTGCCTCTTTGGTTATCTTTACCATTTTCCTATTGCTTTTATTTGTGAGGATATTTCCTAAATTCGTATTATCTACTTAGAGCAAAGATACGGCTTAAACTTGAATATTGTTCATTGTGAAAGATCTTTTATCGCGGACAACCGTCATTTTATAGAGGATATTCGTTTATTCATTCCACTTTATTTGCATTTGGCAAGTATGACGTGCAATTTAGAGTGACGATTTTCGATCCGGGCTCAAGAAGCACTCACGCTTGAAAAAGGAAAACTTAAGGTGAAAAAAGGAGGATTTACGACAGAACAAGGAAAATTTATGATTAAATGCACAAAACACGAGAGTTTTTTAGGCGAAAACGGATCTTATTTCGTCATTATTTTTTACATTTGCACGTTATTTGGAATTAAGTTAGAAAAGATGCGGGAAGGAAGCCTACGGAATCATGTTATAGCAACGGCACAAAAACTCTTTTACAAGGAAGGCGTGCGCGCCGTGACGATGGACAAGGTTGCGCAAAGTTTGCGTATGTCTAAGCGCACGCTCTACGAGTTGTTTACCGACAAGGAAGATCTTCTCGTGGCCTGTGTCGCAGCTTCTCACAAGGATTTTAAGGATAAGATGCGCGAAGCTTCGAAGCCGGAAGATACCGTAATCGACATCATTTTGCGCACGTTCTCTTATCGGCTGAAATGGGCTAAGAATATTTCGCCCAGATTCTTTTCGGAGACGAACAATTACCCGAAAGTCGTGGCTTTATTCGAAAGCCATCGTGAGGATATGCGGGCTGATTTTTGCGAGTTCTATCATCGAGGCGTGCAAGAAGGCCTTTTTATCGACCGATTAAACCCGCAATTACTCTATTTGGCTTTTATCACGATGATGCCTGCTGTGCGGGCTTATTCGACAAAAGACCCTTTGCAGCCCTTCGACTTCTTTCTCAACACCTATTTCGTACACGTGAGAGGCTTTGCAACGGAAAAGGGCCGCCAACTGCTGGATGAATTTGTCGTCAACTATCGACGCGAGCATCACCTCTAAGTTGCAGAGCGCTTGGCTGTAACAAAACGGCGGGCAAGCCTTGGTTTTGCTCTCTTATATATAATGTGTGGTTTCGCCCCTTCGGCAACAAGGTGAGCACTCCGCACTTTCCCGCCTCTTTATACAAAATATCCGGCGTGTTCGCTATCAAAGCGTGCACGCCGGCTTCATACATTATGAGCTCTATGCAATCTTTTGGTACCTAATTGCCGGAAATTGTTTCGGCATTACCAACTAACGTTCACTATATCCGCACCCTTACTCCTGCTTTCAGCATACCTTGCACAGCATGTCGAAAGCAGAAAACAGAGAAACAAACCTCCGCCTTTAGAGGTGAATACTTTTCAGCGCCGGCAAGAGTTCTGCGAGGTCGTCGATCAATTCTTGCTCCGTCTTGCCATCAAGACGTGCCACGAAAATCGTATCATATCCGGCGATTGTGCCTGCTACGGAAGGCATATGGCTGATATCTATATCAGCAGCTAAGCCGCGCGCATAACCGGGGCGCGTATGAAGCACGAGCAGATTGCCCGATTTTTTCACTTCTGCCAAACCTGAGTTGCGCAGATATTCGGGCAGCACCTCTGGCGCTACAGTGCGTTGATAAGTGTCGCGTTGGGGCAAGATATACTGAAAACCTTCGCGCGTTCTGATCTTTGCTGCACCCAGACTGCGCAAGTCGTGCGACAAGGTGGGTTGAGAAACGCTAAAGCCGGCATCGGCCAATTCGCGCAAAAGGTCGGCCTGTGTAGCCGAAGTACGGTTAGATAAAATTACGCGTAGCGCGTCTAATCTTGGAGCTTTCATCTTTATATATGAATTAACAAAAGACAAATTTATTTATTGCGATACAAAGATACTGATTTTTGAATAACAGCACCTCTTATTTCGATAAAAATTTGCAGAGATGGCTATATTTTTTGAGTTTAGGCGATTTCCTTTACATATCGAGTTAAACTCTACTAAATAATGCGTAGATATTTCGCATTTATCTCAATACTTTGAGGCGTTAAATATTGCCCATACTCGACTACATCTGACTACATGCGCAAATAAAGTGCATTATAAACATCACATAACGCAAACATTTCACTCATACGAAGCCTCGCTGCTCACAAGTGACAAAGCCGGGGTCGCGGAGCGTATATGATGAGTCAACGATCTACTAATTTTGACGTTTTGAAGAGCAATTTCATAGGCTAAAAATCTTGATCGCAAGCGAGCAAAGCCCGACTGCGAGTTTTTTCATCGTGAGTACAAACCTTTTTTGTCGTGAGGTGAAGCCTTTGTTATCGTGAGCGCAAACCTTTTTTATCGTGATAAAAAACGTGCAGGATTGGGCGAAAGCAGTAGGCAAGGCAGGCCTGCAGCGTTTGTATCCAACTATGAGGAGCATCATACAGGACAGAAGAAAGTATAAACCCAAGAAGGCTGATAGGCGATAAGGCTTGCACGGGCGACGGCCGCATCTGCTGATACACGGGCAGCGCGGAAGCATCGACAAGCCGACTTACGGGCATAAAAAAACTCTCGATTTCAGATTGAAATCAAGAGTTGAAAAACTTGCTTGAGAAATTTGTGTGGTGCCACCAGGAATCGAACCGGGGACACAAGGATTTTCAGTCCTTTGCTCTACCAACTGAGCTATGGCACCTTGCATTTCCGTTTTGCGAGTGCAAAGGTAGAAACACTTTTTGAATACACCAAGCGTTTGCCTAAGAATTTTCGAAGCATCTGTAAAATTCCTTTTTTTTGCGATGTTGGAAGTCGGGCGTAATAAAAGAATTGCTATCTTTGCGTATCAAGCAATCATTAGAGAAATAAACCATATACCAATGAATATTGTAGATAGATTTTTGGCCTATACGCAATTTGACACACAATCGGCCGAAGATGCAGGCAAAACGCCAAGTACTGACAAGCAAATGACTTTCGCTCGTTATCTGCGCGAAGAGTTGATCGAAATCGGATTAAAGGACGTGGAGCTCGACGATGAGGGTTATCTTTATGCAACATTGCCCTCAAATACGAAAAAGAAAGCTCCGACGATCGGTTTTATCGCGCATATGGACACGAGTCCGGACGCTTCGGGTGCTAATATCAAGCCGCGCATCGTCAAAAATTATGACGGGACGGATATTGTATTGGATGCCGCAGCCGGAATCGTGACGAGCGTGGAAAAATTTCCGGAACTCAAGCGCCACATTGGCGAGGATATCATCGTGACCGACGGCCACACACTGCTGGGCGCGGACGATAAGGCGGGCATTGCGGAAATTGTGCAAGCGATGGTCTACCTTATGGAGCATCCGGAGATAGAGCACGGAAAAATTCGCGTAGGCTTTAACCCTGATGAGGAGATCGGCTTGGGTGCACATAAGTTTGACGTCGAAAAGTTTGGCTGCGAATGGGCTTATACGATGGACGGCAGCGAACTGGGCGAGCTGGAGTTTGAGAACTTCAATGCGGCGGTTGCTAAGATCGACATCACGGGCGTCAGCGTACACCCGGGCTATGCTAAGGATAAGATGATCAATGCTTGCCGCGTGGCCACGGATTTTATAGGCTTGCTGCCGGCTAATGAAGTGCCGGAGAAGACGGACGGCTATCAAGGCTTCTTCCACCTGATCGGGATGGAAGGCGGCGTAGAGAAAGCTTCGCTCACCTATATCATTCGCGATCACGATCGCCAGAAGTTTGAAGATCGCAAAAAACGCATCATTGAAGCCGGCGAAAAAATCAATGCGCAATACGGCGAGGGAACGATAAGTCTCATGGTCAAAGATCAGTATTATAATATGCGTGAGAAGATTGACCCGGTGATGCACGTGACGGATTTAGCCATTAAGGCGATGGAAGAAGCGGGCGTTTCACCACGCGTAAAAGCGATTCGCGGCGGCACAGACGGTGCTCAGTTGTCGTTTAAGGGACTCCCCTGCCCTAATATCTTTGCCGGCGGACTGAATTTTCACGGCCCGCACGAGTTCTTGCCGATTCCGAATATGGAAAAGGCGATGGAAGTGGTCGTGAATATCTGTCGACTTACGGCAGATTTCAACGAGTAAGCCGACTTTTACCTTATTGTACCGGCGCTATCAGAAGCGTCGGTACTTCCTTTTCTATGCTCGGAGATGAATTTTATATCAGACTTAGCACTCATTCTTGTCATAGCCGGCATCACCGGCCTTATATTTAAACGCCTGCGGCAACCGCTGATCTTGGGTTACATCCTGGCCGGCTTTTTGGCCAGCCCGCATATGACGTTTTTTCCGTCGGTGAGGGATACATCCAGCATCCACACATGGGCAGATATAGGTATTATCTTCTTAATGTTTGCCTTAGGCCTCGAGTTTTCTTTCAAGAAGCTCGTCAAGATGGGCACCGGACCAATCATAACGGCCGTATCGATCATTCTGTTTATGATGACGATGGGTACGCTCATAGGCCAATCCTTCGGTTGGTCGGAGATGAATAGTTTGTTTTTGGGCGGAATGCTTGCCATGTCGTCAACGACGATTATTTATAAGTCGTTTAGCGAACTCGGTTTGCTACAACAGAAGTTTGCAGGCAGGGTTATTAGTGTGCTAATCTTAGAAGATATCTTCGGCATCTTGCTGATGGTCGTTCTGCCGGCGCTCGCGGCATCGAATAAGTTTGAGGGACAGGAACTCATAATGAGCTTCGGAAAGCTGTTTTTCTTCTTGATTCTTTGGTTCGTGGTGGGTATTTACATCGTGCCGCAAATTTTTCGAACCTTCAAGAAATGGCTAAACGCGGAAACGCTGTTGGTCTTCAGCGTAGGCCTATGCTTCTTGATGGTATTTCTGGCCGAAAAAGCCGGTTATAGTAGTGCTTTGGGCGCGTTCTTGATTGGCAGCATCTTGGCCGAGACGATCGAAGCTGAAGCTATTGAGAAGGTAATTTCTTCCTTGAAGGACTTATTTGGCGCTATATTCTTTGTCAGTGTAGGTATGCTCGTTGACCCCGCAATATTACTAGAACATTGGGCGCCAATCGTAGTTATTGTAGCGGCAATCTTGCTCGGACAAATGTTTTTTGGAACAATCGGCTACTTACTTTCGGGCTTGCCACTCAAGACGGCGATGCAATGCGGCTTTAGTATGGCTCAAATCGGCGAGTTTTCGTTTATCCTCGCTTCGCTTGGCATTACGCTCGGCGTGACGAGCGACTTCCTTTATCCGGTTGTGGTGGCGGCTTCAATCATTACGACTTTCCTTACGCCGTATATGATCAAGCTGAGTGTGCCGGCTTACCAACGCTTGGAAAAACTGCTGCCTCGAAAGGTGACGCGCCGACTTTCGGATCGCTCAACAGCAGGCAAAGAGGCGCCAACTTCGGGCTGGCGCGTGATGTTTACGGGCCAACTCGTTATTGTTGTGACTTATCTCGTCCTAACCTTTTCGGCGATCGGTATTTCCTTTACGGTAATTCTGCCTTTTCTGCGAGGTCTGCTGACGCATTGGGGAGGTAATGTGGTTGGAGGTTTGCTCACGTTCTTTGGAGTTTCCGTCTTTTTACGTCCGATTGTGATGAAAAAAATCCACGCACAAGAGGTCAAGCAATGGCGTCTGAATGGCGCAAAGCGCAGTTTGTTTTTTTTCTATTTGAGTATGGCTCTTCGCTTTTGTATTTCTACGCTAGCGACCTATTATATCCTAAACTATTTATCGCCGTTTAGGTGGTACTGGCACTTATTGGCGGCGGCCTTGCTCGTAGCGTTGATCACGACAGATCAAATCTTTGGCTTTAAAAATCAGCTTTCAAAGCGCGTGAAGTATGTTAGCATCCGCTTGGAGCGAACTTTCACGCACAATCTTCGCCAACGGGAGTGGAAAGCCGCAGCGCGGCGACCGGGCTACGCAAGAACGCTCGATAGGCACGATTTACACTTGTCGCAACTCGTATTACCCAACAACTCGGCTTGGGGAGGTCTGACTTTAGCTCAACTTAACTTTGGCCAAACAGACGGCGTTATGATCGCCGCAATTGTGCGTGGCGGCAATAGAGTTAATATTCCGGACGGCAACACGATGCTTTTCCCGCAAGATACCATAGAAGTCATTGGCGACGACAGCAGTTTGAAAGCCTTAGCCAAGCGTATGCAAGCGGAAATTGTAACCGGCAACAAGCGCGTACTCAACCACCGTCTTGACATCAAGCATATTACGATCGGCAGCAAATCTCCCTTCTGCGAAAAGACAATTTTTGAAAGCGGCATCAGAGAAGATTACAACTGTATGGTCGTTGGCTTTGAGGACGAAGAGGAAGAGAGCAACGCGATCAACATTGCCGTGGCTAATCGGCGCATTGTAAAAGGCGACACCATCTGGTTGGTAGGAGAAGAAAAGGACTTGAAGCAAATTAAGTTGGCCAATGCCGGCCAGAACCTTACCGCTAAGCAAGTCTAAACCGCCAAGCGCTCAAATCAACGCGGCGGTAAACAAGAATCATTCATTATATATAAGAGACAAGACTATGAAATTTGAATCAAATGCGGATTGGATCAACTTCGCAAAAGAACAAACGCACAACGACAAAACCGTAATGGACGAAGTCAACGCTTGCGCCCAAGCACCCAAGACTTTTATTAGCGAGAAAGCACTTCAGATGAAGTCGACCGCTTTCCGCAACGACTATATTTCGCTGGCTGAAGATATGACGAATGCATCCGATCAGGAAGCATTTATCCAATGTCTGCAATATTTGCTGGAAGACGCCGACTATTTAGCATTCGTCGACAAGCACGCAGGCGTGGAGGCCTTCTGTTGGCGCATCAATGAGCAGAAAGCCGTGAAGCGGCGCGGACTCCGCATCTCCTCTAAGAATCTCACGCCCGGCGCAGACGCTATGCAATGGGTTGCGGAAACCAACGCACTTTGGAAACCGGAAGGCTTGCAATTGGTCTTCCTCGAAGAAGGTCCTACACAATTCTATACGATCGCCGCGCGCGACTAACAGTGTCCCCACAACATAAGAGGTGATTATTGCCGGTCTTTCCTGCACCGCGCGATAATCACCTCTTATTATATAAGGCTTCCCACTTCGAATGGGAGCATCTTATTCCACAAAAGCCTCCATAAATGCAAAAGATTCTTTAGGTTCGATCTCCAAATACTGCGTCGTTGCCGGCAACAACACGCTTCCGCCTGCTTGTAGCGTAAACCGATTTCCCAAATCGTCAGTGCAAACGGCCGCTCCCTCGTAAGCTACAAGCACCACAAAACTATCCAGATCCGAATAGCCGGCGTGAAAGGGCTGACTCAAACGCCCCAAGCGCGTAGAGAAAGCACTACAATGCACCAATGGCACCCTTTTGTTCCACGCCTGATCATAAGCCACGGGATCCGGTCGGCAATCGTTGAAGTTCAGCGCCATCTTGGCTTGTTCGATATGCAACTCCCGCTTTTTCCCATCCTTCCCGATACGGTCAAAATCATAGACGCGAAAGGTATCATCGCTCGCCTGCTGAATTTCTATCAGCAAGTTGCCGGCGCCGATGCTGTGAATCCTACCTGCCGGAATGAAGAAACAATCGCCGGCTGCCGACGGCTGCGTATGGAGCAAGTCCAAGAAGTTTTCCTCGTGTAGCGCCTTTTCATAAAGTTCGGGCGTCAACGGACGATCGAACCCCATATATAATTGTGTATCCTCCGACGCTCCTACGATAAACCACATTTCAGATTTACCATACGGATGCCCCATTTTATGGGCGATTTCGTCATTGGGATGCACCTGAATACTCAAATCTTGAGCGGCTGAAATAAACTTGACGAGTAGCGGAAACTTATTTCCGAAGCGTGAAAAGTTCTTTTGCCCCACGAGTTCCGCGCCGTAACGATCAATCAAGTCGCAGATCGTCAAGCCCTTGTCCTTGCCTTCGCTCACGAGCGTTGCCGCACCGGCCACGCCGGAAAGCTCCCAACTTTCTCCCACGTTCTCTGCGTCCGTCTTGATTTGTTTCAAGCGGATAATCTCTTGTCCGCCCCAAAGGGTTGACTTGAGCAGGGGTTGGAAGAAATATGGTTGCATAGACAATGCGCTTTATACAAGCGGCGAATTTACGGATAAATCGTTACTTTTCCAATACTTTCTATCGAAAAGGCACTACACACAGGCCTATAATAAGCCATCTCTGCGCGTCTCGTGCTCTTTTTGCCATACTTCCTCTGCTTTTCAAATACAAAACGGACAGAAAGCGAGCTGGCAGCTACCCATCCCGAAAACATTCACCCTCCATTATTCGGCCATTACTCCCCCACTTTTTCGGCTTTTCTTGGTTCAAAGATTAAAATAACGTTAAAACAAATCATTTTCTTAGTACTTTGTTTTGCATAGTACTAAGTTCTGCATACTTTTGTGCCGTGCAAGGTATTTGATATCTCAGATTCAAGCGCTGAAAGTTCACCTCTGAGGCGTTTCTGTTCAAAGATCAGTTGAGGAAACTTCAATTGCGCCAAGCACACCAAAAGAAAGAGTAAGACAAACCACTATAATAAATTATGAACACGGATAATGCTAAATCTCAAATGCGCAAAGGCATGCTCGAATATTGCGTGCTGCTTTTGTTGCATCGGGAAGCAGCCTACGCGAGTGACATTATCACGCAACTAAAGCGCGCTGATCTCATCGTCGTAGAAGGTACGCTCTACCCATTGCTCTCCCGCTTGAAAAAAGAAGGGCTGCTCTCTTATCAGTGGCAAGAGTCCACGCAAGGACCTCCGCGTAAGTATTACGCACTAACGGCTGACGGCCGACAAGCATTGACCGACTTGGACGAAGCTTGGAATCAACTCATTCGAACCGTCACGTTGCTGCAAAAAGAAACCGACTTGCCACAAGCTAAATCAACAGAATCTACCAACATTCCAGAAATCCCAACAAAATGAAAAAGAATATTACCATCAATCTCTTTGGAGCGCTCTACAACATCGACGAAGATGCTTACCAACTCCTGGATCAGTATCAAAAGAATATGCGCGCCTATTTCGCCGATCGCGAAGGCGGCGAAGAAGTGGCCGAAGACATCGAACGGCGCGTGGCCGAACTCTTTGCCGAACTGAAGGCTGAAGGCATAGAGGCCGTCACGATCGAACACGTGCAAGACATCATCCACCGCATCGGTAATCCGGAGGAAATGGAGCAAGAAGAGTCGCAAGAAGCTACCGGCACGCGCAAGCAAGGGCCGCCAGAGCCACCGCAAGCTCCCCACGTAGAGCCACGCGGAAAGCGCAGACTCTTCCGCGATGCTGAAGACAAAGTAGCCGGCGGCGTTATTTCAGGCTGTTGTAAGTATCTCGACGTCTCCGATCCCCTACCTTGGCGCATTATCTTCGTGCTACTGTGTCTTTTCACCGGCGCAACATTAGCTTTCATTTATATCTTAGCTTGGATCTTCATTCCGCTGGCGCGTACAACGGCCGACAAACTGATGATGCGCGGTATACCCGTAACGCCGCACACGCTCAACGCCGAGATCATGCAAGAAGCCGCCACTCGCAGCGCAAACGAAATCTACTATAACGGCCAAGCATCCAACCATAGCACATTTAACAGTCTGATGAAAGGACTCGTCACGGCCGGAATCTGCTTTATAGCTTTCATCTGTTTTGCTATGCTACTTTCATTCCTTGTTCCCTTCCTCGTGCTGTTGGTTAGTCTTATCGTAGGCTTTGGTACTTTGACAGAAATACATTTGTGCGAGCCGGATACGGCTGCTCTGCTCTCGCAAAACCCTGAAACGATATGGCTTTGGATCGGATTCTTACTGATGGTAATGGTAACTATCTGCATCCCGCTTGGTGCAATCATCGACATACTTCGCAATTGGAGTCGAAACAAGTCTATGTCATTTTCAGCAAAGCTGTATACGACCATCTCCTTCTTTTTGTGCGTTGCCTTGACCATCGTTCTCGGTTTCTTTGCCGCGGCCAAAACGAGTCAAATCGACAATAAACTTTCTAAGAGAAGTAATTTTCAAACCGAGATCTCCATAGACGATGACGATGATGAAGAGGATGATGATAGCGTCCAAATAAGCGTCACGAAGCCTTCAACTTCAGAGAAGGACAACGCAAAACTTGCAGATAGCGTTTCATTCTACAAAGATAGCATCCGGCATTTGCAGCAAGAAAAGGCGGCAGCCGGCAAAACGGCCAAGCCTGCCGGAAAAGGTCATCGGAAAAGCCATAGACGCAGTTAGTACTTCTGAGCAATAATAGTTAAATTGAACATACGAAAGGTCTGTTATCGATCCATTGCCATTGGGATCGGTGACAGGCTTTTCCTTTTAACGTACCTCAGACTACCGGACACGCTTAAGCAGGACAAACCCGGTAGGATAAAAACGCGGGCAAAAGGAGGACAAGCCATAGAAGCGGAAAGCGGCGCATCCCGAGTCCGTAGCGAATGATGCGGAGTGCGGGTTGCAAGAGGCAAACGAGGAGGAGGAAAACGCATAAGCCTATAAATTTCATTCGTTTTCAGAAAGCAACGGCGCACGATTTGAAATGCCTCGTTCCCACACTACTTTTGTTTGCCGGCAGCAAACCATCGTTTGGCGGGAGCAAACTATCGTTTGGTCGGGCCATACCATCGTTTGCTCCCACCAAACGATAAGCTACCCAAATTTGTAAGCGGAAAAGGAGGGCACGTGAAGGCAAAAACAGAACCTATAATAGCAGAAACGGAATGGGCACAAAAAAATCTGCCTTCTTGCCGGCAAGAAGACAGATTCCTATAATTTTTAATTCGCGATGGTCGCGCTTTAGAATTGATTCAGCGTATACAAATACAAGACCGCAGCGGGGATAGCCAAAAGACTACTATCGAAACGATCGAGCATGCCGCCGTGACCCGGGAGAATGTGGCCGCTATCCTTGATGCCCAATTGACGTTTAAAGAGACTCTCCACCAAATCTCCCCACGTACCGAAGACGCATACGACTAAGGAGAGGCCTATCCATTGCAACCAAGTCAATTCCGCAGGAAAGAAATGATGCATTAGGCTGGCAACGAGAACACACAAGACTCCGCCACCGATACTACCGACCCAAGACTTATTGGGCGAAATGCGCTCAAAAAGTTTGGCGGGGAAGCGCTTGTGTAGTAAGCTTCCCGTGCAGTAAGCCCCCGTATCGCTCGTCCATAAAAAGATAAAGACGCTCAGGGGCAAAAGCCAATGGAAATAAGCCTGCTGCTTGAGGGGATCATTTAAGAACGCCAAGCAATTGAGCAAGCTGAAAGGCAAGGCGATGTAGAGCTGTGAGGCAAAAGCATAAGCCCAATTTTTGAGCGGATCGGGCTGACGGGCATACAACTCGGAGATCGGCAGATACATCAGCGACAAAAGGTAGGGAATAAAGACTTCCGACCCTTGATAACCGGAGCAATAGCCGGCGAAAGCCAAGAAGAGGTAGACGCCGGATACGGCATTGATCAATTTGTTTACACGGGCACCGGCGTGAAGGTTGACATTATCGGCAAACTCCCAAAGCGTCAAGCCCGTGACCAAGGCAAAGAGCAAAGTAAAGCTCCACGGCGAAAGCAATATTGAACCTACGAGTACGGCAACAAAGGCCGTTCCGGTCAGTGCGCGCAAGGCAAGATTACTCATGCGGTTGTTCGTTGGTGGTTTCACTATTCTGATCGTCTTCCGCAGCGACCGTCGGAATTTCCGGCGGCAAGACGGATGCAGGCTTCTCATCCTGCGGCGCTTCTTCAGCCGCGTTTTGCTCAAGCGGTGCAGAGATGCTCTGCGCCGAAGGGCACGCAGGGATAGCCGGAGGCGTCATAGAAACGTTATCGGTGGGCACTTGGACGGTCTTTTGCTTGGCTTGCTGCTCCTCTTCCAAGAGAACGTCGGCGCGACTCTTCCACGGACGCGGCCCAAATATGCGCTCCACATCCTCGGTAAAGATCACCTCACGCTCTATCAAGAGCTGGGCGAGTGCGGCGTGCTTTTCCTTGTTGTCCATTAAGAGTTGCTTTGCACGAGCATATTGCTCATTGACCAACTTATGGACCTCAGCGTCGATCTTCTCGGCCGTCTTCTCAGAATATGGTTTGGTGAAATTATATTCCTGTGTATCGTAATAACAGAGATTGGACAGTTCATCGCTCATACCGAGATAAGCCACCATACCATAGCTGCGCTTCGTGACGGTCTCAAGATCGTTGAGCGCACCGGAGGAGATGTGGCCTGTAACCAACTCTTCGGCGGCGCGGCCACCGAGCGTAGCGCAAATTTCATCGAGCATCTGTTCGCGCGTTGTGATGGTGCGCTCCTCCGGCAAATACCAGGCAGCGCCAAGCGCTTGCCCACGGGGCACAATCGTGACCTTAACCAAAGGATTCGCGTAGCGCAACAGCCAAGATACAGAAGCGTGACCGGCTTCGTGGATGGCGATCGTTCTCTTCTCGGCCTCAGTCATCACTTTATTTTTCTTCTCCAATCCGCCTATGATTCTGTCGACAGCGTCTAAGAAGTCTTGCCGTGTAACCGTGATGTGATCGTGGCGCGCAGCAATCAACGCGGCTTCGTTACAAACATTGGCTATGTCAGCACCGGAAAAGCCCGGCGTCTGGCGCGCCAGCAGTTCGATATCTAAAGACGGATCGTATTTTAATGGACGCAAATGGACCTTAAAAATGGCAATGCGTTCGGGCAGATCGGGCAAATCCACGTGGATCTGGCGATCGAAACGGCCGGCACGCAGCAGGGCTTTGTCGAGAATGTCCACGCGGTTGGTCGCAGCCAAAATAATCACGCCGGAATTGGTGCCAAAGCCGTCCATCTCAGTCAAGAGTTGGTTCAACGTGTTCTCGCGTTCGTCATTGCCGCCGAAGGAGGCATTCTTGCCGCGCGCACGGCCTACGGCATCAATTTCATCAATGAAAATAATGCAAGGAGCTTTTTCCTTTGCCTGACGGAAGAGATCACGGACGCGACTTGCGCCAACGCCGACAAACATTTCGACAAAATCAGAGCCTGAAAGGGAGAAGAAAGGTACGTGGGCCTCACCGGCTACAGCCTTTGCCAAAAGCGTTTTTCCCGTTCCGGGAGGGCCTACGAGCAATGCTCCCTTGGGTATTTTACCACCTAACTCGGTGTATTTTGAAGGATTCTTGAGAAATTCTACGATTTCTTGTACTTCTTCTTTGGCACTCTCTTGTCCGGCTACGTCTGCGAAAGTGACGTGCAAACCGGCGCCTTTTTCAAACAAGCGGGCCTTGCTCTTGCCTACATTAAAGATGCCACCACTTCCGCCGCTGCCTCCACCGCCTCCATTGACGCCGCGGAACATCCAGAAGTAGAACAAAATGAGTATGAGGAAGGGGAATGTACTGCCGAGTAAATTGAGCCAGAAGTGGCTCGACTCTTCATAGCTTACGCTACCCTTATAGGCCACACTGAGAAAGTCTTCGACCTTATCGACAGAGGGAACTTTACTCGAGACCGTAGGGGCTGTACCGACGTCATCGCTGCCTTGATGAAAGACATCGCGAATGTGAGCAGGGGCAACGATGAAGCGGGCTATACCATCACTCTTGTTGACCGTAACACTCTTGGCATAACCTTTGGCTACATATTCCTTGAATGTAGTATAGGGCACTTCTTTATCAAATCCGCCTTCTCCGAAATTTCCCCGGAAGAGCATAAACACGAGGGAAATAATCAGAATAGCGTACAACCAATACAGGTTGAACTTCGGCAGATTATTTTTTTGCTTGGGTTTTCCGTTCATTTCAATCTTGATTAGGGATTTCTTTTATCTCAGCGTCTTCCCAGAGGCTTTCGAGGGCATAAAACTCACGCATCTCGGGCAGAAATATGTGCACCATCACCGTGCCGTAATCCATTGCCACCCATTGTGCGTTGTCTAAGCCTACAGCTGCGGCCGGACGCTCATTGAGCGCCTTGCGCGTCTCGTCGCTCACCGACCCTGCGACAGCTTCTACTTGCTGCGGGCTGCCGGCATTGCACAAAACAAAATATTCTGCGGGCGCTGTATCAATCTTGCGGAGATCTACGATGGTAACATCGAAAGCTTTTTTCTCCTGCATACCTTGAACAATCGTATTTACTATTTCGGGAGTGGAATTCATCTATTATAATGTATAAGTTGTTTGGATTGAGCGCAAAATTACGCATTAATTCATATTAGAAACGCGATGCCGGCAAAAATTGCGACGAAATTAGAAAAAAGCAGAGGGAGCTTTGGCTTTTCAAAACAAAGACGCTATCTTTGCATCCGCATTTGAGGATTTTTTCATTGCACATTTAATGCTTTTGGGGTATGGTGTAATGGTAACACTACAGATTCTGGTCCTGTCATTCTTGGTTCGAATCCGAGTACCCCAACACTTAGTAAAGCGATGTTCTGCGATCAGAGCATCGTTTTTTATGTTAGCCTCTACGGGTAGCACCTGCATATTCCATTATATAGTAGATCAACGTAGCCAAAGAGCTTAAAGCGGCGATAACGTAGGTATAGGCTGCTGAGCGCAAAGCATCAACGGCGTCGGGATATTCTTGCTGCGTGACAACGCCGGCCGACCGGACCCAATTGACGGCACGGCGACTCGCATCAATCTCTACGGGGAGCGTCACTAAACTAAACAAAGTCGTCAGAGCGAAGAGGACGATACCGACAAGGAGGATTGCCGGAACAATCTGCACCAAAAGGATGCCGGCAAGCAAAACCCAATGCATCCATTGCGAAGTAAAACTAACCACCGGCACGAGTGCCGAGCGCAACGTCAAAGGGGCATAAGCTCGGGCGTGTTGTATGGCGTGTCCACATTCGTGGGCCGCTACTGCAGCAGCAGCTACGGAGCGGCCATTGTAAACCTCTGTACTCAAATTGACAGTCTTATTCTCGGGGTTATAATGGTCGGTCAACGAACCGGGCGTCGCCGTGACAATAACGTCATAAATACCATTCTCTTGCAACATCTTTTTCGCCACTTCTGCGCCACTCAGTCCGGAAGCCAACAATTCGTGAGAATAGCGCTCAAACTTATTGCGCAAATTATACTGAACTGCATAACTCAATAAAGCTACGAGGATGAATATGATCCAAGCGAAACTCATAGGTATTTTTATTTTATTGATTTCAGAAGCAACATAGCAAGCAATATGCCAATTCCTCGCCTTTCAACGCTTTTTTGAAGAAAATAATAGTACTTTTTAATCAAATCGATAGTACTTTTTCCTTCTTCTTTTATAAAGTCTCATACGTCCGTAAAGACAGAAAAGCTTAGTTGGGCTTAGCCCTCCGAACACAGACACGGAGAGTATCAGTATCTCTACGCGTTGAGGCAGTAGTATCTGCACGTAGAGACGCAGGTCTCAGCAAGTAGAAACAGCAATCTCTGCACGTAGAGACTGAAACAAAGAGTATTAGAAAAGATACAGAAGAATAAAACTTATTTGCAAAAGCTGCGGGAAAATGAAAACGGCCCATTATCTTTGTCGAACATTAACCTCAGAGAATTTTCTGACGATTCAATCTGAGACATAAAACAACGGATTTGAAACAAATTGAAGCACAGGATTTCCTATTTTATTATAATCCTAACCTTGAGGAACTTATTGTTTCATCAGGATTGAAGTTTACAAATAGACTTAATGATGGGTTTAAGGTCGATCTGAATCCTCACGGTCAATCTGTACTTACGACAGTAGAATTTATAGACTTGGATGTTGATAAAAGAAGCTTGACTTGTAATGTCGGGCAGGAGTCGGCACTCATTACCATACATACAGACTTTCAGGTTAATATGTTAGGATTTAAGCTTGTAATGGACACAGGGAGAAACGTTCTAAGCACTAAAGACCTCGACAAAATAGATTTATTTTTTACCGGCGACAAGTTGGAACATCTTTATATAAGCAAGGCGAAAGATTACAATATCATTGATTCCATCAGGATATTCAATGAAGGGGAACAATACTTTGTCGTAAAAAACAAGCCACAGTTCACCAGAGAAGCCATACAGCAAATGTCATTATGCAATGAGACGATTAAGATAGAAACTCGGAATAATGAATTTGATTATAAGCTGGATGTTAATGAAGAGATCTTTTTGTTCTTAAACAGCGTTTTTAAGATTGACTGAATCGCTGCAGAAGCAAAATATAATAGGGTCATGATTGGAGTGGTCTGCATCAACACATCAAAAGTATAATAAAAGCAACGCACGGCATTCTTATTTACTAAATATCCATCCAGAGCATCCTACAAATTGAGAACTGTTTGGAACTGATAGAAAGGCTTATGCAAGACAAAGAGCAGACGCTGAATTAAAAATGCAAGAACTATGTTATCAGAAAAATTAAAAGAGTATTTGGTCGAAACAGGTTTATATGATACAACAGAAGATGCAAACTATCGAAAAGTAATGTCAGACTTAGGGATTAACTTTGAGACACCCTTTGCCCGGTTTCATCTTTATACCAATGCTGTAACATTCTCTGGTAGGTATAGCGATATATATAATATATGCTGGTTTGCCATAAACTCGTCTTATTTCAACCAAATAGAAAATATGCGCTCGATATTGAGCCTGCCCAACGAGTATATTCCGCTTGATAGCTTTGAGGGAGAAGGCGGTTTCTTCTACAACAAACTGACCGGCGAAGTATTAGAACTTAGTCTTGGGCAGCCGTTAGCCGACTTTCATAAGGGCAATCTAAAGCCTCAATGGAGCGATTTCAATACTTTCCTCGAATGGTTCTTCGATTTATCGTAACTTCTTCGTGGAAGAAACGTAGTCCGATTAGTATGAAGGATCTATTGAAGAACTGTGTTGAATTATGGAAACATCGAGTAATGGTAAAACATTTATATGTAAAGGCTAAATGAATATAGAAGAGAAAGAAAAAGTTTTATGGAATCTGATCTCCGGTGATACAAGCTCTCTGTTCAAACAGAAAAGAGAATTTGAATATGCTTATTGCATTTGGGGGACGTCAGTCCTTTTTGAAATATATCCCTTTGATCTGGAAAGGAAGCATATAAAAAGAGGACGAAAGATAACTAAAACACCATCAAAGAAGAGTGGAAAGTTTCAACACTTTCTAGATAGAGAGGATAAAGTGATTGCTATTTATGGCTATACCGACAATTACGATTTACCGGCCCAATACATCTTCTTCGAATATCATAGCTCGGAAGTTAAGGTCTATTGTTTTAATATTGTTGAGCAAATAGATTATATACAATGTTCAATCGTAAAAAATGGGAAGATGCTCTCCATGTTAAATATGGACAGCAAAGGAAATTACATAGCAGAAGAATACCATTACGACGAATATAATCATATTGTGTCTATTGATAGGCAACATAAAGATCAGTCGTTGTTTAAGAATACAGATTTCTTCCCCAATAACCTATATAAAAGTAGGTTTAGCTTAGCGTATTCTCACGATAGTCTGACGCAAATAAAATGGAATGCCAATGCAGAGAATAAGATGAAAGTAATATTTCCTTTTTAAGAATGTGGCTTTTTAGTACAGCACAAAAGGAAAAGAAATTGCAGAAGCCGTAGGAGTTGGTTATCTGAATCAGCAAAACATCAAGTTTCGTTGAATCATTTGCATAACAAGTTAAAAACTTATGTTCAAGTTAGATAAAGAGAATGCTCTTTTAATTTCGTCAGATATTAAAGATTGGCAGACAAAATATACAGATGTTGAAAACTTGCCAATAGAGTTTTATCTGAAATATAGAAATATTTTATCTGCCTATAAAAACGCAGGAAAGAGTAAAGAAGAAGTTTTGTGTTTCTTTCAAAAGATATCAGAAGACAATCAAGATAGCTCTGAATTTGTGAATGAAATTCTGGATTTAATAACCGGCTTTTGTCGTCCCGATTATCAAATATGGAAATGAACATAAATTGGCAACATTATCAAGCACCGAACAAGGAGGCTATTGAAGAAATTCCTT
The DNA here is from genome assembly GCA_015259125.1 of Alloprevotella tannerae. GTDB lineage: Bacteria > Bacteroidota > Bacteroidia > Bacteroidales > Bacteroidaceae > Alloprevotella > Alloprevotella tannerae_A. Next base: position 11,401 of record JABZGR010000019.1, on the reverse strand, counting down.
CTCAATTAGACTATTTATTTTCTGACGAAGACTCGTCGGAAGATATTGAGTATTTCCTTTATAACGATTTAGCGCCCAACATAAAGCATCAATTTAAAATATATAACGTAATAGAACCTGTCATTGAAGTTATAGAGTGCAACATTCTCCAAGGAGGAAAGACTCAATATAAAAATGAGATTCTAAACTTCTTAGGCTATATGTTTCAAGAGTTTATTCGAGACGAAAATTCTATCTTAGTACAACCTATAGAATATCAGATTGCTGCGCCGAAATTGTCTTCACAATATTCTGACGAGTTTAAATTTTACAAGCGATTTCAATCCTTCGTAAAAAGGGTATTTGCAGACAATATTGAAGCGCAAACGCCAGAAGTTATTTTTTATAAATCTGCATTAGACGACAGTCAAAAAACTTTTGAAACGTTGATGCATAATGCTAACTTACAAAATATAAGAGAGTCGCTTTTTGCATGTGGATTGATGAGTTTCAAAAATCCAAATTTAAAAATCCGCGAATTAAACATTACCACCCAACAGGATAGTATTACTAATTTGGGTTTATGTATAAATCGATTGGAGTTTGACAAAGAACTTGCGATTACTTCCCTTTCTACACCCAAACAACATTCATTTGTATGGGGAAATGGTTATGAATGTGTTTTGGCGACATCAGCATTGATGATGGATAGTTTATATAAAGACGTAAGCTATCAAGAATACTCTATCAAGCAAATAATGAATGGATACGATACAATTAGAAAAATGAACCTTGACGAAGAATTCGATTTTCCACCCCATAGGTTTATGCTAGAAGATTTGAGTAGCATTTTATTTCAAGAATATCTTGGCAAAGGTATATTGATAGATAAAAAGCATCTAACTGAAATACAATTATATTTTTATAATTTACTATCAAAAGAGTATCGCACCCACACTTACGCGCTCCTCTATGCAGGAATAACACCCAATGGAATGTCTATTGAAGATCTGAACAGTATAGACGATATTTACAATTGCTACAACTAAAAGATACATGGAAGAGATATTAGTTTTTTCGGACAACAAGACAGGCGAAAAGGTTGGTATGTATTATAATGCATGGTTATTTATCATCAGATGCATACTGATGAAGTATGTACATAAAACAACCGAAGAGGCAGATGAAATTCTAAAAAAACATTACTATAAGAGACCAGAAGATTATGATGACATTATATGCTTAAATCATGAAACAGAATACCATTGGGCAATGTTAGGAGCTTATGGTGAACAATATTGGCTGAAAGGAGTTAGTGCTCAAATACCAACCGACTATAACGTATGGTATGATGATTGCATTAAGGAAAAGAAATTTCACACTCCCTTTAAATGGTTTTGAAACCCAAGATAGAGCATTAAGCTATGGCCTTCTTTTTGTATATCTCCAATCTAGTTTTCACGCTACGTTGACTTTATTCTGTTTAAGTACTAAGGATATACTAGGACGAAGAGACGAATTTGCAGGACAATCATTTTTTCTACTATGGTTCAAATATAGGCGTATACATATCGTAAGGCCCGATTAGGTTAACTGTTGGAACCCGACATTTTATGGCCAAGTTTATAATTCTATCATAGAGTTAGATGTTTTAGGGTTTATCTTTGTCATAGAGCAACAAATAGAAACAAGAAGAAAAAGACATTATATAGTACAACCATTTAGCCCAAAGTAGTTCTGATAATTACTCCCTTCAGGGACATATAGATGAAGGGAGCTTAGAATAATTCCTAAATGGAGGAAAGCATTAGAAAATGAAAGAGACATATTATTTCAAAGAGCTCGAAAGAATAAAATCTATCTTAGAAGATTATTACAATATAGATTATAATTCTGATGAGGAGGATTTTCAAGCAAACAAGTTCAATAAACAACGAATAGAGGAGCTGATTGTTCAAGTAAAACGTGATGATACAATACTGATTTCCAACAAAAGCACCCTTATCAATGAAGCACTCATGCTCTTAGCAAAAAACACCGGGTGCGCAGAGGACGAGGAAATTTCTGAAGAGATATTAAATCGATTGCTTGCTACACAGACAATCGTACAGCAGGATATTGAGTATTACTCTAAGCTAAAGTCTACCAAAAGATGGATTTAATAAACAAAGCCGATTATTATGGTAAGTCATCACACAAAAGCAATAAAGTCTGTAGAAGAAAAGTTTGGAGATAGATTTTCTTCTTTATCAGACGATCATCTGAATAACGTAAATTTACCACGTTTTAAAGATTTGGATACTGGTATTGTATTCATTTATATTCCGAGAGGAGAATATACCATGGGGTTCTCAGAGGAAGAATATATACAAATTCAGAAGTTGACAGAAACGCCTAATATATCGATTGAAGAAATGCGACCTGTGCGAAAAGTACAACTTCGTCCGTTCTTACTTAGTATAACTCCCGTATTAAATTGTCATATACTCAACTACAACTATCTTTTGGGTAAATCCATCAAGGTCGATGGGGACGATTATAGCCCTTTTTTCTGTGATTATGCTTTGGCAGAAAGTATTGCTACGAACTTATCATCAAAGATTCCTAATGAGGAAGAATGGGAATATGCCTGCAGAGGTGGAAAGCACTCATTGTTCTGTTTTGGCAACACCCTTCCTACTGAATCTGAATTAGAGAAATGGTTATCCTGGGATTTGTCCTCTTTAACAGATCTGAACTGCAATGATTTTGGTTTATATGGTCTCTATTTCGGAGAGTGGTGCTCTAATGATTTCACCGTTAACCTCGAGCTAAATTCTGATACAGTGTCAGGGTCTAAGGCTGTAAGAGGAGGTGGGGCTTTGTTCTTTCCTTGGCAAGATGAAGAATGGGTATATTGTCTTTCTGCTTTTAGGATGCCGTCAAAAGACCTTTTAGGAGACCAGGCGGCTTTTAGATTGAAAATGGAAATTTAGCAAAGTGTGTAAAGAAAGATGTGAAGTGATAAGTTGGGCTTATATTTCGCCATCAAGATTAGCCCGAGAAGGTAGAGACGGAGCTATGCTACAATAGGTGCAGATATTACGCCCCGAGGATAGACAATTTTATCAGCCGATACACGTTAAGTTTGGCAGGTTAATAACTTGATGCAATATGAGTATGTATCTGATGCGAATATGTGGGCGTATACTAAGATTGGATATTTTTTGATTACACCACTATACGAGCAACAAAGGATTTCAAGAAATGAAAGAACCAATGGCAACCAAGACGAAAGCTCAAAGAATATTTGACGAAGGGATAAACAAAGCCACTTCCGGCCAAAGGTATTCGTAATTGTAAGAGGTAAAAGCTACAGGAAGTATAAACAATAAAGATCGTAGCGCGTAAACAACAATGGAGGCAAAAGCGTTAAAAGCATTCTTCAAAACAAGCATAGAAAGTATTTTGGTAGACCAACTTCTTAAGTTTGGTTTTAAATGGAGACCAGGATCGCTAAAGTTCCGACGAAGTAAAGATGACTTCGATCAATCAATTCTATTCTTCATAACCCCTGCAAAATATCAAGATGATAAAAGTATAGGACATATCAGTATGATGATCCGTTTTGACTCAAAGGAAATAACTAAAGTAGCAACAAGTTTAAAAGGGGCTGATAATAAATTTGATGCCATAGACACTGTTGTGAACGTCAACGCAGGCCTTGTTTGCGACACTAAAGCGGTTGAATGGCGCCCAACTTCAGTTGAAGATATGAATCTGCTCATAGAAAAAGAGATCAAACCCCTTATCATTGAAAAGATAATCCCATTTTTAGACGACAGAAGTACCATACGTAATGTGCTTGATGATTTTGAAAATCAGAAGATCTATTTCTTCTCAAATAGTAATGACGTTGTTGCCTTGCTTGCTATTGCAATGTATACTATGCAGCATAATACTGAACGCGCAAAGAAAGTTGCCAGCAAATATCTTTTGCCGGATGAAGCATATCGGGAACGATACAGAAACCTTTTAATTAAATTGAATTCCTGATGTTATTGCACGTTCTTTTGATCTGAATATAACCCTGTAGAAGAAGGAAACAATCCTTTAGTTGGTAAAGTAAATAAGAAAGATCGTCAGACTTGAAAAATGCCTAAAAAAGCGAAGAATGAAAGCACTATATATAAACAAAACAAAGATTGTCGATGACTTCAAGAGATTGAGTGATATTTGGGACACCTCTACTAATATCACGCTGCGTATCGATATAAAACCGCAGGATTTTGATTTGGTTGTAAGAAGTTTAATAAGCTATTTACCAAATGACTTAGCCTATAGTATATTGTCTGAAATCGCAGCGTATGAGAACTTAAATGAAGAGCTGATGCAGCTCATTTTTGACAAAGGAGATAAAGGGTGTAAGGTTGCCATTTGTCTAAATAAGAACTTGCCTCATAAGTTGCAGGAACATTGTAAGCGATCGAATGATCGTGATATTAAAGAACATTTTCAACAGAGAGAATGATAAATGCATAGGGCATAGAATATAACACATAACTCTATTATAGATGAATCCGTAATAAGCAAGATTATTTTAATTCATGTTACTTCAAAGGTCTGAAATGTTCTATTCCGGGGCAATCAATAATAAAGCATATGGAAAAGAAAGACGTCGTAGGGAAAATTGTAGATGTGATTCGAACTTCTTTTGAGCAAGATGGGTTTAAACTGAAAGCGCCAAATAAGTTTGAGAAAAGGAAAGGAGATAGTTTATATATTTATGAGATTAGCGTAACTAAATCAAAGACACATTTTTCATTGCATCTTAGACTTAAGTTGCAAAACAAGCGTATTTCTACCGGGGTAAATACGATTCTAAAAAGAGTATTGAAAGATCCACTTATAAAATATCCTACTAATTTCACCGACAAAGTGATAGAGGATATTTTCAAAGGGAGAACATCTAATAAAGATGTCTATGGATTAACCGACTGGAGATTCTTCAAAGCTGATGAGCAGACTTTGAGTGATTTTAATGCGAAATTTTCAATTTGGTTTTCTAACTTTGAGACATTAGAGGAGAAAAACAATTGGCAGACAGAACTATTACAAAGTGTGGCCTATGCAAAGAGCTGGTTTGCTCTGATTGATCATGATGCATACTTAATAAAACATACCGATTATGTCGCCCTGTATTTATTGAAGAAGTTGGATGACATAGAGGGCGTCGAGGCAAAATATAAAGAAATCTACAACAGAGAGAGGACTTTGGACCAAGACACAGAAGAATTAGAACTGTTTTATAAGTATTTGCTCCAAGAGCACTAAATATCCAAATTCAGGCGAAAACGGCGCCGGGAAGGCCAAAATAGCTGCTGAGAATCAGACACATATAGACCCTCAAAACTTTCTTATAAGCGTCGAAAAATTGTCTTATAAGAGAATTTTTTCGATCATAGGAGAAAGTTTTTCCGATCACCTATGAAAGTTTTTCGACTCACCTAAGAAAGTTTCGCCACTTCCCTAAGCCCTTTTTTCTCTCTTGCGCACAGCGTGAAAAAAGGCTACGCAGCTGCTTGTTCGAATAGGTGCAAGCGGGGCCACCGGCTGCCTTCTGCGGTCGCCATTGCCAGCTTGTCGATGGGGCGTATTTAATAATGAGCCGGCCCAAAAATATCCTCGTCATTTTTCCCACAAGTGCCGTGGATGCTCAATGCGCCATCTTGCCTTTGACCATGCAAGAAATTAACGTGCGTTCGGCGAATTCAAAACAGAGTAAGCTGCTTGTCGATAGTCCCTTGCGCATTGATGCACGGCTGCTTTGGGAGCAGACTAATAGGCTGCAATGGTTCCTAACGCGTTGACGATGAAACTGTCGAAGCATCTATACTTGAGGAAACTTCGCTGATAAACACCATAAATCTTTCATTTAAAATCATCGCCCCCTTATCGTCTTAATCATCGCGATAAGGGGCGGTTTTGTAGTTCGAATCCAGAGAATTGAAATGTTGAGATGCTAAATTGCAACTTTTTTTATGTGATTTTTTGGGTATATAAAAAATACGCCATATATTGGGCTTCCTAATCAACGAAGGCATATGTGTTGACATTAATCTCAAAACTTAAATAAAACTTTTATGAATGTAACTCCTCTTTTCTGGCTGGTGCCCATCGCATCAGTAGTAGCGTTGACCATGGCCTGGTTCTTCTTTAAGAATATGATGAAGGCCGACGAAGGAACGCCCCGAATGCGCGAAATTGCAGAGCACGTCCGCAAGGGCGCAATGGCTTACCTCAGACAGCAATACCTCGTCGTTCTCAAAGTCTTTTTAGTGCTCGTCGTTCTCTTTGCTTTCATGGCCTATGTCCTTAAGATTCAAAATCCCTGGGTACCTTTCGCCTTCCTCACGGGCGGTCTTTTCAGTGGTTTGGCCGGCTTCTTCGGTATGAAGACTGCTACCTATGCTTCCGCGCGAACCGCCAATGCTGCGCGCAAGAGCTTGGACAGCGGTTTGCGTATTGCCTTCCGCTCCGGTGCGGTAATGGGATTGGTCGTTGTAGGCCTCGGATTGTTGGACATTGCCTTGTGGTTTATCGCCCTATCTTATGTCTACGGCTCTGACCACGTCTCGCTCATCACCATCACTACCACGATGCTCACCTTTGGTATGGGAGCTTCCACCCAGGCCCTCTTTGCCCGCGTGGGAGGCGGTATATATACGAAAGCAGCCGATGTTGGTGCCGACATTGTTGGAAAAGTCGAAGCCGACATTCCGGAGGACGACCCGCGCAATCCTGCTACCATCGCCGACAACGTCGGCGACAACGTGGGCGACGTAGCCGGTATGGGCGCCGATCTTTATGAGAGCTATTGCGGCTCCATTCTTTCTACAGCCGCTTTAGGTGCCACGGCCTTTGCTTCGGCTGGTGAAATGCAGATGCGGGCTGTCATCGCCCCCATGATTATTGCCGCTGTCGGTATCTTCCTCTCACTCATCGGCATCTTCCTCGTTCGCACGAAAGAGGGGGCAAGCATGAGTCAGTTGCTCCGTTCGCTGTCTGTCGGCACTAATACCAGTGCCGTATTGATTGCAATAGCCACATTCCTCATCCTTTATGGCCTTGGCCTCGACAACTGGGTAGGCCTAAGTTTCTCCGTTATCAGCGGTCTGACGGCGGGCGTTATTATTGGGCAAGCTACAGAATTTTACACTTCGCATAGTTATAAGCCCACCCAAGCCATTTCTGAATCTGCCCAAACTGGAGCTGCCACGGTCATCATCAAAGGTATCGGTACGGGTATGATTTCCACCTGCGTTCCGGTGCTTACGATCGGTGTAGCTATTATGTTGAGCTATCTCTGCGCCAATCATTTCGATTTCTCCATGAGTGCAGAAAGCATCTCGAAAGGACTCTACGGCATCGGCATTGCAGCTGTCGGAATGTTGTCCACGCTGGGCATTACGCTCGCTACGGACGCTTACGGCCCTATCGCCGACAACGCCGGCGGCAACGCTGAGATGAGCGAGTTGGGCGAAGAGGTTCGCCACCGCACAGATGCACTCGATGCACTCGGCAATACGACGGCAGCCACGGGCAAAGGATTTGCCATTGGTTCGGCAGCACTTACCGCACTGGCCTTGCTGGCTTCCTATGTGGAAGAAATTAAAATCGCTATGACGCGGGCTATGGAGGGCGGACAGCAATTTATCGACGCAGCGGGCAATGCTTTCGATCCGTCAAAGGCTTCTATGCCCGAAATGATGGAATACTTCCAAGTGACGCTGATGAACCCGCGCGTACTCGTAGGTGTATTCATTGGCGCAATGGCTGCCTTCCTGTTCTGCGGACTCACTATGGGTGCTGTCGGACGTGCCGCGGCTAAGATGGTCGATGAAGTGCGCCGCCAGTTCCGCGAAATCAAAGGCATCCTCGAAGGCAAGGCCACGCCCGACTATGGAAGCTGTGTCGAAATCAGCACACGTGCTGCCCAGCACGAAATGATTCTGCCCTCGCTCTTAGCCATCATCATCCCCATCGTCACCGGCGTTGTCCTCGGTGTCGCCGGTGTGCTCGGCCTCCTCGTTGGTGGCCTCTGTGCCGGCTTTACGTTGGCCGTCTTTATGGCGAATGCCGGTGGTGCGTGGGATAATGCCAAGAAATTTGTGGAAGAAGGAAACTTCGGAGGTAAGGGCAGTGACGTCCACAAAGCCACGATTGTGGGCGACACCGTTGGTGACCCATTCAAAGACACGTCCGGCCCAAGTTTGAACATCCTCATCAAATTAATGAGCATGGTCAGCATCGTCATGGCCGGCCTTACAGTGGACTACAATCTGATGTAGGGCTGCGAGAATAGATAAAATAACCCCCCGATTCTACCTGTTGAAAAACAGACAGAATCGGGGGGTCTATGCATTGAAGCGTATGAAACAAGTATCATGTACAACTACGCAAAAAAAAGAGTGCTTATCCTGTTAGGAAAAGCACTCTTTAGCTGTAATCAGAGAATTATAAATGCTCTATTATCTTACATTCACCTTCGCAACCTTGTTACCAACACGTACAACGTACGTACCGGCAGGTAGAGAAACGTGAGCTTCTTTTTCTGCCAATTTGTTTTGATAAGCTAATTTACCATCGATGGTATAAACAGCAAGCATACGATTCTTGGCACCCAGAACGGTAATGCCACCATTTACAAGCTGTATCGTTACATCATCAGCGGTAACGCCTTCAATAGATGTATGTGGATCAAAGGTAATGTAGTTGGTGATTTGATAGAGATTTGGCAAACGAGTATTACGCATCAAGCAAACAAGGTTGTTAGCTGCCTTTGTTAATTTTAGCGTAGTAACCCCATTCACGATAGAGAACTCATCAGCTTCCAACTCTTCACCTTGAGGCTCACCATCAATCACGTTGATACGATCAACGAACCAGCGGAATGATGTAGCTTCACCATCAACCATAGCTTCAGCGCTTAGGTCTACTTTTCCATCAACACACTTCACATCAAGTGGTTCCTGGAGGTTGTAAGAATACTTATAGAACTTGCTCTTACCATCGCTATCTACAGCGACCGGCATGGTAGAGAATCTCAGCTTGTTCTTTACAAGATTCAATACGGTAAGATGTGAATTCTTAGAAATATCAACCTTTGTAAGTTTATTATCGTTCAACCAAAGTTGTTCCAAAGCAGGAGCATTGTCGAGCGAAACACTTTCAAAGGCATTTTTGCTCAAGTCAAGATTCCAGAGATCCGGATTGTCTATCTTAATCTCTTTCATGTTATTGCCTGCAAGAAGGGCAAGACCAAGCTTCTTCGCCTTCGACAAATCGAAAGTCTTCAGTTTATTATCATTCAAAGAGAGGAAGTAGAGATTCGGGAGCTTCGACAAATCAAGCTCGGTTAATTCATTTCCACTGAGATTCAACTGCTTCAGCTCAGAAGAAACGGGGAGATTAACGGATTTCAGTCCAGCATCATCAATTGTTATCGTGCGAGCATCTTTCAAACCAGTGAAGTCAGTTTCGCCAATCTTAGCATGTGAAATACTAAATACTGAGAGTTTATCTTGTTCGTTAGCAACAAGAACACGCACCTTGGTATTTGCTTTCGATTTTGCTCTGAATATTTTGTAAGAAGTATCCAGTGTGTACTGCGTAACATTACCGTCAGCATTCCATTCGAAATAAACAGATGTACCCTTAACCGGACTTGCCATAGAAAGTTCAACGCTATCTACCGCACTTACCGTAGTGAAAGATGCCAATTCGTATTGAGGCATGGCAATCGGTTGTACAAGCGTTGTTTTAAACACATTTGCACCTGTGAAAGCAGGATAAGCAGCATGTGTCATTTCACAATAAATCTTGCCAACGCTTAGATTAAGGAATTTAGCAGCACCATTATTTATAGTATAATCTGTGCCTTCCTGCAATCTGTCGCCATTTGCTTTCTTCCACACAAATTGTGTTGTTGCACCCTTCTTTGTAATGAATTGTTCTGAAAGGTCGATACCCGGAGAAGATTCTGAGATTTCAAGAACTTGTTGTGGAGCATAGACAAAGTTTGCACCTTCGAGTCCGAAATCTGCAGGCATATCAGCCAATGTAAACTTATTGCCACTCACATTGAGATAAGCCATAGGAGCAACTGGTGGTATCTTAATCTCTGTCAATTGGTTGTTAGAAGCATCCAAGCGCTCTAAGAGTTCACTGTGGTTAAGTAGCAAGCGTGTAAAAGCATTATTAGAAATATTGAGCGAACGAAGGTTGTCTGCATCAGATACGTCTAAATTAACCATCTTATTATTGCTTATATCAAACTTACGCACAGCATAGAAGTCATCAAATTCATAGCTTTCCAATTGGTTGTTGCTTAAGTTGATGTCAGTCAATAAGCTCTTATAGAAATAAGATGATGGGCCTTTCAATGTGAGGCGTGTCAGCAAGTTACCTGAAAGATCAAGCTTTTCAAGTTTATTGTTGTAGCTGAGGTCAATATTTCTCAAACCGGCATTCTTCAAAGAGAGTACACGCAATTGATTCAATGCCGTAAGATCAATATTGTCGATTGCCAAATTATCCGTTTCTAAAGTGGACACATAACGATCTTGGGGTACGTAAACAATAATGTTACCGGAACCTTTACGCTGTGTATCAATGTTTGCAACTGTAGGACGCTCTGACTTAACAGCTATCGGAGTAAGATTACCATCTCCCAAATCAACCTTAATAGTAACGGGAGAAGTTTGAGTAGCTCCAATAACGCCAACTGACATCTTAACAGGAACACCGGCCGTACCAAGACTTGTTAACTCAACAGCCTTAATATCTTTACCAAAATCTTCAGCAGTTCTGATGTTGAAATTCTCGGTGCGGATCGGATAATCTTTTAATACCGTATTGGTAAACTGAAGGAAGACTTGGTCTGAAATTGCTTTCAACAAAGTTACCTTTCCGTTTTCATACGTATAATATGTATTGTCTAATTCAACAGGCTTTGTTGGATCTTCTTTTGGCACTCTGAAAAGAACACCATTGGTTGTCGTTCCTTGACGCAATACACGATGGCTAAGGTCAATAACATCACCAACTTTATACGTATCGTCCAACTCCATTTCATGCTGTGCATGATAATACTCAAACCAATTACCGGGCCAAGGCAATGTCGCAAAGTCCATATAGTTATTGCGAACGTTTACACTATAAAGGTCCGGGTTCTTGCTAACGTCAAGAGAACGCAAAAGGTTCTCATCGCAAGCGAAAGTAAAGAGTTTAGGATTCTTGCTAACATCAAGCGTCTTGAACTTGTTACCACTACAGAAGAAGTAATAGAGTTCAGGACAATGTGAAATGTCTATTTGTTCAAACTTAACGTCAGTATTTACAGTACCAGAAGAATGAGAAATATAAAGTTCTCTTATCTTTG
>JABZGR010000049.1 GCA_015259125.1 Alloprevotella tannerae | reverse complement strand
CCTCTCCAAAAGAACGGCGTATCGATCAAAAAACTTTTATCGGACAGCAATAATTGAGTATACCAGTTCGGGATAAGTTCAGTATGAAAATGTTCTAACTACCTTGATTTTTCTACATATACAGACAGAGTCTCAGGCTTATTGTCTACAGTTATTTGCGCATTGATACACAGTTTGCTTTGTTCTGAATTCGTCGAACTCACGTTAAATACAATTTTAAGCAGCACAAAACCAAATTTTATCAATACAGGCAACCTGCGGTGTGCACTAGAAGTATGCATCTTCCACAGTCATTTTATTTATCATCCCCCCCACCCTTCATCTGCATCTTATACAATTTACTTTTAACTCGAGCATCTATTAGCTAACCTAAAAGTGTGCATACTATCAAGCAGTATATAACGAGTCACGATAAATCAACAATTCGTTTGGCTGCAGCAAACCGTAGTTTGTCCCTAGCATACAATTGTTTGGTGACTGCAAACTACAGTTTGCTGCCACCAAACAAAATAATAAGCGTCTAACAAGGACAAAAATTAGAGCAGAGACAAAAAATACCATCTCAAGATAGATCAAAAAAAAGAATCGGCACAACATTTGCATATTATTATCTTTCACAGCATCGACCGGAAGAACAAAAAATGCAAGAATTGCAAGTCCGGAAAGCGATTTGACAGGCATCTAGCCTGATTTATTCATTTGTTGGAAGATATGCAGGATTAACAGCTTGGAATGTGCCTATTTGCGTTTGGTTTTACGCGCTTCAAATGCTATCTTTGCAACGTAAAATTAGAGGAATAACTTATGACTTACGAACTTTCTGCGGCATTGACAAACGTTCTAACATATAGTAAGACAGAGGCCATTCGTTTTAAACAACCAATAGTTGACGAAATGTGTCTTTTCCTCGGTTTACTACACAGCGGAAATGGTAGAGTTACGGATCTACTACGCTCCACTGGAGCTTCAGTAGAGGCCCTTCGTGATGAAATAGAACATCAATTTACGGCTTCTAGTGAAACACAATATGCTGCTTCAGATAATATTATTTTAAATGAGACATGTCGACGTATTCTTAGACTCTCTGTCTTAGAAGCGCGCCGTGCAGGCAGTAAAATGGCTGACGAAGAACATCTCTTATTAGCTATATTACGAGATAAAGACAATAAATGTCTTCCGATCCTGCATCAAAATAATATCACTTATACCAATATTGTTTCTTTGCTCAATCCAACTTCAGAGGTAAGTGCAGGATTTGGCGTAACGGATGATGCGCCTGAAGGTTTTCCAGATGAGAAACCAAAAGGTAATAACAAACACAATGAAATAACAACACGAGACAAACAGACAAGTGATACACCTATGATAGACAACTTCGGCACAGACCTTACAAAGTTAGCTGCTGATGAGGCGTTAGATCCTGTCATTGGACGTGAAAATGAAATACAACGCATTGCACAGATCCTAAGTCGACGTAAAAAGAACAATCCTATTCTCATTGGAGAACCAGGCGTGGGAAAAAGTGCCGTCGTAGAAGGGCTAGCCAACTTGATTATCTCAGGTAAAGTGCCTCGTATCTTACAGCATAGACGCATTGTATCCTTAGATATGGCAAGCATAGTAGCAGGAACGCAATATCGTGGGCAGTTTGAAGACCGCTTGCAACGTTTAATCAAAGAATTGCGTGCACATCGCGAAATAATCCTTTTCATCGACGAGATCCATACGATTATCGGAGCTGGTTCGGCGCCGGGAAGTCTAGATGCTGCAAACATTCTAAAGCCAGCTCTAGCTCGTGGCGAAATCCAATGTATTGGGGCGACGACAACAGATGAATATCGCAAGACGATAGAGAAAGACGGTGCACTCGAAAGGCGTTTTCAAAAGATTCAGCTAGAGCCAACGACATCAGAACAAACACTTGAGATCCTTCGTAACTTGAAAAAGAGATATGAAGAACACCACAATGTAACTTATACTGACGATGCATTACAAGCCTGCGTCAATCTAACAGAGCGCTACATTAGTGATCGTGCATTGCCAGATAAAGCGATCGATGCCTTGGACGAAGCTGGAAGCCGCGTGCATATTTCCGGTGTGAAAGTGCCAGAGAATATTGAAAAATTAGAGAAATGCATTGCTGATTTAAAGCGACATAAAACAGAAGCAGCGAAGGCTCAAAACTATGAGTTGGCAGCAAACCTGCGTGATGAAGTTGCTCAGTTGACGGATAAATTGGAACACGCCAATAAAGACTGGATTGACTCCCTCAAAGAAGACCGCCCTACGGTGACAGCAGAAGATATTTCTACTATCGTATCTATGATGAGCGGCATCCCTGTACAACGTATGGCGCAAGATGAAAGCATACGCTTAAAAGGTATGAAAGCAGCTTTGCAAGCAAAAGTAATCTCTCAAGACGAGGCTATCAGCCATTTGGTAAGAGCAATCACGCGCAATCGCCTTGGCTTAAAAGGTACAGATAGACCTATTGGTACTTTCTTATTCGTAGGTCCGACAGGTGTGGGTAAAACCTATCTTGTAAAATGTCTCGCAGAGTGGATGTTTGGCAGCAAAGAAGATCTAATTCGCATTGATATGAGCGAATATGGTGAAAAATATAGCACGAGTCGTTTAGTCGGTGCGCCTCCGGGATACGTTGGCTATGATGAGGGAGGTCAGTTGACGGAGAAAGTTCGCCGCCATCCATATTCTGTAATTCTGCTTGACGAGATTGAGAAAGCACATCCAGATGTCTTCAACACCTTGCTTCAGGTAATGGACGAAGGGCGACTAACAGATGGCAACGGAACAACCGTAGATTTTCGCAACACCATTATTATTATGACATCAAATAGCGGCACGCGCCAATTAAAAGACTTTGGTAGAGGCATAGGCTTCAAGGAAGCTGCTACAGATGATGCTGATGGAAAAATGGTGGAACAGATTATCCGCAAAGCCTTACAAAAGCAATTCTCGCCAGAATTTTTGAATCGACTAGATGATATTATCACATTCCATCCTTTAACAGAAGCGGACGCTGGAAAAATTGCAGACCTAGAAATAGGGGCTTTAAAGGAGCGCTTAGAAAAAATGCAGTTATCGCTTGAGCTTACGACTGCGGCTAAAGACTATGTGGTCAAGAAAGGCTTTAATGTACAATATGGTGCCCGCTCACTTAAGCGTTCTATTCAAGCCAACATCGAAGATGCAATTTGCGATCTTATTATGAATGAGACGCAAGATAAAACAGAGCAGCCACAAACAATACGCTTTGACGTAGTAGATGAGAAGTTAGTGGCACAGTTTACCTCCCCCACTTCGATGCCTTAACTTTATAACAAATCAAACGAAGCCGTAAAAGGTTATCTACAAAATTAATTTGGTATGAACTACATTCCAACAGCAATAAACGGAGTATATATCTTGGAACCTCGCGTTTTTGAAGACGCACGAGGATATTTTATGGAAACTTGGCGCAAAGCTGATTTTGACAAGGCTATCGGATATGAAGTCAACTTTATTCAGGATAACCAATCAAAGTCATCTCTTGGCGTACTTAGAGGCTTACATTATCAAAAAGGAGATACATCTCAAGCAAAGTTGGTACGAGTACTTCAAGGGTGCGTTGTTGACGTAGCAGTAGATCTACGCTGCTCTTCTCCTACATTTGGAAAGTATGTTGCAGTAGAGCTCAGCGATAAGAACCAGCGGCAATTATTTATTCCACGAGGCTTTGCCCACGGTTTTCAAGTAACGAGCGAAACGGCTGTTTTTGCTTATAAAGTAGATAACATATATTCGCCAACAACAGAGGCAAGTATACGCTTTGATGATCCTACTTTAGCTATAGAGTGGCCTATTCAAGACCCAAACATCATTAAGCTTAGCGATAAAGATTTACAGCATTCGGTAAACTTTGAAGCAGCAGAATTATTTGACTAAAGACTTCCTTTATCTCACTTATATGAGGAACATTCGCAACTTTTGCATAATTGCGCACATCGACCACGGTAAAAGCACTTTGGCTGATCGCCTACTAGAGTTCACGCAGACTATAAAAGTCACAGAAGGCCAAATGCTAGACGATATGGATTTAGAAAAAGAGCGCGGCATTACGATCAAAAGTCATGCCATACAAATGGAATATAAACTTGAGGGAGAAACCTATACGCTCAATCTCATAGATACGCCGGGACACGTCGACTTCTCATATGAAGTATCTCGAAGTATTGCAGCTTGCGAAGGATGCCTCTTATTGGTAGACTCCACACAAGGTGTACAGGCTCAGACTATCTCAAATTTATATATGGCCATTGAACATGACTTGATGATTATCCCAGTCCTAAGTAAATGTGATATGGTCAACGCTATGCCAGAACAAGTTGAGGACGAAATTATAGAACTTCTAGGATGTAAGCGAGAAGAAATCATCCACACTTCTGGCCGCACAGGTGAAGGTGTCACAGACATTTTAGAAGCTGTCATTAAGCAGATACCCTCTCCTCAAGGTGATGAAAATAAACCTCTGCAAGCTATGATCTTCGACAGCGTGTTTAATCCTTTCCGTGGAATTATTGCCTACTTTAAGATTATTAATGGAACTATACGCAAAGGAGAAGAGGTCATATTCGTTAATACAAAAGAGAAGTATACTGCGGATGAAATTGGCGTTTTAAAGATGGACCTTGTCCCACGCAACATTTTACATTGTGGTGATGTGGGCTACATTGTGAGTGGTATAAAAACGGCTACAGAAGTTAAAGTCGGAGACACAATTACTTCTATTGGAAATCCTTGTGATAAAGCAATTGAAGGCTTTGAAGAGGTAAAGCCAATGGTCTTTGCCGGTGTCTATCCTGTAGAACCTGAAGATTTTGAAAATCTGAGAACCAGTTTGGAAAAGCTGCAACTCAACGATGCTTCCCTTTCTTTTTCTCCAGAATCCTCTGTTGCCTTAGGTTTCGGGTTTCGCTGTGGCTTCTTAGGTCTACTTCATATGGAAATCATTCAAGAGCGCTTAGATCGTGAGTTTAATATGAACGTCATTACAACTGTTCCTAATGTAAATTATCACGTATTTGATCGTCACGGAAATATGTTGGAAGTCCATAATCCTGCCGGAATGCCTGACGTTACAGAAATTGAACACATTGAGGAACCATACATACGCGCTTCCATTATTACAAAAACGGATTACATAGGATCAATTATGACCCTATGTTTAGGCAAACGAGGCGAATTAATCAAGCAAGAATATGTTTCCGGAGATCGTGTTGAACTCTATTATGATATGCCTTTAGCAGAGATTGTCATTGACTTCTACGATAAACTAAAGTCAATCTCTAAGGGCTATGCATCTTTTGACTACCACCCTATAGAATTTAGACAATCCAAATTAGTAAAGTTAGACATCTTGCTTAACAGCGAACCGGTCGATGCGCTTTCTACGTTAACTCACGCTGATAATTCGGTTAATTTTGGACGAAGAATGTGTGAAAAATTAAAAGAATTATTGCCTCGCCAACAGTTTGACATTGCTATTCAAGCAGCTATCGGCGCCAAGATTATAGCAAGAGAAACTGTAAAACAATTGCGAAAAGACGTTACGGCCAAATGTTATGGTGGCGACATCAGTCGCAAGCGAAAACTTTTAGAAAAACAAAAACGAGGTAAGAAGAGAATGAAGCAAATAGGCAACGTTCAAGTGCCACAGAAAGCATTCTTGGCTGTTCTGAAATTGGATTAAAAGTTTCTCTACTACACATTATTTATAAGCACATACGATATTACTCCTAAAATAAAGTCTGTTATGGAAGATCTACAAAGTACGCATATAGAAGAATGCTCAATGATCAAGCCTCTCATTGAGCTAGAAAATGTCTCAATTTTCCTAGATGACAAGGAAATCTTGAAGGAAGTAAACTTCAAGGCCAATACAGGAGATTTCATCTATATAATAGGTAAAGTTGGATCTGGCAAAAGTTCTTTATTGAAGACTCTATATGGTGAACTTCCTATTACAGAAGGGTCAATCTCAGTATTGGAACAAGACTTATGCAAACTTAAGTCAAAACACCTGCCAGCTCTTCGGCAACGCTTAGGTATTATTTTCCAAGATTTCCGATTACTTGCGCAACATACTGTACACGATAATCTAGATGTTGTATTATGTTCTACAGGTAAAAAGAAAAAAGCAGATCGTGAACAGCGTATTGGGGAAGTTTTAGCTCTGGTAGGTTTAACAGAGAAGGTCAACAACTTCCCACACGAATTATCTGGTGGTGAACAACAGCGCATTTCCATTGCTCGTGCTCTTCTAAATCATCCAAAAATCATCTTAGCAGATGAGCCAACCGGCAATCTTGATAGACAAGCAGGAGATCGCATCATAGAACTATTGCGTTCAGTTTCTGACCAAGGCACAGCAGTTATAATGGTCACGCATAATCTGACAGCATTACAGCGCTATCCAGGAGTTGTATATCGCTGTGAAAACAATCGTCTATCCAAAGTGAACAATGATAACAACACCTTAAGGACATCAAACAAAGAAAAACAATAAGACAAGGCTATTGGATATGAAAGTTTTAAAATTTGGAGGGACCTCTGTTGGGACACCTGAACGAATAAAAAATGTTTGTCAGCTGATCACGAAAGAAAAGAAGAACATTGTTGTGCTTTCAGCAATGTCTGGAACTACGAATTCGCTTATTGAAATTTCCAACTATTTCGAAAAGAACAACCCCGAAGCTGCTCATATTGCCATTGACCAATTACGCAAAAAATATAATGCTCACGTAACGACCTTATATGAAAGTGCAGAAATAGCAGAGAAAACTATAAAATTCTTAGACGAAGAATTCACCTATCTCCACACCTTCGCTGGTGTAGAATATAGTGAGACAGTTTACCGCACGATAGTAGCACAAGGAGAAATAATCAGCACTAACATGCTGGCCAATTATTTGCAAGAGAAAGGCGTTAATGTAGCCCTTATCTCTGCATTAGACTTTATGCGGCTAGCTGAAAATGGAGAACCAGACCAAAATTATATTCGTACGCACCTTTTAGAGGTGTTGGAAAAAAACAACGATTGTGATCTTTATTTGACGCAAGGCTTTATTGCGTGTGATGCATCCGGTAAAATTGCCAATCTACAACGTGGAGGTTCCGACTATACAGCATCTTTGATTGGTGCAGCCTTAAAAGCTGACGAAATACAAATATGGACAGACATCGACGGTATGCACAACAACGACCCGCGCTTAGTTGAAGGAACCGTGGCGGTACGCCATCTTAACTTTGAAGAAGCTGCTGAGTTAGCCTATTTCGGCGCTAAGATTCTACACCCCACTTGCATACAACCTGCACGCTATGCCGGTATACCTGTTAGGTTACTAAATACAATGGCGCCAACAGCTAAAGGGACAATTATTGACAACGAACTGATACCCCACGTCATAAAATCAATCGCAGCCAAGGACGACATCACGGCAGTAAAGATTGTTTCGAGCAGAATGCTCCTTGCAACAGGTTTCTTGCGCAAGGTTTTTGAAATCTTCGAGGCGTTTAATACTAGCATTGATATGGTCACGACTTCAGAGGTTGGTGTATCATTAAGTATTGACAACAAAATGCACCTAACACAAATCGTTGAGGAGTTAAAAAAATACGGGACTGTGGTTGTTGAAGAAAATATGTGCATTATTTGCGTTGTTGGAGACTTAAGATGGATGAACGTGGGTTGCGAATCTTGCATAACAGCGGCTCTTCACGATATCCCCATTCGTATGATCAGTTTTGGTGGATCCGACCACAATATAAGTTTCCTTGTACGTGAAGTGGATAAAAAAGAAGCCTTACGAGCCTTAAGTTATCATCTATTCTCGCCTAGTTGTGATGGTAGTAAGGCTTTTGAAAAATCGAAAAACTGCAATCAAAGTTACCAAAAGGGAAAACTTTAATCCTAAAGTTTCCATAAGAAATAAGGGGAACTTAAAGAAATTTATGTTCCCCTTTTAAAATAACGTGAGTTCGACGAATTATAAGTGTCTATAGATTTGGAGACCTTTGCACAATAAGAGACCTTTGCACAATAAGAGACCTTTGAAAAATGGTTCGGACAATAATTCTCTTCCTTTTCAGGATCATTTT
>JABZGR010000048.1 GCA_015259125.1 Alloprevotella tannerae | reverse complement strand
CTATTTTATTAAGATCCGTTTCCAGGTCCACGAGACAGGAGACGGATCTTTTTTTGTTTGTCGTCTAAGGGTTCTGTCAGGCAGATGGGGCTGGAAATTCTTTTCTGTGCAATTTTTTTGGATTTCCAAAGTGGATAGTCCCGTGCCTTTTGTATTATCCATAGTCTTTTCCCTCGCATCCTTTTGTGTAGCTTATTCATTGATCAGAATTATTTTCAATAACAAAGCGGAGAATTCTTTCTGAAATTTTCCATATCTTTGCCCCTAACTGCATAGGTTGTACTCCTTTTTCGCAAAAGGGGCCGCCACAGATGCAGTAAGAAGATATGGTTGTAGCTTTGAGCTACGTATTCCTCGCACGCGTACGGGCAACTTTCGACCTTTGATTTTGGGTATTCTTTCCTCTCAAGAGAGTGAGAGAACCCTACTCTTTCACGAACTTTATACTCGTGGTCTTCCGTGTGAAGACATAGGAGCAGTCTGCGAGCGTATCTATGGTCATCACTACAGTAAACAGTAGGTTAGTTATATTTCATGGACGAGTAAAGAGGAGTTATCTAAGTGGTTAAGCCGCAGGCTTTCGCCTCGTTATATAGTCGTCTATATTGATACCACTTTTACCCCAACTCGCTGAAGTGTAAGTATCTCTCAAGGGGCTATTACACGATGTTAGGCCTGCTTCCCGATGGCACTCGAGAGGTTCTTTGCGTAGTAAATCACCCGACGAAGGGGGTATTAAATTGGGAGCTGGATTTGTGCAATGGTCTCTTTGTGGGTCATTACCAATGGAGTATTATATAAATGAATAATAACGCCAAAACTACAAAGGCGTTTTTCCTCTGGAGTATGCTCCAAAGAAAAAAAGAGATGTCAACAACACTTACACACTTTTAGTGGCACTATAACCTGCTTAAATCTAATGTGTTTTTGGTTAGCCTCAGTCAAGTGAAGTGAATATCAACGATCACCTGAGTACCAACAGCTGCGTTTAAACGAGCGATTAAGGTTTGACGTTTCATCTGTAAATTAGAACGCAATACGGCTGACTGCAGGCTGACACAAAGCGTCTGATTCTTGATGTAGATATCTTTTGTCTTTTCTGCTATGTCTTTGCCAACAACTGATGCCCAGGCGTTTATGAGACGATACTGATTTAGGGGCGTTTCTAAGCCTATATGGCGCAGATAGCGCGCTAGGATGTTGTCAATAGGTTCAGCCTTTTTGCGTTTCATGGATTTCTCCGTCTTTTACAGTAAATAATTTGTAGTTATGTTGTGACTGAAGGATTGGGTGTAGACGCTCCTTGCTAGTGTCCGTTATAAAGATTTGTCCAAATTGCGCTTCTGCAGCGTAGCGTATGATATTTTCTACCCGCCCTGCATCTAACTTATCAAAAATATCATCTAGCAAGAGTAGGGGCTGTCGTAGGCTACTTTTTGTACGCAGATATACATATTGTGCTAATTTGAGAGCTATAAAGTAGGTTTTAGTTTGCCCTTGTGATGCCTCTTGCTTTACAGGATAGCCGTTAATGTATAATAATAAGTCATCTTTATGAATGCCGTGCAGCGTATAGCCAACCAGACGCTCCCGTGAGCGATATTGCTCTAACATAGGTTTGAGTTCCCCTCTACTACCATGAGACTCATATACTATATTTACTTGTTCGGGGTCGTAGCATAATTCGCAATAAATGTCTTGAAAGAAAGCTGTAAATGTTTCGACAAAAAGCTTTCTTCCTTGATAAATAATAGCTGCATCGCGACTCATCATATCTTCTATGATGCTTATGACGTCAGCTTCCGGCTCTTCTTCTTTTTTCAATAAAGCATTACGTTGGCGTAGCGTCTTTTCATATCGCATCAAAGCCTCTAAATAAGTTGCATCATATTGTGCGATCACAGTATCCATAAAGCGCCGTCTATTGTCACTTCCGCCGGTTACCAATTCGCTATCTGATGGAGAAATCATTACAAGTGGAATTGTACCTATGTGTTCTGCAAAGCGCTTTATATCTTTGCCGTTGCGTCGCAGTTGTTTGCGTCGGCCTTCTTGATATCCTATAGCAATCTTATCCTCGCCTCCAGCATCATCGTCATAAAGTCCTTGCAGCATAAATGCTTGTTCTCCATGTTTTACGTTAGTGACATCAGTAGAGCTGCGTGCGCTTTTGCAAAAACTCAAATAGTAAATAGCGTCAAGCAAGTTTGTTTTCCCCATACCGTTATCGCCTACAAAACAATTGACCATAGGGGAAAAAGATAAATCGGCAGAAGAGATATTTTTATAATTCAGAAGAGAAAGACTGCGTAATATCATAGTGCAAAAATACGATTTGCAGGAGGTAAAGCCAAAAAAAGAGAGATTTAATTCCTCCATATAAGATGAATGTATTACTTTTGCCTTGCAATTTTGTGCACCTTAACGTAGTATAAAAAAGAACATCATATTATGACTCAAAAAGGAAAGAAAGAAGCAGCGCTTGACGTAAATAATGCGATGGCGCAGTCAGAGGCTTTTATCATTAAGTACAAGAAGCAATTGCTTATAGCCTTGGCCGCTGTTGCCGTTGTTGTTGGAGGTGGCTTAGCTTATTATTTTGGTTACCAACAGCCGCGTGAGGAGAAGGCGCAATCACTCCTTACTTTGGGGTTGCCTTATTTGGCGCAACAAGATTATGATAAAGCCTTGAAAGGTGACGGGCGCTTCCCTGGGTTCACACGTTTAGCTAATGATTATTCTTCTACCGATGCCGGTAATCTTGCAAATGTTTATGCCGGTATTAGCTACGAGAAAACCGGTAAGATAAAAGAGGCTATTAAATATTTGGAGCAGTTTTCACCCAAAAGTGATCATACTATTTCTCCTGCCGGTATAGCTGCTTTGGCCAACTGTTATGCTTCTGACAAGCAAGTAGACAAAGCTGTTGAAGCTTTTAAGAAAGCTGCAGATAAAGCTGCTAACCCGGCTTTGAGTCCGCTTTATTTGCTTGAAGCTGGTAAATTGCTCGAATCACAAAAGAAGAACGATCAGGCGCTTGAGGTATATCAATTAATCAAGAAGTCTTATCCAACGAGTACGATGGCAACGCCGCAACGTCTACAAAACGGCACGTTTGCTAATCCGGAAATAGATCGCTACATTGAGCGTGTAAGTAAGTAAGCATCTATTCATAAATATAGTATACAATTGCAGCCGGTTTTTCTATTCCGGCTGCAATTGCTAAAAGGAAGAAACGATGTCAACTCATACATTCTTGAAAGAGAGCACGACGACACCAGATGCGTCAAATATGCGCTTTGGACTGGTTGTTGCAGAATGGAATAGCCACATAACAGACGTATTACTTGATCAGGCAGTCTGTGCACTGCTTTCTGCCGGAGCGAAAAAGGAGAATATCATCATTAAGCGCGTGCCTGGAAGTTTTGAATTGATTTTTGGCTGTTCAGAATTGGCAAGGTATAAGAGCGTAGATGGAATCATAGCTATTGGTAGCGTGATTCGTGGCGATACTCCCCACTTCGATTATATATGTAATGGTGTCACTCAAGAGCTTGCTCGACAGAACTCAACGGGGGGAATTCCTATTATCTATGGCTTGTTAACGACAGAGAATGAGCATCAAGCCATCGAGCGAATTGATGGAACTGTAGGGCGAAAGGGAGAAGAATTTGCAATGACAGCGATAAAAATGATTGATTTTTCTTGGTCATTAAAAAAATAGGTGTTACTTTTGCACTCGCAAAACAACTTAAAGGGGCAAATACCAGAGTGGCCAAATGGGGCAGACTGTAAATCTGCTGGCTTACGCCTTCGGTGGTTCGAATCCATCTTTGCCCACAAAAAAACATTGGTGCGTTAGTTCAGCCGGTTAGAATGCCTGCCTGTCACGCAGGAGGTCACGGGTTCGAGTCCCGTACGCACCGCAACATCGCGGAGTGGAGCAGTTGGTAGCTCGCCAGGCTCATAACCTGGAGGTCATTCGTTCGAGTCGGATCTCCGCCACAAGAAGAGGATATGTCTATTTCGACATATCCTCTTTTCTTTATATACCCTCACTGTCCTTTTGAAAGCCTTCGATGCGTGTAATTTAGTGTACGCCGATCTTTTTGCAGAGATTATTCTCGTGAGAAAAAGTCTGTCTTCTCACGAGCGTACATTCTTTTTATCGTGAGAGAAAACTTCTACTATCGAGAGGGGAAATCTTTAGATCTTGTCGAATGCTTTCAAGGGGCTTTCTTCGCATTTTTATTCTTAAGATTAGCTTATCATAGCTTTAGTATTTGTGAGATAATAGCTACTTTTGCAGCATAAAGAATTGCGATTTGATAGAAAAAATTTTTATCCTCCAGGATGCTGATCCGATGGTCTTTTATGGCGTAAACAACGCTAATCTTCGTATGCTACGTGCTCTTTTTTCAAAGTTGCGTATCGTAGGGCGCGGAAGTGTGTTGAAAGTCATTGGAAATCCGGAAGATATAGCTGAATTTGACGTCGTTTATGAGGCGATTTATAGACATTGTGTCAATTATAATAAGCTCACCGAGGAAGATATTGTAACCTTGATCCAAGGCCGATCAAACGAACAGCTTGACAAAGAAGGGGTGATTGTCTATTCTACAAGTGGCAAGCCGATTCTTGCAAGAAGCCAGAATCAGCAAAAACTTGTGGATGTCTATAAAAAGGACGATTTGCTCTTTTGCCTTGGTCCTGCCGGAACGGGTAAAACGTATACTGCGATTGCTTTAGCCGTCAGGGCCTTGAAAAATAAGGAGGTAAAGAAGATAATATTAAGTCGTCCGGCTGTAGAAGCCGGAGAAAAGTTGGGCTTTCTGCCGGGAGATATGCGTGAAAAGGTAGATCCTTATCTGCAACCTCTATATGATGCTTTGCAAGAGATGCTTCCTGCAGCCAAATTGCAGGAGTATCTTGATACAAGTGTGATACAGATTGCTCCGCTTGCTTTTATGCGTGGTCGTACGTTGAATGATGCTGTCGTAATCTTAGATGAAGCGCAAAATACAACGCGTGCTCAGCTGAAAATGTTCTTAACGCGTATGGGTATGAATACGAAGATGATCGTCACGGGTGATATCACGCAGATAGATCTTCCGCGTATGCAGCAATCCGGCTTGATTGAAGCGCTTCGTATTTTGCGACACGTGCAAGGCATTGCTTTCGTTGAGATGGATAAGAGCGATATTGTCAGACATAAGTTGGTTGCACGCATCGTGAAGGCTTACGAGCAAACAACACATACGAAGGATGATGCCTCGACAACAGAAGAGCAACAACAGATTTCAGAAGAATGTTATTCAAATAATTGAGATATGGCAACTTTAACTAAAACGACCTACTGGTTTCCAGGTCAAATAGGGGTATATAATGGGAAAGTGCGCGATGTATATAGCATCGAGGGCGACAAACTTATAATGGTCGCAACCGATCGTATATCGGCATTTGACGTAATCTTGCCGAAGGGTATTCCTTTTAAAGGGCAAGTGCTTAACCAAATCGCCGCAAAGTTTCTTGATGCGACAACTGATATTTGCCCGAACTGGAAATTGGCTACTCCGGATCCGATGGTGACTGTCGGTATTACGTGTAAAGGCTTCCCGGTTGAGATGATCGTGCGCGGATATTTGTGCGGATCAGCTTGGCGCGCCTACAAGAATGGTGCAAGAGAGATCTGCGGGATCAAACTTCCTGATGGGATGCGCGAGAATGAGAAATTTCCTGAACCCATCGTGACGCCGACAACAAAAGCTGAGATTGGCGAGCACGATGCTGACATTTCGAAGGAAGAAATTTTAGCGCAGGGATTGGCTACTCCGGAAGAGTATGCTCTGTTAGAGAAATATACGCTCCAGCTGTTTAAGCGAGGCACAGAGATTGCTGCTCAGCGCGGATTGATTCTTGTGGATACGAAATATGAATTTGGTCTGCACGATGGTAAGATTTATTTGATGGATGAGATTCATACGCCCGACTCCAGTCGTTATTTCTACAGCGATGGTTATCAAGAACGCTTTGAAAAGGGTGAACCACAACGCCAACTTTCCAAAGAATTTGTGCGCGAATGGCTGATGGAGAATGGTTTTCAAGGCAAAGAAGGGCAGCAGGTGCCGGAAATGACCGACGAAATCGTTAAGTCTATTTCTGATCGTTACATTGAGCTTTACGAGCATATTACGGGCGAAAAGTTTGTTGCAGAAGATAGCGACAAGCTTGAAGAGCGTATAGAGCGCAACGTGTTGCAGTTCTTGCAGCAATAAGTTTTGCTATAAGTAATCCGAATTGAGATAGCGTAGAATCCTATCTTCAATTCGGATTATCCTTTTTTATTCCCCCTTATCGAGCACACGATACTCTTAGATATGTATAAGCAAGAAAAGATCAAACCTTACGACGCTGATTCCAGCAAGTCGGAGCAAGTAGAGCAGATGTTTGACAACATTGCTCACTCTTATGATCAGCTAAATCATTTTCTCTCTTTAGGAATTGACAAACGATGGCGTCGAGCTGCCATAAAGCAGTTGCGTAGTTTTGAGCCTAAAGTGATTTTGGACGTGGCCACAGGTACGGGAGATTTTGCTATTCTTTCGACGCGTTCATTATACCCCAATCAAGTGGTGGGCATAGATATTTCTGAAGGCATGCTTAAGGTTGCACGTCAAAAGGTAGCTGTGGCAGGATTGTCAGAGAAGATACAATTTAAGAAAGAAGATTGCTTGGATCTGAGTTTTGAAGAGAATAGTTTTGATGCCGTTCAAGTAGCTTATGGTGTGCGCAACTTTGAAGATTTAGATAAAGGACTAAGTGAGATGTTTCGCGTATTAAAGCCTGGGGGTCACGCCGTTATTGTAGAATTGAGCAGCCCGCGCCGCTTCCCAATGCGACAATTATTTCAACTTTATGCACGCGTGTTGATGCCCCTTGTTGGTCGTCTTATTTCTAAGGATACGAAGGCTTACAGCTATTTGCCGGCATCTATGGAAGCTGTGCCTCAAGGGCGAGACATGCAAAAGATAATGGAAAAGGCCGGTTTCAAGCACGTGTTTTTCAAATCCTATACCTTTGGTTTGAATACGATGTATGTGGGTGAAAAGTAATGAGGGCCAACAAATTTATGGCTTGATCGGTTATCCTTTAGGTCATTCCTTTTCAAAGGATTATTTTAATAAGAAGTTTGCACAGCTTCGCCTTAATGCATTTTATGAGAACTTTGAATTGCCTTCCGCTCACGCTTTTCCCGAACTCTTACAGCGCACTCAAAACCTTCGCGGACTGAACGTTACGCTTCCTTATAAGGAGGCAATCATTCCTTATCTTGATGCGCTCTCACCGGAAGCGAAAGCTATTCAAGCCGTCAATGTGATTCGCTTTACGCCCCAAGGTTTGATAGGCTACAATTCTGACTATTATGGATTTATGACTTCTTTGCGCCCCTTGTTGCGCCCATTTGATCTTCGCGCAGTTATATTAGGGACCGGTGGTGCTGCAAGAGCTGTAGGTTATGCGTTGAATTTGTTAGGCATAAGCGTACAATTCGTTAGTAGAACAAAAAGAATGGGCGTAATCACTTATGAAGAATTAGCCGATATGAAGCTGCTTGCCACAACTTCATTGGTGATCAATTGTACGCCGCTCGGAATGCATCCACACACAACAACATTCCCACCTTTGCTTTATCAGGAAATATCTTCTTACCATTTGCTTTATGATTTGATATACAATCCGGCGGAGACGCTCTTCTTATCTCGCGGGAAAGAACAAGGAGCAATGACGAAGAATGGTTTGGAAATGTTACATCTGCAAGCTGAAAAGGCTTGGGATATTTGGCAAGAGCCCTTTGATGCATCATCTTTCTAAGGTTTTTCTGTAGCCTTTATCCAACTATCTCTCCCTTGTCTTTTACAAGTACAAAAAATAAAGACGCAAAAGATGAATCTTTTACGTCTTTAAGAGCCGAGAGCCGGACTCGAACCGGCGACCTACTCATTACGAATGAGTCGCTCTACCAGCTGAGCTATATCGGCTTTGCTGATTTGCGGTGCAAAGGTAACGACTTCCTGCGAAACTGCCAAGAGTTGCAGAGCCTTTTTCGTGAAAAATATTATTGCTGTCCGATAAACGTCAAAAAGAGTAGGAAAGACCGCCTCAATCGC
>JABZGR010000018.1 GCA_015259125.1 Alloprevotella tannerae | reverse complement strand
AAGGAGCTTTAATGAGTGTCTCAGACAGACTTTTACTCAGAAAAAGAGCCATTATTGAAACGGTGAATGATGAACTAAAGAATATTGCGCAGGTGGAACACTCCAGACATAGATGCTTTGACAATTTCATCGTCAACTTATTAGGGGCTATTGCTGCCTATTGTCTGTTTCCAAAGAAGCCGTGCATCAATGTACAAAGGACCATTGATACACAGCTTGCTTTGTTCTGAATTCGTCGAACTCACGTTAGTTTACATAATCTTTCCCGTAAAATGTCCGTACTTTTTCGTCAAAATGTCCGTACTTTTTTAGTAAAATGTCCGTACTTTTTTTAGTAAAATGTCCGAGCCATTTTTCAAAGGTCTCAATGTAAATAGTCCGGCGAAAAAGAATCCTTGGTTTTTCGTGTGTCGCTCTAAGTTACATGTTCTTGATGCTGCATCATAGGTAAACAAATCGCACTGCGCGGTTTTTTAAGGCAAACGAAAATATAAAAGGCGCAATTTCGTGCCTTGTAGTAGGCTTTGCTTGGCTTATCCTTAAATTAATTGTACTTTTGCTTGCAAAAGCAATTATTATGATAGAACTGTCTACAGAACAAGAATTTGTGCAAGTAATGGAAACTTGTCGCTCGCTGTTTGTTCATAAGCTTCACGATTATGGCGCTGCCTGGCGTCTGCTCCGCATCCCCTCGCTGACAGACCAACTGCTGATCAAAGCACGCCGCATCCGTTCGCTCGAAGAGAAGGGAAGTTCGCTCGTAGATGAAGGCATAGTGCCCGAATTTATAGGTTTGGTCAATTATTCTATTATCGGACTCATTCAAATCGAATTGGGGCATACGATAGATGAAGATTTAACGGTCGAACAAGCACTCGCATTGTATGACAGTAAGACCGCCGAGAGTTTGGCGCTGATGCTACGCAAAAATCACGATTACGATGAAGCTTGGCGAGCTATGCGTGTCTCATCTTATACAGACCTTATCCTTATGAAGTTGTTTCGCGTCAAGCAGATCGAAGATCTGAAGGGCGAAACGCTCGTCTCCGAAGGCATCGGTGCCAACTATATGGATATTATGAACTATGCGGTTTTTGGCTTAATCAAACTCACGATTGAGAAAGAAGGCTGAGCCGAATGAAAAAGCTGATTTCAATCGTCGCCTTCTGGCTGGTCCGCATCAGCATCTTTTTGTTGGCGGGTACATTCCTGTTTTCCGGCTTCGTCAAAGCTGTCGATCCGAGAGGAATGTGCATCAAATTCAATGCTTATTTGGGTCATTTCGACCTGCACTTTGAGGACAATTCGCTCTTGTTGCAGTTCGCAGCCATAGCCCTCGCTACAACCGAGACGATGCTGGGCATGAACCTGCTCTTAGGCATAAGGCGTAGATTGACAACTTTGGCCATCGCCGCATTTATGGCGATTATGACGGCCATAACCATATATATATATGTAACCAATTCGGTGGAAGATTGCGGTTGCTTTGGCGAAGCGATCACTTTGACAAACGCAGAGACACTACTGAAGAATGTTGTGCTACTCGCCGCAGCTTTGTTTCTCTGTATATTCCCCGGCCGTCACATCAGACTAATCTCAGAACGCAACGAATGGGTTACGTCCATTTGGACGTTTGTCTATATTGTCAGTCTTGGCCTTTATACGCTCCATTATTTGCCGGTTGTTGATTTTACCGCTTACCCTATCGGAGCAGACATCCGTGCGGCTTATAACGGAAAGATACCCGATCGACACGCCATGGAAAGGGCCAACTTCTATCTGCAAGATCAATCCGGTAATGATTTGACGGCTATGGTGCTTGGGGATACCAGTTATACGTTTTTGCTGACTTTACCCGATGAAGTTACAGCCGACGACGGCAGCAATGACCGTATCAATGATTTATATGACTTCTGCGTGGATAAAGGTTACTCCTTTTATGGTGTGACCACTGAACGTCCGCAGACGGTTTCTGATTGGAAGGATCGCACGGGGGCTGCCTATCCTTTGCTCTATGGATTGCCTGATCAACTAAAGGCGATGGTGCGCTCTAATCCCGGCTTGTTGCTGCTCAAAAATGGGCGCATTGAGGCCAAATGGAGCAATAATGAGTTGCCAATAGCTGACGATGAGGGCTCAATTTTACAGCTTATTCAGGAACATTCCAAACATAGCGGGGCACTTCTCCTGCTACTTTGGTTCATTGTTCCCCTGATTATTAGTATCTTTGCAGATCGTATATGGATTGGATCCAAGTATTACAGACATTATAACTTCATAAAACGATTTAAAAACAAGGCTATGAGAAAGAAAATTGTGGCAGGCAATTGGAAAATGAACCTTAACCTGCAAGAAGGCGTGGCATTGGCCAAAGAATTAAACGATGCGTTGAAGATAGAAAAGCCCAACTGCGACGTAATCATTTGCACGC
Organism: Alloprevotella tannerae; assembly: GCA_015259125.1. Taxonomy (GTDB): domain Bacteria; phylum Bacteroidota; class Bacteroidia; order Bacteroidales; family Bacteroidaceae; genus Alloprevotella; species Alloprevotella tannerae_A. Next base: position 39,520 of record JABZGR010000018.1, on the reverse strand, counting down.
CGTTCATTCATCTGGCCTCTATTGCAAACTCCTTGGACCAAAACGTTGTAGCGTTGGGGGCTGAGAATTGTGCAGACAAAGAAAAAGGCGCATATACGGGTGAAGTTTCAGCAGAAATGGTGAAAAGTACTGGCGCAAGTTATGTGATTCTCGGTCATAGCGAGCGCCGCGCTTACTATCACGAGACGGCCGAAATTTTAAAAGAGAAAGTAAACCTGGCGCTTGCAAACGGCTTAAAGGTTATTTTTTGCGTGGGCGAAATTCTTGAAGAGCGCGAAGCTAATCGTCAAAACGAGGTGGTTAAAGCGCAGCTCGAAGGCTCTCTCTACGATTTGACGCCGGAGCAATTTGCAAATGTTGTGTTGGCTTACGAACCGGTCTGGGCTATTGGCACGGGCAAGACGGCTACAGCTGAGCAGGCAGAGGAAATGCACGCATTTATCCGCGCTACGATCGCAGAGAAGTTTGGTCAAGCAGCGGCCGACGAGACGAGCATCCTTTACGGCGGTAGCTGCAAAGCGTCAAACGCAAAAGAACTCTTTGCAAAACCGAACGTTGATGGCGGCCTTATTGGTGGCGCAGCACTCAAAGCTGATAGCTTCACAGGCATTATTGATGCTTGGAAATAAGTATAGCGTAAGCTTTCAGACCTCTCTCTATCATGGTGGAGAGAGGCCTTCTTAAAAAACAGCAACGAATGACACGTATTGGAGGACTTTTTATCGTTTTTATCTTGACCTCTGTTTGCTCAAAAGCGCAGACCTTTACAGATCATGCGCGCAAGCAAAGCAATGGTGGGGGGCGCTTGACGGTAGTACAAGACGCAGATCTTGATAACATCGTCAACAATAAAAAAGGAAAGGCTGCTCAAACGACTCAAACTGCAAAGAAAGCTGAAGCTAAGCCGGCTACAAATACTGCAAAACCCGCCTCAAAGCCTGCATCAACCACTCGCAGCAGTAGTCCGCGTCAAGGTAATCGCTATGTAGCGCGTCAACGCGTGTCGGCACAAGGCTATCGCATACAAATCTATACGGGAGGCAACTCGCGCAATGATAAGATTGAGGCGCAACAGATGCGCGTGAAGTGCCAACAACACTTTCCGGAGTTAGCTGCCTACGTGCACTTCATATCTCCTCATTGGGTTTGCCGCGTAGGTGATTTCAATACGCGCGAAGAAGCTGCACGCTACGTGACCCGCTTGCGAAAGGCCCGCGTCTCTTATGAGGTGCGTGTGGTTAGTTCGCCAATTTTAGCTATAAGATGAACGAATTGTATATTATAAAATGACGACAGAAGAGAGAATAGAGCGCCTCAAAACATTATATAAAGAAACCCTCACCGTTTTAGGCGAAGACGCCGAACGAGAGGGTTTGCTCAAGACGCCGGAGCGTGTGGCAAAGGCAATGCTTGACTTAACGCGCGGTTATACGATGGACGCAGCCAAAGTTTTAACCTCCGCGAAGTTTAAAGAAGATTATCGCCATATGGTGATAGTCAAAGACATTAATTTCTACTCGCTTTGTGAGCACCACCTGTTGCCTTTTTATGGAAAAGCCCATATTGCTTATATTCCGAATGGTTACATTACGGGGCTATCCAAGTTGGCGCGCGTTGTAGATATATTCTCGCATAGACTGCAAGTGCAGGAAAGAATGACGCTTCAGATCAAAGAGTGTATAGAGCGGGCCTTGAATCCATTAGGCGTAATGGTCGTTTTGGAAGCCAAGCATATGTGTATGCAAATGCGTGGCATAGAAAAAGAAAACTCCATTACTACGACCTCTGATTTCAGTGGCGCTTTTACGCAAGCTAAAACGCGTGAGGAATTCTTATCCCTAATTGCCCGTAAAGAATAGTTGTATGCGAAGATTGCCTTGGATTCTCATCTGTTTTCTCATCTTGTTGTCTGGTTGCAATAAGATAGAATTACCTGGCAAGAAGAACAAAGGCGGTAATCCTAAGGACACAACTAAGATAAAGCCGCCTGTAGTTGATCCGGACACAGACTTTGATACGCTCACGGTGGCTCAAGTGCAAAATTGTCCGGACGATGCTCTGCTTTACGTAAGAGGCTATATCGTTGGCTTTGTTGCGGGAACTTCTTTATCTAAGGCGGTCTTTGGACTTCCTGCGGCAGAAGATAAAAATACCAATATTCTCTTGGCCGATACGCCGGAGGAGACGGACGTGGCGCGTTGCCTACCAATCAAATTGAAGCCCGATGTACGAGGTGGGCTGAGTTTGAAAGATCATCCCGAGCATTACAAAAGGCGTTTTGTCATCAAGGGCTTGACGGGGCAGTACTTTAAATGTAAAGGCTTGCTTGACGTTTACGAATTTTATGCAACATCTTTCGTTGATAAGCCTTCCGGAGGTGATGACCCGGGGACGAACCCCGGCGGAGAAAAGCCCGGCGGCGGTGGCGCGGAAACGCCAAATGTCGATACAAATCCCGCGATTGTTCACGAAGGGCGCAACATAAAGCAGAAATAACGTTGATGGCGCAGGAAGAAATCCTTGCATCTACAGCCTTTTCTTTGATATTTTTCTTCCGACAGCGGTTGGTTTTATATTAATATAGTATCTTTGCATCGTCAATTCACGCGGTAGTAGCTCAGTTGGTAGAGCATTAGCTTCCCAAGCTAAGGGTCGCGGGTTCGAGTCCCGTTTACCGCTCTTGTTTTGGTAATCAAACCGGAAGCTTATGGAGCTCTTTATTACCGCGATATTTTTTATTGGAATTTCGCTCATCGCTACCGAAATTTTTAATAAGGTCAATAAAGCTGCCGTTGCTATGTTTATGGGCGTCACTTGTTGGCTATTATATATAGTAGCGGGGCGTCATTTTGTTTTTACCCAGCATCTTTCAGCCTTTTTGGCTGCCGGCTATCAAGCGATGGCCACCATACAAGAAGTGCGCACCTTTATTGCCGAGCACGTCTTCCTTTCCTATGCGATGAATGCTGCAAGCGTGGTTTTGTATCTCTTAGGTACGATGACGATAATCGAAGTCTTGGACAATAACGGCTGCTTTGACTTTATCCATGAAGCCCTGCGCACGCGTCGCCCAAAGAAGTTTCTTTGGCTCATCTCCATCATCACCTTCCTCTTATCGGCCAATTTGGATAATCTGACAACGACCTGTCTGATGCTGGCCCTTTTGCATACGATGGTAGCCGATGCAGAGCTCCGCAAGCGCTTTGGCGCAATCGTGGTTTTAGCCGCCAATTGTGGAGGAGCTTTTACTGTGATAGGCGATGTAACGAGCCTATCGCTTTGGGGCGTAGGTTTAGTGACGCCTACCCATTATTCTTCTATGCTTATCCTGCCGTGTATGGCAGCTTTATTTACAACAACTTACTTAGTGCACCGCAAATTACCCCACAGCATGAAGCTCGTGCACACCATACTCCCATATCGCGGAGACGATACCGTATTGAATCGTTGGCAACGCCTGCTTATGCTCATTATCGGCATCGGAGGCTTGTGGTTTATACCCACTTTCCATCGTCTTACGCAGCTTCCCTCTTTTGTTGGGGCGCTGTGCGTGCTCGGCGTGTTGTGGATTGTCGACGAGTTCTGCAATAGAAGTTTGCTGACAAGCGATAAAATGGTGAGCCGGCGTCGCCCGATGGCCCTGCAATATCAAAATTTGCAGAACATGCTCTACTTTATCGGCATCTCTTTGGCGGTTGGCGCACTCAACGAAACAGGACTTTTGCAGCAAGTAGCTGTTTGGACAACGACGCACTTACACAATATATATATAATAGGCGGCCTTGCCGGACTTTTGTCCGCATGCTTTAACAACATGACCGTGATGCTGAGCGATATAGCCCTCTTCCGCCATGTCGAACATTTACCGGCGTTCAGCCCGAATGGTGATTTCTGGCCCCTATTAAGCTACGTCACAGCGCTTGGCGGATCTTTGTGGCTCATTGGTAGCACAGCCGGCTTAGCCCTGTGGAGAATGGAAGGCATAAGTTTTGGCGGTTATTTGAAACACTTTATGCCAAAAGTGCTTGTGGGCGGTCTCGTGGGCGCTTTAGTCTTTTGGCTGACCACTTTATTATAAACCAAATTAGACAAGAACAATATGGGGAAAATACGATGTATCGGGGTTTTGACTTCAGGCGGCGATGCACCCGGAATGAATGCTGCTATCCGCGCCGTGACGCGCAGTGGCATTGTAAATGGTTTTAAGATCAAAGGCATTTATCGTGGTTATGACGGACTGATCAATGGCGATATTGCGCCGTTTACCACAGAAAATGTCAGCAACATCATACAACGTGGCGGCACGATCTTGCGCACAGCTCGCTGCCAGGCTTTTACGACACCTGAAGGTCGCGGAAAGGCCTACGAAACCTTGCAACGCGAAAATATCGATGCACTCGTTGTTATCGGCGGAAACGGTTCGCTGAGCGGCGCCTTGGAATTGGCTGAAGAATACGACTTCCCTTGTATTGGATTGCCCGGAACGATCGACAATGACCTTTATGGCACGGACAGCACCATTGGCTACGACACCACGTTGAACACGATCAAAGAGTGTGTAGACAAGATTCGCGACACAGCAACCAGTCATGAGCGCATCTTCTTTGTGGAAGTAATGGGTCGAGATGCCGGATTTTTAGCACAAAACAGTGCGATTGCGGCCGGTGCTGAGGCTGCGATTATTCCGGAAGACTCTACCGATAGCGACCAGTTGATCGAATTTATGCAACGCGGCATTCGCAAGAGCAAAAAGAGCTGTATCGTAATTGTCAGCGAAAGCCCCAAGTGCGGCGCGATGTATTATGCCGACCGCGTGAAAAAGGAATATCCCGAATACGATGTGCGCGTCTCCATCTTGGGCCACTTGCAGCGCGGCGGAACGCCGTCGGCTCACGACCGAATCTTGGCCAGCGTGACCGGTGTCGGAGCTATTCAAGCCATCGTTCAAGGCCAGCGCAACATCATGGTGGGCGTACGCAACAACGAAGTCGTTTACGTCCCCTTCATCGATGCCGTTTCTAAGAAGAAACCAATCGATAGAAACCTAATCAAGGTGCTCAACGAACTTTCCATTTAGATTATTGTCGTCGGAGCGATTTGCACTTGCGTAGGGGGCTGCACCACTCCCGTGAAGCTCAGCAGCCCCTCACTCGGTAGTGTTTGTGGCGGTCTCAGTCAGTATTTTGTCCGTCGAAGGCCGCAGCACGCACCGCCCAAGATCGACGAGCGCAGTCTGCCGATGCTTATTTTTAATCTTTAGCTATGCCACATGCTCCTCAAGCCGCTCCGGGCCTCCTCGTTCGTCCGGCCTTGCCTGATGATCTTCCTGCCATGTCGGCCATTTATGCCGCTGCGCGCCGCTTGATGCGTAGTCGGGGAAACGTGCATCAATGGGTCAACGGCTATCCATCGGACGAACTCCTTTTAACTGACATTCGCGCGCAACGCAGCTTTGTTTGTACGACCGAAGATGGGCAAATAGTCGGCGCTTTTTGCCTGCTTTGCGGCATCGAACCCACGTATCAACGCCTGTATGATGGGGAGTGGCCCAACGACTTGCCTTATGTGACGATTCATCGGCTTGCTTCTGATGGGCGAGTAGGGGGCATTTTTCGCGCCTGTCTTAGTTTCGCCCGCAGCAAGTCGGCCGTCGTTCGTGCCGATACGCATAAGGATAACCTGAAGATGCAACAATTATTGGTGCAGAATGGTTTTCAGCGCTGCGGCATCATCTATCTGGAGGACCAATCGCAGCGCATCGCTTACCAACTCGGCTAATCAGCGCCGCAGTACGCCACAGGTTCGTTTTTTATCACGACAACAAAGGTTTGCACTCGTGAGCGCAAAGGCTTACGCTCACGATGAAAAAGGTGTACGCTCACGAGCGTACAAGGAAGATGTGGGTTGTTGTCGATCGCGTTCTTTGTTGTGAGACTTATAAAGTGTTGATTTTTAGCGTTCTGTTCTAAGGCGTCCTTTCTGTGGCTTGCTTCGCAGCCTTACTTTTTAGACCTAATGATTCAAAAGAACAAGAGAGACGACTCGTCATTGCGACAAGCCGTCTCTCTTGTATCTATACGCAGCAAAGGAAATCAACCCCTTTGCCTAACGATTCTTATTCCGTAGGGCGACCACACAATACTTGGTCCAGATAAGAACGGAGTATGCCGATGGCTTTCTCGTTCTCGCCGCCTTGCGGTATGATGATGTCGGCATATTCCTTGGTCGGTTCGATAAATTCGCGGTGCATCGGCTTTAATGTGTGCAAGTAGCGCTCCATCACGATCGAAGCTGTGCGGCCGCGTTCTACGACATCGCGATTGATTACGCGGATCAAGCGTTCATCAGGATCAGCGTCGACGTAGATTCGCAGGTCCATCATATCTCTTAATTCCTTACGATATAAAGCCATAATACCTTCTATGATGATCACCTTCGAAGGTTTTACCAAAATAGTTTCTTCGCAGCGGTCGCAAGTGAGCACCGAATAGACCGGTTGACGTATGGCGCGCTCCGCACGCAGTTCGCGCACGTGCTCTTCTAAGAGTTCCCAATCAAAAGCATCGGGGTGGTCATAATTCATCTTGCGCAAGTCTTCGATAGAGTAGCCCTTGGGGGCCCGCTTATAATATGAATCTTGCGGCAATACGGATACCTGCTCCGCGGGGAGCTGTGCGATGATTTTTCTTACGACGGTCGATTTTCCGGATCCGGTTCCGCCGGCTATACCTATGATCATGAGGTGTTTGTTTTTTGTTTGTTTGCTGATTATACTTGCTCCATCGTGGCCGATTGAGCCCATACTTCGCGCCCATCGGGTAAGCGGACGCGCCACCATTGCGTTGTCTTATCCGTAATGGTCACGGTTGTGCCCTCGTTCAGTTGTCCGGCTTGCTTAGAAGCACCATCCGGACTGATAAATACGGTCGTGGGGCGCATTACTACGGCTTTCTGCTCATCGAAGTAGGCGCGCGTGGCCCGCCAAGCAAAGACATTGCAGCAGATAGTAAGCAGGAGGCCTACAAGAAGCGTAGTGAAACCAATCTTTCGCCCGATGACGCGGCTCGAGAAGCGGAAGAGCAAACCGCCCAGTAAGGCCAAGATGAACATAAACAGACTGATACGTGCCCAAGCGTCGGCCGTGAAGAATCGCATCAGCGCCTTCGCCCAAGAGATGAGGAACATCTCTGACTGCATATTGTTGTGCGCCGGCAGATGGGCGCGAGCTACGGCTAAATTGTGGCGAATATCTGCATTGGTAGGTGACAGGCGTAGCGCACGTTCGTAATAAAGAATGGCCTGCGGCAGATTCTTTGTGCGGTAATAGGCGTTGCCTAAATTGTAATAAGATGCTGCTGACGGGTTGGTCTTGGCTGTGCGCTCGAAAGCGGCAACTGCACCAATGTAATCCTGCTTGGCGTAGAGGGTTTCGCCTTCTGCTTTGGTTGAGGGGGCAGCCGACAATGATAAACTGTGCAGTGCGCCCATCAAGGTCAACAGGAGTAGAAGTAGGGGGAGTGGCGGCAACTTGCCTTTACGACCTCCTGATTGGAAGGCTGCTTCTACGCGATCAATGATCTGCGCCACTTGCCGGTATAATTCGTTCTTTTGCATATCGTTTGCAGCCGGAGCGAAGCGTGCATACTCACAAGCGGACCATACATCTGCTACGGCTTGAATCGTATCCGGTGCAATATGGTGGGCTGCCAATGCTGCTTTTACGACATCGAGCGATAAATCGACCGTAGAGATCTTGAATTTTGCCGCCAAGTAAGTTTGCAGCGCATTATTCAGCGCTTCGTAGAACGGCTTCTCTTGTTGTTGTGCTAAAAGTTGGTAGGCCTGCTTCAGTTGCCGCTTGGCCGCTTTGCCGGCCTTAGATTGGCGGAGGCCCACTTCGTCGGCATCGCGCGCCACTTTGCGCCGAATGAGAATATATGCGCCACCGGCGGCGAGTAATAGTAAGAAATAGGCGCCGAAATACGTCCACGAACCCCACCAGAAAGGATGTGCGGCATCAAAAGTCGGCTCGGCCGGGAGCAAAGGATGAATGTCGCTATTGCGCAGAGCCAACTCCCGCTGCACATCTGCGGACGAATGGCGGCCTTTACCTATCATTAGATGCTTCATGGCCGTTTGCAAGGTTTCATATTTGCCGCTTGATGGGTTGAAATATACGAATTGTACGGCCGGTAAAGTGTACTTTCCAACATTGTGTGGGACAAAAGTATAATCAAACACGACTTGGCCGGAAGTGCCGTCAACACCTACCTTTACTTCTTGCGTTGTTTTCGGGGTGAAAGTGTCGAAGTCTTTCGGGAAAACAACACTTGGCGGCGTGATAAGTTTGAGGTTGCCATTGCCTTTTATGACTACGCGATACGTAGCTATATCATTGGTACTCAAATCTTTTGTGAGTAATTGGCCGGATATGGAGAAGCGCCCTACGGCGCCGGAGAATGCCGCCGGCTGCGGCTGTGGGAGCGGATCAACCGTGACGGTTGTGGGCGCTGAGGCGCGTTGTACCTGTACGCCGACCTCACCTCCGCCATTGAAGAAGGCCTCAATGGGGTCGGAAAAATCGACCGAGCGGCGAACAACCGTGCATGTGAAATTGATACCGGGGATGGTGAGCTTGCCTTCTTGTTGCGGGAAGATAAGGTATTGCAGAATGATGCCCGTGCGATACGACTTTCCGTTGATGCGCTCCAGACTTGTTTGTACGGTAGAGTGGGGTATTTCCTGTGAAACCCAGCCCTTGAAATCGGGCTTACTGCTCATCATGACATTTTGCAGGCTTATGCCGACAGCGCTATGCACGCGATAGGTGAGCAAAATGGCTTCTTGTCGAAAAACGCGGCGACGGCTGGGCGTCACAGTAATAAAAAGGTCTCGACTATTTATAGGTCCGTCAGCCGTAACTTGTGCGGAGGAAGCGCTGCTATTGCTTGCGGCGTTGGCGGTTTGCGACTTTCCGGGCGTACCCGTTACGTTAATGGTCACGGAGCGGGAGTGAAGCGTTTTTCCGCCTACTTGTACTGATGCTGATCCTATCGTTAAAGTGCCTTTGCGGCGGGGTTGTAGGATAAAAGTATAAGTTGTTGATTCGTTATTGGTCGTGCGGCCATTGATCATCTTGTAGTTGGAACTCTGCGCCACGTTCGGGCCGGACAGAATGATAAAATCGGACAACGCCGGCGCTTGAAAACCGGATGCGGATGTGGTCGCTACTTTATATTTTAAGTGGAAATAGCCGTTGATATCGGCTGTTGAGGGGGCTTCTACGCTTAGTTGTTGGGCCTGCGCCGTAGGCTGTAGTCCAAAGAGTAGAAGCAGGAGGAAGAATGTAGTATATATATAATGTGTACTTCCGTTGGTCTTATCTTGTTTCATAGGATCACCAATTCTTTTCCAATTTGCGTGGTTGCGCTTGCGACTTGTTTACCTTCTGCCGCGCTTGCTGCTCGGCTTGACGCGCGAGGTTTAGGAGTTGTTGTACCTCCTGCTCGGACTGCGAAGCGTTGTTTTTTTGCTGTTGGGGCGATTGTTGCTGTTGCTTATTTTGTTGTTGACGAGGCTGCTGGCGGGGTTGTTGCTGCGGACGCTGCTGTTGCTGATTTTTGTCATGCTTCAGTTGGTGCTGACAAAGCGCCAAATTATAGCGCGTCCGATCGCTTTGCGGATTGTTGCGCAAGGAGGCTTTGTAATGCTCAATCGCTTCCTGCAAATACTGCTGCTTTTGCGCACCGTTTGCTTCCAAAGCCGCCGCTTGATTGATCACACCCATATTATGATAGGCCATAGCTTTTAGTTGCTTGTTCTTCTCTGCTTGAGCAACGGCTTGAAATTGTTTGATCGCAGCTTTGCCGTCTCTCTTGGCTAGATAAGTGTCGCCTAAATTAAAATGGGCGCGGGTATTGTTAGGATTTTGCTTGATGGCTTGCAGATACAGTTGTTCCGCCTTATCATATTGTTTTGCCTCAAAGGCCCTGTTTCCGCGGTGCATTAGTTTCCAGTCGGCCGTTTGTGCGGCAGCCGATAAACTAATGGAGAGAAAGAGTAGTATCAAATGCTTCATTGCTTTCGATTAAAAAGATGCCAGCGTTGTACCCAAGGGTTTTTCGTTTCGCAGACAAAACTTTCGATGAACAACAAAAGTAAAAGGATCAGCGCAATGGCTTGAAATTGCTCGTTGTAGCTTGTGTAGTCGGTATGCTCTGAAGCTTGTTGCAGTTGCCCCAAAGCGGCTTGCAACTGCTCTTGGGCCGCGTTCGAATTATCTACGTGCAAGTAAAGTCCATCGCCGGCTTTGGCTACTTCGCGACACATTTGCTCGTTTAATTTCGTTACTACAACTTGCCCATTGTTGTCTTTTAAGTAGTCATTTCCCAAAGGTATTTGTGCGCCACCGGGGTTTCCGATGCCCAAGATGTACACTTTTCGGCCCTCTTTGGCTGCTACGGCCGCCGCTTCCTCAGCTCCGCCTTGGTGGTCTTCCCCATCGGTGATGATAATAATGGCCTTGCCTACGCGTTTCTTGTCCGTAAAACTTTTATCAGCTAAATTAATGGCCGCCGCAAGGTTCGTTCCCTGCAATGTTACCATTCCCGGCGTAATCGAATTCAGAAATAGTTTGGCCGCGCCGTAATCTCCCGTGATGGGTAATTGAGGATAGGCCTCGCCGGCAAAGACGCCTAACGCTATCTTGTCGTTTTGCATACGGTCAATAAGCGTAGAGACGAGCAGCTTCGCACGCTCCAAGCGATTGGGGCTGACATCCTGCGCCAGCATTGAGTTGGAAACGTCCAGCATCACAGCTACCTCGATTCCTTTTTTGTTTTCGCTCGTTGTAGTTAGACCATTTTGCGGCCGGGCTAAGAGTACGATCAATGTAATCAAAGCCGACAAAAGCAAAACAAACTTTACCAAAGGTTTGCGGCGGGAATAAGCCGGCACCAATGCAATCAGCAGTCGCGGATCTCCGAACTTGCGCAAGCGCCGCTTGTTTCGAAGGGCCGTAAGTAGGTAAATCCCGATCAAAAAAGGAATTAGCAGCAACAAATATAAGTATTCCGGATCAGCAAATCTGAACATAAATTTCGCGTCGTGGGTTAAAGCTAAGGAATACGTCTAAACCAAGTCAGACGCAACAATATTTCCAGTGCAAACGTAAAGAGCGCAACTAAAGCAAACAATTGATAGGCTTCGTAGTGTCGATTATAATTGCTCACCTTCAGCTTTGTCTTCTCTAAACGGTCTATGTTTTGATAGATATCTCTTAATTTCGCTTTGCTTCGGGCTTGATAGAATTTCCCGCCCGTTGAGTTTGCGATTGCCTCCAAGGTTTTCGGGTCTGTGTTCTGCTTAATCGCGGCTTCGTAGATCTCACCGTTGGGTAGCGTTGCTACGGGTTGATTGACCGCAGCGTCCGTTCCTACAGAAATCGTATAGATGCGGATGCCCAAGCGCTTTGCCATTTCAGCCGCTGTAAGCGGAGATATTTCGCCGGCGTTGTTTTCGCCGTCCGTCAGAAGAATGATTACCTTACTCTTCGACTTACTTTGCTCCAAATGAGACACGGCACTCGATAAGCCCATACCGATAGCCGTTCCCGGACTTATGACTCCTTCCTTCTGCAAGTCGCAATTTACTTGCTTAAACATATTGAGTAGCGCAGAATGGTCCGTTGTTAAGGGGCATTGTGTGTAAGCCTCGCCGCCGAAGACAGTCAAGCCGATGTTGTCGTCCGGACGATTATTGATAAACTCGTAAGCCACCTGTTTAGCCGTTTCAATACGACTGGGCGGAAGGTCCGGCGTGAGCATACTCGTTGAGACGTCGATCGCCATCATTATATTGATACCTTCTGTCTCTTTACTGCTCAACGCATTGTGCGTTTGCGGGCGAGCCAGCGCAAAGATTATGCAAGCAAAAGTCAAGATCCTTAGTAAGAAAGGCAAATGAATGAGCGCCGTGCGTGGTGTTCGTGGCAACTGCCTATAAGGATACGTTGTCGACAAGGTCAAAGTGGATTCGCGCTTCCCTTTCAGCAGAAAATGCCACAAGATAAGCGGAATCAACAGCAAGAACAATAAGAAATAATAGGGCTGGGCAAATGTCATACGCGTCAAAAGAAAGTTTCTACAATTTCAACAATCAAAAAGACAGCCAAGCTCAGGCTTAATAGCGACAAGACAAGGCCCGTTCCCCAATAAATCCGGCGTATGTTTCTTTGCTGCGTCTCGCCCGGCGTTACGATTTTTACGACAGGCTTCGGCATTTGCGTCGTAGCAGGTTTTGTCGTGTTGACAAAATCTACAGCTTGCAGCAAACTGCGATCTGTTTCATTGAGCGAAGATTCATATTTTGCGAACTTTACCAAGTCAGCTGTTTCAAAGATCTCGCGTAGTTCACGCAAGGCCGTCTCATCTCCTGTGTGTAGCAAGGCGTTTATGATTTCTCCCGAGGTCATTTCGCGGGCGTTAACCCCAAAGCGGCCGGAGATATACGCTCGTAGCGTATCCGTCAACTGCATATAATAATCCTTGTTGGCTACATTGGCATTTGCTCTTGCCGTTTTGAGTTGCTCAATGCGCGCCATCGCTTCTTGATGTGGCGGTACGGCCGGCGGAATCACCACTCGCTTGGTGACCGGACGCTTATCTGACAATCGCACGACGCAGATGAAAACGCCGCCAACCAGCAGAAGCAGCAAGAAAGCCAACAAAAGTAAGCGCCACGTCCATACAAAACTTCCTTCGACTACGCCATCCGGCCCCTCAAAGCGCTCCACGTGGGCTGTATCCACCGAAACGGTACTCACTTTAAGGCCAACAATATCGCGCGCCGCAATCGTATCGCCGCCCACAAGCACATAGGGGCGCAACGAATAAAGCGCTGAGTCAAAACTCGTCACCATATAGCGATGTATCAGCGTAATGCGGTCGTCGCCGTCTTGCTTTAGCGTGTCCGTCTTCCCATTGTCGACCACTTCCACGCCGGGCGTGATCTGATCCTCCTGTGCATAAACAGGAAAAATAATGTGTGTGCGCTTGTCGGTCGTCGCTTTTACCTGCAATTGCACTTGCTGACCGATCAAGATGTCGGCTGTATCCAGCTTTGCCTCGACCACGACTTGCGAGAAGCCGCGCAGCGTCGACAAGCACAGACACAATAATATATATATACGTATAGGGTTCAGCATATTCTTTTTTCTATCCGACTATGCGCGTTGGCGGAGGATGTTCCGCAAGGCTACCACGTAGTCTTCTACCGTCGAGATCGCCGTGAAATCGACTTTCGATTTGCGAAACAGCTCTTTCAAGCGCTGATCTTCATCCGCCCACCAACGGCGTTGCAATTCGCGTATGCGCTTACTTGATGTATCGAGATATAGTTCGTGTCCGGTTTCCGCGTCGCCCACGCGCATCAAGCCCACATCCGGCAGTTCCGCCATCCGGTGGTCATACACTCTGACGGCAACCACATCGTGTTTGCGCGAAGCGATGCGCAGCGATTGCGAGAAGTCCTTTCGGTCGATGAAGTCAGAGAGTACGAAAGCAATGCAGCGCTTCGAGATGGCTCTGACCAGATATTCCAAGCCTACGCCAAGATCCGTGCGCCGCGATTGCGGCGTAAACGTAAGCAGTTCGCGGATAATATATAATATGTGGCGTCGCCCCTTCTGCGGAGGAATGAATTTTTCCACGCGATCCGAAAAAAAGAGCACCCCGATTTTATCATTGTTCTGTATGGCTGAAAAGGCGAGCGTCGCAGCTATTTCCGCAATCAAGTCGCGTTGTGTGCAGCGTTGCGAGCCAAAGGATAGACTGCCCGAGACGTCGACAAGCAGCATCACCGTCAATTCGCGCTCTTCCTCATACACTTTTACGTAAGGGCGATTCGTACGAGCGGTCACGTTCCAGTCGATGTCGCGCACGTCATCTCCCGGCTGATATTCTCTCACCTCGGAAAAGGACATACCGCGCCCCTTAAACGCCGAGTGATACTCGCCGGCGAAGATATTATTCGTCAGTCGGCGGGTTTTTATCTCTATGCGCCTTACTTGCTTCAGCAGGTCTTGCGTCTCCATCTTTCAGACCTTTATTCTAACGATAGCGTTTAGGGCACTTCGACCTTATTGATCACTTCGGTGATAATGACATCCGTCGTCACGTTGTCGGCCTCAGCTTCGTACGTCAGACCGATGCGATGGCGGAGTACGTCGTACGCCACGTCGCGCACGTCTTCCGGTATCACGTAGCCGCGGCGCTTTAAGAAAGCACGCGTGCGGCTGGCCAAAGCCAAGTTGATGCCCGCACGCGGACTGCCGCCGAAACTAATATAACGCTTCATTTCCGGCATCTTGTAAGCTTCGGGGCGACGCGTTGCGAAAACAATGTCGGCTATATACTGCTCGATGCGCTCGTCAACGTAAACTTTCTTGACGATCTCGCGTGCGTGGAGAATCTTATCCAGACTGACAACGGGTTGAACCTCTTCCGAGTAATGCTCGTTCAAATGGCTGCGAATGATCTTCTTTTCATCCTCTAGCGTAGGATAATCAATGACTACTTTCAGCATAAAGCGGTCCACCTGCGCTTCGGGTAGCGTATACGTACCCTCCTGTTCGATCGGGTTCTGCGTAGCCAGCACCAAGAAGGGGTGGGGGAGCGCAAAGGTCTCCTCGCCAATCGTCACTTGATGCTCTTGCATCGCTTCGAGCAGTGCACTCTGCACTTTCGCCGGCGCACGATTGATCTCATCGGCCAAGACAAAGTTGGCAAAAATCGGTCCTTTCTTTGTCGAAAAGCGCTCGTCGTGCTGGCTATAAATCAATGTACCGATAATGTCGGAGGGTAAAAGGTCGGGCGTAAACTGCACGCGACTAAAGCGGGCTTCAATGAGCGAAGCCAGCGTTTTAATGGCGAGTGTCTTGGCCAGACCCGGAACGCCTTCGAGCAGAATGTGCCCGTCGCTCAAAAGGCCTGTGAGCAGGGAGTCAATTAAATGGCGTTGCCCTACAATGTTACGCTCCATGCCGGTCGTCAGATCGGTCAGGAAGCCTGATTGCGCTTCGATGAGTGCGTTAAGTTCGCGTATGTCGATTGCTGTTGCCATACTTTTCTTGTTTTTTCTGTTTGAGCAGCACTGTTTTTGCACTGCCTGTCGGCTTGCTATTCGTTCGCCCGTCTTTTTTTGAAGTCATGACGTTGGAACTTGGCAAGCACTCAGGGGCAAAGTTAGCAATAAATCCTATACTTTCAAACAAGAAAGTGCCCACATCGGGTCGATGCTAACAAGATTTGTGCCTCATCAGGCTTGAGATTAAAAATTGAAAAATGCGCTTTTTGCGATCAACTCGCAGCCTTCAGCGGGCTTTTCCGTCGTCTTTTTATGCGAAGCGCTTGTTCTTTTGCGCGGCGCGCGCTGTTTGCAGGGTCGAAGGGCGCATCGCGGCTCGAGCAAATCACTTGCCTACTAAGGCTTCCCGCTTTTTTGCTTGCGTAGCCTCCGAGCGCGTTTATCCAAAGTTCGACAGCAGCTGACGAAGTCTGATACCACGGCCCCGCCCCCGCATCATCGAAGGCTAAAGGACGCAGGTGCGGAGTTTGCGCTCACGATGAAAAAGTCTTGCGCTCACGATCGTAAAGGTTTACGCTCACGATGAAAAAGGTTTGTGCTCACGATGAAAAACCTGCGCGGTAGGATTATGTTGTTCTAAAAGTATGGCTTTTAGATTGTTATTTCTTTGTTCTCGCCGTGCAGATTAAGTCCCTTGTGAACTGTGGCGAGACGCAAACGGCCGGTCGCGCATCGCTGCCGTTATGGCATTGGTCGGTAGCTGCCCTTTACGGAAGTGGCGTAAGGTGCATTTACAACTACCGATACCGTTTCCACGACTAAAAAAATGAGCGATGAACATTTTTTCGCTGCTCCTTGCGTGTTCGCAATGCGCAAAAGCGTTATCTTCGCTTCGTAAATAGTCGAAAGTATGACAATTCACACATCATCTGATTACGATTTCAGCGTTCGGCGGGCCGTCGTTGAGGCTTGGAAAAAGTTTGTCCTGCATTGGCGCACCTATCTTCGCTACCTCTGGCCGTTTCTCTTGATGGCCGGCATCGGGGCGGGTTTGTTCGCCGTGGCATTAAGTATGTATCTCACTCAACACGCCATTCCCTTTTTCGCTGTATTGAAATCAGGGCTTGGCGCACAAGTGGGCTTGGCGCTGCTTTTCCCCTCGTGGGGAACGCTGATTGCCTTAGTCGTAGGCCTCCTGCTTTGGTTGCTCGGACAGAGTGGGTTGGGCGGTGGTTTTGCCTTACAATACAAGCGCAATATCAGCAGCCGTTGCGGGCTTTGCCTCTTTAAGCATAAAGTTTTGCGTCGCGTATGGCTGCAAAGAAGTGCTCGTTGCTTGCTGCTCCTCCTTATATACAATGTCTTCAACGCGATGGTGCTTGGAGGTACAGTTTGGTTGACGCGCGAGCATACATCGCTTTGGTGGATTCCGGCCGTGATGATCTGCATCGGTCTGCTGATTGCTTATAGTATGACTTTCGTACATTATGTTATCTATAAACGAACCGCCTTGCAAAGTCTGTGCGCCACGTTTAGCCACCGCCGCTTAGGGGCAATGGTCATCCTTTTCTTGCTCACGGCGATCCCCTTTGGCACAATAATGCTCGTTGGGCAAATGCCGACCCTCATCTTGCTTATGAGCAAGATGACCAACGCTTGGGGCGTTATGCTGGGCGATACGAACGGGTTGCCAGGCTATTTTGATGTGCTACTCTTCGGCTGTATGGCCTTAGGCAGCATCATTGGGTACTTCCTGTACAGCATACAAATCGGCGGCATCGTCTACATAGCCCAAGAAAAAAAGAATACGATTTCAGCGCGTCGGACCTTCGCTCCGATACCTCCCCGAATAGAGAGGTAAAAGCGCTTAGCGCAAAAGAAAATGGGCTTAAATCGAAACTTTTACCCCAAACACCGGCTTTTGTTTCAAGAAAAAGCCTTACTTTTGCTTCAAAATAAGATGAAGATGATGCCTTTCCGGTTTTCGGCGGCTGAAACCTTATGCTTTTAAGAACCAATTAAATGATAGATCAAGACAGAATCATTAAAGTCGATATTGAAAAGGAGATGAAAGCCTCCTATATCGACTATTCTATGTCCGTAATAGTATCTCGTGCCTTGCCGGATGTGCGCGACGGCTTCAAACCCGTGCAGCGACGCATCCTATATGCAATGATGAATATCGGAAATACGCACGATAAAGCTTATATGAAGTCGGCCCGCACCGTGGGTGAAGTGCTCGGTAAATATCACCCACACGGCGATAGCTCAATCTATGGCGCGTTGACGCGTATGGCGCAGGATTGGAACTTGCGCTATCCCTTAGTGGACGGACAAGGAAACTTTGGTTCGATCGATGGCGACTCGCCGGCTGCTATGCGTTATACGGAATCGCGCATGAGCCTTATGGGCGAAACTATGATGCTCGATCTGGATAAGGAAACGGTAGATATGCAAAACAACTTCGACGATAAGTTGAAGGAACCTACCGTTTTGCCGACGCGCATCCCAAACTTTTTGGTCAATGGCGCGACGGGTATCGCCGTGGGTATGGCTACGAATGTGCCTACCCATAACTTGAGCGAGGTAATCGACGGTTGCGTGGCTTATATTGATAATCCGGAGATCGATGTCGAAGGCTTGATGGAGCATATCAAAGCGCCGGACTTCCCGACTGGGGCTTTCATTATGGGTCTGCAAGGCGTAAGAAGCGCTTACGAAACCGGACACGGCCGCATTATCTTACGCGCTAAGACGGAAATAGAAAACGGACCGCAACATGATACGATCGTCGTAAACGAAATCCCTTACGGCGTAAACAAAGCTGAGTTGATCAAGGACATTGCTCGCTTGGTGAACGAAAAACGCATAGAGGGCATCAGCGATGTGAACGATGAAAGCGACCGCGAAGGCATGCGCATCGTCATCGAGGTGAAGCGCGATGCAAACGCTAACGTGCTGCTGAACAAACTCTTTAAGATGACTGCGCTGCAAAGCAGCTTCGCAGTCAACTGTGTGGGCTTGGTGCACGGCCGCCCCAAAGTGCTTTCGCTGAAAGATTGTATTCGTACGTTCGTAGATCATCGCCACGAGGTGGTAATTCGTCGTACGAAGTATGATTTGCGTAAGGCGCAAGAGCGTGCCCATATCTTGGAGGGCTTAATCATAGCCAGCGATAATATAGATGAGGTCGTGCGACTCATTCGCGCCAGCAAGACGCCCGCAGAAGCCATCGAAGCACTTAAAAAGCGCTTTGAACTCGACGATATTCAAGCTAAAGCGATCGTCGACATGCGCTTGTCGCAGCTGACAAACATACAGCAGGATAAGCTACATCAAGAGTATGAAGAGCTGGAACGCAAGATAGATTATTACAACCGCATTCTTACTGACGACGAACTTTGCCGTCAGGTGATGAAAGATGAGTTGAACGAAGTCAAAGAAAAGTATGGCGATGTGCGCCGTACGGAGATTAAGCTTTCTGCTGAAGAGTTTAATCCTGAAGATTTTTACGCCGACGACGAGGTTATTATCACGATCAGCCATTTGGGCTACATTAAACGCACACCATTGGCCGAATTTCGCGCACAAGGCCGCGGCGGCGTAGGAAGTCGCGGCGGAACGACACGCGATGCAGACTTCATCGAATACATTTACCCGGCTACGATGCACAATACGATGCTTTTCTTCACCGCAAAAGGCCGCTGTTATTGGCTAAAGGTGTATGAGTTGCCGGAAGGTGCGAAGAACGCGAAAGGACGTGCGATCCAAAATATGCTAAACATAGAGGCGGACGACTCAGTTAACGCCTTCCTCTACATAAAGAAGCTCAATGATCCCGACTTTAACAAGTCTCATTATGTTGTGTTCTGTACTGCGGAGGGTATTATTAAGAAAACTTGTCTCGAAGAGTACTCTCGGCCGCGCACAAACGGCGTTAAGGCGATCACGATTCGAGAAGAAGATCGCGTAGTCAGCGTTGTGCTCACCAATGGTCAAGACGAGCTGGTCATAGCTAACCGCAACGGCCGCGCAATTCGCTTTAATGAAGACGCGGTGCGCACTATGGGGCGCGTTTCTACAGGTGTACGCGGCATTCGTCTTGATGAAGACGGCGAGGATCAAGCTGTCGGAATGGTATGTATAAATGATCCCGAAAAAGAAACCATCATGGTGGTCAGCGATCAAGGTTTCGGAAAGCGTAGCGCCATCGAAGATTATCGCAAAACCAACCGTGGCGGCAAGGGTGTCAAGACTTTGCAACTCACGGACAAGACCGGAAAAGTCGCAGCCATAAAGAGCGTGACGGACGACAATGATTTGATGATCATCAATCGCAGCGGCATCACGCTACGTCTGAAAGTTGCCGACGTACGTGTGATGGGACGCGCCACGCAAGGCGTTAAACTCATCAATCTGACAAAGCGCAACGACAGCATAAGCAGTGTTTGCGTCGTAACGACAGAAGATGAGGACGCAGAAGCCCTAGATGCGTCAACCGAAGCTGTAGATGAGCCGACCACGTCCGATGCTCCGGAAACAACGATTGAAACAAACGAACAAATAGACAATTAACGGAATAGATAACCTTTTATTTGGCCACACGGCATCGCATCTGCCGTCGTCGAAAGACCTATACGGCGTTCGTAGCAAAGAGGCCCGGTGATTATGAAAAAAGTTTTTTCGACCATTGCATTGACAATGCTTGCAGGAGTTGGCCTTGCGCAAAACTCTGCCTTGCAGAAAGCGCAAAGCGCACTGCAGAATCGTGACTTTAATGGTACGATTTCGATTCTTAATGAAGCGCTTCAGAATCCTAAGACGACGAAGTTTGCTGAAATGTACAACCTTTTAGCCGACGCCCACACACGTTTGATGGAACCGGAGTTGCAAAAGGCGGCACAAAGCCAACCTTTTGACACGACAGGCTACTGCGTAAATTTGGACAAGGCTATCATTAACTACACGAAGAGCTATGAGGCCGACAACAAGGCCGATGAAAAAGGCAAGGTGAAGCCAAAATTTAACGCCATTAACGGCTCGCGCATCGCTGCGATGTTGGATTATTACAACTACGCTGCGCTTTTCGTGAACCAAAACGGCAATCGCAACGAGGCTATCACGTATTTCAAGAAGTTTATTGAGCTTCCGAAGAATCCCGTCTTTACCCCCCAGCAGACCGACTCTATCTACAAGGCTAAGAAGACGGAGTACGCCCAAGCAGCATACAACTTGACGATCCTTTGCTACGGCCAAAACGACTGGGATGACGTGTTGAAATATGCCGATCTCGCCTTGCAAGACGAAACAGGCACACGCGATCTCTACATTATGAAGATGCAAGCCTACTTGGGCAAGCAAGATTCTGCTGCCTATTTGAAGACCTTGCAGGAAGCCGTGATTCGCACTGAGACCCCCAACTTTATTCAAAACTTGCTCTACTATTACATTCAGAAAGACGATAGAGCCGGTGCTTTATCTATGGCCGACAACCTTGTAAAAGACCACCCACAAAGCAAAGCAGCTTATTATCTGCGTGGTAGCGTTTATCTAAATATGAAGCCCTTCAGCTATGCAAAGGCAGAAGAAGACTTTTCTAAGGCTTTAGCTATTGATCCCAACTTCGTAGAAGCGAATGTCGGTATGGCTTACAGCTACATGAATGACGTCGTAACGCAAGTACAAAATCGCGTCATTAAGATTCCGCCCACTTATTCCAAACTTTACAAGCAAGTAATGGAGACAAAAGTGCAGCCTTACTACCGCAAGGCACTTCCTTACTTTGAAAAAGTACGCGCATTGTTGCCGGATGAGCCCAAGCGTTGGGCTTCTCCTCTCCAGCAGATCTATAACAATTTGGACATGACAGAGAAATCAAAAGAAATGGATCAATATCTGCGTTAAGCACATCGCCGATTCATTTCTCCACGGATTCCTTCGGGGCAAGAAGAGCAGATCAAACCTCTGATATTGTTTTAGCTTTTCCCGGTGGAGTCCGTGGATTTCCTTTGCAGAAACCTTTCGGCATTGCCGACAGACTGCTGCAGCTTTACGCAGATTAAATGGCGAAAACCGACAACGCCAATACCGCCCACAACGGACTTCTAAACGAATCACATCTCGCTCTTATCGCATATTTTATATATGAAATACTTATTGTGTTGCCTGCTATCTTTCTGTTCTGTTGCTTTTGCAGCTAATCCGCTCAAGCCGGTTCATGCTTTACTCAAAGCCGGCCGCCCGCTCGACGCTCTCAATGCCGCCAAGCGCTTGATGGCCGATTCTGCGCTTCGCGATAATCCAAAATTGTATGTACTCGGAATGGACGCAGCCGTAGCAGCCAACAGCGTGGAGAATGAAAAAATCTATTTGCATAAAGCTTACGACACCCTCAGCTTCTTTCAGACCGCCTACGATTTCTTTAATTGTGCGCGGCGTTATGATGCCCTTACCCAAAAGTCGAACAACAAGAAACTGAGTCGCCTGCTTCACGATTTTTACCCCAATTTGCTGGCCGGAGGACTTTTCATGTACGAGCACAAGCAGTATGCAGAAGCCATTAAATTGCTCCAAATGGCCGACGATGTCTTGGATCTACCCTTGTGGCTCCAACTTTCGCCGAACTTACCCCGACAGCAGCGAGAACTTATTCGCAACATTTTGGTTAGGAGTGCCTTTCAAGAAAAAAAATACGACTTGGTTTTGCATTTTACGGCCGATAGTATTCAGAATGCCGCCTATCGTCAGATGGCAATAGAGTATCGCGCTCGCACGAATGCAGCCTTGGGGGAGATCAAGGCTTACGTAAAAGATTTGCAAGCCGGAATCAGCGATGCCGGCCATCATCCCTACTTTTTCACGCACTTGTTTGATCATTACCTTCAGCACAATCAAGCCGATGCGGCGTTGCGTTTGTCCGACAGTCTCTTGTTAGTTTATCCCTTGCAGTCGCAAAATCGCTCCGCACCGCCTACAGCCGCCGACTCAGCCTTCTACTTGACGCTCCTCTCGGCCAAAGCTTTGGCGCAGATCAATCTACATGCCTACAAGGACGCCATAGAAACGTGTAAGGCCTATCGGGCTATCGACTCAATCAATGTAGATATAGATTTCTATTTCGGAACAGCCTACAGCAATGCCGCAGCCGCCGTAGATCTACCTACGAGTATCAACAGCGCAGCTTATAAATCGGCGCAGGCAGAGAGGCGTAAACTCTATGTCAAGGCTGTACCTTATCTGGAGCGCTATCGGAAAGCTCGTCCCAACGAGGCAAAATCTTGGGGGCCATTGCTTTACAACGCCTACCTCTCATTAAACCAAGGCAGGAAGTTTGCTGAAGTGGAGCAGTTGCTCAAAGCCAAACTTTTCAGTCGTTAGATTTTTCCACCTCTCTTTGTGGCTGTTTGCCCATATCGCCGCTATCATTGCCCACCTCTCTTCTTTTTTTTAGCAAGCAGGTGCAAGTAGTGGGCAAACGAAGCATAGGGCTAACTCTTTCTTAGAACCATACACGTAGGACGACTTCTATTGGTCGTCCTACGTATTTTTATTCCCTCCTATCAAATTTTTCAGCGTCCCGACTATTGATTTTCCCACGCCACAATTTTCTTCCCGCCGTTTGCGCTCGTGAGGTGAAACCTTTGTTATCGTGAGGTGAAGCTCTTTTTATCACGAGCGTAAACCTTTGTTATCGTGAGCGCACACTCCGCCGACCGGTTTTGGGCGTGCGAAAGTTTGTTGTCGATATGTGTAAAAAGCCCTCTTAGTCAGTAGAAAGTGAGTGTGGGAGAGGGCGCTACCAACCGTTCTCGCTCCACATCTTTACCTCATCTTGTGTCGGCGCGGAATACTCCATTTCTCGTAAGCCCAGCCGTTGGCTGAGTCCTTACAGCCTCCGTCCGCATCGCGTTGTCCGCAAGAAATCGCCGCATACAAAGATTGAAAGCCTTGATTCTCGTAGGTTTCCATCGAAAAGTAGTATCTTTGCCATAGAATTTAGCATAATCGAAATAAAGCATGTATAGAACGAAGACGTGCGGAGAGTTGCGCTTAGCCAATGTTGGCGAGCAAGTGGTGCTGGCCGGTTGGGTGCAGCGGCTTCGCAAGATGGGCGGAATGACGTTTGTAGATTTGCGCGACCGCTATGGCATCACGCAATTAGTATTCAATACCGAGACAGATGCCGCCCTGTGTGAGCGCGCGAACCAGTTGGGGCGCGAATATGTATTGCAGGTGACAGGAAGCGTGAACGAGCGCTTCAGCAAAAACGACAAGATCCCCACAGGCGATATTGAAGTGATCGTAAGCGAACTGGTGGTGCTCAATGAGAGCCTTACGCCGCCATTTACCATAGAAGATGAGACCGATGGCGGAGATGATCTGCGCATGAAATATCGCTTTCTTGACCTGCGCCGCAACTGCGTGCGTCGGAATATGGAACTGCGCCATAAGATGACGCTCGAAGTGCGCCGCTTCTTAGATGAAAAAGGCTTCTTGGAGATAGAGACGCCGGCCCTGATCGGCTCTACGCCTGAAGGCGCACGCGATTTTGTGGTGCCGTCACGTATGAATCCAGGTTGCTTCTATGCGCTTCCGCAGAGTCCGCAAACGCTGAAGCAGTTGTTGATGGTTGCCGGAATGGATCGTTACTTTCAGATCGTAAAATGCTTTAGAGACGAAGATTTACGCGCTGATCGCCAGCCCGAATTTACGCAAATCGACTGCGAAATGAGTTTCGTAGAACAAGACGACGTGATCAACACATTTGAAGAGATGACCAAGTATCTCTTTAAGTCCGTGCGCGGCGTCGATTTGGGCGAAGAACCCTTCTTGCGTCTGAGTTGGGCGGAGGCAATGCGCCGCTTTGGTTCTGACAAACCCGATATGCGCTTCGGCATGGAGTTTGTCGAACTTATGGATCAGCTGAAAGGCACCGGCACGTTTGGCGTCTTTAATGAAGCAACCTACATTGGTGGTATTTGCGTGCCGGGTTGTGCCGTTTATACACGGAAGCAACTCGACGAATTGACCGACTTCGTGCGCAGTCCGCAAATCGGCGCGAAAGGCCTTGTGTATGCCCGCGTTCAAGAAGACGGCAGCGTGAAGAGTTCGGTAGACAAATTCTACGATGCAGCCGTTCTCAATGGTTTAAAAGATAAGATGCAGGCACGTCCGGGCGATTTGATTTTGATCATTTCCGGTCCGGATACACAAAAAGCCCGCAAGCAATTGTGCGAACTGCGCCTTTTGATGGGCGGACGCTTGGGCTTGCGCGATAAGAATAAGTTTGCCTTGCTTTGGGTTGTAGACTTCCCGATGTTTGAATGGAGCGAGGAAGAAGGCCGCTTGATGGCGATGCACCATCCCTTTACGGCGCCAAAGCCGGAAGACGTCGGCTTGCTCGATAGCGCGCCCGAGCGCGTCTGTGCCAACGCCTACGATATGGTATGCAATGGTGTGGAAGTTGGCGGTGGAAGTATCCGTATCCACGATGCAGAGTTGCAGGCTAAAATCTTTAAAGCACTTGGCTTTACTCCCGAGAGTGCCCAAGAGCAGTTTGGCTTCTTGATGAATGCCTTTAAGTATGGTGCTCCTCCTCACGGCGGCCTCGCTTATGGTTTGGATCGCTGGGTGAGCATCTTTGCCGGACTCGATAGTATTCGCGACTGCATTGCTTTCCCGAAGAATAATAATGGGCGCGACGTGATGCTTGATGCGCCGTCGACGGTAGATCAAAAACAGTTGGACGAACTGCACATCGCGCTGCAGCCCATCGAAAAGAACGATTAAGCCCTTTAGGCTTTACAAGGAAGCGTCTTCTGATAAGCGGAAGGCGCTTTTGTTTTATATATAATGAGTGTAGGGCGAACGGACGTCAGCATAAAGTGTCTCGTGATTTGTTGTGGTAGTATAAAGTAGGACAAGAGAAACGAACAGTTTCAAAATACTCCGAAAGAAATAAGAAAAATTGATTTTCAAACGGAATAAATCATACCGCAATGTTGGCACTTCGTGCCCCATTTACTAACTTTGCGGGCAAAACGTTTTCATTCAGAGAAATCTATGTCAGAAATCAAAACTATTCGCACGGCACTTATTTCCGTTTATCATAAAGATGGCTTGGAAGAAATCCTTGCTGCCCTTCACCGCGAAGGAGTAAAATTGCTCTCAACCGGTGGAACTCAAAAGTTTATCGAATCGCTGGGCTATCCCTGTCAACGCGTAGAGGACGTGACTGCGTATCCGTCGATACTCGGCGGGCGTGTCAAAACATTGCACCCTAAAATATTTGGTGGAATCTTGGGGCGCCGCGGTTTAGCTGAGGACGAGGCGGAGATATTGAAGTATGCCATTTCACCCATCGACTTGGTGATCGTAGATCTCTATCCCTTCGAGGCGACCGTAGCGAGTGGAGCTTCAGCTGCCGAGATCATCGAAAAGATAGATATAGGCGGCATCAGCTTGATTAGAGCCGGTGCGAAAAATTTCAAGGACGTAGTAATCATTCCGTCAAAGTCAGAATATGCCACTTTGGCCGGCATACTTCGCGAGGGCGCTCAGACGACCATCGAGCAACGCCGCTACTTTGCGGAACGCGCTTTTGAGGTTAGCAGCCAATACGATACGGCGATTCACGCTTGGTTTGAGACTTCGGAAAAATGATGTAGCGCACAGTAGCTCTAAGGTTGAGCGCTGTGGATAGGGCGAAAGAAAATAAAGAGATAATGAGTTTTTTCAGTAAGTTATTCTCCTTTACGCAGGAGTTGGCCATCGACTTAGGAACGGCCAATACAATTATTATCAATGGCGATCAAATCATCGTAGATCAGCCTTCTGTAGTAGCGTTGGATGAACATTCGGATCGTATGATTGCAGTGGGCGAACAAGCCAAGCTGATGTACGAGAAGACAAATAATAAGATACGCGTTATCCGCCCCTTGCGTGATGGCGTGATTGCAGACTTTAATGCTTGCGAGCAGATGATGCGCGGCCTCATACGTATGGTACATAAAGGCAAGCGCCTCTTTTCGCCGGCTTTGCGCATGGTGATCGGTGTCCCGTCAGGTTCTACGGAAGTGGAGCTTCGTGCAGTGCGCGACTCAGCAGAACATGCCGGTGGGCGTGACGTATTCTTGATTTATGAACCGATGGCTGCCGCTATCGGTATAGGTCTGGACGTCAATGCGCCTGAAGGCAATATGATTGTAGACATAGGCGGCGGTACGACAGAGATTGCTGTGATCTCGCTTGGCGGTATTGTTTCTAACAATAGCATCAAGATGGCCGGTGATGACTTTACGGCCGACATTCAGGAATACATGAGTCGTCAGCACAATGTACGTGTCAGCGAGCGAATGGCTGAGCGTATTAAAATCAATGTTGGTGCTGCTCAAACAGACCTTGGCGAAAGTGCGCCGGAAGATTTCATCGTACACGGACCTAACCGTATCACGGCTATGCCGATGGAGGTGCCTGTTTGCTACCAAGAAATAGCGCATTGCTTGGAGAAGAGCATTGCCAAAATAGAACAGGCCGTCATCAATGCTTTAGAAAATACGCCGCCAGAGCTTTATGCGGACATTGTACACAATGGAATCTATCTGACTGGTGGTGGCGCACTGCTGCGCGGCCTTGACAAGCGCTTGACGGATAAGATTAATATTCCGTTTCACGTGGCGGAAGAACCCTTGTTGTGCGTGGCGCGCGGAACGGGCGTTGCATTAAAACACGTCGACGACTATACATTCTTGATGCGTTGAGCGTAACGTAATATAATATTGATGGGGAAGAGGGCGCGCGGCTGTGTGGTAGCTCTCTTTTCCTTTCTCTTCCCTTTTAGCGCCTTACGGGGCAGCAAAAACGATGCGCACGTTTCTCGACTTTCTTCGTAAATACAATTATTTCTTCGTATTTCTGCTTTTAGAAGCTGTCAGCTTGACGATTTTGTTTCGCTTCAATAGCTTCCAGGGTAGCGTTTGGTTTACGGCTGCCAATGATGCTGTGGCCGGAATTAATCGCTGGTATGCCGATGGCCTATCGTATATGAATTTGGGCGAAGTTAATCGCGAGCTAACGGCGCAGAACGTGGCGTTGGCGCAACAAAACGCAACTCTGCGAGAGCTTTTGGCTAACACGCAAAAGGACTCTACGATTACTAATCAGCTGATGATGGAACGCTTGAAGGGATATACTCTTATTCCTGCAACTGTCGTTTCAAATGAGACTTCGCGCGCCAATAATTATATTGTCATTGACCGTGGTACGGAAGATGGCGTGCGACCGGAAATGGGCGTTGTTAGTGGGCGAGGCGTCGTGGGTATAGTTTATCTCGCTGCCGCTCATCACGCCTTAGTAATTCCCGTGACGAATCGCAAGTCGAGCATCAGTTGCCGTGTACGTGGGCAGAACTATTTTGGTTTTTTACAATGGTCAGGCGGGAATCTCTTTCACGCAGACGTTAACGATATTCCGCGTTATGCCCGTGTGCATCCTGGAGCCATTGTTGAGACGAGCGGCTATAGCGCTGTCTTTCCCCCCGGGCTTTTCGTGGGACGCGTTCGTAAGCTTGAAAATTCAGCAGATGGCCAGAGTTATAAATTGCGCATAACGTTAGGGACAAACTTTAGCAACTTGCGTAACGTAGAGGTGATAGCTACGCCCTATAAATCTGAAATTGATACGCTGCGCAATCGTGTGGCTCAACAAGAAGCGCAAGATGCGATGAATGGTGGCTTAACTAATTAATAGAAGTTATGGTACAGACTTTTCTTTCTCGTTTCGGGTGGTTCATATCCTTACTTCTTTTGCAGGTCTTGGTGTTTAATCACATTCACATCCTTGGCTTCGCAACCCCTATGCCTTACATTTACTTCCTCTTGATCTTGCCTGGCGAAACAGCGCGCTGGTTGTATGTCGTTTTAGGCTTTATGATGGGGATGCTTGTCGATCTTTTTGCAACCACGCCCGGCGTTGCAGCGTCTTCAATGGCGGCTATGGGCTTGATCGTTCCGTTGCTCTTGCGCCTTTTCGGTCCAACGGATCGCGATGAGAACGTTCCGTTTCTTCCGGGTGTAAAAATGATGGAGTGGGGCCCATTCTTGCGTTATGCCTTTGCGGCCTCTTTGCTCAACTGTACGCTTTTCTTCGGCATAGAAGCCTTCAGTTTTTTCAATTGGCAATACCTTTTGATGAGCATAGGCGGAAGCACAATCCTTACCCTGCTGATTGTAGCGGCAATGGAGCGTATTAGAAACGAAAAATAAAGACTCACCGTTTGTTTTGAAAGTCTACAAAAATTATAGTAACCGGAAATTTGTGATTAGCGGCGTAGCCGTCGGCATCATTCTTATTTATCTGATTCGCCTGCTCACCTTGCAATTGTTTAGCGACGACTATAAGAAGAATGCCGACTCCAATGCTTTTCGCAAAGATGTTCTGTTTCCATCGCGTGGTTTGATATTCGCCCGCAATGGCGAATTGCTTGTTTACAATGAGCCATCCTATAATATTATGGTGACGATGAGTGAGCAGCACGGTATAGATACCCTCGACTTTTGTCGTACCATAGGAATCACGCCAGAGTTTTACAAACAACGCTGCGAAGAAATAAAAGATCCGCAAAAGAATCCCGGCTATTCCCGTTATACGCCCCAGGTCTTTATGACGCAAATTCCGGCCCGCGAGTTCTCCCTCTTTCGCGAAAAGCTTTTCCGTTTCAACGGCTTTTCCATAGAGAAGCGCAGCATACGTCGTTATGCAGATTCTTTTGCCGCCCACATCTTGGGCGATGTCGGCGAAGTGAACCAGAAAGAAATAGACGCCGACCCTTATTATGCAAGTGGCGATTACATCGGCAAGTTAGGTGTTGAGCGCTCTTACGAAAAAATCCTGCGAGGCGAGAAAGGCTTGCGCATTATGTTGCGTGATGTTCACGGGCGAACCAAAGGCCATTACCTAAATGGTAAATACGATAAGAAACCCGTGGCCGGTAAGAATCTTACGCTGAGTATTGACATAAAAACGCAGCAATTGGCCGAGCGTTTATTAGAAGGAAAATTAGGTGCGATCGTAGCTATCGAGCCCTCTACCGGTCAAATCATCTGTATGGCCTCTTCGCCCACTTATAACCCCCAGATTATGGTTGGGCGTGATCGTGGCCGAAACCATATGATACTGGATAAAGACCCGATGAAGCCGATGCTGAATCGCTCCATTATGGGTATGTATCCTCCCGGTTCGACCTTTAAGATCACGCAAGCCCTCATTGGCTTGCAAGAAGGCAGCATCACTCCGCAAGTAGCCTTTCCCTGCCACCATGGTTTCAATTATAAAGGTCTCCACGTCGGTTGTCACGGACATGCATCCCCCATCAACCTCGTACCGGCCATTGGCACTTCCTGCAACTCCTATTTCTGTTGGAATCTCTACCGACTTTTATCTATGAAGCGTAAATATGGCTCCGTGCAGCGCGCACTTACCTGTTGGAAAGATCATTTGGTGAAGATGGGATATGGTTATAAATTGGGTGTCGACTTACCCGGCGAGAAGCGAGGTATGATTCCCAACGCACAATATTATGATAAGGCCTATCATGGCGCTTGGAATGGCCTCACAGTAATCTCCATTGCAATTGGTCAGGGCGAAGTTACTGCCACGCCTTTGCAGATCTGCAATCTGGCCGCTACGGTTGCCAACCGCGGCTATTTCTATACGCCCCACGTCGTCAAGAGCGTGCAAGACGGGCGCTTGGATCCGAAGTACTACCGTCGCAATTTTACCGGTGTTGATCGCCATTGGTACGACTACAGCGTAGCCGGTATGCGGCGTGCCGTATTAGCCGGTACTTGTCGAGGTGCAAACATTCCCGGCATTGAGGTTTGCGGAAAAACCGGTACTGCCCAGAACCGCGGACAAGACCACTCTGCTTTTATGGGCTTTGCACCTATGAACAATCCGAAAATAGCGGTGGCCGTCTATGTCGAGAATGGCGGTTTTGGCGACGCTTATGGCGTACCCTTGGGCGCACTGATTATGGAGCAGTTTATAAATGGACGTTTGTCAGCCTCATCGGCAGCGAAGGCCAATGTCTTCCAGCATCGTCGAATCAATTATGGAGGTTATGAACGATAGGCGTATAGGCAACCCGGCCTTGCGGGCAGATAAGGTAGTAATACTCCTGTACCTCCTCCTTTTGGTTGGCGGTTGGTTTAGTATATGTGGAGCGAGCCACGAAATTGGTGATACTGACTTCTTCAGCTGGAGTACGCGCTCCGGAAAGCAATTGGTTTGGATAGCCTGCTCTATAGGCTTGGGAACATTCCTCTTGATGTTAGACGATAAGTATTTCGACTCCCTTTCCGGCCTTTTATACATCGCATTTATGGTCCTGCTGTTGGTAACGCCCTTTATAGCCAAAGATATAAAAGGTTCGCGATCGTGGATAAGTTTAGGTTCTGTCAGTTTGCAGCCCGCAGAGTTTGCGAAGTGTGCTACGGCCTTAGCTTTAGCCAAACTCATGAATCAATATGGTTTTACCATTGAGAACGTGCGCAATTTTGCAAAAGCCATACTCCTAATTTTGCTGCCCATGGTCTTGATCGTCATGCAGCAAGAGACGGGATCAGCCTTAGTCTATTTCGCTTTCTTCTTCGTGCTATATCGCGAGGGAATGCCCGGAAGCATACTATTTACAGCCGTGGCAGCCGTCGTCGTCTTCGTAGTCGGTATACGCTTTTCTGAGATCACATTACCACAAACGACGGCGATGGTTGGTCAATCCGTTGTTCTTTTCCTTATCTGGCTAAGCACCGTAGGCTTAGTAGCTACCTATTGTCGCCGTCCATCGCTGACGTGGCGTCTTTTGGGTGGCGGATTGTTGATACAGCTGATTGCTTACGGCGTGTCAGCCTTCGTCTATCCCTTTGATATTTCTTGGGTGCAACTCATTGGCATTATCTTTATGGCCGGCTATATCGCTTGGATTGGTTTAGGAAGCAGAGTTCACAGCTTTGCGCTCATAGCGGCCTTCACTTTAGGCGCAACGGCCTTTCTCTATTCTTCCGATTATATGCTCAACAATGTCTTGGAGCCGCATCAGCAAACGCGTGTGAAAGTCTTGTTAGGCTTAGAAGAAGACCTTAATGGTGCCGGCTACAACGTACACCAAAGTAAGATCGCCATAGGTTCCGGCGGTTTTGAAGGCAAGGGCTTTATGAACGGCACGCAGACCAAACTAAAATATGTGCCGGAGCAAGATACCGACTTCATCTTCTGCACGGTAGGCGAAGAGCAAGGCTTTATTGGCTCAGCCGGCGTCTTATTTTTGTTTCTTATCTTGATTTTACGATTAGTTTATTTGTGCGAACGTCAGCAGACGACCTTCGGGCGCGTCTACGGCTATAGCGTTGTGAGCATACTACTCTTTCATGTATTTATCAATGTCGGGATGGTTATCGGCCTCACCCCCGTTATCGGCATCCCCTTGCCGTTTTTTAGTTATGGAGGTTCGAGTCTTTGGGGTTTTACGATCCTTCTTTTTATCTTCTTACGTATAGATGCGGGCGATCGTGTCCGTCTTAGGTGAAGAAATAACCGTATATAATAATGAGTAATTATAACAAGCCGAAGAAAAAATATACATTACTACTGATCTGTTTCGGATTGCTTTGCATCGGAGCTATCATTTGGCTCAAACTGCTCGGCGATAAGCGCACGTCTTCAGATCGCGATATACCCGTAGCGCCGCAAGATTCCTCCAATGTCGTTGCTGTGCCGGATACATCAATAGAGGTGGGCACGCTCCCCTCTTCGCCTGATACTTTCGATGTGGCTACGCCCGACAGTATCGGAAAAGACCGCCGCCCGCCCTTTGAAGCCGGTGATGAAGACGGCTATTTGGCCGGTATGGACGACGGTGCTGCCCATACGCCTCGCGCTTCTTATGATGAGTCCAATAGTTTTAAGACGATCAACGAACGTGCGGCCTACGTGCGTGGTTATCGTGAAGGCTATGCGAAAGGATTTGAAGACGGAAGTAAAGGCCGCCAGTTTAATATTTCTTCTAACAATTGACGCCGGCATACTTGCAGTTCATAGCTTAGCAGTTCTGCGTGCTAACGTCCTCAAATTCTTCCCCAAAATATGGAAGATACGAAACACATACAAATCAAAGACTACAACTATACGCTACCCGATGATCGTATCGCCAAATATCCGGTTTCTCCGCGCGATCATTCCAAACTCTTGCTCTATCGTGACGGTCGGGTAAGTGAGGATTCGTTCTACAATCTTCCATCTTATCTCAAGCCGGGTGCATTGATGGTCTTCAATAATACGAAAGTAATCTTTGCACGCCTTCATTTTCAAAAGTCAACGGGCGCACTTATTGAGATCTTCTGTTTAGAACCGCATACGCCGGCCGATTATCAGCAATCGTTTGCCGCAACGCGCCGCGTCACGTGGACGTGTTTAGTCGGCAATATGAAGAAATGGAAAGAGGGACGCTTGGAACGCACGGTTAAAGTAGGGGATAGGGAACTATGCCTTACGGCGGAGCACAAAGGAACTGCAGGAACGGGTTTCGAAATAGCTTTCGACTGGGGCGATGATGCGGTTAGCTTCTCTGAAGTGTTGGATGCCATCGGCGAATTGCCCATTCCGCCATACTTAAATCGCCAAACGGAGCAGAGCGATCTCAACAATTACCAGACGGTCTATTCGAAAATTGAAGGTTCCGTGGCTGCGCCGACGGCCGGACTCCATTTTACCGACGACGTACTTCGGCGTTTGGACGAGGTCGGCATTGTGCGAGAGGAAGTTACGCTTCATGTCGGAGCGGGAACGTTCAAACCCGTGAAGAGCGAGGAGATAGAAGGCCACACGATGCACGCAGAATGGATTGCCGTGAGTCGGCAAAATATTGAGCACCTCTTGGCCCACGACTGCTCGTGTATAGCTGTCGGTACGACCAGTGTGCGCACGCTCGAGAGCCTTTATTATATAGGCGTCTTGATCCATCGTAATCCACAAGTAGCGCCCGAAGACTTGCACGTACCGCAATGGTTGCCTTACGAATATGAGACTTCAACGGAAGAGAAGCTGACATCGGAGGCTGCTTTACACGAAATTTTGGCTTATTTAGACCGAAATAATATGAGCGTACTGCATACGGCCACGCAGATCATCATAGCGCCGGGATATACGTATAAGATTGTGAAGACGATGGTCACAAATTTTCATCAGCCGCAAAGCACGCTCTTGCTGCTGGTTTCAGCTTTCGTTGGCGGCAATTGGCGCGCCATTTATGATTACGCACTTGCGCACGATTTCCGCTTTTTAAGTTATGGCGATAGTTCGCTGCTCAATTATTAAACTCGCACTTTCGCAAGGCGTTTAGTTAATGCTACAACTTGCAGGGCCTGTCCCTGTCGTGTACGCTCACGAGCGTACACCTTTGCGCTTGTGATAATAAACGCGTACGCTCGTGAGAAAAAGCTCTTTTTCTCACGAGCGTAAACGTTTTCAGTGGGTTTTCATCGCCTGTATGGGCGTAGCAGCGCGTTTCAGACGCGAAACTTTCTAACAGGCTTTTCTATACAAAGCAGTGCGGAAGTGGGTTAAAACTCTTCCGCGCCGCTTCGTTATCGTTCGTTTTCGCTAAAGGATAAATAGAATATCAAGAAGTGTCAAAAGATTGCCCAACACAAGGATAGCCGTGCCGCGTTTTTGAAAGCCTCGGCGATAGTCGTTGAGACCTATAAAAAAGGCTACGATAGGCAGAATCCATAGTAGGTTGACTAAGAGATAGATGAGAAGTCCTATGAAAGCTCCCCAGCTGCTCGACGCTTTGAATAGTCCGCCAAAGAGAAAGAACACGCTCAGGAAAACCGGAATGATATTCAGAAAAGCTAAGGCCAAAAGCCATTTAGGATAATCTTTCATCGGCTCAATGTCTTATATGTTGCTGTTGAAAATCTGTGCGCCGCATCCCCATTACAGAGGTTAGATGCTTATTGCTCATCGTGTTCGCCTGCGCGCAAGTCAGCCGCCTTTTTTTCATCTCTCTCAGCTGCTTCCGGCGCATTATTCTTGCGGAATAGTGCTGCTCGGCGGTCGTAGAGATTTGGGTTGGTGGGCTGCAAGTCGATGGCGTCGTCGCAATGCGTAATTGCCTTGGCCAAGTCTCCACTCTGCTCAGCAAGCCTACTTAACAAGGCGTGGGCTTCTATGTTGAACGGATTCAGTTCACTTACTTTTTGGCACGCCGACTCAGCTTCAGTGCATCGCCCTGCTGCTGCAAGTGTCTCGGCTTGGAGTAGTGCATAATCCTCATGGTCCGGCGTCTCCTTTAATAATCGTTCTGCATCGGCCAAAGCTTCATCATAGCGCCCCAAAGCTGAAAGTACCTTTACACGCAGTTGGATAGCCTGTGCATAATCAGCTCGCTCGCTGATCGTATCGTCGAGAAAGTTGAGTGCTTCCTCGTGCTTGTCTAATGCGTGTGCGGCCTTAGCCGACAAATAAAGGAGTCGGGGCTCTTTCGCCTCAATGTCCGCGAGTGTGGTGCAGATTTGCTGCATCGATTCGTAGTCTTCCGTCTCTCCATATGTGTTGGCCAACAATAGGCCTATTTCTAAGTTGCCTGCTTCTTCAGCGTGAAGTTCTTGCAAGAGGGGAAGCGCAGCGGCATGGTTTTGCTGCATCAACTGCACTTCAGCCAAAAAGCCCACAACGCGAAGTTCACGCTTAATCTCCAGCGCCTCCGTGAAGCATTTTTCAGCAAAGTCGGCCATCCCCATTTGCTTTGCGCGTAAACCATCGTCACAAAGAATGTTGAAACGGCGCTCAGCGTCCTTGGCGACCTTTTCTTCTGTCGGTTCTTCGGACGCACCGAATAGTTTTTTGAAGAAACTCATAAGTGTAATCTTATTTTCGTCCGCGTGTGAAGATAACCATAATCACGGCGGGGATAATTAGTGCTAAGCCGATAAGCACACTCGTCGTTAAAGCCTCGTTGAAGAGTGCCACCCCCAAGATGACGGCCGTCAGCGGCTCGAGTGCGCCTAAAACAGACGTCATCGTCGACCCGATATTCTTTACTGCGACAATTAGACACAAGTTGGTAAAGACCGTACATACGATGCCCATTACCAAGAGTGAGACAGCCTGTGTCTCGGTCGCGATCGGTTCAAGTTTGTTCTCTAAGAGCGCATAGCTCATAAAGATCAAGGCGCCGAGCAGCATAATATAAAATGTCAGTTTCAAAGCATCCATATCCCTGACCCGGGAGCGGTTGACCCGAATCAAATAAAGCGCGTAGCAAACGGCGGAAATCAACTCGATAACTACACCTTTCCAATCGATTTTTCCATCCGGCTGCCACGAAAGTACCCCCACGCCGACCACAGCCAACGTTACGGCCGCGATGGTCGAGAACTTGCGCGCCTCGTTATAGAACATCATCATCAAGATCGTAGTAAAGGCCGGATACATAAAATGAATCGTCGTTGCCACGCCTGTCGACATATATTGATAACCACCAATCAGGAAGAGGGCAGCACCATCAGAAAGAAACGAAAGATAGAGTAGCGTAACGAGTTCGCCGCGTGTGATGCGGAAACTCTTCTTTTTGATGAGCATTATTCCTCCGATAATCAGCGCTGCACTCAGAAATCGATAGAAGAGAATCGAGAGATTAGACATGAAATCCTCAGGATTTGCCGCTGCGTTTGACTCGCTCATCGGAAGAACGAGCGTCGGCAAAAGACCATAACAAATTGCGGCGATTAAAGCGCAAATTGTACCTTGCAAGGCCGCGCTTGGTCCGCCGCCTAAAGTTTTGTGCTCATGTCCGGAAATCCGACGAAAGAAGTGGAAGATGGGGTTATTCATAAGTTTAACTCTACAAATATTTGCGCTGCAGCCGATACCGTCTGATGAAAGCGATTGGGCAACACACCGCACTTAAGTTGGGTTTATTAAAAGCGTCAACGGCTTTCACCGCCTTTGCCTCTTGATGTGTGTTTCATTCGTCCTCCTGCAACCAGCGGCAGAAGAGACGTGCAAATGTAAGCATTTATTCTTTCTTACCTCTTTTCTAAGCGACAGAAAGCGGGATAAAATGAGATAGTGCCACGATTATTTGCTCTGTCTGAATTTCCTTGATCGCGTGAATGACCCGCTCAAGGATGAGAACGTTCCTTTTAAGGAAAAGATCCGCACCTTTTGGGCAAAACGTCCGTACTTTTTACGAAAAAGGAGCGCACCTTTTGCTGAAAAGGTACGCT
Source organism: Alloprevotella tannerae (assembly GCA_015259125.1). Classification (GTDB taxonomy): domain Bacteria; phylum Bacteroidota; class Bacteroidia; order Bacteroidales; family Bacteroidaceae; genus Alloprevotella; species Alloprevotella tannerae_A. Next base: position 3,152 of record JABZGR010000018.1, on the reverse strand, counting down.
CCTTTCTTGTGAAGACTGTAGTTGCTGTATTTATATTGTGCTTATGAGGCGTGCGAAAGTGATAAGTCTTATGAAGTGACATTCGCATCGATCTCACATTGACTGTTTATTATAAAAGTCCCCAATGGTAGAAATGTCATTGGGGACTATATCATCCTTAATTTACTTTTACTTCACTTCCTCAAATATATCCTGCGCTGATTATTAACGATTTATATTTGTATGGTACAAAAATGTTTCCTCAATTTGAGTAGTATTGATTAGTAATCATCTTGGATATTTTATCCTAAATGATGTTTGGGATCGACCCAATAGCATTCTCTAATATCTTTTGACGTTAGTTTGTGAGTCTCTAAGGCTTTGCTTATAAAATCCTCGGTGAGATTTTTTAAGTCATATTTAGAGAATTCAGCGATAAAACCTTTGATATTCTTTTTTAACTTATTGAGCTCTTTCTCTGTCATAACATGAACTTCTCTTGTATAGTTTGCCTTATCTGAAATGGCATTTGTTGGATGAATATGGATATATGTAATATTTCTATTAGTACCATATTCTTTTTCAAACCAGCCAATGTGATTATTCATCTGCCCTACCTCATTTTTGGTTATGCAATCTCTTGTCGTTGAAACTTCGTTCTTGCATTCAAAACCAATGAAGTTTACCCCATCAGGAAGAGCCCATAGGTTATCAAATCCAACTTGGTACTTCTGATCTGGTCTTTGACTAACGTATCCCAACAAACTACCTATTTCTTGAAGTGCAGCCTCAAACTTATCTGCCTTAGTCCCCAAACTCAGATCTGTTATAATAGAATCTATTTTTAATTGTAAATCATTAAACAGCTTAAACTTGGAAATATATTTGCGTACAAGAGCTATTGCTCCTAGATTGATGGGGTCTATGACTTTATAATGATAGTTTGCTGGCATTAGTACGTACGGATTTAGATCGTGTGCACTTTTCTGTGTCTTTTCAGCTTCTACTTTACTGTTTCTATACTTGCATTTAGCCAAGAGTTGGAGATACCATCCTTTTTCTTGCTCTTTATCTTTGAAATCGGTATTAATAAGATCCTGATATATTTTTGCTGCTGCGTCATAGTCTGATTTTATACAAGCTTGTTCAGCTTTAAACTCCTTATTAATTATACTAAGAAGGGGGTGCTTGTCCTCTTGTAATGAGATTTTATCCATCCCTTCTTTATAGAATTGTTTCCATCCCTCATCACGATTCAAACATTGTTTCATTACGTCACAGAAGGTTTGTAGAGCTGTGTGCTCTTTTGAAATCTCATCCTTTACAATACCAGACACTTCTTCTCCAATTTGAATTTGCATCAATGTTTGTGGAGAAAAGAAAGTCTGGTTTGAAGATGTTTTTATAAAGCGCACTAAATCTTCACCAACTATAAGAATTATGCTGTAATCCTTCTCACTTCTTACGCTTCTGCCTAATCCTTGCTCTATTTTCTGTGCTATTTTCGTTGTTATAAGGGCACTATCTGTCCTGCATTTAAGTTCATATCTATCAGATAAGTTACCAAATGAAGGTAAGGAGTCTAAGACTAATAGGCGGCATTGATTGTCTGCAAGGTCTATTCCGTCATATCTGTTAACAAAAACTACGGTGTGATCAAGTTCCTCTCCTTTTTTTAAATAATTGATTTCTTCATTAATGAGGTTTCCTCTTGCTACTTTAGCACCTCTTTTTTCATAATCTTCTCCCCACCATAAGGATGGAACTAACACTACTCTACTGAAAGATGAAATGAAAGAAGATTTGCAAACAAATTCACGCATAATTTCTGAATTTAAACTTGTGTCTATCCGTGTGGGAAAAAGTATCATTTTTTCTCCAGACCAATTCGTTGACGCATTTGTTAAAGGATGGGTGACAGCCTTTTCGTCTACCATTAATCCTTTTATGAAAAAGGAATCATCTTGTGTCGTTGCAGACATAAATACCCGCTGATCAGCTCTCGTGAATGAAGTAAATCTATGTATCAGATTATAGTTAGGAATTATTTCCATTTCACGGCCAGTAAAATAGACTGTGCAATCACTCCATATATCTTTTAACAGAGGATATGCAAACTTTACATCATCATTTTCCTGCTGCTTATTCATAAATTCAACAACCTCATCTTGCTTGTCAATCCAATCCCAATATGGTACCGTCATCAGTTCATAAGACGTATCTGAGTTTTTAATGTCCATATATGTACCTTCTCCTTGTCCCCGCATAGAATCCTCAAACAAGGTAATGAAATGCTTATAAATTTCGGATTGTCTGTTTGCTCTGATGGAAAAAGCATTACGAATAGAATCTATACAAGCATGGGAGTCATCAAGAACAATTGTCCCAATTTTAATACCATTGTTGTCTAGTCTAAAACTTGATTTCCCATTAAAGAGACGTTGAACATAAGTTATCAAAATCTCTTTACTTTCTAAAAATTCATTAGGAAGAGGTTCTCCTTTCTTATGCAACTGATGTTTTATACCAAACTTTTTGGCATCAAGCGAGGCCTGTTCTGCTAGTTGTATACTTGGACATACATATAAGCAAGGACCTTTATTGCTATTTAGCCTAGATTGTAACAGTAAGAGTCCTATAAGTGTTTTTCCCTCCCCTGTATGTAACTTTATTATTACATCGTGATCTTCGTGATGATTGGTATACCAGTCGTTAAGTACAGATTCCTGGACTGGTCTTAAAGGACCAGCAGACGCTTGTCTATCCAAATTGGAATAGATCCGTATAGGATTTATTTCCTTTTCAAAGTTTTTACCTTTAATTTTGCTTTTAAAATCTATCATCTTTTATATTTATTATGTTGCTTGTTTTTACATGAACCTATGACTATATTGCTTTGAAGCCATTTTAAAATTGCATAGGTTATTATAATCAAAATAGAGTTCTGACATCCTTACATAATAACATAATAAGGCTGTGACTCAATATTCTAAGAATAAACTCTCATTCGGCTAATCTTTTAGTATGAATAAGTTCTCAATAGAATTTCCTTTAAGTTCTTAATTGATATATATATGCTACGTTCCATCTTATAATCACTCATTTTGTTCATAATAGTATGAATAATCAATACCTTTCATGAACATTTCTCGGTCATCAATCTTAGTGGTGAG
>JABZGR010000017.1 GCA_015259125.1 Alloprevotella tannerae | reverse complement strand
AAATTAAATCCCTATATGTTTTATTCATATTCTATTTTTCTATATACGCTATACTTTCGAAGGAAGAGAGCGTAGATGGATAAGCCGATGCAAAGCCTTGCTTAAACCGAATAGGAATGATGATAAAGTGGATAGTTGCTGCTTCTCGCGTAACGGAGTAAAGGCGGTGCGCAGAAAGAGTGGTCCTGAGACTTAATCGGCAGTCTTTACATATTTGCGTTTCGCGCTATATTCGTCAATGTCAATGCGAATGATGTCTACGCGATGGAATGATTTCTGTGCATATTTAGCTCCTATCTCTTGATCGTTGGGCGAGAGTTTGGCTATCAATAGATGCAGTGCGTTCATCTTTTCTTCTTCAGATAGACCAATACGAGCACGCCCCGACAGGAGTACGCTCTCATATTCTGTCGTGAACTTGTTGGGTAAGAGGTGGGTTCGGCCAACTATGCAGAACGTCACTTCAGGGTGCATAGCCAATGCTTCCAACTTTCGCCCTTCGGGCGCGCAATGTAAATAGATTGAATGATTGCCGTCCCAGACATAATTAAGTGGGATGCCGTAGGGCTTGCCTTCGGCAGAGATCATAGAAAGGAAGCCATATTCGGCCGATTTGATTAGTTCTAAGGCGCGCGCTTCGTCCATAAGGCGGTCGCGACGCCGCACATTGTCATTATTATACCTCATCATTGTTAAGCGTATGATTGTGTTTAATGTTCTTCTTTTCTATATAGGCTTGTACGGCCCTTGCAGCCGTGCGGCGTAGATTAGCTTTGGCGCACTCCGGTTGTAGCGCTTCGGAGAGAGGCATCGTGGGCGGTGTCACGGCCAATACTTCAGCGAAACCGGCTGCCTTGAGTGTATCGGCGTTGCTCACTGCTCCGGCCAATAGATATACAGGTTTTTGATACGTAGCAGTGGCCTGCAACACGCCGTGCGGCACTTTTCCGCCCAGCGTTTGTGCATCCGCGTGTCCTTCGCCTGTCAAGATAAGGTCAGCTTGCGATGCTTGCGCCGCAAAGTCAGCATCAGCCAGCACAAAGTCGATGCCGCGTTTGATTGTTGCGCCCATTGTTGCTACCAAACTACCCGCAGTGCCGCCTGCCGCGCCTGCACCGGGGCATTGGTGCAGACTGACGCCCCACTGCTTTTGATACAGATCGGCCAGATGGGTGAGGGCTGTTTCAATGCAGCCCACTTCTTGCGGGCTTGCCCCTTTTTGTGGGGCGAAAGTATGCGCTGCGCCGCGCGGGCCGCAGAGCGGATTATCGACGTCGCAGAGTAGGAGGATACAACACTTACGCCAGAGCGGAGAGAGTGCCGCCGTATCAATGCTCGCTATGCGATGAAAATCGTCAATCCTATCAGCCACTTCGCACCCCATTCGATCCAAAAAGCGAACGCCTAAACTTCGCAGCAAGCCTACGCCCCCATCGCTCGTAGCGCTTCCTCCTAGTCCGAGAAGCAAAGTCGTGCAGCCATGATCTAAGGCATCGAGCATCAATTGCCCCGTACCGCGCGTCGTGCGCCCCAATATGGAAGATGCCCCATTGCATATGAGCGCATAGCCGGAAGCCGCTGCCAGTTCGATGACGGCCGTTTGCCGCTCTTCATCGAAAGCATAGGCGGCGCGCACGAGGCAGCCTTCCGGCCCTTCGACCTCCTTATATATAATATTGTGTGGGCGGCGAGCAGCCAATACGTCCGTTAAACCTTCACCTCCATCACTCAAAGGGCAAAGAGAGAGTGTGGCATCGGTCACCACGCTCCGAACACCTTCGGCCATCGCCTGCGCCACGGCAGAAGCAGACAGGCAAGCTTTGAAAGAGTCGGGTGCAATGAGTAAATGTAGCGGCATAATCAGAAGAATCTATTGTTTATGATGTGCAGAATTACACAATTCCGCGCAAATACAGAAGTAAATCTGCAAAAAATAGGTATCAATGACGGATGAAATGCTTAAAAGTTGCAGCATATAGGTTCTTAAATAATGCTAAATAATCGCGGCGCAAATTTTAATGGGTTCCTTTCGTAAGCAAGTGAAAACAAGTGTGTTAAAACAGGAATCTGCTTTTCGCGCACAGAAGGGTATACGTGCAAAAAACTAAAGGGTGCTTGTTAACTACGATGATTTTTGTAATTTAGCGCAGTATTAAGAAAGTCGAATCCTATAAATAAAGACGACAAAGTGAGACTAAGAAATACGATTACGGCCTTAGCGTTTGGCATTTTCTCTTGCTACTGCGCACAAGCCATAAATATTGAAAGAAAGACGACATTTGACGTAACAATCGATCAGGATGCAGACGATGATCCTGAGAAAGCAGAAAGCATCGTACAGACCGCTTTACAATATATAGGCACTCGCTACCGCGCAGGACAAAGCAGCCCAAGTGGCTTCGATTGCTCAGGTTTCACGAGTTACGTTTATAAGAAAGAGAATTTGAGCATTACGCGCTCTTCGCGCACACAATATAGAGAAGGCGCCCCCATTACACAGATTGCAGACTTACAGAAGGGCGACTTAGTCTTCTTCGGGCGAGGGCGCAATCGTCATAACGTAGGCCACGTAGGCATCGTAACTGACGTCTCCGCAGATGGAAATAGTTTTAAGTTTATCCACGCAAGTCGCACGGGGGTCAAAATAGACAATTCCAACTCGGCCTATTATAGCGCACGTTACATCGGTGCGCGACGTATCTTAGAAAAGTAGTAAATCAATCATCCATAAGATCGCGACAAGTGCTTCTTCTTCTTTCAGAATAAGGACTTGCCGCGATTAATGTTTTAGGAATTATGCATTTTATATCTTTAGTTGAGCTGCCTGCAGTCAGTGTCTCGCGTTTGGATCGCCTGTTAGATAAACTGCTTGATGGCAGTATTATGATAGGGCAGCGCATACTGATTGCGCTCGTTGTTTTTATTATAGGGCGCTATGTAGTTAAGTTGCTCAATCGCGTGTTTCGGCATGTGCTTGAGCGCAGCACGATGGACCCCGGCGTGCAGAGTTTCTTGCGGAGCTTAGTCAATATCGTCCTGCTCATCGTGCTTATTCTCTCCGTCGTTGGCGCCTTAGGAATTAACACGACGTCGTTAGCCGCCCTCTTGGCCTCAGCCGGCGTTGCCATTGGTATGGCGCTATCCGGCAATTTGCAGAACGTAGCCGGAGGTATAGTGATCTTACTTTTCAAACCTTATAAGGTGGGCGACTACATTGAGGCACAAGGTAATGAGGGGACGGTGAAAGAAATTTTGCTTTTCCATACAATCGTCATGACGAACGATCTGCGTACAATATATATTCCTAACGGCCAGATGTCAACTACGGTCGTGATCAATCAGTCTAGGTCTGAGCTCCGTCGTGCGCAGTGGGTTGTCGGTATTGAGTATGGTAACGACATCACTCATGCGAAAAAGGTCATACAGAATTGCTTGGATGCTGAGCCTCGCCTGCTTCGAGAGCCAACGTCAGAGGCAGGCGAACCTTTGGCCCCCTTCTTTATTGAAGTGACCAACCTCAATGCCAGCAGTGTCGACATTATGGTGCAAGCTTACGTTAAGAGAGCTGACTATTTAGATGTTCGTTTTAAGATGAATGAGGCGCTTTATGCCGCAATAGATGCTGATCCTGCTCTCAACATTCCCTTTCCCACAGAGACAGTACATATCGTTAAGGATAATTGATCTTTTTAGATGTAAGCGAGTAAGCGGTAGTGGCGCAATTGTGCTGCTACCGCTTACTTATAAGCCGCCACTTTGCTTTGAAATATGCTCCGAGGACAACCGGAAAACTCAAGATTCTTTTAAACAAGTACGCAGTTTATTTGTCTGATTGAAATTAATGAGTAAATTTGCCCACATATACTAAGATTACTTACTTACTAATTGGTAACTCTCTATCGGTTATGGAAAAATCATTTCAATACAACGCGAATGACGTTGTACGTTATCTGAACAAGCCCACAGCGGAATTTACGAAAGCTGACATCGTACGTTTTATCTACGAAAATGGCATTCGTATGATCAACTTCCTTTATCCTGCCGGCGATGGACGTTTGAAGACATTGAACTTCGTAATTACGGATATGGCCTATCTTGACACGATTCTCACTTGCGGTGAGCGTGTTGACGGCTCAAGTCTGTTTAAGTCTGTTCAAGCTTCCAGCTCGGACCTTTATGTATTGCCGCGTTTCTCTACGGCTTTCGTTGATCCTTTTGCTGAGATTCCTACGCTTGCTTTGCTTTGCGGTTTCTTCGATGCTGAAGGCAACGCTTTGGCAAGTGGTCCGGAGCAGACACTCAAGAAAGCAGCAGCTGCTTTTACAAAGACTACAGGCTTTGAGTTTGAGGCAATGGGCGAGTTGGAATACTATGTGATTATGCCTGAGACCGATGCTTTCCCCGCAACGGACCAACGCAACTATCACGAAAGCGATCCTTTCGCAAAGACCAATACTTTCCGCGTAAAATGTATGGACGCTATTGCGCGTGCAGGCGGTCAGATTAAATACGGTCACTCTGAGGTAGGTAACTTCCGCTTGAACGGTTTTATCTACGAGCAGAACGAGATCGAATTCCTCCCCGTTAACGTTATTGATGCAGCCGATCAGCTCGTCGTAGCTAAATGGATTATCCGCAATATGGCCTTCCAAGAGGGCTACAACGTAACCTTCGCACCGAAGATTACGACGGGTAAAGCAGGAAGCGGCCTCCATATCCATATGCGCTTAGTGCAGAACGGTAAAAACTTGATGCTGGAGAATGGCGAATTGAGCGACAATGCGAAGAAAGCTATTGCCGGTATGATGGACTTGGCGCCAAGTTTGACAGCCTTCGGCAACAAGAACCCGACGTCTTACTTCCGTCTCGTTCCTCACCAAGAAGCTCCGACGAACATTTGCTGGGGCTTGCGCAACCGCTCTGCATTGGTACGCGTACCCCTTGGCTGGGCTAAGGATGTGGATATGAGCCACAAGGCAAACCCGCAACAGCCGATGGAGCACTACGATACTTCTATGAAGCAAACGGTTGAGATACGCAACGGCGATGGTAGTGCAGATCTTTACCAACTCTTGGCCGGTCTCTGCGTAGCTTGCCGCCACGGCTTTGAAATGCCCGATGCGCTCGAAGTAGCAGAAAAGACTTTCGTAGCAGTGAATATCCACGATCCGAAGAATGCTGCTGTCTTAGAGAAGATCAACTCCTTGCCTGATAGCTGTGTAGCTTCTGCTGACTGCCTTGAGCGTCAACGCAAGGTATATGAGGAGCAAGGCATCTTCAGTGCAGCAATGATTGATGGTATCATCAAAGAATTGCGCGATTACAATGATAAGACGCTCCGCGCTGATATCGAAAATAATCCGGAAGCACAACTCGAACTCGTACAACGCTTCTTCCACTGCGGATAAGCATTCGTACAATAAGCAATAACTGATTACAGCGGTCCGCTTCCCTCAAGGAAGCGGGCCGCTATCGTATTGTATGCCGATATAGCTATATCATTTATCTTTTGCCTGAGTCGATTTGTCGTCAATGACTTTGTCGTTTCTTTCGCCTTATTTCCAGCTACAGATCTCTACCTTCTTCGATCAAGTTGCCGAATAGAAACACCTGCTTTTTACCTCTGTTTTTGCGTCTTACTTATGCTTCACATTTGCCTCTGCGGTCAAGTTTTTTCCATCCTCAGTATCCGCTACAAATTAGCTTAGGTGAAAGTAAAAACGATCATAGGAGAAAATTTAAACACGCCTTAGGATAGGAAAAATTGTCTCCTAAGACAATTTTTCTTTTCTTAGGGGAAAGTTTTAGCGCTCTTATGGGTCTTGAAATTCAGTGTGTTATGAAGGTCATTTCTTGCTGCTTAGCCTCTGAATGTCGCCCTCCTTGCAATATTTGATGTCAATGTTTTTCTTAATCGTTCGTGGGCATGCATCTGTATTCGCTGCTTCGCTTTTTACCCATCCTATCGATAAGCGCGGTATGCGTATAGTAGAATCAAAAAGATTCCTTATCCGGCGAAAGGGCACAGATAAGGAATCTTCGGGAAGAGGCTGCTCGTTGGGTCTATTGTAAGTTGTACGTATGTACGCTTGAGCCTTGGGCAGACGGGAGATAGTTGATACCCCACCAACACATCTGCAAAAGACAAAAAGAGATGATAAGCGTCCAAAGTGCGGGTCGCAGATTGTGTGGCTTGTACCAGCGATAATGGATATAGATGAGGTAAGCCAGCCAAGTGATAGCCGCCCACGTCTCCTTCGGATCCCAACTCCAATAGTGTCCCCAAGCTTCTTTTGCCCAGAGTGCGCCCATCAGCATACCGAGCGTCATAAATGAAAGTCCGACATTGGCAAGGTCGTCTGTGATATGCATTTCCTTTTCCGTGACTCCGCCTTTCTTGAAAAACAAGAGATAGAGCGACATCACAACAGCTGCACCCAAGAGTGCATAAGCCATCATATAGACGATCACGTGTGGGGCAAACCAAGGACTTTGGAGTGCGGGCATCAGCGTTTTGGAGTGTATCTCTGGTTTGAGAATATTGATGCAGACGAAGACTGTGGATAGGATCGTGGAGAAACCAAGAATCCATTTGTAGCGCCAGCGACTGTAGACGATGATGCCCGCCAAGGGGAGGAAGAAACTATACCATAGACGCGTCTCGCCCATTGTGCGGAGCGGCGGACGCTCCAAACTGATCCACATCAATACGATATAGGTGAAGAATACGACTAAGCCGACTCCCGTAGCTGCAAAAGCCGGTTTGCGCTTCTCTTTCCAAGCGTTCCAAGCGCCGACTGCCCAAAATAGGACAGAAACAATGGCAAATAGGATAAAATGATTCCAACTTATCATCTTGTGACCTCCTCTCTTTTCTTGCGGCCTGCCGTGAGGAACATACCGACAGCACCGATTAACAACATAAAGATACCTGCATAGACAATGGGAAGCCAAGGATCCGTAACGAGTTCGAAGACACTCACATTGCTCCATTTGCCCATTTGCTCGTTATAGCTGAGCTGATATATTTTCCATCCGGAAATAGAAAAAGGCTTGTTGACCTCTATCTCAGTTTGAATATTCTGTCCATCCATCGTGTAGATGTCGACCAAGGAGGCGTAGCGGCGCGGCTCGCGGTTGGGCATTACGATTGTATGCTCATCGTCGAGTTTCAGACCTTGGTAGGGGAACATATAACTGCCGCAGGAGATCCATCCTTGTTTTACTTCTGCGCCGCGCGTAGCTTTGACGAAGATGGCGCAAGCTGATCCGGGCGCTTCGCTCTGTACATAGCCCTCATTGTTGCGCGCCACGCCCAGAGAATCCATACGTATGTTGGCCATCATGCCCGTAGGCATCTTGCCGACCATGCGTACTAAGGCTGCCGGCATGGCATCGTCAATGCGCTTTGCGACTTCTATGTTCCAGCCCGTAAGGTGCCCCGTACGAAGGCCTTTATCAAGGACCAAGTTTTCCGGCTTTTTGGCCGGTTGCGGAAGGCCTCGACGATTGATGACTACCAGTTTGGGCGGATATTCGTCGATCGTAAACTTTTCCAACTGAATAGCTACGGGCAACTGGTGGACATTGTTCCAAGCGTCAAGGCCGCGCCATTCTACCTTTCCTCGTTCACAAAACATTTTCAAGCGCCGCATATCCGCGTTGCCGAGTGTGCCGCAAGTTAGGACGATAAAGAGGCCCAAGTGGCTGACGAAGGAAGGGAGTCGACGCCAAGAGAAGCGCGAAAGTTGCAAAATCGTAGCCTCGCCCGTAATGGCCGTCATCCAAACATAAACGAGAATAAAGGGCCAAAAGTTGAGCATCTTGGTGAGTCCGATTGGGTCAGCAGGCAATCTGCCTTCGGGTAGTTGGCGGGTGACGCCCATAATAATTGTGAGCAACGCAGCTCCGGCAATGGCCGGCACAGCTGCCTGCATTGAGGCCATAAAGCGGAAGAAATAAAAGTGTTTCCGCAGCAGCCATACCACGAGTAGGAGCGCTACGAAAATCGTTAGCGCAATGATATTGGCCGGCCACATAAAAAGCCCCCACTCCAAGGGCCCGATGGTAAACTGAAGGATGAGGCCGATGAGCATTAAGCCTACCGTGATGGCGGTGCCTTCTTTCAGTGAATAGGGTTTATTCCACATAGTTTTAATAAGTACTTAATCGCCGGGTAACCTCTCCGGTTCTGTCCGCTGCCTCGCTTTGTGCTTTGCACTTATACCGAGCAGATACTTTCAGCATTTGTACGTTTGGATCTGTATGAATGAAACAAAAATCGATGGGGACGGAGTTTTGTTAGCTCTCGTCTCCCATCGTTTGTTAGGTTATAGTTTGCCCATTTTCTGCATTGGCGTTAGATGGGCTTAGTGATAAACCTTTTGTTCTTTCGCGCCGTTTCAATCCATTTCGGAACAACTGTGTCAAGGAATTGCTTCTTCTGTTGGCGCAGTTTAGGCATGTCAAGGCCGCAATACTTAGCTGCTTTGTCGCGTGTAGAGATGTCGGGGATAGGAATTGTGCCCGTATAGCCGTGTTTAGCCACAACGCGTGCGATTTGCAAGCGAGCATCCTTTGCGTACTCCATTGCGCTAGCCAAGAGGCGCATCACTTCTTGAGGCGCGTGGAAGGCTGCACCGTGGCTGGCTACGGCGTAGTCCCAACGCCATTGCCCCTTGCGCAGGTCAGAGAGCACCTCTTTCATTTCAGCTTCAGTAGCGCCCTTATCCCAAGCAAACTTCGCTTCGATGTGGGCATAAGCCAACTCCTTCTCAACGCGCTTGCGGAAGTCGTAAACCTTCTGTTGGCGCTCATAAACATTCTGACGCAAGGTCTCTGCATCTTGACGGTGGCAAGTCTGACAAGTGCGGTCAATGTGAGCCAGCGGACTCATAATATGGTGATCCGTGTATTTGACGCCGCCTTCAGAGATGTAAGGCATATGGCAGTCGGCACAAGAGACGCCGCGCTGGCCGTGGATACCCTGCATAAAGAGTTCGTAGCCCGGGTGCTGTGCTTTCAGGATCTTAGCTTTTGACAACGGGTTGATGTAATCGTAGAAACCAATGCTATCGAAGTGAGCTTCTGCATCTTCACAGAGTAATCCTCTCTCCTGTGGGAAGTGCAAATAATTGCCATTCTCTTTTTCGAAGTAGTACTCCGTATGACACTGTGCGCACACCAAACTACGCATTTCATTATGGCTCGCCTTGCGAACATCCTTGCCTACGCGAGCCCAAGCTTCATAAAGTGCGGGGCGCGCCGGACGGAGCTCCATCGTGCGAGCATCGTGGCAGTCGGAGCAGCCCACAGTGTTCATTACCTGATCACCCCAATCGCTCCATTTCGCCGCATAAAATTTGTCAGTGCCCTGCTCGCGCATCAAGCGAGGCACGTCCGGACCTTTACAAGTCCAGCAAGTGCCGGGCTGAATGTCTTTTTGGCCGTCTACGCCGGGGCTGCCCGTGCGCAGAATCTTAAGCAGATCTTCTACGCAATGGCGGTGTCCGCGCGGCGTGTTGTATTCTTTGGCAAAGGCATAGCCATCCCAAAGAATGACCATCTCGGGGTGTTCTTCGAGCACATCCTTTTCCTGCGAACCGTTGTATTTACTCTCGAAAGTTGTGTCAGCAGTCATTGCCCACGACTGATATTCTCTCGGAAAGTCTTCGGCAAATTTCTCGTTCTGCGATACAATCGAGTCGGTCATTTGTACGCGGCGATTATTGAAGATACTCGCCACTTCCGCCCTGCGTTCTAATAGCGAAGAACAAACCAGGCCTAATACGAAGACAATGACCATTGCTCCACCAAAGAGCAACCATCCTTGCCATTTTTTTCAATTGTTTTGCCATATTGTAGAATTAGGAATTTTGCTTTATGAATGCGTCGCGGTTGCGACTATAATTGTTATGTTGGTTCTTATACCTTAGCCGTCGGCAGTTTGCTTTATGCTTTGTCGGCCACCTTGTAGGGATCGCGTTTGGGAATGCTGTAAATTGATTAGTTAACGCAGATTGGGAACAGCCTCGTGGCCTAACATCTTCTGCAACCAATGAGGCACCGGACTGGGAGGCAACGGCTCTACATATTCTGCGCCGGGTGTGGACGAAAGCGAGTTCATGCCGCCGTGGGGCACATTGCGATGGCAATCCCAGCAGGCTTTGCCTTCACCGCGCTTGGCCATCATATAATCAATTTTACCTGTCTTTACAAATTCCGTATTCAGCTGTTTGTGGCAGCGAATGCAGTTGTCCATAATAACTTCGGCTGATGCGTCTTCAGCCATAATCGTCTGGCGCTCACTCTTTGTTACAAAATAAGCCACGTGCTTCATACCATCCTTTCCCTTGAAAAGATAATGAGACAATATATTGCCATTGGGAACGTGGCAGTCGTTGCACGTAGCATCGCGAGCGTGAGACGAATGGCTCCACGTAGCATAATAAGGCGACATGATGTGGCAATTGATACACGCCTTCGGGTCGTCGCCGATGATGTAAGTGTGCATTCTCAAGAGATACATAAATAATCCGCCTGAGCCTACGATGATGCCCAATAAAGAAACAAGTGCTATCTTCTGACGATAGCTGAGTGCTTGCTTGAAGCCGGCCCATTTATTTTTAATCCGAGAAAACATCTCACGTACACGCATAAGTTTTGTCGTTTAATCGCTACAAAAATACGGGAATAGGTTTTATCTTGCAACAATTTCATTGAAAAAAAATCATAAGTAATGAGGATGATTTTTTCCTCATTAATAATGATTCTTGCCGGAGGTCCTCTAAATTAGGTAGATGAGCGAATATTGCCGCTCTTTAGTGCTTGAAGAAAAATAGTACGGCTTGCGGGAATGGTATCAATAAGGTAAGGTAAAGATAAAGTTGTAAATTGTCTGAATAGATTGAGTGTAGGGTTGAAATAGTTGTGAATTCTTTGTAAGAAGATAAAAATGAGATATCTTTGCAAGGCTAAGATGCGCATTCGTCTGAAAAAGGATTCTGTTGCTTCTTGGTGGTAAAGTGCTGATGTAAAACCTTGTCGAATAATGAAGGGCTATGAGTGTCATTTATTTTATGGCAACACTTGGTAATTGTATGCTCTGTTAGCCTATTAGTATCTAAGACGTATTTATTACCTTATTTAAACCTGTTATTAACCTAAAGTGTTGCAAAAAAAGCGTATGAAGAGTTTTTTATCTAAGCTGTTTTTCTTGAGCACTACGGCCCTCTTAGGCTTTTCCCAGACGACTGTTAGTGCACAGCCGTCTGGGAATAGGGCAGCAAAGCGGCACAGGCTACCGCCGATGAAGGTTGAAAGTAAACCTTCCCTTAATCGTTTACAAGAACCTTTAGGGTTTAAGCGGAAAAGTCTCCTTTTGCCATTTGCTACCAAGCAGACTTTTCGGGCTGAAAAGCGTGAGCAGCAGCGCTTGGGTGCGAAGTCGTTTCGGAAGGATGCACCCGGCAGTGCGGTAGCACTACCTTTCAAAGAAGGATTTGATAATGAAAATGCACTAAGCTCATTTACCATTATTGATGCGAACAAGGACGGCAATACGTGGAGTTATTTTCTCGACAATGAAACGGGACAGTCGGCCGTTCAAATGCAGTATGGCGATAACAGCCACGATGATTGGCTCATAACACCACCGCTGGCTTTAAAGGCCAATATGGTGTACAACATTTCTTATCGTGTAGCCAGTAAGGGCATATCCTATCCGGAATTGCTGGAAGTAAAGTGTGGAAATGCTGCCACCGTAGAGGCTATGACCCATGTGCTTGTAGCGCAACAAAAAATAACCAATACCGAGTACGAGACTATTAAACAGAAATTTACTCCGACAGCTGATGGCGTCTATTATTTCGGATTTCATTGCACAAGTGATGTCGACTGGTTTTGGCAACTCCTGCTTGATGATATCTCTGTTGAGGGCAATTCGACGAAAGCGCCAGGCGAGGCGAATCTTGTATCGGCTGTAGCGGCCAATGATGGTAGCTTGAAAGCGATGATCACCTTTGTCGCGCCGTCAGCCGCCATTGATGGTTCAAGCCTTGAAGCACCGTTCAAGGTCGACATTATGCGCAACGGCGCAAAAATAGGAGAGATGGAGAATATTGCTCCTAATGGTTCTTATACTTACGAAGATAATGCGGCCGAAGAAGGAGTCAATACCTATTCTGTTATTGCCAAGAATGCCATGGGCGAGGGCAAAGAAAGCAATAGCGTAGAAGTCTATGTCGGTTTAGATACGCCCATTGCACCCACAAATATCCAAAGCAGTCAGACGGATAGCACAATTACGCTTACTTGGGATGCTGCGACAATTGGCTCGCATGGCGGCTACGTAAAGACGGCCGATGTGCGCTACAATGTTTATGAGATAGAAGAGACGAATATGGGTGCCAACTTGACGCTTATAAAAAAAGTGGCAGAAACCTCAATCAGTATTCCGTATAAGACGAACGTCGGGCGACAGGATATGATTAACTATGCGCTATCATCAGAGAACTCGATGGGAGAAGGCCCCCGCGTTATGTCGCCTAACATCCTTGTTGGAGAGCCCTATGTTTTGCCCTTCGAAGAGCACTTTAAGAATGGGCGCTTAGATAATGAGATGTGGTGGATATCGGAGACAGATAAATCGACCTTCCAGTTAATGCAAGGCATGTCTTCTGATGGCGATGGTGGATGTACGGGTTATGTTTCAGTTGCTGATGAGGATAGTGCTACAATGGGGTCCGGAAAGATTTCTATTAAAGGTGCAGTCAGTCCGACATTGGTCTTTTCCAATCGTTCTTCAGCTCCCAATGGAAAAGGGAAGGTTATCGTGAGAATAGATGCTCCGGGCAAAGAAACCAAGCAACTATGTATCGTAGACTATGCGAACATAGATAATTCACAACAAGAATGGCATACGACCTCTGTAAAATTAGACGCTGAATATACTGCATTGCCTTATATAACGTTTACCTTTACTGCGCAAGCACCAACCGGAGAAACCGTATACTTCGATAATATCTACGTTCGTGATGTGGTAGAGAAAGACCTGCGTCTATCGCTTAATGCGCCTTCAAAAGTACGTAAGGGCGAGACGATCACCGCAAAGGTAGATGTCAGAAATATGGGAAGCATTGAAAGAACAAACTATACGGTTCGACTCTATGCAGGAAATGATTTGATAGACAGCAAAGTCATAGCTGATCCGTTAGCTCCCCACGCGCAGAATACCATATCATTAAAGTGTCCTACTACGGTTGTAGACGTTTCGCCGCTTTCGTTGAAAGCGGAAGTGATAACAGCGGACGAAGATGCTACGCCTGATGATAATGTCGCGACAGCCAATGTTGAGCTGCTTTCTTCTACTAAAACTGCGCCTACTAACGTTACGGCAACGACGCAAACTGATGGTAAGGTCGTTATAGAGTGGCAGAAAATAGAAGAAACTTCTGAAGTGGTAACTGACGACTTCGAGCGTTATACGCCTTGGGCAACCGATGATTTCGGAGAGTGGACATCAGTATATGGAGAGAAAGGTGTAGCACGTGGTCCGTTTAGTCGTTCTTATCCGCATCCTAACGAAGGAAAACGATTCGCCTTTACCTTAGTAGAGCCCGCTTCTTGGATCACTGATAAAGTTCTGGAAGAGTATACTTGTCTGCGCCCACATAGCGGCGGTCGCTATCTGGCCTCTTTTTATAGTGTAGAAAATTCACAATTCATCGTAGCAGACAACTGGCTTATTTCTCCTTCGCTCCCCGGTAAGCAACAAGTTGTTACCTTCTGGGCGAACAACTTTAAGTCGTCAACACTTAACTATCCGGAGAATATAGAATTGCTTTATTCAAAAGCAGGAACAACGATAGCCGACTTTATTCCAACGAGTACGAAAGTCATAGTTGACGGTGGCGTATGGAAGCAATATTCTGCTACTTTGCCGGAAGGTGCAACTTACTTTGCCATTCATAATAATACAGCTGATACTTACATGTTAATGTTGGACGACATAACCTATACTGCAGGTTGCGGAAAGGTCGTGGCTTACAATATCTATCGTGGAAATAAGTTGATAAAGCGCATTGATGCTGATACGCCAAGTAAGTTTACTGATACAGAAGCATCAAACAATAATGCAAATTATGCAGTCTCTGCCGTTTATGCAGGTGGTGAATCTGAAGCGACAAAGGCTACTCCCATTACAGATGTTAAGAGTATAGAAATCAACTCCGGTAAACCTTTTGATCTTTATACAATAGATGGCCGACTCGTTGCAAAGGACATCTATTCACTAAAAGGAATACGAAAGGGAATTTACGTTGTCAATGGCAAGACCATTATAAAGAAATAAAGCTTAAGGCATCAAGTACATTGGTAGGTTGGCAATAGTCGGCCTACCAATGTTTTTTTGTTGATGATAGCAAGACGCTTCGAAGGCGCTTAAGGCAAGAATTGCGTGCAAACCGTTTTGTAAAAAGGGTCATTGGAAAGGGTTCAATAGGCTTAGGTCTTGCATCCTTTATCGGACTATAAGTTTACACCTTTACCTTTAGACGGCGCGTGCGATGCCTACCGCGCGTCACTTTATATACGAATCGTCATGATTTCGTTAATATCCGTGAGATAGTTTGGCGTGCGCTGTTCACATTTGGCGGCCCATTTTTGTTTTCCTACGCCTTCAATGCCCAGCAGAATGGTTTTTGTTCCATAGCGTTGGTTTATATTATCTATGAAGTGCATTAATTGATGACGTTCAGAGCGATTGGAAATGTGGTCAAAAAGGTCTTGCGAGATAGCTTTTCCGGAAGAAATATCCCCAAGAACAACCCCCGACTTCTTATATTGTATGCCCGGGCGATAGAGTTCTTGCAGAATCGCGATGGCCGTATTGGTAATTTCAAGTGTGTCGGCTGTGGCTATGGGTAGGGTATAGGTAAGCATATTATTATATTGTGGCAAATCCTCGCGAAAGCGGTTCGTCGCAATAAACACCGTAATACTTCTACACAGAGAATGTTGGCCGCGGAGCTTGTTGGCGCAAGAGCTGGCAAAATGAGCTACCGATGCTTTAAGGTCTTCAAGTTCGGTAACCATATTGCCAAAGCTGCGACTTGTACAAATCGTTTGTTTAGCAATGACTTCCGTGGTGTCTATACAATCAACGCCATTAAGTTCCTTCCAAGTACGGATCATCGGCAGCGTAAAGTGACTTTTCACCCAGCTTTCACTTTTATCTGCAAAGGCCAAAGGCGTATGAATGCCGTAATATGCTAATTTCTTCAGCGTGCGTCGACCGATTCCCCACACGTCAGATAGGTCAACAAGGGCCAACGCTTTGCGCCTTTTCTCTTCTGTATCAATTAAACACACTGAGCGATAACCTTTGTACTGTTTGGCAAACTTACTACCGACCTTTGCCAAGGTCTTACTTGGAGCAATCCCCACACTCATGGGGATTGCTGTCCAAAGGCGCACATCCTCTACGATGTCTCTCATAAAATTTTCCATATCATAGAGTTGCTCATAGCCATCAAGACAACAAAAACTTTCGTCGATGCTGTAATTTTCTACGTGATGAATGCGCTTTCTTAGCATATTGGTCACACGGCGCGACATCGCAGCATAGAGCTTCATATTTGCAGAGAAGAGTTTCACGTTATGATAAGAAATAAGATCTCTTACTTTAAACACAGGGTCGCCGCGCTTAATCCCAATCTTCTTGGCTTCGGGAGTAAGCGCTACGATGTTGCCATCATTGCTGGATAATACGCAGACAGGCTTTCCCCTTAATCCCGGATGGAAGGCTTTTTCTACGGAACAAAAGAAGCTATTGCAATCAGCCAAAGCCCACATATCTTGTTATGAGCGAGGTTTATGAATCGTATACGTGACTACGCCCCATACCGAGAAATCATCTTCTTCAAAAATCTCTATACGGGGATATTTAGGGTTGGCCGGAACTAACCACGTCTTTCCCGCTTGCTGCACGATATGCTTAATGGTGTACTCCCCATTATACTCGCACACTGCCACTTCGTGCTCGCTGGGCGTCCGATTACTTTTGTCTACAATAATAATGTCTCCGTCGCTGATGCCGGCATCAATCATCGAATCGCCTCTTACCTTTATCAAATAAGAAGCTTCCGGATTGGGACAAAGCATCCGGAGGATATCAACACTTTGGGCCTGCTCATCGGTGTCTAAAGCCAGCGGAAAACCGGCTACAACGCGTGCATTGTCAAACTTTGGGAGCGTCATTGATCGAACGCTCGTGGCCGGATAAATGTCGCCCAATGTTTGAAGCGCGAAAAATGAGGCGCCTTCCTCCTTCCTGTTGAAAGCCTCTTCTATACAGTTGTGTATAAACGCTGTTCGGTTTTTATGACTATCAATAAAGTCGGCCAGTCGCCCTTCTATACGGAAAGAGAACAAGCGGCGATCGCCTTTGGGGCGTCCTGCCCCTTCTCTGCGTCCACCCCTGCCAGGCTTCTTTACTTCATCTTCTTTCATTTTTTTTTGATACGCTACGAATGTTTCTGCAAAGTTACAATCTTTATTTGAAAAGCGTTTACACTTATCAAAAGAAAAAGGCTATGGGGCATACGCAATCATCGCGTGAAGACTTAGAAGAAGGTATAGGTCCTTAAATCTTATATTGAATTTGCGGCAACTTATGCTCCACTATCGATTGCTTAGTTCAATGTTGGGCGCAGGCTTATTCTCAAATGGCGTATCTATGAGCTGATTTTTTTGCTCCTTATTGGGACTTTTTTCTTTACTTGTTGGGAATTTAATTCCTCCTATTGGAATTTTTTCCCTCCTAGTTGGAATTTTTACCTCTCGCGTCTGTACGGAGAAAGCCAAGCGCTGACTAAACCTTTTCGCCTTTGTGAGCGCTTAGGGGCTTGTTGCTTTATTCGACTTGCGCTTATCAAGGAGAATGATGTAGAATCCTTTTCGGCCGGTTCGGTCAGTTTTTAGCAATAATGACTACCGACGTTTGAAACGTAGTAACTCAAATCAAAATAAAGACTCAAAAGTGCTCAATTTTGTAGGATCGCAGTGAGAAAAAAGATAAAAAATGCATATTTCGCGCACTGTATAGTCGGCGCTAATTCTTTGAAATAAAACATTTGAGAAGAAAGTGTGCAATCTAAACTCGTATTCTTTGCGCAAATGGTGGTCTTAGTGTGCAAAGTGCGCAACTATAACTTCCACCTGTCAAAACCTAATGCAAGAAGTTGAAAGCATACGAAAAAAGGCATAAATACTTCTGATTCTCTTAGGTTTCGTGTAACTTTGTCCCCCAAAATAATACGATTGCATATTATGAATGAACAACTGAAGAAAGTAAAGCAATTGGTCGAATTGCGCCGTAAGGCTCGCCTTGGTGGCGGGGAGAAGGCCATCGACAAGCAGCACGAAAAAGGAAAATATACGGCGCGAGAGCGTATTGCGCTACTGTTGGATAAAGGTTCCTTCGAGGAAATGGATATGTTTAAGCTTCATCGCTGCCACGACTTTGGCATGGATAAGAAGCAATACTTGGGTGATGGCGTCGTGGCCGGCTCCGGTACGATCAATGGCCGCTTGGTCTTCATTTTCGCGCAGGATTTTACGGTCAACGGCGGTAGTCTCTCGATCACGATGGCCGAAAAGATATGCAAGGTGATGGACCTTGCTATGAAGACGGGCGCTCCCTGCATCGGCCTTAACGATTCTGGCGGTGCACGCATTCAAGAAGGCATCAATGCGTTGGCCGGTTTTGGTGAAATCTTTCAGCGCAACATTGAAGCTAGTGGCGTAATCCCACAAATTTCAGGTATTTGCGGCCCTTGTGCAGGTGGCGCAGTTTATTCTCCGGCTTTGACCGACTTCGTTGTGATGCTGGAGGGCGTAAGTTATATGTTCTTGACGGGGCCGAAGGTGGTGAAAACCGTGACGGGCGAAGACGTGACGCAAGAACAACTCGGCGGTGCGAACGTGCACGCTTCTATTTCCGGCGTAGCACACTTTACGGCAAAGACGGAAGAGGAGTTTGCGCTGCTTATCCGCCATTTGCTCGAATATCTGCCTCAAAACAATTTAGATCACGCGCCGCTGAAGCCCACCAATGATCCGATTGATCGTAAGGAGGACGCGTTGAACGAAATAGTTCCGGATAATCCCAATCAGGCTTACGATATGTACAACGTAATTTCAGCCATTGTCGATGATGGCGAGTTTATGGAAGTACAGAGTCAGTTCGCACGCAATATTATTATAGGTTTTGCGCGCTTCAACGGACAAAGTGTGGGCATCGTGGCTAACCAGCCCAGTGTCTATGCCGGCGTTTTAGATAGCAACGCCAGCCGTAAAGCAGCTCGCTTCGTGCGTTTCTGCGATAGCTTCAATATTCCTATCGTTTCACTCGTCGATGTTCCCGGCTTCCTGCCCGGTACAGGTCAGGAGTATAACGCGGTGATTGACCACGGCGCAAAACTCCTCTTTGCTTATGGTGAAGCGACGGTACCTAAGGTGACTGTGACCCTGCGCAAGAGCTATGGCGGCAGTCATATTGTGATGGGTTGTAAGCAGTTGAAGAACGACCTTAACTACGCTTGGCCCAGTGCTGAGATTGCCGTGATGGGCGCCAGTGGGGCTGTGGCTATTCTCAACGGCAAAGAGGCTAAGGAGCAAGAAGATCCGAAAGCATTCTTGGCAGCAAAGGAACAAGAGTATAACGATCTCTTCACGAATCCGTATAAGGCAGCTGAGTATGGCTATGTCGACGATGTAATCGAGCCTCGCAATACGCGTTTCCGCATCTGCCGCGCACTGGCGCAACTCTCCGGCAAGCGCGAGACGAGACCGATTAAGAAACATGGCAATATTCCGCTTTAAAAAGGAAGAACAAGTCTTGTTGGCTGATCTGTTCGGCCGACAAGGCGCGATTCAAAACCATTGAAAAGTCAATGAAACATTATAAATTTCAACTGAACGGGCAGACGATTACCTTGTCGTATGACGGCAATGGCGATTCGCTTCAAAATTTTTTGATCGATGGCAAAGCGCCGCAGGTCTCGGGCGAGCAACTGCCGGCTTTTGTGGCTGCAATTGTGCTTGCACTGTTTGAGCATGACGTCGAAGTTGTCCACGATGACGAACCGGATGTGATAACGCTCAAACCCAGTTGGGCGGGGTGGGTCTCTCCGGCCGAATTAATGAACGAGAAGAGCAATATTTCTAAAAACTTACACGCTCCCGAAATACCTTCCGGCGAGGGAAACTTAATGTAACGCAGAAAAATGAAGACATACAAATATAAAATTGACGGTGCGGCCTACGATGTTACGATCAACGAGGTGCAAGGTCGCCGTGCGAAGGTTGTAGTTAACGGTATCCCTTTTGACGTCGAAATGCAAGGGACGCAATTGACAGAAGACAACTTGCCTAATGTCGATACGACGTCAGCGCCGGAGGCGCCGGCAGCTGCTCCTGCCGAACAGCCGGCCGCAGCAGCAAGTGCGCCGAGTGCATCAGAGGCGGGTAAAGGCAATCCGGTGAAAGCTCCACTTCCAGGCGTGGTAACGAAGGTTTTAGTAAAGGCCGGTCAAGCTGTGAAAAAAGGAGAGAATATCCTCGTGCTGGAGGCTATGAAGATGGAAAACAACATCACGGCAGAAAACGACGGTACGGTGACGGCCGTTTGTGTGAATCCCGGCGACAGCGTTTTGGAAGGAACCGTCTTATTGACGATCGACTAAAACAATGCACCACTTTGTGGTAGTGCAATCTTGCTTTCGTTCGTTAGCATACGATATCATGCGTATGCAAACTACTTTGACAAGGGTGCGTGCCGCATCGAATCAAGCATAAAATAGCGCGTCCGACGTTCAATACCACTGAACGTCGGACGCTGTTTTTATATCTCTTTCTCAGGTTTCACCACAGAAATCAAGGCCGTCGCTTTATCCGTCAAAGGCGTGTGCCTCCCGACTAAGATGCCCGCTTTATCGCCTAAAGAGTCTGACCCGATGCGAGCCGCCTTTGCGGCCGACCGTTCGGAGTTCGTAGCAACCGGGGCGCAAATCAGAGACATCAATCGTTGAGGTCGCGTCTACCTTGCGCAGTTTGCGCCCAAAAGCATCGCAAATCCAAAACGCTTTGACGTCGATGGGCAGATCCGCAACGTGCAGCGTGTCCTTCAAAGTCGGAATCTCGCCGCCTATCTTTAGAAACGCAGGCTGACTCTCGCAACCATAGCGGTCCATAGCCTTTACCGCATATTCCGCGTATAAGCGCGCGGGCAAGGCCGGCCGATAAGTGAAATGTCCCGTCGCAGTTTGGCCTAAGAAACTAAATGTTTTCCCCTCCTTTATATATATATTGTGTATCCCATCGATTGGGAAGTTGAAATGCAAGTCGTAACCCTGCCTCGTCAGCGTTGCGCGAGGCGTCGCAGGAAGCGTACTTTGCGGATTTTCTATCGGCGGTGTGAGCACCGGGCGCGTAGTATATTCTCCTGCCAGCCAATCATACACTCCTTTTGTGTTGTTGGTTAGAAAATCACTTCGGAAAAGCGCGAATCCGCCTGCCTCCGCCGTGCGCAGGAAGTTCATTTGCCGCTGCAAAGTAAGCAACGGCCAATTCTTTTCTCCCGCACTCAAACAATAAACGCCCAATCCCGGCGCCACTGTTCCCCGCTCGGCACGTTCCAACCAATCTAAAACAAACGGATAGTAATTGTCTCCATCAAAATACATCATAGGAAAGAGCACGTCCATCCAACCTTTGTTCAGCCACATTATAGCATCTTGTCCGACCGCATCGCGTGCATTCCACCCGCGTGAAGATTGGCGCGGTAAATCCGCATATTTTCCCACCGGTGCGCAAGATAAACGCACCCAAGGCTTTTGAGATTTAACCGCCTCGTGAATCTTTTCTACGACGCGCGTCACGTTATCGCGCCGCCAGGCTTTGAGTTCGCGCCCTTTACCATACTTACGAAAAGTCGCCGCATCGTCAAAATGAAGGCCGGCTTCCGGATAGCGAATATAATCGAGGTGAATGCCATCAACGTCATACTTACTGACAAGTTCTCGGCACAGATTCGCAAGGTAATCGGCCGTGCCCGGCATGCCCGGATCCATTATATATTGATCGTCCGACCGCCGACAGAGTTCCGGATGCTTACGTACTACCGATTTAGTCCCCAAAGCCTTCAGTACATTCAGTTTACAGACCGGAAAAGCTACCATCCACGCGTGCAGTTCCATTCCTCTGCGGTGACATTCCTCAATCGCAAAGGCCAGAGGGTCGTAGCTGGGGTGTTGTCCGGGCGTTCCCGTGAAGATGCCGTCCCAGGGTTCGATGTCGGAATCGTAAGCCGTCGTCCCGCGCAAGCGCACTTGAAACAAGACGGTGTTGACTTTCGCCGCCTGCAATTGGTCCAAGATGCGGCACAACTGTTTTTGCTGCGTGAGAGGGTCGTGTCCTTTCGGCCAATCCAAGCCCAAAAATGTCGTGAGCCAAACGGCGCGATACTCCCGTCGGTCAAAGTCCTGCGCTTGCGTTAAGTTGGCCGCCAGCAGTGCAAAACTGAGCATCAGCAGTAGTCTTTTCATCGTTCTTTTATTTCAATTTTTGTTCCAATTCCTTCCAAGCTGCAGAGGGTATGCCGCTGCGGCGTGCTATTTTGAGGTCTTCCCGCGCCGCCTGCTTTTGTCCGAGCGCGAGCAATATCTTTGCGCGTTCGATGCGATAAAGCCCATTGTCCGGTGCGTCTTCAAGCAGCGCATCATAGATAATTTTTGCTTCTTCTATGTTGCCCGTTTGTTTCGCCCCATCCAGAAACATGACAAGATCTTGCTTGTTATTCGGACAGTTTTTGCAAAACTTCACGGTCTCTGCCCGCATTTCCTGCTGTCGCCCTTCAGCTTGCAGGATGCAGAGCAACAACAGGTGCGCCTCGCTCTTGTTGGGCTTTCGCGTCAGTAAGTCTGTCAGTTCCGCTCGCGCTGCTGCGTATTGACGCAGTTCGACTTTGGCTGCAGCACGTAAAAGATGTACGGAATCTGCCAACAAATTGGTGGCGTCTTGCTTCAAAAAAAAGTCGCAGTCGGCAATAGTTTCTGAAAAATTGTTCAAGAGAAAGTAAGCCTTTGCTCGATTATAGCGCGACTCTTGGTCGCCGGGTTGAGCGAGCAGGGCTTTGGTGAAGCGCTCGATGGCTTGCCTCATTTCCACGCGTGCCAAGGAAATGAGGCCTAAGTTGCGCCAAACGACATAATTGCCCTTGGCGTCCGGCCGCAAGTGCAGGGCTTCCTTAAACAAAGTTTCGGCCTGCTGTAAAGAATCAGTGGCCAACGCATTAAAAGCTCGCCGCAGGCAGTCGACATATTGCACCGAATCTTCGCGCAGTGCGCGTTCGTCGCGCCCTTGGTGGTCATAATCTTTCAGCGTTTTCGACTTTACCGTCGGGCCGCCCTTTTTCAGGTCAACGATTACTTGCGCCTGCACAGCCGTGAGCCCGAATAGGACGAGGAAGAATAGGATAAATCGTTTCATCGTTGCAAAGTTAGATTCCGCAAGGCAGATTCGTGGCATCCGAAGACCTAAATTTATGAAATCCGAAGTTCGTTTTTTCTGTCAATAAATGGAAAATGATAATTCTCTAATCAACCGGAGCGCCTCAAAGTGCCGGCCGCGTCAGCCAAAAGCCAAGGGCCACCATCAGCAGGCCTACACCGATGCTGCCGAGGGTGTAATAAAGGAATACGAGGATTTCACCTTTTTGCAGCAAGACCATATTTTCAAAGGCGAAGGTCGAGAAAGTCGTAAAACCGCCACAAAATCCCGTGATCAGCAGTCGGCGCCCTTCTTGGTCCAACCAAGGGATCGATAAGGCACGCCCACTCAACAGACCAATGAGTAGACAACCGAGCACGTTGACCGCAAATGTGCCGTAGGGAAACGCGCCTGTGCAATATTTGTTGGCTATTTGCTGGCCATAATAGCGGGCAATCGTCCCGAGAGCGCCGCCTGAAGCTAAGAGTATAACTGAATTCATAGCCTTGATGATGTGGTTGCAAAGTTAGTGAATCCCACTTGGATACACGCCCCTCTCATTTCTCTTTCCCGTCTGCTCGACTTGCCGCGCAGCCGTAGCCGTCCTCTGTTGCTGCCGGCGCATTTCTTTTCAGACGAGGATTTTATAACCGTTCGTAGACGTCTGTCTCTGCAGCCATAAATCGAGGCCGCTTATTGTTTGCTCGCGCCAAACCATCGTTTGCCGGGATCAAACTATGGTTTGCTGGGAGCATACTATCGTTTGCTGCCGCCAAACAAAAACGCCGTCATACTTTGAGGCGCATTTTCCGGCCGGTCGGTCTGCCCTTTAGCGATGACGGCGCACGGTGGATGGTCGTTGGCATCGCGCAAGTAGTTCTGCGTTGCCGCCCCCTTGTCATCCTCAGCTGAAGGTGCGCCAAAAGGCAGAGAGACGGCGCACGAGTGGACGACAAAAACCAAGAACGGCTCATACATTTCAAGCCATGTCTCCTATTTTTGGTGAAAAAAGAGCGACAAGGTCGTCCTGAAAGAAATAATTTGATTATTTTTGCACACCAAGAACAAAAGAAGGCGAACAGTAGTGCGTATCGACAGTAAAATTTTAGTCGGTCGCTGCTCAAAAGCCTAAAACGAAAAAATGGACGATTACCACGCGGAAAATTACGATTGATAAGGCCGGGAACCGACGCAAAGGCTTCCCCGCCCAAATAATCATGGAGGAAAGCTTATGCGAACGTACTGGAACACCGATCAGAGTCTGCGCAATCTGGATAAGTGGGAACCCAACTGCTGGGTGCAGGTCACTTGTCCAACTCCGGACGATGAAGATTTTCTCTTCAACGAATTAGAAATTCCTACTTACTTTCTCGACGACATACGCGATAAAGACGAGCGTGCACGCTATGAATATGAAGAAGGATGGTCGCTCATCATTCTGCGTATTCCCTATGTGAAAGAAGTGCGCTCACAAACGCCGCACACAACCATACCTTTGGGCATTATTCTTAATAAGAACATCTGCGTAACTGTGTGCAACTATGAGACAAATATGATGATCGACTTCATTTCTTACCAACAGAAAAGAAATGCGGGCTTCACCGATTCCGTCGATCTCGTCTTTCGTCTTTTCCTTTCTTCATCTGTTTGGTATCTGAAGCGCTTGAAGCAGATCAATGTCTTGATCGAGGAGGCTAAACATAAGCTCGACCATTCGATAAACAACGAGGACTTGATCGGTTTGAGCCGCTTGCAAGATAGTTTGACCTACTTTATTACCTCCATTCGCGGTAATGAGACTTTGTTGGCCAAACTAAAGTTTAAGCTTCCTATTGATGAGTTGGACGCCGACTTGATCGAAGACGTCAATATCGAGATGAACCAGGCGCGCGAAACGGCTAACATCTACGCAGACATATTGAAGTCGACGATGGATACGTATGCGAGCGTGATCAATAATAATATGTCCGACCTGATGAAGCAGATGACGTCGGTTTCCATTATCCTGATGTTCCCGACCTTGATTGCCAGTATTTTCGGTATGAACTTAGTGACCGGTTGGGAAAACGAATGGTGGAGCTTCCCGGCAGTTGTGGCCGGCTCAATCATTGTGACGGGAATCTTTTTCTGGCTCTTTAAACGCAAAACTTGGCTCTAAAGAGCAACATAACGGAAAGAAAGACAACGAAAAACTTTGCCACATCATAAATATTCCTTTGCTTTGCACAGCTTAATGAGCATGATTAGGAAAAACAACGAAAATGGACGAAAATAAACTCCCCGCATCCGAGCAGACGCAAGCGGTTGATGCAACCGAAACAACAGCCTGCACTCCGGATGCCGACAATGCTGCAATCGTGAAAACAACTCCTGAAGCAGTAGAAACAACAAGCGAACAAGCAATCGTTACGCCTGAAGAAGAAACGGAACAACAGCAGGAGCAAAATGCGCCGACCAGTAAGCTGGAGGTGA
Organism: Alloprevotella tannerae; assembly: GCA_015259125.1. Lineage (GTDB taxonomy): Bacteria > Bacteroidota > Bacteroidia > Bacteroidales > Bacteroidaceae > Alloprevotella > Alloprevotella tannerae_A. The sequence goes on along the minus strand of JABZGR010000017.1, from coordinate 17,417 downwards.
TCGAGCGACTGAAAACGTTGAGCGAAAATCCGGAAGACGTGAAGCGCTCCGAGCTGGAATGGCTTAAGCAGACGTATTATCGCTTGCGCAACGCTGAAGTTGTGGCTGCACGCGAACAATTTGTGGCTGATGGCGGACAGGCTGACGACTTTATGCCTGCACCGGACGCCGACGAGAGCACTTTTAAGCAGATCTATGAAGAAATACGCGATAAAAGGGCGCAATTGGCAGCTGAAGAGGAGAAGGAAAAGCAAGATAATTTGAAGCGTAAGCTGGAAATTATAGAGGAAATCAAGGCAAAATCAACTTCTGCCGAGGAGGCCGATAAGAATTTTGAGGCGGTGAAGCAACTGATGGCGGAATGGAAGACCATAACGCTTGTGCCGGCTGAAAATGCTACGGAACTCTGGAAGAATTATCAGCTCTGCGTAGACCATTTTTATGATCAATTGCACCTCAACCACGAGGCGCGGATGTATGACTTTAAGAAAAACTTGGAGATTAAAACGCGGCTGTGTGAGGAAGCGGAGAAACTAATGGAAGCAGCAGATCCCGTGGCTGCTTTTCATCACTTGCAATTACTCCATCAAGAATATCGCGAATCCGGACCGGTAGCTAAAGAGCAACGCGAGGAGATCTGGACGCGCTTTAAGGCGGCTTCGACGGTCATCAATAAGCGACACCAAGAGCATTTTGTGGCTCTAAAGGAAAAAGAGGAGGAGAATCTGCAGAAGAAAACGGCTTTGTGCGAGAAGGTGGAAAGCTTAGACTTGAATGCGCCTAAGACTTTCGCTGATTGGGATAAGTTGACGAAGACCATTATCGAATTGCAGGCAGAATGGAAGACGATCGGCTTTACGCCGAAGAAGATGAACACGAAAATCTTCGAACGCTTCCGCGCTACTTGCGACCACTTCTTCCGCCGCAAAGCAGAGTTCTTTAAGGGATTACGCGAATCGCTGGCTGCGAACCTTGAGGCAAAAACGAAGTTGGCAGAGATGGCAGAATCTTTGAAGGAGAGTACGGATTGGAATGAAACTTCAAAGCGCCTTGTAGAGCTTCAAAAGCAATGGAAAGAGATTGGCCCTGTAGCTCACAAGGTCTCTGACGAAATCTGGGCGCGCTTCAATGACGCTTGCAATTATTTCTTTGAGCATAAGAATGCGGCTACAGGCGACCAACGCAAGGTGGAAGAGGAGAACTTAGCAAAGAAAAACGAAGTGATCGAATCTTTGCAAAAACTCTATGAAGCCGGAGTGGAAGGTATTTCAGAGCAAGTGCACGACCTGCAAGAGCAATGGAATGCTATAGGCCACGTGCCTTTCCGCAAAAAAGATAAGATTTATAAGAAATATCGCGAGATTTGCGACCGTATATATAAAGAGTTGCACGTATCTGTACGCCGCCGGAGTATAGAGAACTTCCGCAAAGAGGTAGCGGAGAAGGGCGAGGACGAAATCAGCAAAGAGCGTCGCCGTCTTCGTAATGCACTCGAGGCTAAGCAGGCTGAGATTAAGAATTATGAGACAAACTTGTCGTTCTTCAATAGTAAGTCGAAGGCCGGTGATAGTCTCGTGGCAGAGATAACGCGCAAAATCGAACGCTTACGTGGCGATTTGGAAGATATCAATGAGAAATTGAAAGCCACACGTGTGCAAAATAAAAAGCAATCAGTCGCAGAAGATATGACGCCTGCTCCTGCCGTTGAAACGGAAGCAGAGGCAACTCAGCAAGCTTAACGCACTTATACATATAATATATTATGAGACCTCAAGTTCTTTTATAGAAGGCTTGAGGTCTTCTTTTATACTTTAGGCTGTCGGCTTTGAGAGTTTTCGTATCTTTGCTGTGTAATTTAAATCTTTGTTATGAGCTTGTTTCAAGAGGAGAATGTGTGTCGTGGTCGCATTGAAGTGGTTTGCGGTTCGATGTTTTCCGGAAAAACTGAAGAGTTAATTCGCCGTCTGCGCCGTGCAACCTTTGCCAATCAGAAGGTGGAGATCTATAAACCGACCATAGATAATCGATATTCTGAAGAAGAGATCGTTTCGCACGATGCCAATTCTATCCCCTCAACGCCTGTTGATTCCCCTTCGAGTATTTTGTTGTTAGCGGCAGAGGCCGATGTGATAGGTATAGATGAAGCGCAATTTTTCGACGATAGCTTAGTCGATGTTTGCAATACTTTGGCGAATAAAGGTAAACGCGTGATCGTTGCAGGTTTGGATATGGACTTTCGTGGTCTTCCTTTCGGCCCGATGCCCGCACTCTTAGCTATCGCGGATGAAGTGACCAAAGTGCGCGCCATCTGCTTGCGCTGCGGAAACCTTGCCTATGTCTCTCACCGCATTGTCAAAAGTGAAAAGCAAGTGCTCTTAGGAGAAAAAGACGAATATGAACCCCTCTGCCGAGCTTGTTATCTTGAGACGCTCCAGCCATCCCATTCTGAGTGAGTTTTAAACAATCTCTGCAAGTTTATAGTGGGAAGATCTGTGTGTAGAGAAGCGTTGTTCTAATCAATGATAGGGGAAGAGGGGAATGTATCGTGCTGGCGTTCGACTAAAATCCTGATATAAATAGAACGAACAAACAAAAAAGAGTATATTTGCACGAAGTGAACATATAGTGATGGAAAGTAAAACAAGGAATTTCTTGTCTTATTTGTATCAAACACGAAGTATACAAGGGTGGTTTTAAGTCATCTATAACGATAAATAATAAAAAATGATGAAAGATAAAGCATTGATCAGCTTAAGCTTTGACGATGGTCGCATAGATAATTACAACATACTTTATCCTTTATTGAAAAAATACAATTTACCTGCGACCTTAAATATAACGACAGGCTTTGTAAGAGGAGAAGGTAGGTTAAAACGACTTGCCCCAACAGAACCGATGAATGTTGATATGGTAAAAGAAATGTTTCAAGATCCCCTTGTAGAGATTGCATCTCATGGGTATTACCATCTCAATACGAAAGAAGATATTTTGAAAGGACAAAAAGAACTATTGAAAGATCTCAATGTAGAGATGCTTACTCAGTATGGCAATGGATTCGCGAGTCCGGGTACAGATTTGAATTTGGATGAATATCAAGAAATGAAGCAAGAACTTAATGCTTCTCACTTGGAATATGTGAGATTGTCATTAAGGTATTTGAGTTATCCTATTCTGAAAACTTATTTGCGCAAGGCAAGTCGATTATTGAAATGGCCGTTTTTATATCGTTTAGCTTATCAAGATACATTAATGTCTCATGTGGAGAATGGTATCTTGTATAGTATACCGGTCTTATCTTCAATTAAAGTATCAGAATTGAAGGCTATTATTAATGAGGCTGAGTCAACCGGGAAAGTGTGTATTCTTATGTTCCATAGCATTGTTGAGGATGGGAAACTTAGAGATAATTGGGACTATGAACGTACGAAGTTCACAGACTTATGCGAATTTTTAGTGCGAGAAAGAGATGAACAGCGTTTAGATGTTGTTACTTCTATGGACATTTATCAAAGGCTGAAGTAGAAAGATGTTTGAATTTATATACTCCAAGGCTATCGCCAAAGGATACAAAAAGATTATCAAGCGCCAATATGATAAAAAGGCAGATTTAATTCCTTTACTTTGGACTGAGCATTGTATAGAATGTGCAGCTCCAACTTGTTATACTACTTGTAAGCGTTATAAAAGACGTAGTGATGGTAATTGTATTCGGATAGTTGGAGGAGTATCTCCTATAATTACAGATGAAGGACTTGGAGCTGAAGTAGAGTTTAGAACTTGGGCAAAAATAGAATCTCAGTTGAATATAAAGCCTATTAAAAGTAAGACGTACTCACTTTTATATTGCTCTATTTCTGCCTTTGGGCGTTTCTTTAGAGGTTTGGCTAATTTAGTTTCTAATACTCCTATTCAGCGATTTATTGATGCTGGGTGGTTTAGTTATCGCCAGAAGGTAATTAATGCTTTCACAAAGAAAAGAACTCCTATTCACGCCTTATCTCTGCACGGAAAGTTAAAGAATAAACAGCAAGAGACAACTCTGCTGGTTGATGTGAAGTCAGCAAGTAAACATCTTTTCAGAGAGTCGATTCAAGTTCCGCTTGGAGATTCTGAATTTTTTGTTTCTATTCCCTCCTATGCAAGTGCTGAAGAATTACATTTTATCAACATACATCCGGCAAATGCAGAAGAACACATTGCGCTTACCTTTGAATATTTAGAGTTGGAGCCAACCAATAAAACAGAGGGGAAAAAAGTTAAGTGTGTCATTTGGGATCTTGATAATACGCTTTGGAAAGGAGTCTTGATTGAGGACAGTAATGTAGAGGTGAATAGTCAATTTGTTGAGCTTATTAAAAGACTTGATCGTTCTGGGATTGTAAATAGTATTGCATCGAAGAACGATAAAGAGCAAGTCGTGGATAAGTTAAAGGCTTTGGGTATAGATGAATATTTTATTTTCAACAAAATCAATTGGAATCCTAAAAGCATCAATATTGGAAAAACGATAGAACAGATGAATATCAATCCTAACACGATTGTTTTTGTCGATGATAATCCTTTTGAGCGTAATGAAGTATCATTACGTTATCCAAGTATAACCTGCATAGATCCATCGGAAATGCTCTCTTTTTCGACCTGCAAAAGATTTAATACGATTGTTACTGAAGATTCTCAAAAGCGCAGGTCAACTTATAAGATGCTGGAATCTTTGAAAGAAGAAGAAGATAATTGGACGGGCAATATTGATGACTTCCTACAGAGTTGTAGGATAAAAGCAAACTTGTCCAGACCAACAGAAGAAACACTTCCTCGTTGTTATGAGCTTCTTCAGCGTACGAACCAACTTAATGCGTCAGGAAGAAGGCTTTCTTTAGATGAAGTGACTGCGCTCGTTAATAGTGAAAGAGCAGATACTTATGTTCTTCGATCAAGTGATAAGTTTGGTGACTACGGCATTGTAGGCTTTCTTATTGTTGATAAGAGTGGTGATATTCCTTGCATTACTGATTTTGTGATTAGCTGCCGCGTAGCGAATAAAAAGATAGAACCAACTTTAGTTAATTACCTATCTAAAAAATATAATGGAAAAGTACTCTTCAATTATAAGAAAACAAATAGAAATGGACCTATGTTTGCACTTATTGATGAGTTGAAAATGGAAAGAGTTGCTAGTAAAGACGGCGTTGACGTATATAGCTGTTCTTATAACGACCATTACCCACAAATCGTGATGTTAGAGGAATTTAGTTAATGTCTTAACCTTGCCAGATTTAACGATACCGCTTATACTATCTTGGGAAATAGAGAGTAGAGTTTATACTCTTTTGTCGGGCACTACTTAAATAGAACACAAGGATTACTTTTGTAAGTAGAACACAATTATCAACAAATTCTCGTACACCATACTTTGATATGAATCAAACCGATAAGAAGATGCGACAGCATTATAAAGATTTGCAACGGCAAGCATTTGAAAGCAGTTTGCCAATGGCAAGAGAATTGTTCTTGGACTTATTCGATTATCTGAATGAGCAATCGGAAACTACCGGATGCAACCACGACTTTTCGCTAACTGAACAGTTCTTACGCGACAAGCAAGTGAATAATGTAGAAGAAGTATTGGAGTTCTTAAGAGAGATTGGCGGGTATTGCGACTGCGAAGTTATTTTTAACGTAGAAGAAAAGTTTGAGGAGTAGTCACTAAGCATTGGTCGTTAGCTGATTATAGGCCTATGTCCGTAGCGCTCACACATTTCCAAACTTACAAAGTGATGCCTCTATTCATAGATACACTGATTGTCTGCCGATCTTTCTCCGAAAAGTAAAGTTCAACTTAGTTTTTCAGTCTTTTCGTGTGCTTTTACAAGTAGTATCCCTAAAAGTATTTATATAGTAGATATAAGTTCAGGAAAAAATACCGCCTTTTGTGAGCGTGTAAGTTCCATTGTTCTCTTGCGTTCTTTTTTACAACTACAAAGATAAGATCAAAGGAGCTTACTCTCTTTTTTTGATTGTATCGTCGCACCCTTCAATAACCCTTTCAGGGTTAATACTTTCAATGCTTAACTTTCAATCTCCAAGTGCTAACTTCATCATCTCTTTTCCACGACCACACGTCCACAAATAACCCCATTGGGGTTAGTCTTTTGATAGGGCAGGGTTGACGCGCCGCGTCAACCCTGCCTCGAATCAAGGTTTCAATGACAACCCTATAGGGTTGGCCTTTCAAAAACACACCGGTTTATGAGTAAAGGGCGCTCACACTTTAACGGAAACGCGCAAAAAGTAATGTAAAAACGGAGGAAAAGTTCAAAAAACCGCGGTTTCATCGAAGGTTCAGCTACAAAACAACACCGCCTTACGCACCCCGATTCTCCCATCTCTGCACCCCGATCCACCCGTCTCCGCACCCTCGCCAAACTTTCACCTATGATCGTTGAAACTTTCTTATAAGACAATTTTAATTCTCCTATAAGACCGTTTCAACTTTTACCTAAGAAACTTTTTCCGATCATAGGTGAAAGTTTGAACTATCTTTATCCCCGCGCACGCGAAAAACAACACTTTTTCAACAAGGTACGAAAAAGCCACGCTCCCGAAACCGGAAACGCGGCCATTGCTAAATGTAATTTTCTGCCGGCACTAAGCTGTGCCTCAATCCTCAACTACTTCGCATTTCGGATATCGTCCTGCGCACCGAAGATTAAGTTGTGCTTGTCGAGAGCCATACGCATCGTACTGCTTTTCGTGAACCGCACGCTCACACGTTTAATGAGATTTGCTCCTTTGTCCTTGGCCTCTTTCGCCGTCGTTACGCCCTCGCCGTGCATTGTCAGACGAAAAGAACCAAGATCTCCTAAGCGAACCGAATTACCATCCGCAAGTGTTTGGAGAATCTCATATTGCAGAGCATCCAATACCGCCTTGACGGAGGCAGAAGATACGCCCGAACGCTTCTCGATGCGCCCGACAATCGTGCGCAACATCACGGGCACGCCCGGCGCCATCTGCGGATAAAATTTCACTTGATCTTTTTTGAGTGGATTTTTCTTCGCTCTGATAACGAATTTAATCATTGTGGTATAGATTTAATTGGTGAATAATTGAATCAAGAGCGCTCCTCGCCCTTGCGTATGCAAAGGTAAGCAATTCTACTGAGCCGGCCAAATACGCCATAAACGCTTGACTATAAGCCGATATGCGGACGATTTTGAGAGACCAACCCTATGGGGTTGCCCTTTGCGGCGCATCGTGGCAGGGTTGTCGCTTTGCTCCAACGCCTGCCCTACCAAAAGACCAAGCCTAAGGGCTTGCGTCACGGGGATGAGCTTTGGTGGTTTGGGTTTATCTGTGTATTTACACGCCTATTAGCGGACATCTTGAAAGACCAACCCTAAGGGGTTGCATTTTTGTGGTGGACTATGGCAGGGTTGTCGCTTCGCTCCAACGCCTGCCCTGCCAAAAGACCAAGCCTAAGGGCTTGTTGGGGATGTTTTGCGCGTTTACATTCGAGTTTATAATTGCTTTGGATCAATAACACGTATACGTGTCAGAATTTCCGCGTGAATTTGTATCGTTTCCGCATAGTTTCGTCCACCAATAACCCCATCGGGGTTAGTCCTTTGGTAGGGCAGTGTTGACGCACAGCGTCAACGCTGCCTCGGAGCATAACTAAATTGACAACCCCATAGGGTTGGTCTTTCAAAAACAAGCCAACGCCCGCCGGCGGAAACCCTGAAGGGCCAAATCTAAGGGCTTGTGTCGCAGGGGTGGGCTTTGGTGGTTTGATTTATCAGCATATACAAACGGCTATATGCGGACGATTTTGAAAGACCAACCCTAAGGGGTTGCATTTTGCGGCGGATTGTGGCAGGGTTGTCGCTTCGCTCCAACGCCTGCCCTGCCAAGAGACCAAGCCTAAGGGCTTGTTTTTGTGGAAGTAAAGAGTTGTGGCCTTGCTCAAAGATTAGCGGCACAAGCGGAAAGGTTATGCTTTAGAGGGGCTTGAGAGTTAATTTCTCTGCATAGAGGTCAGTTTTCAAGGATTTTCTTCGTCTTTCTGCATGAAAAGGACGAATTTTGTGGGAAGTGATAGGCTTACAGAGAAAAGAAAGTCTTGCGCTTCAATGGTGCGGGGCAATTTGTAGGCAATTGATACAAGTTTATAAACTTAAAAGAAGAAAACACATGGGAATGATTGCATGCTATCAGTGTATAAGTGATCAGCAATTAAACAGTCTGAAGAATTTCAATGGCGATAGTGAAGAGTTGCTTGAAGAACTGGAGGACTGGGGAGAAGAACCCGAGTTGCTCTTAGACATTGACAAAATGTGGGACGCACTCCATTTTGTACTTACCGGTGTATCCGCTTGCGAGCCGATAGACAACGATCCTTTAAGTGAAGCCGTGGTTGGGGTTCGTTCGCTCGAAGATATAGAGGATTTCATTGCTTATACGGAAAAGACACGGGTTGCCGAGATTCTTTCAGCTTTGGAAGCATTCGACATAGACGGGGCTATGGAAAAGTTCAGTATGGAAGCGTGTAAAAAGGCAGAGCTTTATCCCAATATTTGGGATTACGATGATGAAGAAGAGGAATTGAAAGAAGAAATCAGCGATTACTTCCAAAACCTCAAAGACTTTTATCGGGAAGTGCTGGCTAAAAACGGACATGTGATGGCCACGATTTATTAAAAAATCGCGTTGCAACGATGCCGTCACGAGCGTGAAGTAAAAATAGGGTAGAGCTATAAGGCAAACCTATTTTAGGCGTTCAGCTTTTGGCGCAATGATCACTTACGTGGCGCACAACATAGAAAAAGATTGTATTATCGCCCTTGAAGTAGACGGAATATATGATTGTTTTGATCGTTCAATGGATGGTTAAATAAAAGGAGACAGAAAAATGCAAACATTTGAGCACAAATATTTTGGTAAAGTGAGTTTCGACGCGAACGACGATGTCGAAGAAGTCTGGGAAGGTCAAGTTGATGGCATAAACGTAACCTTATGGTATGACCAAGGTGCGGATGTGAAAGAAGAGGACTTGGACAGATTCGCGCTCTTTTTAGAAAACTGTAAAGACCATATCAAGGAAGCTACCCAAGCGTTGATAGAAAACTTGAAAGAGGATCGGAGCTATATGGACTTCCATCTTGAAGAATGTAAAGATGCAAACTTACCTGATGATATTGCTGAGTTTGTCTCGAAAATGACGGTAACAGCTATAAATCTGTGGATAGATAGCGATGAACATAGCATTACCATGGATTTTATGATTCTACCTGAAGAGAGTGATGAGATATTATGCGTTGCCTTTGATGACAAGGGAGAAGTAAACGGCGTGTCTTGGGAGAGTTGAGTCGTTGTTATTCATCAATTAGAAATTTGTGTTTGTCGGTATACTTGTACGCCGGAGCAACACGGGATAAATCTAAAGTATAAGCAAATAAAGAGGAATTGATATGAAACCATTTGAAAACTTTGATTGGACAAACTTTTGGAACGATAGTGATTATGCGAAGAAAGCATATATAGGCAAAGCGCCTACGGACGAAGAAATATCGGAAATAGAAAAAGAATTGGGCTACAAACTGCCGCAATCCTATATCGAACTCATCAAAAAACACAACGGGGGTATTCCTGTACTACGTGTATTTCTTACAGACGATTATGAAATAAACATTACCGGTATATTCGGCATAGACAGAACAAAATGCCATTCGCTTTGCGGCGAACTGGGAAGTGCATTTATGATATCGGAGTGGGGCTATCCTAATATTGGCATTGCCGTGGCCGATACCATTTCGGGTGGTCACGATATGATTTTCCTTGATTATAGGGCGTGCGGAAAAGATGGCGAGCCCAAAGTGGTCGTAGTAGATCAAGAGAGCGATTATCATATTGGTGTTTTGGCGGATACCTTTGAAGACTTTATCAAAGGGCTTACCATAGATGCCACAGAAATGGAAAATGAAGACTTTGCGCTTTTAGATGAAAACCAAAAATGCCTTGCCATAAAGTTCCTTCAAGAGATACAGGAAGAAGAGCGCGTGATAGAATTGCTCAACTACGTAGGCATCGAGAATTTGAGTGCTGAACTTATGGGTATGCTGGCTAGGTCTTACAACAACAATAATCAGGAAAACGAGGCGATGAGAATCATGGATATGATTCCTGAGGAAGAGAGAAAAGCAGTATGGTATTACCGTTATGGCTATTCTTATGCGAGTCGATGCTTTCCCCATAATTCGGAAGCCGACAACTTAAAGGCCTTGGAAATGTTCGAAAAAGCTATCGAAAAGGCCGAGGAAGGAAAGGTTATAGAATGGTGTATGGAACTTGTGGAATTTCATTTGCTGTCTGGGGCTTTAGAGAAAAATAAATCGCAAACGCCGCTGGTATACGAGCATTATAAGAAATATAAGAACGAAGATGTTACGCCGGAAGCGCCTGCTAATGATCAGCAGCACAAATATAATAATCTGTTTGACGTAAATTGGATTTTTGATAAGCACGATTATTCAGCAGAAGAATTTGAGGCAAAATTCAATGAAAAGATGGCGCAAAGACTTGGTGAGAACTGGCGGGAAACGGAATGTAACGCACCAATAGAAGAAGCGGAAATACTTGTTACATACGAGGCGTGGATAGAAAGCTTGGAGCAACTCTATGATAATGAATGTCTGACTGATGACTATGAAGAACTTCTTGAAGAGGAAAAAGAAGATGGTATGTGGCAGGTAGATATCAGGGCGCATTTGAAAGCCGATAATGGAAAGTCTTTTTCTGTACAGGAGATAGTCTGGAAACTGCAAAAGCTGATGGCTAATAAAGAGCTGGGCGACCACGTATTTTTTGAAGGAATAGATTATGAGGGCAGTAGTTCTGATTACACAGCGCATGAAGTTCCTATGTTTTACGTAGTTTGCGGAAGTTGACGTGCAGTAATATACGACCAAGGATATAGGGCAGACAATTGGCTGTAAAGATGAAAATAGCAAGAGACTTTGGCGCATATTTCAAATACTCGCTTCACGATGCACGCATCAAGGAGATGGAGTATAAGGACGGAAGTCTGATATTGCATTTTGATTATATCTTTTCCTATGATGAAGGTGCAGAACACACTCATAAAGCACAAATCATTTTTGAGCAAGTAGACATAGATGATGTAGATGTACTTGTGTTCAGCGATACGCTGTTAGAGAAATTTCAAGGCAAGCGTATAGATTTTGAAACATATCAAAGCAGCTATAAGCATAGTGAGTTTGAGATTATCCACGAAACCTACAATTGGGGTATGGCTGTATTCCAAGGCTGGCTTTGGACGGATCAAGTCCCTGTACACTGTGTGATGAATATCTTCTTCGCGGGGAAAATGATCTATGATATTGAGCCGACAATGAGTAAGTAACAATGAAGGAGGCAAAACAATGAAAGAAAAGCTAAATGCATTTATAGAAGATTTTAAGAAAGAGGCACTACTCGACGTAATCAAGATAGAGCTAACGGCTAACCCGATGGTGGGAATTACACAGAGTAAGGTAGGCGGGCACTTCTATTTGCCAAAATCAGCTTGTATTCCAACCAATGATAAGGGCGAACAACTGATGTTTCTGGCACAGATAAACTGCGAAGAGTTGCCCGAGAACGCTTTATATCCAAAGAAAGGCATCGTACAGTTTTGGATTTTTGGTGGCGATTATGATATGGGTAATGACTATGAAAACCCTTGCTCCGATATAAATAAACGCGTCTTGTATTATCCTACGATCGAAGACCACTTCTCTGAGCAAGAGTTGACTACTCTTTACAAACCAAAGGGTGACGAAGACGGATATCTGTGTACGCCCATTATGACCGATATTCCTTTGTCTATGGCCTTTAAGTCGGAGAAGCAATGGCCGCTGTTATTCGACTATCGTGCCGGAGCTGTCTTTGTGAAAAAGTGGAATTCGCATTTTCCCGAACAGCAAGTGGGAAGTCTTTGTGAGATCAATGATATAGACGAAGATCTTTTCGGTGAACTCTATGATGCGCTTGAGATTGAAAAGCATACGCAAATAGGGGGCTATGGATACTTTACGCAGTCAGACCCACGCATTTGCGACTCGCTGCAAAACTATACTGAATTATTGTTCCAGCTCGACTCATACTATGGTGATGAGGATTACCAAATTCTTTGGGGCGACTCGGGCGTGGGCAACTTCTTTGCCACAAAAGAGCAACTGAAGAACCTCGACTTTACGAAATGTTTGTATAGTTGGGATTGTTGCTAAGCAATATGGAGAGAGCAGTGTTTCCCAAAATGCTGCGCACGTTTGGGGAACACTACTCTTTATTTTTGCAAGAAAGATGCTATTGCCTTTTCAATCAAAGCGGATAAAGGAGAATTGTAAAATCGATATAGTTAGAAAGAACAACAAATATGAGGCAGGAGTTTGTTTGCTTGGTAAAACTTGGAAGAATGCCCAATGAATCTCTTTCCGACGATGCGTCTGTTGATCGCTTAATAAATTGCTACGATGCGCATCTTGAAAGGATTACCTTGCCTCTTTCATACGAAGAAGCTTTGGGCTTAGTTCGTATCTTCCCCGAATCAGCCTTCTACGACCTTCAATGGCGTGTTTTACAATTAGTGGAATCCATGATTAAGCAAGTAAGCGAGACTGATTATCTGTGCTTAATTGGTCAATGTCCAAGTGAAGAGTGGAGAGAAGTCTTGATAAATAGATACAAGAATTGGAAAGCGACTGTTGGGGCGGAGGAAGATAATCTTAGCAACCCCGATCCTACCAGTTCCTTTTAGGTAGAATCAGGGTTGCTATATCATTCTATCTTTGCAGCACTACATCAGATTGTAGGCCACTGTAAGGCCGGCCATGACGATGCTGACCATGCTCATTAATTTGATGAGGATGTTCAAACTTGGGCCGGACGTGTCTTTACGCATTTCTCGCGCACGTCCGGACTATTTTCTACTGCCGCCCTTGAATCTCTTTCTGCTAAAGTGGGCGAGAAACCTTCCAAATTGACAGAAAAATATCCAGAGGAAACCACAAAAACCCGAATATAATTTTGGTTGTGAGATTCTTTTTGTATCTTTGGGCGCGGTTTGTAAAGATAAGAAGCTTAGCGAAGCATTCAGATGTAAGGTGGTATTATTGCTTGAATCTTGCGGGTTAAAGCATGCCGAAGTAAAATCTCCTCCGAGATATTTTAAGCTAGATAATAGACACAATAGATAATATTAATTTTAAAGCGTATGAAGAAAATCTACTATGCCTTTGTCTTAGTGCTGATGGCACTAACGTCAATGAATGCTATGGCGGATATATCTATTAAGTTAGATATCGACGATGCCAGTAGAGTGATGGTGAAAGTTAATTATGCACCGGTCGCGAATCTCGTAAATGGTGTGAACAAATTAACCGTCCCACAGTATGGTTCTGTTCAGATAGAAGCCAAAGAGGGCTTTTATTTAAAGAGAGTCTATAAGCCCAACAAAGACGGCGAGTTTGTAGAACAAACAATTTCAAGTCTTACTTCTTGCAACATTTATTTATCAGATGCCGATGCCAACCTTACTTTCACGGTAAGGTCGGGCGTACTTGCTGATGCGCGCACCGGATCTTGCACCGTTAAAGTCGATCATGCTGCAAAAGTAAAGATGGAGCGCTACGAGTCGCACTCCGTAGTAAGTTTGCAAGATGGTGACAATACGGTGAAATGGATTCCCAACGTAGAGAAAACGTTAACCATAGGCAATGCCAATTATGGCGATGCGCCACTTTATAAAGTTACACTCGACGGAGTAGAAGTAAACAGTTCAGGCAATCAGTTCTTTGTAACCCCCAAAGAAGGAAGCGTAGTCGTTATTACCGCTAACTATCCGGATGTAGACTGTCCTGTAAAATTCAATTTTTCAAGCGAAGATGTTAAAGCTATTCTCAGTAAGGTTACAGCTGATGGTAAAGAGGTGACCAACTTCGCCGATGCCAACTTTACCGTGAAGGCCGGAACAAAACTCGCACTTACCTTCGACAAAACAAACTACGCCTTAGACGAATTTAAAGTCAATAATGTAGTTACAAGCGTGTATGGAACCTTCGAATATCTTGTGAAAGCTGAAACAACTTTCGATATTCAGGCCCACAAATATGCTACCATTAAAGCAACATTGAACGTAGATAAAGCCGAAAACATCACCGTATATCAAGGCAGTAGCTATAATAACAAAGTCATAACGATTAAAGACGGCGAAAACACGATCGAACTGAACGAAGTAAGTAGCATGATTCAGATAAAGCCAAATAGTGGCTGCAAGATAGAAGCGCTGAAAGTAAATGGCACAGCCATGACAGCCGGCGGCGATGGAACTTATGAGATAAAACTCACGGAAGGCATGCAGATAGATGTAACAACGTCAGCAATCGTGCGCGACCAGAAAGCCATTGTGTATATCGACGATATTAGTCTTGCCAATTACGGATTTAATTTCTATCGCTCAGACCGTTCAACCGTTCCTATGCAAAGCGGAGAAAACACACTGATGTTCTCTGCCGACGATAATACCTTTATGTTTGGTGCTTATGGTAACGACCTCAGCAAGATGGTTGTAAATTTGAATGGTGAGAAAGTGAAACCGACTTATGAAGGAGGAACCAGCTTCGAAGTGACGTTGAAGAATGGCGATCGTTTGGATATTCTACTAACCGGTTCTACGGGAATGGAAGGCATCTGGCAACAGTCTGCAAAAGAAAAGGCAGCCATTTATCATCTTAATGGTACGCGCGTGCAAGGCGACAATTTACCTTCAGGTTTGTATATAATAAATGGTAAGAAAATCTTGATAAAGAAATAATGAGAAAGTTTACGTTTACTACTTTGTGTTTGGCCATAGCTACTACGGTATATGGCCAATCAAAGCTCGATTTGCAGAGCCAAATGATGCTATTGCAGATGCGGAATACATCAATTCCGACCTACAATAGCCGCTTACGTACTTTCGAACAGCCGAAACAAGTTCAGCAAAATGTCTTGGCTATGATTGAATTCAATGGTCAGCAGGCGCTTGCCGAACTGAAATCGCAAGGCGTTCAAGTACACAGAGTGCGTGGTAATATTGCTATCGTTACGCTACCTACAGTAGATGTGGAGCGTATTGCGGAGTTGAAATGCGTTAGACGCATGGAATTGTCACGTCCTGTCTATCAGAAGATGGACATTGTTCGCCGTGCTACAGGTATCGACAAAATCCACCAAGGTGTTAATCTTCCACAGGCTTACACCGGTAAGGGCGTTGTGACAGGTATTGTCGATGGAGGTATCGATCCCAACCACATCAACTTTTTAAAGCCTGATGGTACAACACGTTTCGGATATCTGAGTAAGATAACAGCCACAACAACAACGAAGCAAGGCTATCTTTATCAGAACTATTATCCTCGCGCGGTACTTGACACCATGCAGCAACGCGACGATACCTATCCTATCGAAGAGTTTGCAAGCGATAGCTATACAAACTTCCATGGTACCCATACACTGGGTATTATGGCCGGTGGATACAAAGGAAATATTCTTGCTGCAAAGAGTGACGACCAAAATACATCTTATAATGTGACGGTCCCCAACTTGTATTATGGTGGTGCTACAGAATCTGAAATTATCGCTTCGTGTGGTGATTTGCGCGACCAATTTATTGCGTTTGGTGTGGATGACATTATCAATTACGCAAAGTTGTCGGGCCCAAAGCGTAAACCCTGTGTCATTAACCTTTCGTTAGGTAGTAACGTTGGGGCACACGATTCAACAAGCGTAATGAATAGATTCCTTGCGTTGTGTGGTAAAGAAGCCATTATTTGTGTTGCTGCCGGCAATGAAGCCGATTCTCCTATCGCTTTGACGGCGAATTTTGATAAAGCTGACTCTACCGTTCAGACTTTTATTCGCCCAATGATGGAAGGTGAATTCAAAACGCCGAATAAGACGTATTACAACCTTCGCAATGGACAAATCTGTGCTTATAGCAACAATGCTGATGAATTTGAATTTCAGATTGTAGTTACAAATGCTGCACGCGATAATAAGGTTGCTGTGCGTATTCCGGTAACAACCAA
The DNA here is from genome assembly GCA_015259125.1 of Alloprevotella tannerae. Classification (GTDB taxonomy): domain Bacteria; phylum Bacteroidota; class Bacteroidia; order Bacteroidales; family Bacteroidaceae; genus Alloprevotella; species Alloprevotella tannerae_A. The sequence goes on along the minus strand of JABZGR010000017.1, from coordinate 1,293 downwards.
CACGAATGGTCAGCCCATCACTTATTCTTCAGGTGGCGATTATGCCATAACAGGAGCTGTTGTAAATTCTACATTTGCGAAAGCTTTTGATGGTTATATCAGTGCTGCGTCTATAAAAGATCCGGAGACAGGACGCTATTATGTGCTTGCACAGTTTTTGACAAGCGATAATCAAACAACGAACAAAGATGGTCAATATAAATTAGGATTGATCATTAAGAGCAAGAAAGCCGGACAACGTGTTGATGTATATGGCGATGCGCAGTTTGTGTATTTTGACGACTATGATCAGCAAGGTTGGGTGAAGGGTTCACGCAATGGGTCTATCAGCGATATGGCATGTGCAGCCAATGTAATTAGTGTTGGTAGTTACAACGTTCGTAACAACTGGCCTTCGTTAGATGGTTTTGTTTACGGTTATAACAAAAAAGGCCAGAACGATGATTTCCCGGTCGGTGAGATCTCACGTTTCTCTTCCTATGGCACATTGGCTGACGGAAGAAACTTGCCGGACATCTGCGCTCCCGGCGCATCGGTGATATCTTCTGTTAATACCTATTGTGTAACTAATCCGAGTATGGGTTACACGCCGGCAGCATTGCAAGCTAAGTCCGATAAAGATGGTAAGACCTATTTCTGGCATCAATCACTTGGCACTTCAATGGCAACACCTGTCGTAGCCGGCGCTATTGCCCTTTGGTTGGAAGCTAATCCTAACTTAACTTATAAAGATGTAGTTCGCATTATTAAGGAAACGGCCGTAAAAGATAGTTTTGTAACGAGCACAGGCGACCCTGTACAATGGGGTGCCGGTAAGTTTGATGCATACGCAGGTTTAAAGCAAGTGTTACTGGAGAAGAATGAAACCGGTATACAAGGTGTGAAAACAGGACAAGAAGAATTGCCGATTATCACCATGACCGGTAGTCGTTCATTCACCATTTTCCTTGCAGACGCTAAGCAACTCAATGTACGTGCTTACAACCTCTCCGGCCAGCTGCTTCATTCACAAGCAGCTAGCGGTTATGAAACAAATATTGATGCTTCTTCTTGGGCAAAAGGAGTTTACCTAATCCAAGTGAACGGAAGCCCGGCACAACGAATTGTTATTTATTAAAAATATGAGAAATAAAAGAAGTTTCTTGACATCAGTGCTTTTGGTGCTGATGGCGATGATTGTAACTCCGCTCACGACACAAGCGCAAAGCGAAGAGCCAATCATAAGTTTTCATACAAACATTTATGAAAAGGCGCAAAGTTCTGGCATTACGCCAAGTGTTTCATTTGTTCTTG
>JABZGR010000002.1 GCA_015259125.1 Alloprevotella tannerae | reverse complement strand
ACTCCAAAGGCTTACGGTCATCAACATCTCCCGGCGTTATCATAAAGTTGAGAAGCTCTCCTTTCTCATTGCAAATCAAATGCAATTTGAAACCGAAGAACCAACCCATAGAGCATTTTCCTCTTTGGGCTATGCCTTTGAAAACTTTGTGAATATGTATTCTCTGGTTTTTGCAGACACGCAATGCTGTACTGTCAACAAAGCTTATGCCCGTGCATTTGCCCAAGAGGACCTTCTTGATAAACAAGGTTAAGGGTACGGCTACATCCCTTTCCAATTCTACTAAACGGTTATAAGAAACAACATTGGGAAACAGATGGCGAAGATGCTTACATACTTTTTCAAGATAGAAATGTTTAAAGCAGCGATAACCGGAGTCGTGGAAAAGAATCATTATCAGCATGACTTCGGCCTTTGACATCGTGGAACTTCGATGATATTTTCTTTTTCCGGTAGGTTTTAGCGCATATTTTGCCGTCATAGCATCAAAAAACTTGCAGAAGTCGTCTGCCATACAAAATATTTCAGGAGTTTCCTTGAACGAAGTGAAAAACTTTAGCTTCGGTGATCATAGCGATTTTTGTTCGTAACTATTTATATGTTAACATCTTAAAGTTGCAACAAATTTCGATAATCACCAAATCTATAGACACTTATAATTCGTCGAACTCACGTTAAATAAGCGGAACTTTTTATTCTCAAGAATCTTGAGAAACTTCATTTTTGAAATATTTTGAGACGGGACTATATGCGCAACAATATGTCTTGTACAAAAAAGTCAACTTATTTAGTGCAGGACAAAGGAACTTTTTTTATTGGTGCGAGGAATGTTCGCGCTAAAGAAATTAGTTGGGATTATTTGTATGTATCGCTATAAACCCTTAGATTTGCAATACCTTACAAAGTGGCACTTTTCAGCGCCTTCTCTTTATGTTTAACTTTTTAAACAACATCAACGTATGAAAAAGAGTTTATTCATTGTTTGCCTGATGGCAATGTTCTTTACTGCCAAAGCACAGCAGAAAGAGCCCAACATCGTGATAACTTTCAAAGAGTCTGACAAGACCGTTGAGCTGGCTGTCGGTGGTCAGAAGGGGGATGAATTTCAGATTGACTGGGGGGACGGAAAACTCCAAACCTACAACAAAGCTGCCTACTATTCTGAAACGCTGAAATCAAAGACCGTCAAGATTTATGGCGAAAAGGTTATGATTCTGCGGGCACGTAGTATGAATATCGAGGCACTCCAGTTCCATCATGCTTCCTCGCTTTCACAAGTGCAGGTGGGCGACAACAACATTCGCCAACTCGACTTGAGCGAAGCGCCTTATCTGACTGGACTCTATGCTGAAAACAACAAAATAGAGCAGCTTAACGTCAGGAATAATAGTTTTATGCGCGTCATTGATGTACACAACAACAAGATTACAGGAGAGCTGGATTGCTCCCTCATGACGCAACTCTCGAAAGTTGACATCTCCGACAACCAATACGACCGCCTCATTTTGCCCACCCACAGCACACTGCAATACGTGGACTGCTCCAACAACCGGCTGGATGAAATAAACGTGAAAGAGTGTGGCGGTTTGGAAGAACTGCACTGTGCAGGCAACCGACTTACCTCACTCAATCTCACAGGTGTGATCAAACTAAGCGAACTATATGCCGACTCGAACTTCCTCACCACGCTCGATGTGTCAAGCAACACGCAACTGAAAACGTTGAAGGCCGACCACAACCGCCTCACGCAGGTGCTTATGGGCAACAATGTCATACTAGAAGGTGTTTATCTCTTCAACAACGAACTCACGACGCTCGACCTGTCGCAGAATCCGAACGTGAAATATCTCAACGTGGAGCACAACCGACTGACAACGCTCCCAACGCTCCAACACCCGCTGCTGACTATCCTCATCGCCGGCTATAATGACCTCGCTTTTGTGGATCTGACCCAAAACGATCGTCTGCTGAAAGTGAAACTCGAGCACAACCGCCTCGCTGCTATCTCTGTGGCAAACATACGTAACCTGAGCTGGCTAAAGGTGAGCAACAACCAACTGAGCTCTCTCGACCTCAGTCACAACTCTATCCTCACCTGGCTGGAGTGCGACAGCAACCGCATCAACCGCCTCGATGTGAGCAAGAATCCCAACCTGCAATGGATAGCTGCCGAGAACAATCATCTGACCGAGCTTGATCTATCTGCCAACCAGAAAGTGGAAGGTTTGTCGCTACAGGGCAACGAGTTCTCTGTCGAAGCCATCAATAATCTCATCACGCAATTGAAAGATGTGTCGAGCGTAACAATCAATGACAATAACCGCGCATGGGCACGCATTCTCAACATCGCGATGCCCAATGCCGAAAAAGCCAATATCGCAGCAGCACGCGATAAAGGATGGACGGTGATCACCGTCACGACGGGAATCTCTACGCCCTCTGTCATGCCCGATGAGGCGCAGCCAATCTACTATGTGACTCCAGCCGGCATCGTCAGCAAGTATCCGACGAAGGGTTTGAATATAATCAGATATAGCAACGGTACCACGCGCAAGGTAATCTTCTAATTACCTTTCCCTTCATATGTCGCCGATGGCATAGGTAAAATCAAGTAGGAGGTAGACGCTCATTGTAGATGTTTATCTCCTACTTTCATGTTTGCAGGTCTCGGAAAGGAGCAGAATGATTCCGTTAACCCCAATTCGGTTTAAGAAACGCTCTTTCATGAGTTTCTTAAACCGCACACGCATCCTTTCGGCCTTGATCTAAAACCGAAGTATAATTGTTTCACGCAAATATAGGTTAGAATAAAGTGAGCTGTTTTACACCTTGCTTTGCATCCCTCTCAAACTCCATATTGATGGAAGGTTTGGTGTCGTAGAAAGCATACGCAGCAATGCCAGCTAAAAGGTTGACGATGAAATTAGAGATACTTCTATGGCGTGTGTGAACTATCTGTGCAACGTTCTTCAACATATCATTGATAGTCTCTATGATACTTCTCTTGCGAAGCATGATTTTATCATGCGCATCCATTAATCTGTTCTTCATATTAGTTCGTATTCCTGTTACGATGTGTACACCTCTATCAAAGAGTGAAGCAAACAGTGATTGAGAAATATAACCTTTATCAGCATATAATTTTCCAAATAAATCCTTCGTCAAATCGTTGAATACTTTTGGGTTACGGTCGTCTACATTGGCTCGGGTTAGAGCAAAATTGAGTAGTTCACCTCGTTCATTACACAAAAGATGAAGTTTGAAGCCATAGTACCATCCCATAGTACTTTTTCCTTTTTGAGCGTACCCTTTGAATACGCGATTACGGGATTGTCTCTTATTTTCACACACAGGAATACGTGTAGAATCGATAAAGGTTATTCCTGTACACTCTCCCATTAATCCCAGTTTGAGAAATAGCAATAAGGGTATTGCAACACGAGGAATACGCTCAACAAAGCGTGTATATGAGAGCAGGTCGGGAAACTCTTTTTTTAGTTCTCGGCAAACATAAAAGAGATAGAAATGTTTGAAATTCCGAAATGTATTGCTGTGGAACAAAATAAGAATTGTGATCATTTCGGCATCACTCATCCGCCCTTTTCTCTTGCGATGTTTTGGACTATTGGCAGAAAGATTTGAGAGAGAAAGAGAGGTTTTGTTTAATTCTGAATGATATTCTTTGCAAAAATCATCTGCAATACAATAGATTTCCGTAACTTTGCTGACAAGTTTCATGAGGATTGTTCTTTTATTATATGATTGATAATCAACAGTAAATATACAAAAAAAAATAATCCTCTTTTTAGGCTTTTATTGAAACTTTTTTTGAGGAAAAAGAAGAACTGCTTATCCCGAATTGGGGTAGATAGGGATAAATTCGTTTGTGCAATTTTCTTATGCCATGGAAACAGCTTTTTGTGGGAAGAATAGGTGTGTTGGAAGACTTAATGTTATCTTTGCCTCAAGAGAGAAAAAAATAAAAGCGTTAGAAATATTAAGGATTATGAAGAAGATGTTTTGTGTGTTGGCTTGGTTGGCTTTCAGTAGCAATTTGGCTTTCTCTGCTAATCTTAGTGGGGGCGTGCGTTTGGGGGTAGAACTGAGTTGTTGTGATGATGTTCCCGAAGATAGTATTGCAGAGGAAACAATGACGATTGATAAACAATTTCTTGAGAAGTTAGGGGCTGTCTATAAAGATACGGTAGAGTGTCCGGAAAGCTCGACGGCTGGTATGGCTAATTGGCTTTATGATAGGGCGAAAGAACAGGATCGCAAGTCGACCTACTTATCTCGGAAATTGCTTGCTCCCCAAAAAGGATTGAAAGTTTTGGCGGATAGTTCTGGTAAGAACTCCGTACAACTTCAGCAGGCATTGTTGAGAGAAGATCAAATCTGGAAAACACTTCTGGCTTCGCTACGCACGTTTGATAAAATCGCGATGGATATTAATATTATAGAAAATGGGTACGGAACGATTTCTATAGTCCTTAGTGCAGACCTATTTCAGAACCTTAGTTACATTCGTATGGCTTGTTTGACGGAAGACCTTCTTACGTTTACGACCTCAGACAAAGAGCTTGTGAAAGCGGACGAAGGAATGTCTGTAGACTCTCTTTATTATTATATGTCACTAAGTCGTCCGTATGTTACGGCGAAAATGCTAAAGGATTCTGACCTCTCCTCTTATAGCGTGTCTGACCTGAAAAAGCTCAATAATTCCCATACAATATCCACGATGCAAAAACGTGTAGAAACGTGGATGAGTGCGCGCCGTAATGTTTCTGATTTACTCAATCCTTCAGCCAAGAGCCAGTACGACCTTCATACTAACAAAGTTCTGCATTCTTTGATTTATCATTATTGGGGCTTTGGGTATTAGGCTCTTTGCTCCTTGTGTAAGTTTAACGTGAGTTCGACGAATTCAGAACAAAGCAAGCTGTGTATCAATAGTCCTTTGTACATTGATGCACGGCTTCTTTGGAAACAGACAATAGGCAGCAATGACCCCTAATAAGTTGACGATGAAATTGTCAAAGCATCTATGTCCGGAGTGTTCCACTTGTGCAATGTTCTTAAGTTCATCATTCACCGTTTCTATAATGGTTCTTTTTCTGAGTAAAAGTCTGTCTGAAACATTCATTAAAGCTCCTTTCATGTTAGTTTTTAATTTGGTAATAAGCTGTATTCCGTCAACGAAAAGCCTTTGAAAGAGGTTCTTGCTGATGTACCCCTTGTCACCGAACAGCTTACCTTGTATGAACTCTATAAAAGCTTTGTACTCCAAAGGCTTACGGTCATCAATATCTCCCGGCGTTATCATAAAGTTGAGAAGCTCTCCTTTCTCATTGCAAATCAAATGCAATTTGAAACCGAAGAACCAACCCATAGAGCATTTTCCTCTTTGGGCTATGCCTTTGAAAACTTTGTGAATATGTATTCTTTGGTTTTTGCCGACACGCAATAGTGTACTGTCAACAAAGCTTATACCCGTGCATTTGCCCAAAAGGACCTTCTTGATAAACAAGGTTAAGGGTACGGCTACATCCCTTTCCAATTCTACTAAACGGTTATAAGAAACAACATTGGGAAACAGATGGCGAAGATGCTTACATACTTTTTCAAGATAGAAATGTTTGAAGCAGCGATAACCGGAGTCGTGGAAAAGAATCATTATCAGCATGACTTCTGCCTTTGACATCGTGGCACTTCGATGATAGTAACTAGTTATATGTTAGCCCCTTAAAGTTACAACAAATTTCGCTAATCACCAAATTTATAGATACTTATAATTCGTCGAACTCACGTTTGTTAAATGTATAAACGCTTTCTCCATAGGGCCAACGAGTAGCGTGAATAAGATAACAAAAAAAGAGTTCGGTTTTGTACCGAACTCTTTTTTATAATTACCTGTTGAGGCCATAGTTTGTTTGTGAGTCTCAATAGCTCAAGAAGGTGCTCGAGGCTATTCTTCCATTTCCTCTTCTTCTTCCTCCACTTCGTAATATGTCTCTTTGGCCCGGAAACCTACGAATGGTGGACATTCAGCGTGGTCAGGATCAGAAAGCGTCAGAAGCGCAGGTGTATCGACCTGTATGAGGCTTATAGCCGGTTTGATATATCTTTCCATCTTTTTCGTTATTCTACAGTTATCTTTTTCCCGTTAACAATATAGACTCCTGAGGGTACGCTGAATGCACGCGTCTCTCCGGCTTTTACCGTCGACTGACTTATGAGCCGGCCGGCTACGGAGTAGATGGTCAAGCGGGTGTCTTGCGAGGCCGTGGCAATAATGCTTTGGCGCGCAGTAGTGACGGCCAAAGTGGCTTTCTCTTGAACAGGCGTGATGCCCGTTGTCTCTCCGGCGTTGTCGTCTAAAGCAATGTTAAACATCGCCAAGTATCTTGCCAGAAGTTGAGAGGTTGAGCCAAACTCATATACCGATCTGAAAGGATAGATATAGATGATGGGGTTCTTCGAGTTTTTAACGGCCAAGAATCGATTGATAGAGAAGTAGAAGATCTTGTCGCCGCTGCCATCGTTGGCCACTTGGCTACCACTATATGTATAGTAGTTGGTAAACTGCGATGCTGTGCCATTATATTGGCTGGCAACCATTGTTCCTTTCACGAATCCGTGTCCACTGTGAGTTGGTGTCGCTTTGATGAGCGCTGCATCTTGACGTGCTTCAAAGACGGTTGCGTTTGATGGATCGTAGGGGAGCGAAACCAGATAAGGCGTGTTTGCCTCCGTGTCGCTCGTCAAGTTGCTAAACATTGCCGTCGGACTATTATAGTCGAAGCCGGCGCGTTCAGGGTTACCATTGTATGAGAACCCATTAGGCTTCATCGTGTATACCTTAAACTTAGAGAGTTCGCCGTTGTTGCCATCGTGGAGGCCGTCGGCTGCTACAGAGAGGCTGTAAGGCAATACGATGGTTGAATAAGCCGTAGCGCCAAAACCGGCTTGCGTATACTTGCGTTGGTAAGTAGCATAGTTGCCTGCTGCCAACTGTATATCGTAAGGAGCAAAGAAGGGGTTGCGATCTTCGAGTAGGAAGTTTTGCGTAGCTGTAAAGCTTGTGCTCCCGTGGCTATCGTTAATACCCATATTGTTTGTCGTCATCTGCGCCGTTGCGCGGAAGGGCAGATAGACGATAGCGTTCTTCGCCAAATCTTGTCTAAAGTCGGCTGATGAGAGTGGTGAGGTCTCCGTGCCGGATTGCGCCACAATCGTATACAATTGAGAGTTGTCTACATAAAGTACCTGCGACAAACTGCTCGGTGCTTCCGGATCTGTAGATGAGAGCGCATTGGTCATCGCGTTCTTGATCTGGTTTAACGTGAGGTAGCCAAAGGTCTCGGCCGACGCTGTACCCGTTGTCGTGGTTGCGTTCTGCGAGGTATTGTCATAACCTGCGTTCTCAGACGTCGTAATGACTGCGCCGTACATTGCCTCAGTATTGTCCTTGTCGGCGCTGCTCTTGTAGTAATCCGTCTTATTGTAAATCTTCTTCCAAGTTACTTTTGGCGTGTAGTCAGCCAGTTGCAACTCGATGGTCGTCTTATAGTAAGCAAAGGCGCGGTGCATCTCCTTCGTAGTCGGCGCAATGTTGTAGCGCGTCTCGTCTGTCGTAAAGAGATACATATTCTTGCGTTGCAAGTCTTTGAGCTTAGCTTGATCGGCGCTGAACGTTGCCGGCACATTGCTGCTCGTCGTCGGCGTTCCGTTGTTGTAGATGGTCACATCTCCCGTCATACTTGCATAAGCAGCTGCTGTAAATAGTTGCTCCGTAAGGTATCGTTGGACGGTGCTCGTGCTGGTATTGCTCAGTTCATCCATATTGTTGAACTTGAACGGAATGTTTCCAACTACTTCTACGTCAATCTTATCGGCGTAAGTGTGGTCGGCAACAACGTCTTTATTAGCATACAAGTCGTCATTCACTAAGTTGTAATAAGTAGATGCTGCGAAGTTGTAGCGAGAGTTGCCTTTTGGCATATTCGTACAATTAGCATACGTATCATCGGCATACTTAGATTGCAGATTGCGGAAGGAGAATTGAACCGACTCGGGATGGGCGAAGCCTTTAGGCACTTTATAGACAAACTTCTCACCACCGAGTTGGAAGTCGGTAGAAGTAAATGTACGTGTGATCTCTTCGCTATTCTTGCCTTTGCAGACTACGTTTACATTGCTGATGAAGGGGTTGAGCGGCTCTAAGATTACTTCTACATTCATCAGTGCCGGGTTGGTCGCTTCCGTTGCTGCGGGCAAGCCGGAGATGCTAAACTTTACGGCGTCGTTGTTCAAATCCGTCAACTCATACGTCTGTTGGCCAAGGCTCGGCGCAATGTTCAGCGTTTGTGCCACGTCGGTACCATTCTTGCCATAAATCGTTACCGTGTAGCTTTGCGGCGTGTAGCCTGCTTGCGTTGCTTGGCGCTTAACGGGGGTTGATCCTTGTGCCGTCCAATAGCTTACCTGCGTAGCATTTCCTGATTTGCGAACCGGATAATACGTGCGAGCTTCTACGAGATCTCCATTGCTGAGGAATTTCCAATAGCTATAATAGTTTGTATAAACTTGTACGGTGCTATTATTGTTATAAAGATAGTAATTGTAGCCGCCAACCTTCGTATAGATTTTACCAGAGCTGTCTTGTTTCCATACAGAAGAGGCCGTAGTAGACCAAGCTACGTATGGGGCATAGCCATAATTATAATTACAATTAAGATAGTACGTGGTACTTCCTTCGGTAGAGGTTATATAAAAACCATTTGAGGTGCTGCCCGATTGTGCTTTACCCGGAGAAGCCGTGAACTTGGCGCCTACGATGCGATAACCGGCAGGTATGGTGTATGAAGAGTTTTCTTCTGTCTTCTTCATGCTTATCGTCGTCGGAGCTTCCGCATAATACGTGCCATTCATAAACGACGTCCACGTGGTGTTATCAACGCGCAAGGATGCTATCGTCTTTTGCCCGCTTGCTTTATCCCAAGTGCCATTGTTCACGGCGCCTTCTTGATAAAGCTTCACCGAAGCCAATGCGTCTGAAAGATTCTCCTGATCGTATGCATAGAATGTTTTGTTGCCTTTTTGTCTTGGTGCTATCGAACCGATGTCCAGTCGGCCAATGGAAAAATCATTCTCGGTGAGCGATACTTTATCATCGATACTATTTCCTGCGGATAAAGGTACGGAGAACTTAATGTCTGGCGCAAACCAAATCTTGATAGATTCGATAGTGATAGCGGCTAATTTGCTAGTCCCATTTCCATGAAAGCAAAAGTAGAGGTCGCTGCCCAAATCGTCAGTTGTTCCGTTTCCGCGAGTTATGGTGTAGGGAATTTCATTGACGGGGGTATGTGGGGTGATAGAAATAGGCGTAAGTCCAGGAAGCCAAGTGGGCTCAGTCCCTGTTGGGGAGTCATCTGGAACCTTGTCTTTAGCGACTTCGCCAAACTTCCAAGTCCTAGAATGCGTTAAAGTAAGTGGCGTTGAAGCCCAAGCCTGTCCAGATTTGTTGCCAACCACAGCACCATCTTGGTCAAGCGTTAAGTTGTTCTTTATCGTAATCTCGTATTTGGTGATTCGATAGCCTTTGGGAAGTGAAATGTTGCTATAGACATTATATAAACCAGCGATTAGAATAATACGCTCGTCCGCGGCATTTCCTGAACGGCTGTAAGCATAGATGTCGCAAGTGTGATTGCTAAATACACCGGCCGAAGAAAACTTTGGATTGTCGGATGTAGTGTAGGTCAGCTGAAGCTGGTTGTGCTTCCACATTGCGCCAAAACCCGCGCCAAAACCTGCTTCTGTGGCATGAGTATTCTTCGTCTTTGCCGAAATGATTTTTCCACTCTGTGGACTAATGGTTACCATTTGCGCCCACGTTGTGAGGCTGCCAACAAAGAGGAGTAGCAGCGCTACGAGCCCTTTGTGCGCGGTCTGTCGAAAATAAATTGATCTCATTCCTCTAATTAAGTTTTGTTTTTATCTAAATATTAATAGCCTGTAAAACGACTGCCGCCCGAAACAGGGCTTGTACATGCCTTGTAGGTATACTTTGGGTGCACATAGTTCTCTGTAGTGTGAAAGCCGGTTTTTGGCGTTGGCGTTTACATCGAAATGCTTATGCAGTCTGCTTCGTGGGCTTACTCTCTCTGCTCCAAAAAGCGGTGCAAAGATAAGTATGACGAATATAACAAACAAATATAAAAAGTTAAAAATGAACATGTTCGCATGTTTTGTGCATGAATGGTGCGTTTTGCTCGAGTGTTCTTTTTGTTTGTTGTGGCGATGGTGGATAGGGTCGCTCTTTTGTCTACAAGTGGCGTGTCTGCAAGGCTCCCGGCGTTTTGGTCGGACTCGTTTGTCGGGGAATTTTTTGCGCAAAATCGGGTCATAATAAACTTCGATGAGGCACTTGCGCTTGGAAGTTATAATAAAAAAAAATATTGCTTTTAAGTGAGAAGAAATGTTGTTTGAATCTCACGCGCCGCGGCCTGTTTTTTGCCGCCTTTGTCTTAAAGTGCGCTCGATTCCTTCGTCATTATTTGGTTTCCCCTCGTGTGCGTACGACTTTCCTCTCGTGATGATACGATCTTCTTCTCGTGATGGTACGCTTTTTTTCTCGTGATAAAAAAACGGAGACAACACAAAGTGCTGCCTCCATCCTACTATTATATACTATATGTAAACATCATTCGCCGGCTTCCGCCTTGGCGTTCTTAATCATTTCTTTACTCGGCATTACGTAAACTTCAACACGACGGTTTTGTTCGCGTCCCGCGCTCGAATCGTTAGAGGCTACGGGGTTACTCTCGCCGAAGCCTTTGACCTCCTTCATTTGTGCAGATGAGATACCATTGGAGCGCAGGTAACTGCTTACGCTATTGGCACGTTGCTCCGAAAGCACTTGATTCTTGTTCATACTCTCTGAAGCTGAAGCACCACGCCATCCTTGGTTGTCAGTATACCCATAAACATAGAGATCCATATCAGAAGTAAGATTCTTAGCAAATGTAGCCAAGTCGTTGCGAGCTGAAGTGCTTAAAACGTCTTGCCCCGTTTGGAATAGAAGTCCAGAGGGGAAAGTAACCTTAACGTAAGTGAGTCCGGTCTTTTCGTCCTTGATCACTTCGGCTTCCGCGTTGGCTTTGCGAGCAGCCTCGCGGGCCTTATCCATTTTGTTGCCGATCAAAACACCGGCCCCTGCACCTACTGCAGCACCGATAGCGCCACCAATAGCCGCACCTTTACCTTTACCGGCAATACCGCCGATAATTGCACCAAGCGCTGCTCCGCCGCCGCCGCCGATAAGCCCGCCCTTGGCCTTGTTTGACATATCACAGCCGCTAAATAGGAGCGCTGCACATAAACAGAAAACTGAAACCTTCATCTTCATTTCCATATCTTTTTCTATTAAACAGGCAGCAAAGATAGGACAAAGGAGAGTTAGAAGCAAATTTGACAAACAAATAATCAAGTCTCTTTATTTTTTATAGCCTTTCAGAACACTTTTACAGCGGTTTTTCTGCAGAATAAGGCTTAAGGACGCCTTATATGAATTGAAATTGCTAACTTCGCGGTCAAAATAAATTAGGAAAAATCAATGGCGAAAGAACTCAAAGATCTGACGAAGAGAAGTGTGGATTACTCCCGCTGGTATAACGAATTGGTTGTAAAGGCCGAATTGGCCGAGCAATCGGACGTACGCGGTTGTATGGTAATTAAACCTTACGGCTATGCAATTTGGGAACGCATTCAACAGAGTATGGACGCGCGCTTTAAGGAAGTGGGGGTGCAAAATGTATACTTCCCATTATTGATTCCGAAATCTTTCCTCTCAAAAGAGGCCGAACACGTTGAGGGCTTCGCCAAGGAGTGTGCCGTCGTGACGCACTATCGCTTGAAGACGAACGCTGAGAAGACGGGCGTCGTGGTAGATCCCGAGGCTAAACTCGACGAAGAGTTGATCATACGCCCCACATCTGAGACGATGTTTTGGAACACGTACCGCAAATGGATTCATTCATGGCGAGATCTGCCCGTCATTTGCAACCAGTGGTGTAACGTTATGCGTTGGGAGATGCGCACACGCTTGTTCTTGCGCACATCAGAGTTTCTTTGGCAAGAAGGGCATACCGCCCACGCTACGTGCGAAGAGGCAGATCAACGCGCACGACAGATGCTTGACGTCTATGCTGACTGTGTAGAAAATGTCATGGCTGTCCCCGTAGTACGCGGAATGAAGAGCGCTACTGAACGCTTTGCAGGCGCCGTGCAGACGTACACGATTGAGGCGATGATGCAAGATGGCAAGGCATTACAAAACGGCACGAGCCACTTCTTAGGGCAAAACTTCGCAAAGGCTTTCGGCGTACAGTATGTCGATAAAGACAATCAGTTGCAATACCCGTGGGCTACAAGTTTTGGCGTATCAACTCGTATGATGGGTGCTTTGATTATGACGCACTCTGACGACAACGGCCTTGTGCTACCACCGCATCTTGCTCCGATTCAAGTGGTCATCGTACCGATATATAAGAATGACGAGGAACTGCAAAAGCTCAACGAGCGCTTGGAGGCGATCGCTTCAACGCTTCGCAGCAAAGGTATCCGCGTAAAATATGATAACGCAGACAATAAACGCCCGGGCTTCAAGTTTGCCGACTACGAATTAAAGGGCGTACCAGTGCGCTTGGTGATGGGCGGGCGCGACCTGCAAAACGGGACCATCGAATTGATGCGCCGCGATACGCTCGAAAAAGAGACTTTACAGGTCGAAGGCATCGAAGAATATGTAGAGAAACTCTTGGAAGAGATTCAGCAGCATATGTTTCATAAGGCTTCAAAATTCCGCGATGAGCGCATCTTCCCCTGCGACAACTACGACGACTTTAAGAAGCGTGTAAAAGATGGAGGCTTTTTCCTTTGTCCTTGGGACGGCACAGAAGAAACTGAGGCGAAAATTAAAGAAGAAACGCAAGCCACAATCCGCTGTATTCCTTTCAATGTAGACCAAACAAATCCGGGCATTGATATGGTCTCCGGTAAACCTGCGAAACACAAAGTAATCATTGCCAGAGCTTACTAATCGTTTTGATAGCAGTAGATCAATTAGCAGTAATGTTCGGTGCAACCCCACTGTTCACCGACGTCTGCTTTAATATAAACAAGAAGGATCGTATCGCGCTGGTCGGAAAGAACGGGGCGGGCAAGTCCACGCTGCTAAAGATTCTATCCGGTAGCCAACAAGCGTCGAGCGGAAGCGTTGCCATTGAAAAAGGAGCAACGATAGGCTACTTGCCGCAAGTGATGGTGCTCAGCGATGACCATACAGTCATTGAGGAGACCGAGAAAGCCTTTGCCGACATCCGCGACCTGCAGCAGCGCATAGAGCGAGAAAATCAAGAACTCGCAGAGCGTGATGATTACGAGAGTCAGGATTACTTGGAACTCGTAGAGCGCTTTGCCCACGACAACGATCGCTTTCAGTTGATGGGCGGCTTGAATTATCGTGCTCAAATGGAGCGCACGCTTTTAGGCTTGGGTTTTGTACACGAAGACTTCGACCGACCCACAAAAGAGTTTAGCGGCGGCTGGCGTATGCGCATAGAGTTGGCAAAAATTTTGCTTCGCAGCCCGGACATCTTATTATTAGATGAGCCGACCAACCACCTGGACATCGAAAGTATCCGCTGGCTGGAGCAATTCCTGCAACACAGTGCGAGTGCCGTAGTCTTGGTAAGTCACGACCGCGCTTTCTTGAATAATGTCACCAACCGCACGATCGAAATCTCTTGCGGACGTATCACTGACTATAAGGCAAAATATGACGATTTTATCCGGCTACGTGAAGAGCGCCGCGAGCAGCAATTGCGAGCGTATGAAAACCAGCAAAAAGAAATTGCTGACATCAAAGATTTCATAGAACGCTTCCGCTATAAGCCTACAAAAGCCGTACAAGTACAAAGTCGCATCAAGCAATTGGAAAAGATTGTGCCGATTGTCGTTGATGAAGTAGATCGCTCAAGCTTACATTTAAAGTTTCCGCCTTGCAGCCGCACCGGCGACTACCCGCTAATCTGCGAAGATCTGCGAAAAGATTATGGTTCCCATTGCGTTTTCCACGATGTCAACCTAACGCTGAAACGCGGAGAGAAAGTCGCATTCGTAGGAAAGAACGGCGCGGGCAAATCAACCTTGGTAAAATGTATCATGGGAGAGATACCTTATACAGGAAGCCTCAAACTCGGTCACAATGTAGCCATTGGTTATTATGCACAAAACCAAGCGCAACTTTTAGATGAGGACTTGACAGTTTTTGATACGATCGACAGCGTAGCCAAAGGGGATATTCGCTTAAAGATTCGCGATATTCTCGGCGCCTTTATGTTTGGCGGCGAAGCTTCAGATAAGAAGGTAAAAGTGCTGTCGGGCGGTGAACGTAGCAGATTAGCCATGATACGTCTCTTGCTTGAGCCGGTAAATTTCTTAATCTTAGATGAGCCGACCAACCACTTGGATATGCGCACCAAAGACGTATTGAAAGAGGCCATACAAGCCTTTGACGGCACGGTAATCTTGGTGAGCCACGACCGCGACTTCCTCGATGGTCTCGTCACAAAGGTTTACGAATTTGGCGATGGACTTGTGCGCGAACACTTAGGCGGCATTTACGACTTCTTGCAAAAGAAAGAACTGCAAGACTTGAAGAGCTTGGAAGCAACGCCAACTCAAAGCACAGCAAATCCGGCAACGCCTCAACAAGCACTAGGCAAGCTCTCCTACGAAGAGCAGAAAGAACACGCGCGATTATTGCGAAAAGTAGAAAAAGAGGTAAAAGAAAAAGAAGAGGCCATCTCACGAATCGAAGCAACTTTGCAAGACTTAGAGCAGCAGATGTCTACTCCGGAAGGAGCGATTGACGCAGCACTGATTACGCAATATGCCTCACAGCAAAAAGAGTTGGAGCAAACGATGGCCGATTGGGAGGCCGCCGCCTCTCGTTTAGAAGAAATACAATCAAAATAACATTTAATAGATATATGATTATGAGAATTAAGACAATGCTACCGATGTTCTCATTTATGGCTGTTTCAGCTTTCGGGCAACAGACCATTTCAGGCATCAGCAAGCAAAACATGGACCTCAGCGCAAAGCCTGGTACAGACTTCTATGAGTATTCCGCTGGCGGTTGGATGAAAGCGCATCCCCTCACCCCTGAATACACACGCTTCGGGCAGTTTGATCAGCTCCACGAGAACAATCAAGCGCAAGTAAGAGAACTCATCGAAGATTTGGCTAAGCACCAGCACGCCAAAGGCTCTTTAGGCCAAAAAATTGGTAGTCTTTACAATTTAGCTATGGACAGCGTGCGCCGCAATCGCGAAGGCGTAACCCCCATTCGTCCGGTGCTTGCAAAAGTGCACGGCATTCAGAACAAAAAAGAATACCAAGCTGTCGTAGCAGCACTGGTGCGCAAGGGCGCTCCCTCTATGATGTTTGATTTTGGCATCGGCGCTGACATCCGTAACGCGGCGATGAACCTCTTCAACATCAGCCAAGGTGGCCTCTCATTAGGAGAGCGCGACTACTACCTCAACGACGACTCTGCGACGGTCAAGGTGCGCAATGCTTACAAGGCCTACGTGAAGCAACTCTTCACAATGGTTGGCGACAACGCAGGAACGGCAGAGAAGAAGATGCAGGCCGTAATGGCAATCGAGACGCAAATTGCTAAGGCCTCATATAGCGCTACGAAGTTGCGCGATATAGAAGCCAACTATCACAAAATGTCATACGCACAGTTGCTCAAAGACTTCCCCGGCATCGATTGGGAAGCTACCCGTTTGGCTTTAGGTTTCCCCACCATTACTGAAGTTACGGTAGATCAAATCGAACCGATCCACGAGGTAGAAAAGATTTTGAACGACTATAATTTGGATGACCTCAAGGCCTATGCAGAATTCAAGGTTATCGACGATGCTGCCAACGCCTTAGACGACAACTTCCGCGCAGCATCCTTCGATTTCTATTCGAAGACGATGAGCGGTGCGCAGCAAGACCGTCCGCGCTGGAAGCGTGCCGTAGGCGTTGTCAACAGCGTATTAGGCATGGCTGTCGGCAAGATGTATGTAGAAAAATACTTCCCGGAAGCAGCCAAGAAGCGTATGCTAGAGTTGGTTAAGAACCTGCAAGTTGCCCTCGGCGAGCGCATTAAAGCGCTGAAATGGATGAGTCCGGCCACCAAAGAGCAGGCTATCGACAAGCTCAACAACTTCTACGTAAAGATTGGCTATCCTGATACTTGGCGCGACTACTCTGCGCTGCAGATCGACGAATCTTTGTCGTTCTACGAGAACCTTAGCCGTGCCTCTGAGTTTAATCTGGAGGACATCATCAGCCGCAAGGCCAACAAGCCGACTGACAAAACGGAATGGCTGATGACACCGCAAACAATCAACGCTTACTACAACCCGACAACCAACGAGATCTGCTTCCCGGCAGCCATTCTCCAGCCGCCTTTCTTTGACCTGGAGGCTGACGATGCAACCAACTATGGCGCGATCGGTGTGGTTATCGGCCACGAAATGACGCACGGCTTCGACGACCAAGGCGCACAATTCGACAAGACCGGAAACTTGCGCAACTGGTGGACGGCAGCTGACAAAAAGAATTTTGAAAAGCGCACGAAAGTGATGGAAGATTTCTTCAACAAGATTGAAGTGCTCCCGGGCATGATGGCCAACGGCAAACTCACCTTGGGTGAAAACATCGCTGACAACGGCGGTTTGAACGTGGCATATCAAGCCTTGCAAAACGCGATGAAGATAAAGAAGGGCGAAACGCTTGAAGGCTTTACGCCAGAGCAGCGCTTCTTCCTCTCGTTTGGCTTAATTTGGGCACAAAACATTCGCCCCGAGCAACTGAGGATGCTCAACAAGATGGACCCGCACGCCCCGGCACGCTGGCGCGTCAATGCAGCGCTTCCGCAAATCGATGCATGGTACAAGGCCTTCAATATTACGTCCAAGGATCCGCTCTTTGTTCCTAAAGCAAAGCGTGTAGACGTTTGGTAACGACTGACTAAAACACAACGGGTAGCGCTTTATTTCTCGCTCGCCCCTCACCTACTCCGGCCGGCAGCAAACAAACTGTCGGCCGGAGTTTTATTATAGCAGCTTTACGCTTAATCGGCTCATCTATTGCCGGATGAAAAATCCAATCCTCTTCGTTTTCACCTCACGCATATAAGCATTTTCACCCGCAAGACTTGAACGGCAAACATTCCCCAACCAAGCCGCGCAAGAGACTTTTGTTTCCGACTAACAATAACTAAAAAATACGGCCTCATCTCTCATTTTCACAAAATCACCTTTTGATTTTTCACGCCAAAGGCTGCGTATTCTCACTTTTTCATCGTGACGAAAAATATGTAGCATCGTGATGATAAGAGTCTGCGCTCGTGATAAAAACTGCTTCACCTCACGAGAAAAAAGCCCCCAATCGGATCATTGGCGCAGCAGATTACGACTTAAGCGATTGTTTTCCTTGCCCTTATCTCATCAAAACAGGGCCACATTTTATGTCGGTTTGAGATGGATTTGTTCGTACACAACAACCTCGCTTCTTTTTCGACGATCAGCAAAAGCAAAGGCGGTCAAAGGCGCTAAAGGCGGACGCTTTTCCTTTAATCAGCCAACCCAACATCACCCTCAACCACACTTATGCGAGCATTGATAAGAGGGCAACAGTCGCCATCAAAAAAAATATTGGTCTACAAGCGTTTTTTAGCAAATAAAATCAGCCTACAGCCATCTTTATACAGAGATTTTTATGCAACTTTGCATAGCTTCTGACTGGAATTATCAACAGTTTATGAGTGAAAAAAGCGAATAAACCATGAGATTAAGCGAACTACATACCGGTGAGCGCGGCGTCATTGTCAAAGTGTTTGGCCACGGCGGTTTCCGTAAGCGCATTGTAGAGATGGGATTTATCAAAGGCAAAACTGTGCGCGTCATTCTCAACGCTCCACTCCGTGATCCTATCGAATATGAGGTGATGGGCTACAAGATTTCTCTGCGCCGCAGCGAGGCTGCCCTGATCGAGGTTATCGGCGAGGAGGAAGCCTTAACCAAAGCACAGCAGGAGACGCCAGAAAACAGAATGCCGCTCCACCCTACGGCAGAAGAAGAAGCCGAGTTGCAACAGCGCCTCTTACATAAGATGGAGAAAATGGCCGACGAGAAACGACGCACGATCTACGTTGCCTTGCTTGGCAATCCGAATTGCGGCAAGACTTCGCTGTTTAACATAGCCAGCGGGGCGCACGAGCATGTTGGCAATTACAGCGGCGTAACGGTCGGAGCTAAAGACGGCTTCTTCGACTTCACGGCGAAGAACGGCAACACGTATCATTTCAGAATAGTCGACCTTCCCGGCACTTACTCGCTATCAACTTATAGTCCGGAGGAACTATACGTGCGCAAACAGCTGATAGAAGAGACGCCGGACGTGATCGTTAACGTCATAGATGCGTCGAACCTGGAGCGAAATCTCTACCTGACGACCCAACTGATTGATATGCACCTCCCGCTCGTCTGCGCACTGAATATGTATGACGAATTAGAGGCACGCGGCGATCAGTTGGACCATCATAAGCTGGGCATATTACTGGGTGCGCCAACGATTCCCACGGTATGCCGTACGGGAAGAGGGGTAGAAGAATTGTTTGAGAAAGTTATCGCTGTCTATGAAGGTTATAATCCGAAAATATCTCGACACATTCATATCAATCACGGAGCAGAACTGGAGAGTAGCATTGACAAAATAAAAGCAGCCTTTCAACGCAATGACCGGATACGCTACAAATATTCCACGCGTTACTTAGCTATTAAATGCTTAGAGGGAGATAAGGAGATAGATGGCTTGATCGACAAGCTGCCCAACCACGACGAAATTATCTCTATACGCTATGCCGAGCAACAACGCTTGCAAAAAGAGTTGGGAGAATCGGCCGAATCGGCACTGATTGACGCCAAATATGGTTTTATTCAAGGCGCGCTGCGCGAAACGTTTCGTCCGGCAAAACGCAGCGAAGAACCCACGCTTACGGATCGCATCGATCGCATCGTGACCCACCGCATTTGGGGCTTCCCCATCTTCTTTGCCTTGCTCTTTTTAATGTTTGAGGCAACGTTTACTTTAGGCCAGTATCCGATGGACTGGTTGCAGTGGCTCGTAGATCGTATCGGCGAGCTTGTATCCGGAAACATGGCGCCCGGCGCTTTGCGCGACTTGCTCGTTGATGGTATCATTGGCGGTGTGGGAGCAGTTATTGTTTTCCTACCTAACATTCTCATTCTCTATACTTTTATTTCTCTGCTCGAAGATTCTGGTTATATGGCGCGTGCAGCCTTTATTATGGATCGGCTGATGCATCATATGGGACTGCACGGCAAGAGTTTCATTCCAATGATTATGGGCTTTGGCTGCAATGTGCCTGCCGTCATCGCCACACGCACGATTGAAAATCCTAAAAGTCGACTCATCACAATGCTAGTCATTCCTATGATGTCCTGCTCGGCGCGTATTCCGATTTATATTCTGCTCATTGGTACGTTTTTCCCACATCATGCGGCTTTTGTTCTCTTAGGCTTGTACGCTTTAGGCATATTGATGGCAGTCTTAATGGCGAAGTTGTTCAGTAAAGTTTTGCTGAAAGGCGTGGATTTACCTTTTGTGATGGAACTACCGCCTTATCGCCTCCCTGCCGCTAAGAGCATCGGCCGCCATACGTGGGAGAAAGGCCGCCAATATTTGCGAAAAATGGGGCATATCATCTTAGTGGCTTCCATTATTATCTGGTTTTTGGGCTATTTCCCCCGCCCTACTGAAACACCGACGCCATCTCCGCAACCGACAGCAAGCACTCAGCAAACGGCGCAGCCTTCTGCTGAGGCCGCAGCGCCGCAAATGTCTTACTTAGAGCAGGCGGGACGCCTTATCGGTCCGATTATGTCCCCCTTAGGCTTCGATTGGAGAATGAATGTCGGCATCTTGTCCGGCGTTAGTGCAAAAGAACTCGTCGTCTCTACGATGGGCGTGATGTACGCAGGCGAGAAAATTGGTGACGCTGCCGCTGCCGGTCACGACACACACTTACAAAGCGCCATCGCGCGCTCACTTTCGCCGGCCTCAGCGCTCTCTTATTTAGTATTTATCCTGCTATATTTCCCCTGCATTGCGACAGTGACTGCTATCAAAAACGAAACCGGGCATTGGAAGTGGGCGATATTCACTGTTTGTTACACAACCGGCCTCGCCTATGCCGTTTCATTTATCGTCTATCGCTTGGCTTTGCTTTTCTTATAAAACAGTAGCCACATTTTATAAAGAAGCAACGCACGCATCATCACGATTGCGTGCGCCGCTTTCTTGCAGAAAACATAAAAGAAAGGCAACCAAGCACTTCTTGCTCAGCTGCCCTTTTGCTCTCATTAGTTGATTAGCAATTAAGGTAAAAAGATTGCATCAGGTCACATCGTCAAAAATACAACTCCCCCTTACATTGCCAAATAAAAATCAGACTTTATCAAAATAAACGCATTAAGAATCATATACGTTCCAATACGCGTTCGATCAATAGCTCAATACTGTTTTTATAGTTCGGGTTCGCCCGTCCTGCCAAGCGGTTTGCGATCACCATACAGCAGGTCATAGCCTTATGCCCCATTAAGCGTGCAAGACCGGCTACGGCACTGCTTTCCATTTCAAAGTTTGTGATGCGCAATCCGTCATATTCAAAATGCATAATCTTCTCATTTTGATTACTGTCGGCAAGCGGAATGCGCAACTCGCGCCCTTGCGGACCGAAGAAACCGCCGCAAGCAATCGTCACGCCGCGCACCATATCTTCTGACGCAACACGCTCGATCAGCTCCTTATCAGCATCGATGATATAAGGATGAGCTATACACTGCGCCCCTTTCCAACCCATATGCTGCACGAAGGCTTTCTCCATCGCCAAGTCGCAAGCCTCGTCGCGTCCGGCATAGAAGTTGAGCAGACCATCAAAACCTATACTCTTCACGCTTGCGACAAAAGTGCCCTCAGGCGTATTCGGTTGCAAGCCGCCGCACGTCCCAATCCGTACAATCTCCAATTGACGCAATTGTGGTTTAACCGTGCGCGTCTCAAAGTCAATATTGGCCAGCGCATCGAGTTCGTTTAAGACAATATCTATATTATCACATCCGATGCCCGTAGAGACAACCGTGATGCGCTTGCCTTGAAAGCGGCCCGTAATGGTTCTGAATTCTCTGCTTTCGATATCGCACTCCTTCTCATCAAAAAAGTTTGCCACCACCGGCACGCGACCGGGATCGCCTACCAAGATCACTTTATCAGCCAACTGCTCCGGCTTTACATGTAAGTGGAATACGCTGCCATCACTATTGATGATCAATTCTGAAGGTTCAAAATAACTTTTCATATCTTTTTCTTCCCAAACAAGATTATTTTAATTCCAATGCTCGCATACGCACTGCTGCGGCCGTAGCCTTTGCCTGTAGTGCAGTCTGCTCTTGCTCTAAGCGGAGAATTTCCTCGCCGCCCGTTTTTTGCTTTGCATAAACGCGCCGAAGTCCGTCGAGTTGCTCACCGACGGCTTGTAAACGTTGCGTTGCATCCCACCATTCTTTTGCCGCCTTGCGAGCTTCAGGATGGCGAAACTCATCCAGCGAATGGTAGACCGTGTTATCATTGATAATAAACACGTTACTCTTATCTTCACGCTTACCATCCTGTTTGCTTTTCGCATAATCAGCGGCCAATTGGCGGCGTTCTTCCGGTGAAATCTGAGAAAGCTGTAGCGGCATCAGCATAGCCAATTGGCGCAAAGTATTTTTAGGCGTCGAAGCATCGTAAACCTCGCGATTATCGTTCGGAATGAAAGAGTAAATACACAATTTATCGACCGGCTGATAACGATCTGAGACAAACCAACCCATATTGTTCGCCCGATCAATCACCATCAAGAAATCGTTGGCCGGCGAATTAAAAGGCATACCCAGATTCTGGGGCTTCAAAAACGCTTTAGCATCCGCATCATAGCGTGTCTGGAAGAGATCATAGCCGCCCAAACTCTCGGCGCCATCTGCTGCGAAGTAGAGGGTCACGCCATCGAGATCCATAAAAGGAAAATCTTCATTCCGCTCCTGCGGCGTAAAGCCCGGCAATGGTGAGGGTTGCCCCCATTTCTGTACAAAACGATTGGCCACATACAAGCGCAAGTTTTCCGTCGTATCGGCCATGGCGAAATAGGCTCTATCGCCCCAGTCGTTAATATAGGCTACTTCGCCGACACGTTTACCCGTCAGTCCAAGCGCAGCAGCCAAGGTCTGCGCCGCTTGTAGTTTTCCCAAACCTTTTCGCAATTGGGGGATCGGTATGCTACCCCGATCCACGACCAAACTGTCAATAATCCGAACTTTCTCCGTAGCCGACAGCATTACAGCCCCTAAACGGGCGCGACTTAGCGCCTGCTCCAACTGTATCGTAGTTTTTTTCTGACGTTTGGCCGTTGCTATTTGTTGCTGCAAACTGCTAATGGCCTCATCAAAGCGATAAGTGCGAATGAGCGTTTCCGCATCTACTCTTTTTTCTGTGACTTTTGAAATCGGGCGCGTCTTTTCCCCTGTCCGCCGCTGTGCTGCTGTCGTTTGCGAGAGCATTAACAAGGATAATAAGAAAGCTAAATATCTTGCGTACATATTTATTGCGGCATAAGTAACGTAGCAGCAAAGTTACGTAAATCTTTTTACTCACCGAGTCAGTCGCACGGCTTTTACAACAAAGTCTATGCTTCTTTATCTACTCAATGACTATTGCAGGACATCAACTGATTCGAGGACATTGCAACAACTGTCAACTAACTATGTAGTTAAGAAAAGACTGCGACAAGCCTAGCTGAACTTAGCAAATAAACTTGTCAAAGAAGAATGAAATTAAGAACCAAAGTTGTCAACTAATTCTAGGACATTACAGACGCATTATGACATCAAAAATTTCCCTACGTGGGAAAATAAATTCCCATAGGTGGGAGTTTTAATTCCCTTAAGTGGGAAATTTACTCCCCATAGGTGGGAATTTTTACAACAAGTAGTAAACTGTTGCCTGAACCGCCGCGCGCTAAGATAGATAAGAGGTGTAACTGCAAAAAAGCAGTCGTGAAAACTCATGAGGGGAAACGTTAAAAGCCCTACCCTAAGGGCTTGCTTTCTCCCAACACATTATGACAGTATTGTCGCTTCGCTCCAACGCTCATCCTACCCAAAGGCCATGCCTAAGAGCTTGTGGGAACTTAAGCGTGCCTTGCCGCTTAAGCTTGCCAACCACGATTTATCTTTTTATCATACAGCTATACGAGATGATTTACACTTAGTAAATTTAAGGTGCTTTGCTACTTCTATGAGAAGTACACCTCCCCAAAAGCTTTATATACAGATTTACAACAAAAAAAAGAGGAAAAGATGGCTGATTGCTGAATATTTCGTTACATTCGCAAGCTCTATCATAAAATTATCCAAGCAACAAACACCTTCCACACATCGTTAAATGCAGAACTGAGACTGCGGCAAATTACTACGCCTGATAAGTACGGACTTGCTTCAGTCCATGCTGCATTCACGTCCGGTTTGCTTGTTTGTTCTCTCTTCCTATTGCAATAATCTAAAAAACAAATAGCTATGAGGAAATTTCTTTTATCCCTATTTTTGCTGATATCTGTTGGGCTAAATGCGAAAGACTATAAGGTAAGTACGGCGCTTGATTTCATCAAAGCATTGAAGCCTAATCGAACTGTTATAGTCCAAGGTATCATCAATCTGTCGGATGTTCTTGAGAACGATCATCTCTGCGAGCAACTGGACATAAAAGCATACGATGACGATCTCGAACACAAGTCTACATTGCTACGAAGAGAAGAATACGACGGGCATATGCTGATCATCAACAATATGAAAAACCTCACCATAAAAGGCGAAGACGGAGCTGCGATTCTTGTATCTCCACGCTATGCCTACCCGCTCAGTTTCTTGAAGTGTAATAGCATTAAGCTAATCAACTTCACAGCAGGGCATACCGACGAAGGATATTGCACCGGTGGTGTATTGGAGTTTAAGCAGTGTGAAGATATAGAAATCGACCGCTGCGACCTCTTCGGATGCGGCATTGAGGGCATCACGGCCGTAGGAACGTCAAACCTTGTCTGCAAAAAGAGTATCATCCGCGATTGCTCTTACAGCATTATGGAACTACGCAACTGTGCAAATATGACCTTTGAAGATTGTGACTTTTACCGCTGTCGCGAGTATACCCTGATTGCTGCCTCCGACTGTACAAATACAAACTTTATCAGGTGTCGTATGTCACAGAACCAAGGCACGCTTTTTGGCTTAAATAATAGCGTGATAACGCTGAGTGATTGTGAGATACACCACGTTGGTCCCATTGGCAATATTAATATTAAAAGCTATCCTACCACGAGATTTTTCAACGATGAAGATGTGCTCGAGGGTCGCGGCTTTGGACCTACCGGACGCCCAAACTTGAGAGCAAGCAGAGAGGATGATGAGACGGATGAAGGTGGAGAGGAGGAAGAAATAGAGGAAGATTATTACGCCGTTTGGGATGCTGAAAGCGTTGAAGAAAATCATCGAAAAGTCTTTGGCAACACTTTGGAGGATCATTGGGCTAATGTGCCAATCCCGCTTCCTCAATCTGAAGGTACGCCCAATATCTTTAACCTGACACTTGCTTTCTGCAAACAATGGACGGGCAATGACGATGACCCACGACGCGTATTTTTTGAATACGCTACGGGCAAACGACATATGCAGATAAATAAGGACGAAACGTCAAATATTAGTGGCACTAAGTCCTATTACGGCGATGGTTGTTCAATCAATTATAATACAAAAGAAGGATGGCTTGAATCTGACAATAATGAGGACGCAAAAAATCTGAAAGCGGCTATTTGGAATAGAAACGACAGACACAAATTGTTGATTTTGGTTTTAGAGCAACCCGAGCTCGAAATGTCGGCAATGTGTTATTGCTATGACTATGACCCGGAAACCCGCAAACTACGCCCCCTGCCCGACATGAAAGAGTTTATCGAAATGAAGCATTATGGCTACATTATGCTACCTAAGAAGGGAAAGGATATCACGCTAACGGTCCTTGCTGCTGATGGAGATGTCATATTCAAATGGAACGGCTATTCGTTTAATGTAAAAAAGGGGAAATAAGCTTGTGTGCCTTATATGCATTAGCGTCAGTTCTGCTCTCATTCATTGAGAGTAGAACGCAGGAAACTAAAAAAGCTTTGTATACAGATTTACAACAAAAGAAAAGGAAGATATTGCCTACTTCCATACATTTCAATACATTCGCAAGAAATATCATCTCTACATTTAGACAGCAAACGTTATTTACACATCTATTAAATAAAGAACAGACACTGCACCCATCTTTATCCAGGCGTAAACTTGAGGTCGCTTCAGTTCTCGCAGCAGTCAGCCTAGCTTTAGGGGCTATTTACCTATCTCTATTACAATAATCTAAAAAACAAATAACTATGAGAAAATTTCTTTTATCCTTTTTTTTGCTAATGGCTATCGGCCTAAATGCTAAAGACTATGAGGTAAGCACAGCCCTTGAATTTGTCAAAGCATTGGGTTCTAATCGCACCATTATAGTCGAGGGAGTCATCAATCTGTCGGATGTTCTTGAGAATGGTGACTTATGTAAGGAACTGGGTATGGAAGCAGCTGAATACGACATCGACACTAAGACCAAGCTTATAAGAAATTACGAAACAGATGGCTATATGCTGACCCTCAACAAGGTGAAAAACCTTACCATAAAAGGCGAAGACGGGTCTACTATTCTTATCTCTCCGCGCTATGCCTACCCGCTCAGCTTTTTGAAGTGTAACGGCATTAAGCTGATCAACTTCACAGTAGGGCACACCGATGAGGGATATTGCACCGGCGGTGTATTGGAGTTTAAGCAGTGTGAAGATATAGAAATAGACCGCTGCGACCTCTTCGGCTGCGGTATCGAAGGCATCACGGCCACGAATACAAAGAATCTCGTTTGCAAAAGAAGTATCATCCGCGATTGCTCTTACAGCATTATGGAACTGCTCAACTGTGCAAATATGACCTTTGAGGATTGTGACTTCTATCGTTGTCGTGAGTTTACGATGATTTCGATTATGGACTGTACAAACACCAATTTCACTCGGTGTCGTATATCACAGAATGAGGGAACGCTTTTTGGTTTAGATAATAGTGAAATAACACTGAATGAATGCGAGATTCATCATACTGGAAAGATAGGTAACATTAATCTCAAGAAGTATCCAACAACAAAATTCTACAACGACAACGATGATCTTGAGGATCGTGGCTTCGGACCTACATGACGCTCCAACATGAAAGCAAATAAAGAAGCGAGCGAAGATGAGTACGAAGGAGCGGGAAGTGATTGTGAATGTGGAGAAGAAGAAGAATGGATTTCTGAGAATGTAGCAGGAAATCATCGCGCCGCATTTGGCCGTGCCTTGGAAGACTACTGGGGAGAAACACAGATAAGTCTGCCTCAATCTGAAGGTACGCCCAACATACTTAACCTGACACTTGCTTTCTGCAAACAATGGATGGGTAATGACGAAGACCCACGAAAGATCTTGATTGAATATGCTACGGGCAAACGCTCTATGAAGGTTGACACAGAGGAGACATCAAATGTTACCGGCACAAAGGCTTTTTATGAAGATGATTGTTCGATCATCTACAACCTAAAAAAAGGATGGCTGTCATCCAACAACAGTGACTTATCGAGAAATCTCGAAGCTGGAGTTTGGAATAGAAATAACGGACACAAGCTGTTGATTGTGGTATTGGAACAACTAATGGGCGGAATGTCATCAAGATGCTATTGCTATGACTATGATCCGACAACACGTAAGTTGCGCCCCCTACCCGACTTAAAGGAGCTTATCGAGATGAAGCATATAGGCGCCATTCAACTGCCACGAAGAGGAAAGGATATCTATCTGAACTCAAACGTAGAGTCACCGAGCGAAAATATTGTATTTAAGTGGAACGGCTATTCGTTTAGTATAAAAAAATAAAACAAGTCCTGTCTTTTGCTTCCCTTTGCGTCTTTCTGACCGGAAATGCTTAGCACTGAACGAATACGATCAAAACGCGGAATAGCAAAAGATAAGACGAAAATATTCAGATAAAAGCACGGGGTTATTACCTGTCCCTCATCAAGACTTTTATTTGATAGATATAAAAATGGGATGTACAACAAATGTACATCCCATTTTATTATACAATAGAAATTGTGTTTACTTATTGCTGAGCACCACCTACGATATCGAGGAGCTCGGCTGTAATAGCCTGCTGGCGACTCTTATTATATTGTAACGTGAGGTCGTGCAACAAATCATCGGCGTTGTCAGTAGCAACCTGCATTGCAACGACGCGCGCGGCGTGCTCACTCGCTAAACTATCAAGCAAGGTTGTGTAGAGCTTTAAGTGTAGAGCCTTGGGTATGAGATTAAGCATTAAAGTCTCAACATCAGGCTCTATAATATAATCTAAAGCGGGCCCTGCCTTAACCTTGTCTGCCTCTTCTTGAACTAAAGAGATCGGCAAGAAGGTCTCTTGCGTTAATACTTGCGTTGCGGTCGACTTGAAGTGATGGTAAATTAACTCAACGTGATCTATCTCACCGTCTTCATACGATTGCATCAGTTGGGCGGCAACCTCAGCAGCCGGATTGTAACTTGGATGGTCCATCAGGTGAGAATAATCTGCTACGTCTTCAAAGCCGGCCTTACGCACGGCTTCTAATCCTTTTTTGCCAAAAGGATATACTTTGACAACGCTTATACCTTTTGTACGATAGGTATCAAGTGTGCGCAGGAACTCTTTGATGACATTACCATTAAAGGCGCCACAAAGAGAGGAATTGGAGGTATAGACCACCAATGCTACGCGCTTCACCTCTCTTTTTACAGCAAATGGTGAAGAGATTTCACCCTCAAGGTTGCCGACAAAACGGGCCATAATTGCATGCAGACGTGCCTCGTAGGGACGCATGCTTTCAATGGTTTTCTCAGCTTGGTGCAACTTGGCAGACGCCACCATTTTCATCGCACTTGTAATCTTACGCGTGCTGCCGACAGATGATATTCGGGTCTTGACTTCTTTTAATGAGGGCATAAGCTATCTTTTACTGATATTGAGCGGACACTTCAGCCGCAACTTTCTCAATCGCTTGACAAACTTCCTTACTCAGATTGCCTTTGACGATTTCATCTAAAATATCTGTCTGATGGGAGGAGCGAACGATCTGCAAGAAAGATGTCTGAAAATCGTCGACCTTCTCCAAAGGTACGCTCTTCAAAAGTCCGCGCGTACCACAATAAAGTATGGCTACTTGCTCTGCAACCGGCATCGGAGAGTACTGCTTCTGAATCAAGAGGATGTTGTTCTTACGTCCACGGTCAATGGTCATAGCTGTCACCGGATCCATATCGGAAGAGAACTTCGCAAAAGACTCCAATTCACGATACTGTGCTTGGTCAATCTTCAGTGTTCCGGCTACTTTTTTCATACTCTTAATCTGAGCTGCACCACCCACACGGCTGACAGAGATACCCACATCAATAGCCGGGCGTTGTCCTCTATTGAATAGGTTTGTATCCAAATAAATCTGGCCGTCGGTAATTGAAATTACGTTCGTCGGAATATAAGCAGAAACGTCACCGGCTTGCGTTTCAATGATAGGCAATGCAGTCAATGAGCCACCACCTTTAACCTTACCTTGCATGCATTCGGGCAGATCGTTCATATTAGCGGCAACTTCATCTTGATTGTTAATCTTTGCAGCGCGCTCCAACAAGCGAGAGTGAAGATAGAAGACATCACCAGGATAAGCCTCACGACCGGATGGACGACGAAGAATCAAGGATACTTCGCGATAAGCGACAGCTTGCTTTGACAAGTCATCATAAACAACCAAAGCTGACAAGCCACGATCACGGAAGTATTCGCCAATAGCCGCGCCGGCAAAAGGGGCAAAATATTGCAACGCAGCCGGCTCGGAAGCTGTTGCACTGACAATAATCGTATAAGGCATTGCGCCGTTTTTCTTCAACGTCTCTACTGTAGATGCTACAGTAGATGCTTTCTGGCCTATAGCTACATAAATACAATAAACGGGATCACCTTTCTCAAAATTCTCTCGTTGATTGATAATTGTATCGATCGCGATAGCAGTCTTTCCCGTCTGACGGTCGCCAATGATCAACTCGCGCTGACCGCGGCCAATAGGAATCATCGAGTCGACAGCTTTCAAACCCGTTTGCAAAGCTTGATTAACGGGTTGACGATAAATAACACCCGGCGCCTTACGATCAAGCGGCATCAGATATTTCTCTCCACCTATCGCACCGGCTCCATCAAGGGGAGTACCAAGCGGATTGATAACACGCCCCAACATTTCATCGCTTACTTCAATAGAAGCAACGCGATCTGTGCGCTTCACGCTTTGGCCTTCTTTGATTCCTTCTGACGGACCAAGTAAAACCACGCCGACGTTATCTTCTTCCAAGTTCATCGCTACACCCATCACGCCGTTTTCAAACTGCACGAGTTCGTTTTCCGTGACATTGGAAAGGCCATAAACACGAGAAACGCCGTCGCCTACAGTAAGGACAACACCGACTTCTTCAAACTTGACCTTGGTATTGATATCCTTCAACTGCTGCAAAAGGATATCCGATACTTCACTTGGTTTGATATTGTTTGACATATTATTGTTTTGCTATTAAGAATAATCGGAGCATTCGCTCGTCGCCCGTCTTTGTTCTATGACTAAGCAAGTGCGTTGCGCAGCTCCTTTAATTGGGTTTTCAGACTTGCATCTAATCGATAAGTGTCGTAATCCAAGATAAATCCGCCCGCAATGGACGCATCTATTTCTACCTTAAACTCGATGTTGCAATTGGTTCGCTTCTCGATAATCTCCTGCAACTTTTGGCAAATGGTCTCCGGCGTAGCCGTCGGCACAATCAGCCGGCCTTTAATGATACGCTTACGCTTTAGGTAAAGCGTAACATAAGCTTGAGCAATAAACTGCATCAGATCTGTGCGATTATGCGCTGTCACCAACTGAATGAAGCGCTCCGTAGAAGCAGATAAACTTCCATTGCCGCACGTTGCACAAGAAAGAATCTCAACTTGTCGAGCATTGTCTGATAGCGGATCCTGAAGAACTTGGCGCAACGTAGGAATATGCAAGAAAGAATGCGCCAACGTCTCCATTTCCGCATAGACGCGCTCTTCCTCTTTATTATCTATCGCAAAGCGTAGCAGAGCTTTTGCGTAGCGAATAGAAATAATTCCGATATCCATGATTAGCCTTTATTCATATCATTAAGAATCCTATCGATATACTTCTCCTGCTCTTCGGCATTGTCCAACTGGCGACGTATTACTTTCTCCGCGATCAAGACAGATAGGTCTGCAACTTGCGAGCGAATGTCACGCAAAGCGTTTTCCTTTTCAGCAACAATTTGCTTTTTGGCCTCTTCAAAGAGCTGCTGCCCTTCTGTTTGTGCCTTATTACGAGCCTCTGCGATAATATTATCGCGTGTAGCCATCGCTTCTTTAATGATACGAGCCTGCTGTTCGTGTGCTTCTTTCAAGATGTTTTCACCCTCAACCTTTACGTTAGCCAACTTTTCGTTGGCTTCGCGTGCATTTTTGAGCGACTCATCAATATAGTTCTTGCGATCTTCAACGGCCTTAGTTATTGCTGGAAAGCCATACTTTGCCAATAAGAAGAAGACGACTCCGAATGCGAGCAACATCCAAAATAGCAAGCCAAAATCGGGCGTCAAAATGGATGGCATATTCTCCATAATATCGTCTTTTTTTAATTGAGTTTGCTATAAGGCCTACATATATAATATATGTGTACGGCCTTTTCTCATATTATCGATGTATAGCTATTACAAGAAGAGGACGAGCAAACAAACAATTGCACCGAAGAAAGCAACACCCTCGATCAAAGCGGCAATAACGATCATGTTAGAACGGATATCGCCTACAGCTTCGGGTTGGCGTGCAATAGCTTCCATTGCTGAAGAGCCAATTTTACCGATACCGAAACCGGCACCTAATACTGAAAGACCTGCGCCGATGGCTGCACCTAATTCGGCAATTCCTTTTGCCATGTCCATTAAGAGTTGTAACATAGTGGTAAGAGTTTAATTTATTGCTTTAATTTGTAGTATGTTCGTGATGTGGATGTGCCAGGCCGATAAAGATCGCGCTCAGCATCGTAAAGACATATGCCTGAATGAAAGCTACCAATAGCTCTAAGGCATTCATAAAGATCATCAAAAGCCCGCTAAAGACGGAAATAGCTGATCCGACGTAGAGATTAACTTGGAAAGTGATAAAAATCACGCATGTCAGCGAAAGTATAATAGCGTGACCTGCCAACATATTAGCAAACAGACGCACCATCAAGGCGAAAGGCTTCGTAAATAAGCTAAAGAACTCAATAACGGGCATCAAGGGCACCGGACACTTCATCCAAACCGGAACGTCCGGCCAAAATACTTCTTTCCAATATTCCTTATTGCCGAAGACATTGATGGCGATAAAAGTGAGGAAAGCTAAGAGGAAGGTAATTGTGATATTACCGGTCACGTTAGCACCTCCCGGGAAGAAGGGAATCAAGCCCATCAAGTTTGTAACCAAGATGAAGAAGAACATCGTCAAGAGGAAAGGGGAATAAGGACGATAGTTCTTTTCGCCGATTCCTGTTTTGATCACATCATCGTTGATCGCAGAAACGAGCACTTCGATACAGCCCACAAAACCTTTTGGTGCCTCCTTGGTCACCTCGTGGCGTTTATACCAACGAGCACAAGGAATGAAGATCAAAAGCAAGACAAGGACGTTGAGCCAAATCTGCACCACATCTTTGGTAATGCTTAAATCCCAAGGGCGTTCCTCGTAGCCTTTTTCATAAATCTTTCCTTGTCGCGCAGCATCAATATAAAAGCCATCATATACACCTCCCGCAGCCTCCTCGAAGCGAGCAGAAGAGAATACGTGCCATTGCCCGTCACGCTGACTTTTTACGATAACAGGGAGCGGTAATGAGATATGCTTATGTCCAAAGGTCGTGATATGCCATTCGTAAGCATCGCTCATATGCCCTAATACGATTTCTTTCACATCGACCTCCTCTTCGGCGTGCGCAGGAGCAGGTACAAATGTAAAAAGAGCAAAAATAAGCGCTATTCCTATGGCGTAAATATGTTTCATATCGTTTGAGATAATGCGAGAATTTATGAAGCTTTAGCCTCCGATTTTGACTTGCTTTCTGTCCTTATATAATAATAAGATAAGAAAGCTGTCGTCACCAAGTAAAACCCGGCAAGGTTAATCGTAAAGTATAACAACTGCGTCTTGACCAATACGGCATAGATCAAAAACAATACTAGGGCAGATAAAAGGCGCACCACTTTCGTCGCCAAATAAAAGCCAGTCATCGTCTTATTCTGCGTTCGCCGCAAACGATCACCAAATGCAAGTTCGAAGAATGAAAAAGCAAAGAAAAACGCCCCCAGCAATGTAATTGGCAACAACTGTTTAAGCGCCTCCATCCCAAGCTGAGTCCTTTCCAACAGGAAAAGTATAGGACCGAGTAGCAAGTAAACTACGGCCAATGAAATAAGGGGCTTAGCAACTTTCATTTACACTCCTCTTCTACGCAAATACTAACTTCATTGCAAGCTACGTCCACGAATCCGCCGCGCACAGCGAGTGTCACTGGAGCGTTTCCGCGGCAGACAACTGTGCCTTTCGTCAAAGTCGAAATAATCGGTGCGTGGTGATCTAAGATCTCAAAACGCCCCTTCTCCCCCGGAACGACTACTGACGAAGCTTCGCCTTGATACAAGACCTTTTCCGGTGAAACTATGATTACTTTCATACGTTTTCGCTTGATTTAGCTATTTAGAATGACAAAGATAGCTGTATGCGCAAGACTATTAAGCCTGCGCATTTTCCATCAATCGTTTACCCTTCTCGATGGCCTCATCAATCGTACCTACATTCAAGAATGCTTGTTCGGGCAGATAATCAACTTCACCATCCAAAATCATATTAAAGCCACGAATCACTTCCTCAATGGGCACCATTACGCCCGGAACGCCGGTAAACTTCTCAGCCACGGTAAATGGTTGGCTCAGGAAGCGCTGTACGCGACGAGCGCGATTCACAGTTTGCTTATCTTCATCTGAAAGTTCATCCATACCGAGAATAGCAATAATATCCTGAAGCTCCATATATTTTTGCAGAATCTGCTTCACGCGCTGCGCACAGTCATAATGTTCTTTACCAATGATATTCGGATCAAGAATACGAGAGGTAGAAGCCAGCGGATCTACTGCCGGATAAATACCCAGCTCCGTAATCTTACGGCTCAATACGGTCGTGGCGTCCAAGTGGGTAAAAGTCGTTGCCGGTGCAGGATCGGTCAAGTCATCGGCCGGCACATACACGGCCTGAATAGACGTAATTGATCCATTCTTCGTCGACGTAATACGCTCCTGCATCGCACCCATCTCGCTCGAAAGTGTAGGTTGATAACCCACGGCCGAAGGCATACGCCCCAACAAAGCTGACACCTCAGAACCTGCCTGCGTAAAGCGGAAAATGTTATCAATAAAGAACAAAATATCCGTAGCCTTACCTTCTTTCACACCTGAATCGCGAAACGATTCTGCTACGGAAAGGCCGGACAGTGCCACACTGGCACGAGCGCCCGGCGGCTCGTTCATCTGACCGTAGATGAGCGTTGCCTGACTCTTGGCAACTTCATTATAATCTACTTTAGAAAGATCCCACTCGCCTTTTTCCATAGCGTCGGTAAATTCCTTTCCATATTTAATAACGCCCGACTCGATCATCTCGCGCAAGAGGTCGTTACCCTCACGCGTACGCTCACCAACGCCGGCAAAGACGGAGAAGCCATCGTGACCTTTGGCGATATTGTTAATCAACTCCATGATAAGCACCGTCTTACCTACGCCGGCGCCACCAAAGAGTCCGGTCTTTCCACCCTTGCTATAAGGTTCAAGCAAGTCGATCACTTTGATGCCGGTATAGAGTATTTCCGTACTCGTCTTCAAATCCTTGAAGTCGGGAGCCGGTCGGTGAATAGGGTATGCATCAGCGCCTTTCTCTACGCTATGCAGACCATCGATAGTGCTGCCTGTAACGTTAAGCATACGACCTTTGATTTGCTCGCCGATAGGCATTGTGATCGGGCTACCCAATTGGCGCACTTCCAATCCGCGCATCAAGCCGTCCGTATTGTCCATAGCGACCGTGCGGACTGTATCTTCGCCGATATGTTGTTGCACTTCGATAATGATCTGACGACCATCCGGGTGCGTTACTTCCAAAGCATCGTGTATTTTAGGCAGCACTTCTGCCGCAGAGCGCCCTTCCGTATCAAAAGCGACGTCAACGACGGCACCAATGATTTGCGAGATTCGCCCATTGATAAGAGATTCTGTCATGAGGTTCGGTGTGTTTCGTTGGCAAAAGTACTTATTTTTTCAAACAGACAATGCAATCCGGACTGAAAAAGTATTTTTATTTTCTACCCTATGCGTTAAATAAGATTAATTCACCCACTAAAGGGCACATTCAACCAGCCCAACTATTACAATTAAGCGCATAGTTACTTACAAATCGTCCAATTTGAAGCTTAAACTGAGATTTACAAACAAAACCTCAAGTTATATAACGTGACGCATAATACTCATAAAGACAACCGCAAAAAGGCCATGATACCTTCCACCGCTTAAATGTAAGTATTCAAAAAAACTTATAGGCGCATATACATCTAAGTGCCGCCTTAACCCATAAGTGAAAGAGGCTTATAATAACTACGTCTTCATTCACAAATGAGTAAAGAAATCTTGAATTCTGCTTGTTAGTCGCAGCAAGATCATGGGTAAAGATACGCGTTTATGGATAGACATTTGTAGCATAGACACATTATTTGTGGATGAACATACTATATACACCTTCATTTTCACGGCAAAAACCTATTGCAAACTTTGCAAGTTTTCATTTATCATACACAAAGAGAGATAACAACATAAGCAAAAGCTGCGACCACGCACCACATGCCTCTCTGGCATACAAGAAATCTCACCTTAAGGTGCAAGCAATCTTCCCTATATACGCATACTCTTTTCACACCAAGCGGTTGAAACTTTTTTTCAAGGCAGCGAATTTTATTCCCAAGCGCTTGGGAATAAAATCTCAAAGGGAGGAATTTTAGTCCCAAGCGCTCGAGATTATTTGGAACGCCTATATAATTAACACTCAACATATTACAATCAAACGTAGAAGGCGCATACAGACATCACTAAGCTCATTTATTCACACTTAGCGTAAAAAGTTTTTCCACTTAAGTATTTATCGGACACGCATTATTCTTTATCCGAACGAAGTGAAAGACTTAATATCTCGTTTTTATCCGGGTTAGAAAATAAAAGTAAAGGCAACGCATCAGTCGTTGCCTTTACTTACCGGAGAAAAACCGGTTATTCTTTATAGAAAAGTCTTTGCTTATCGAATAATATCCAGTTCGCGGAAAACTTTCGTCAAGGCAGCGATGCCTCGATCTACTTGTTCGTGCGTATGTGTAGCCATCAAAGCAAAGCGCACCAACGTATCTTGAGGAGCGCAGGCCGGTGGAATTACGGGGTTGATAAAGACACCTTCATCAAAAGCACGCTTGGTCACGATGAAAGTTTTTTGCACATCACGCACATAAAGCGGAATGATGGGAGACTCTGTCGCGCCAATTTCAAAACCCTCTTCACGGAAGCGCTTCAAAGCATAATTGGTCACATCCCAAAGCGCCTGAATGCGCTCAGGTTCTTGCTGAATAATGCGTAAAGCTTCGCGGGCACAAGCCGTTGAGGCAGGTGTTGCAGAGGCACTGAAAATATATGTGCGTGCATTGTGGCGCAGCCAGTTGATTATCGTCTTATTGGCAGCTATAAAGCCTCCGATGCTGGCTAACGACTTACTAAATGTACCCATAATCAGATCGACCTGATCCGTGAGCCCAAAATGATCGCACACGCCGCGCCCCTCGCGTCCGAAGACGCCTAAGCCGTGGGCCTCGTCGACCATAAGCACCGCATTATATTTATGCTTAAGACGCACGATTTCCGGCAAGTTGGCCAAATCGCCCTCCATAGAGAAAACGCCGTCAACGACAATGAGTTTAACGGATTCGGGCGTACATTTTTGCAACTGCCGCTCCAAATCTTCCATATCATTGTGCTTATACTTCAAAGCCCTAGCAAAACTCAGACGACGCCCATCGACGATTGAAGCGTGATCGCGATCATCGCAGATGATATAATCTTCGCGCGTCAGCAAGGACGGGATCACGCCTGAATTGACTGTAAAGCCGGTCGAAAAACAAAGCGACTCGTCTTTGCCTATGTATTCAGCCAATTCCTTCTCCAACTTTACGTGAATGTCCAGCGTACCATTAAGGAATCGCGAGCCGGCACAACCGGATCCGTATTGTTGCAAGGCCTCAATGCCGGCATCAATGATGCGCTGATCGCCGGGCAAGCCTGTGTAAGCGTTTGACCCGAACATCAAAACGTCGTGACCACCCATATTTACTTCTGTCCCCTGCTTGCCATCTATCTCTCGGAAATAAGGATACATCCCCAGATCCATGTAATGTTGGGGCAAGGTATACTTGGCCAGTCTATCGTCTAATATGCTCATATAATATATGGTTTTCGTACGAAATTCGGCTCACTTTTGGGCAATTCGTGCAGTGAGTCCGCTTTTCAAGGCTGCAAAGATAGGTATTTCCGCCTTAAAAGGTCTGGCCAGCACTTATTTTTTTTCTTTGAGCGGCAAAAGGTTAAGTTGGAGGAAGAGAGTTTGGGCGGCTATTTATATTTTTGCAGCAAATTTCTATTATGAAGAAGATCCTATTCATCGTCAATCCTATTTCCGGCAATGGTCGCAGGACAGCAATTGAGCACGCCATAGAGAAGAATATTGATCGCAATCTTTTCGAATGCGAACTCCGCACGACGGAATATGCCGGCCACGCTGAAGAGATTGCCCGCGAAGCCGCTGCACAAGGCGTTCACATCGTTGTAGCAGTAGGAGGCGATGGGACGATTAATGAAGTAGCCCGTGCATTAGTGCACACAGATTCTGCCTTAGGTATTATTCCATGCGGCTCAGGCAACGGTCTGGCGAGACATCTGCGCCTGCCGATGGACCCGTCGAAAGCTACGCGCATACTAAATCAAGCGGTCATTCATTGTCTTGACTACGGCAAAATCAACGGCCGCCCTTTCTTTTGCACCTGCGGCGTAGGCTTCGACGCGCTGATCAGTATGAAGTTTGCAGAAAGTGGAAAGCGCGGCCCGCTGACTTACGTTGAGAATGTGCTGAAAGAGTGGGTTAAATATCATCCGGAAACTTATACTGTAACGGGCGAGAACGGAACGCAAACGCACAAAGCGGTTGTCGTAACCTGCGCCAACGCATCTCAGTATGGCAACAACGCTTACATTGCCCCCTTTGCTTCTATGAAAGACGGACTGCTCGATGTTATTATTATGGAGCCCTTTTCTACGCTTGAAGCGCCTCGGTTAGCGATGCAACTCTTTAGCAGAAAGTTGATGAAGAATAGTAAAATTAAAGCTTTCCGTTCGCGCAAAGTACACATTACGCGTCCAACTGAAGGCGCTATTCACTGTGATGGCGATCCCTTTATGACGGGAAAAGAGATTGAAATCGAGATTATTCCGCACGGACTCAACATAGTAGTTAACACTAAAGCCCACAACCGTCAGTATACACTGCTACAGATTTTCGGAGAAGGGGGCGAACAATGGTGGAATAAACAGCGGCGCGTCTTTATCCGCCAACAAGTGAAGATTCGCCGCCTGAACCGCAACATTTTGGAGCGGTTAAGCAAGCTATAAGCCGTATGCTTCGGCGCGTAAGTTGCTGTTATCTTCTTAGAAAAAAACATAAAACCCGCAGCCGAGCCATTCATTTTTACTACTTTTGCCTAAATCAAGCAGTTACAAGAAAGATGAAAGTTTCTACACACATCATGCGCCTTGCTCTTCTCTGTTTTAGTTTTTTACTGTACGCACAGATCGCCGAGGCACAACAGAAAAGTACGCCCCATGTCGTACAAGGAGGCGAGACGCTTTATAGTTTGGCACGTCTACACCATACTACAATCGATAAAATATTGTCTATCAACCCCGGACTAACCGTCGAATCGCTACAAGCGGGCCAAACCATCTTACTTCCGACAGGCGGAGCAGCGGGAAGCCCCATTACGCACGTCGTCAGTAAAGGAGATACGATGTGGAACATTGCGAAGCGCTACAACATTACCGTAGATGAACTCGTCGCAGCCAATCCGGAAATGAAACAAGCCGACTACAAACTCAAGAAGGGTTCGATTATCAACATTCCGGCCATAACAACAGCAAGCAATAGCCCAACGCAGACAGCCACGCCGATAAGCAAAACGGTCGGCATAGCCTTCCTGCTACCAATGAAGGCTACGGGCGTCGAAGGCGAACGCAGCGTAGAATTTTATCGTGGTTTTCTCATGGCGGCCGATAAGCTCCGCGACAACGGCCGCGACATCAATATTTACACCTACAACGAGGATGCGAACCAATCTTCTTTGGTTACGATTATCAACAAACTCAAAACGCAGAAGCCGGACGTGATTATCGGCCCGGTTTATCCGGCTCACTTTACCGAGGTGGCCAACTTCGCGAAAGAGCAACAAATCCGAATGGTCGTACCCTTCTCTTCCAAGGCTTGGCAAGTGCATACTACGCCGCAACTCTGCCTACTCAACACGCCGATGCAGTATCAGCAGATTTTTGCGGCCGACTTATTCCTCAAGATATTCAAGATTCGCAACGCGGTCTTTATGCATATTAATAACGCCAACGAGCAAACATTCACACAACAGCTCAAGGGGCGCTTAAACGCGGCCGGCGTAACGACGACGGTATGCAATCTGGACGCACCTCTTACGCAACTTAAATCGGCTTGTGCCAAAAATAAGCAAACCGTTATCGTACCTGACAATTCTGATCCTGCAGTCTTGCGCCAACTACTTGAAAGAATCAAGCAGTTTTGCGCCCAATATCCCAAGTACAAAGTATCGCTGTTCGGCTACCCCGGCTGGTTGGATCACGAGCAAGCCCTGCGTGAGGATTTCCACGTAGCCGATACTTATATATATACTAATGCGTTCTACAACCCCTATTCGCGCGGCATCGCCGAGTTCAATGCGCAGTATAAGGCGTGGTTCAATGCAGAGCCTTTAGATGTAACGCCGCGTATGGGACTCTTAGGTTATGATCTCGCCACTCACCTGCTGCAAGGCTTCTTTACGTATGGCAAAAACTTCACGACGCAACGTGCCGGCACGGGTATGCTACAGAGCGACATGCGCTTTGCAGCAACTGAAGCAGGCGGAGGTTTGGTCAACAATAGCGTAAGTTTCATTCACTATAAGAATGATAGAACCATCGAACAGCTGCAATCTCGCTAAACGATTGCTTATGAAGCACCTTCTATTAGTGCTCTTCGCGTTAAGCGCAGGGCACGTTTCAGCGCAGATGGGTGAGCCCCGCAACGGTTTGGCCTTAGGCGTCAACGCCGGCCTCGCGATGAACCAAATCGGCTTCACGCCCTCCATCAAGCAAGGTTGGCATATCGGGCCAACAGTGGGCGCTACATTTCGCATAACGAGCGAAAAATACTTCAAACTACTTTGTGCCCTACAGGTGGAACTCAATTTCACCCAATTAGGTTGGAAAGAACAGATTCAAAACAGTCGCGGCGAACCGATCGCAGACCGTTATCGCCGAGATATGAACTATATCGAAATGCCCTTCCTCGCCCGCCTGAGTCTCGGACGCGAGCAACGCGGCCTGATGGGCTATCTCATTGCCGGCCCACAGATTGGTTTTCTGATCGGAGAGCGCAGCCATAAGAGTGCAACGTGGACGCTCGATGCAGAAGGACGCCCTGACCGCCCAAACGGACTCTCTGCGCAATACGACATGTCGGCAGACCACAGATTTGATTACGGCATTGCGGCCGGTCTGGGCGTAGAATTAAACAGCAAGGCGGGCCATTTTATGCTCGAGGGAAGATACTACTACGGATTGAGCGATATTTGGAAAAACGATAAGCGCCACGTCTTCTCGAGGTCCAATAATGGAACGCTTGCCATCAAGCTCACCTACCTTTTTGATTTGAAAAAGAATTGACAAAACATACTATTTAATTAAGCCGTCCCAACGACAATGCACATCTGTTGACTGTGCGCAAATTCACACTTAATGAGCAGTTTTCTGCACAAACGAACGTGGAACTAAGCATAGGCTCAAGCATTATAATAGAAATAGTTAGACTTCCCAAATCGCAGTTTTGAACCTGTTTTGCTTAGGGTAGTTTGCAAAATATAGGTCCAAATGTTATTTCTACAAGAAAATGTAGTCAAATGTTTGGACAAAATAGTTATAGCACCTTATCTTTGCATTGCTTTTGAGAAGCAAGGCCGGCAAGAGTACAAGCTCAAGCCAAGCCAACATAGAGATTCAAAGCGCTCTCTACATAATGGTATTAGGAAATGATTACAGCGCAACTGAAAAAGTTCAATTATTAGGTATTAGGTTTTAGGTTAGTTTTAGGTTACATGAGATGAAGACTCTGAGAAGAGTCAAGTAACAACAGTATGGCCGTGAGGCCTGGTTGTTAGGAAAAAGAAAGGGCTTCGGCCCTTTTTTTTGTATCCATACGTGGCGCATGCTAAGTCCGGCAGCTACTATGCACACGTCTACACAGTCGGGCTGCGGGGCGAAAGGTACGAGGCGCATTTGGACACCATCGAGAGGCGGCAGAGCAGCATTTGAGGGCGAACGAGTGAGGCCGGAAGACAGTGCGGCAAAATCGAACCAACTCGCAGGAACTTCTCGCTCAAACGCAACAGCAAGCCGGAGGAAAAGACGAGAAGGGGGATTTTGCGAATAAACAACGTACAAAAACGGTCCAAAACTTAAGCATTTGAAGCCTCAAATTTGGTTCGCGGAGTTTTTTATCACGAGCGTAAGTACTTTTCATCGTGAGCGCAAGCCTTTTTTATCACGAGCGCAAACCTTTTTTATCGTGAGAACAAACCCGACCATTCGACTTTGCGGACTGTAAAAGGGGCCTTGATAGCATTATTTTGCAACTTTCAGCAAAATAAAGGGAAGGCTCAAAGCGCGCTCTTCAAGGGGCAGCGTATCAGATTTGACCTAAGACGGCTTCGATGGGGAGCTTGACCTCGCCCAACTTCAACATCGCATTGATCAAACAGACGTGGGTATATTCAGAAAGCGTCTCGGGGCGAATGTCGGCCAAGCGGCAAGCCTGCGTTTCCAAGAGAAAGCGGCGCATTGTGCCGGCCAAGAGATAAGATGATGGGATATACCAGCAATCTTGCCGCAAGAAAGCGACGTTGGTATAAGTCGTATCCGTGATCCTTCCCGACTGAATGATCAGGGGTTCAACGCCGGTTGGCAGCGATGCCTTCAATGCGTCGAGTCCACTGCGATCTGCGTATTTCAAATGGTAATCTAATGAAGCTGGTGCTTCAACGAGTTGCAACTGATTGACGACGGCCGGCACATAAGGCGAGAGCGAAGCCGTCTGTATGCCATCGGCATTATAAATAAAGCGAAACTTATAGCGCATCTCTGCGCCAAAAGCTTCCGGCGGAGCGAGCTGTTCAGCCAAGTGCTGAAGGTGGTCGGCTGAAAAGGGCAAGGAGAAACCCAGCGTGGCCTCCATGCGTTGCACATGATACGCCGGTTGGCGGAGAAAGCCGCGATACCAGCAGAGCGTTTCTAAATAGTCTGTCATACAATTGCGAGAAATTAACGGGGAAGATAGACTTTCTGAATCACTTCTTCATACTCTTTGCGGCAATCGCTGTTGACCGTGATGCCTCCTCCCGATCGAAAATAATATTGTCCGTCTTGCAGCTCGATAAAACGGATCATCACGCCGCAATCCAGCGTCTGCCCGTCGAAATAACCGCAGATGCCCGTATAATAGCCCCGCGAAATCTGCTCGGCTTCAGCGATCAGCTTCACGGTCGAAGCCTTGGGCGCTCCGCAGATAGAGCCGGCGGGCAAGAGGACCGACAGCATATCGCCGAGTTGCGAGGGCCACGTGGAAGGAAGCTGCCCGACGACCTCCGAGCTAACTTGCAAGATGGCGCCTTGGGCTGTAGCAATGCGATCTATGTAACGGTAGCGCCGCACTTCAATATCGGTGGCCACGCTGCCTAAATCGTTGCGCAGCAAATCGACGATCGTGGCGTGCTCGGCCTGCTCTTTGGGATCAGAAAGAATCGTTTCGGCCGCATTGGGCAGTGTTGCGTCTATCGTTCCCTTCATCGGGTGAGCCGCAATCCGTCCTTGTGCATCGATAGCGATGAAGCGCTCGGGCGAGAAGCAGACAAACTGATGCGGCAGACAAACTTTATAAAGCGCCGGCGAATGCAGAAAGATGCTTTGCAGCGACAAAGGGCCGTCGATCGGCGTGCGTATCGTCAAATTGGCCAGAAATGAGTTGCCGTGATGCAAACCGGCTTGTATTATCTCAAACCGCCGTGCATAGGTTTCCAAGCTTTCGGGGTGTATCGTCAAGTTTGGGTCAACAGGGGGCGGAAAGGCCTCCGGCGCAGGCAGCGTAACGTTGCTCCGCCCTTGAATAGTGGCCCAAAAATCAGGCGCGTCCTCTCCCGCCAAGGAGAGGTAGCCCTCGGTGAGTTCGTAGTTGATCAAAAAGAAACAAGGCCTTCGCGCCTCGCCCAACTGATTAAGCCGCTGAAAAAGGGCAGAAACGTTGTCGAAATACATATTTGCGTAAATATGACTTTATTCTTCGTGCAAAGATAACACAAACTACGCGGCGCAGACTTGGTTTTCCTTTGTTTCCTGCCGGTTTTTGTCCGCGACCAAGGTAGTCCGTAGGCAACCCTACTCATACTTTGTGCAAAAAACATCAAAAAGCGATAGCGGGAAGCGCTTATCCTTGGCGCACATTGTACGACAAAGGAAAAAATAATAATTTTGCGCTTCGAATGAAACGCGTGTTACTCATCAATCAGCACGATTCGTTTGTCTACAATCTGGTTCAAACGTTTCGCAAAGCTACGCCGGCAATTGATTGTCGGGTGATGGACTATGACCAATTGGATGAAGATGAGGCCTTAACTTACGATGGACTCGTTCTATCACCGGGTCCGGGTCTGCCGGAGGACTTTCCGCGAACGCTTTCCCTATTGCGCCGCTGGATTGATCAGCCGGAGACGCGCCCTTTGCTGGGCGTCTGTATGGGTCACCAAGAATTGGGCGTCCTGTGGAATTGCCCTTGCA
The DNA here is from genome assembly GCA_015259125.1 of Alloprevotella tannerae. GTDB lineage: Bacteria > Bacteroidota > Bacteroidia > Bacteroidales > Bacteroidaceae > Alloprevotella > Alloprevotella tannerae_A. The sequence continues at coordinate 144,383 of JABZGR010000002.1, read as the reverse complement.
GGCCGCTTCCCCACCCTGCTCACGGAATTTCCTCAACCTTAAAACGCACAACGCCTGCTCCCCGACTCTTGCAGGGAACAAGCGCTGCTGTACGTGTAGGCCGCTACCACAGTTGGGCCTTAGAAATGACGCCCGCCGCACCTTTTATAATAGATGCCCTGACGGAAGAGGATGATTGCCTTATGATGATGCACCATAGCCAACTGCCCTTGTGGGGCGTGCAGTTTCACCCCGAAAGTATCTTGACGCCGGAAGGCGGAATTATGCTGGCCAACTGGGCTGGTTTGCTTTAATGCGCCGCCGGTGCGCGGTAAGCATCCTCCGCCACGACTTAGGGTGCTTGAAGCGGCGGCTTATGGCCGTCTTTATCTCATGCAGACTTTCGCGGATCAGCCTTGCATATTTGTTTCGGTAACGCCAAGGATCGGGCGTTGGCGCAACTCCTCGATCGAAGGTTTCACCGTCTCGCCTTCTGCCTTTTGAAGCGACAAAACAGCCACAATGTGGGACATATTTTCGCCATTGCGCAGATTGCAACGGATATAAGGGCTGTTTTCAATCAACTCTGCGCCGATCAAATCGGGCACAAAAGGCGATCCGGTAAAGGCATCGACGGTAGAAATTCCGTAAATAAGGCGCACGCCGCGGCAATTCATCGCAAAGAAGTCAGCTGCAACAGGATTATAGACAAAGAGCGGGAAGATCTGGACCAACGCTTCGCGAAGCGACAGGCGAACTGAAGTATGCTTGCGACGCTCTAAAGTCGTGGTACGCTCTTTTGCCTCTAACATAGACTCAAGTATGTGGTATTTTTTTCCATTAACCTTAAACTTATACTTGGTCAAGACAGGCAGTATACCGAGCAGATCGAAATACATTCGCTCCGTTTCAATACAAACTTGATTGCGAACAATCTCGATTGTGCGTTTCCCATAATGCAGTACGGCTCTGTCCGGCTCAATATCAATATAACCGCGCGCCTCTCCCCATTTAGGCCACTTAAAAAGAGCATTGAAGCCATAAATAATCTGTGACAGTAAAACCACAGCAAAGATTGGCCCCCAAATAGGCATCACCTTGGTGAAAGAAAGGATATCTGAAAGGATGAGAAATAGGAGTACACCCCACACTACCCCAAGCCCGACAAAAACCATCAAGGGTAAGAGCATAACTTCATTGAGTGTACGTTTACAATAACGAAATTCTATTCGACGCATAATAGATATCAATTTTGTTCATCAAAAGACGCGGCACGCGAGAGCTATACTTATCGGTTGCTTTTTTATTGTAGACTTGCGCGGATCAGCCTTGCATATTTGTTTCCGTAACACCAAGGATCGGGCGTTGGCGCAACTCCTCGATCGATGGTTTCACCGTCTCGCCTTCTGCCTTTTGCAGCGACAAAACAGCCACAATGTGGGACATATTTTCGCCATTGCGCAGGTAACAACGGATATAAGGGCTGTTTTCAACCAACTCTGCGCCAATCAAATCGGGCACAAAAGGCGATCCGGTAAAGGCATCGACGGTAGAAATTCCGTAAATAAGGCGCACGCCGCGGCAATTCATCGCAAATAAATCGGCCACAACGGGATTGTAAATAAAGAGCGGAAAGATGTGAACCAGCGCTTCACGAAGCGAAAGCATAACCGGAGCATTATTTGTTCGCTCTAAAAAGGTGGAACGTTCTTTCGCTTCCAACATAGACTCGATGATGTGGTATTTTTTCCCGTTGGCCTTAAACTTATACTTGGTTAATACGGGCTGCATACCGAAATTGTCGAAATACAAGCGCTCTGTGTCGATCTGAACTTGGTTGCGCGCAATTTCAACTACGTTTTTTCCGTAATAAAGTATGGCTCTGTCGGCCTCAATATCTATATATCCGCGCGCTTCGCCCCACTTTGGCCACTTAGTATAAGACACGGCCCAGAACCCAACGAAAGCCGGAAAGAACAACACCGCGAAAGCAAGAAAGAAAGGCATCACATTGAAGAGGGGAAGCGGGAGAAAAAGAGAAAGGAAGAACACACCAAAAGCCAAGCCAAGAATCACGAGAAGGATGATCGAGGCAACCTGCATAATTTCATTGACCGTACGTTTGCAATAACGAAATTCTATTCGACGCATAATTAAGATATTTATTTTGTTTATCAAAAGTTGGGGCACGCCAAATCAAAATAGGCGGCCGATTATCGAGGGCCAAAATTAACAAAATAAGCATAGAAGAGCGCAAGACCAATCATAGCTTTAGTCTTTTTTAGCTTGTAGGCCGTCGTTTCCATTTTATTAAGTGCACATCAGGCTTCTAGCGACCGTTTATCTTCATTTTGTTGAGAGGTTTCACTAAAAAAACACGGCTAATTATAGTTTTTATGCGTAAATTTGTGGGCTGTATTGCCACAGCAATCAATACAAAACGTAAGAACATATGTGTGGAATAGTTGGTTATATTGGGAAAGGACAAGCTTTTCCTATTCTCATCAAAGGACTGAAAAGACTAGAATACCGTGGTTATGATAGTGCCGGCGTAGCGCTTTTGCCAAATGCCGGAGAGCTGAATATTTACAAGACGAAGGGGAAAGTTTCAAACTTAGAAGAGCTTTGTAAGGACAAGAATGTACAAGGCCACATCGGCATAGCACATACTCGCTGGGCCACCCACGGTGAGCCGTCCTCGCTCAATGCACATCCACACGTTTCTCAAGATGGCAATTTAGCCATTATCCACAATGGCATCATAGAAAACTTTTCTTATCTCGCAGAGCAACTCAGCGGAAAAGGATATTCGTTCAAAAGTACGACAGACACTGAAGTATTAGTTCAGCTGATCGACTTTTATTACAAAAAAACGCCCGAAGATCTTCTTGAAGCCGTGCGTCGTGCGCTTCGGAAGGTCGTTGGCGCTTACGCTATCGCGGTAATCGACCGCAATCATCCCGAACACATTGTAGCAGCACGCCAATCCAGCCCGTTAGTTGTCGGCATGGGCCAAGACGAAGCAGAATATTTCATCGCCAGCGACGCTACGCCGATTGTAGAATACACGAAGCAAGTCGTTTATCTTGACGACGGGCAAATCGCAGACATAAGGCCGGGTCAGCCCCTCCACATTGTAAACCTTGAAGCCCAAGACGTAGAAGTCGACATCAAGGAAGTAGATATGGACATCTCCAAGTTGAGCAAAGGCGGTTTCCCCCATTTTATGTTGAAGGAAATCTACGATCAGCCGCAGTGCTTACAAGACTGCCTCAGCGGGCGTTTGACGATCGACAACACACGCCCCGAACTCAACAAGATTGTGCTGTCGGCCGTAGAAGACTATAAAGAGCGCCTCATCTCTGCCAAGCACATCATCATCGTTGCTTGCGGCACGAGTTGGCACGCCGGACTCATCGGCAAACAGCTCATTGAGAAAACTTGCCGCATCCGCGTCGAGGTAGAATACGCCAGCGAATTCCGCTATCGCGACCCCGTGATCAGCAAAGACGACGTGATTATCGCCATCAGCCAGAGCGGCGAGACGGCCGACACATTAGCCGCCATCCAGTTAGCGAAACAGCACGGCGCACTCGTGATGGGTATCGTCAACGCCGTCGGTTCATCCATTGCACGCGAGACTGACACCGGCATCTACACCCACGTGGGGCCGGAGATTGGTGTAGCCAGCACGAAAGCCTTTACCGGACAAGTCACCGTCCTCACGATGCTTGCCTTGGCGCTGGGTCACGCAGTCGGCACACTGCCTGACGACGAATATCATGAGGCTGTGCGCGAACTCGCTCACATTCCGCAAAAAATGCGTCAAGTATTGGAGCTCGACAAGCAAATCAAAGAGTACTCAAAGACTTTTACTTATGCGCAAAACTTCCTCTATCTGGGCCGCGGCTTCAATCATCCCGTAGCTTTGGAGGGCGCTTTGAAGCTCAAGGAGATTTCTTACATCCACGCCGAAGGATATCCGGCCGCCGAGATGAAGCATGGGCCCATCGCCTTGGTAGATAAAGATATGCCCATCGTATTTATCGCCACCCACCATCAATTATATCGCAAAATCATCAGCAATATGGTCGAGGTGAAGTCGCGCGACGGACGCATTATGGCCGTTGTCACGGAGGGCGATGAAGAGATTCGCAAAATTGCCGACGAGGTAGTTGAGATTCCTGACGTACCCGAGATGCTCGTACCCCTGCTCACGGTCATCCCACTCCAACTCTTGGCCTACCACGTCGCCGTAGTAAAAGGCTTAGACGTTGACATGCCGCGCAACCTCGCGAAGAGCGTGACAGTAGAATAATATCAAGCGCCTCTTTCCGCTATTTTTCACACCGGAAAGAGGCGTTTTTTTTGATTTAATCAAGCCGCGGCGCGATAAATCACCAGACAATAACCCTTTTTCAAAACAACGACATGAAAAAAGCTTTTGGATATAGCATGCTGCTCCTGCTTCTATCGCTCTACAGCTGCCATAGCAAGACAAAAAACGAAGCCACGACCCAAGACTCCACGGCAGTAAACGCCACAGGACCCAAAGAATCGTCCTCACCCTTAGAACGCACAGAAACGTTTAAGGCCGGCGGCCACACTTACGTGCTATCCATCAAGCGCGAAGCTAACCGCACCCTGCCGACCGTCAAGGACGAATCAGGACAAGTATATTATGACAACACCGTAGAAGTACGCCTCACGTGCGATGGTCAAGAAGTTTACTCGCACCTCTTTACCAAGGCCGACTTCGACAGCTATTTGAGCGACCAAGAGAAGGCCAATTTAGTATTACAAGGTATGGGCTACGACCCAACTCAGAAAATCAGCACCGTAGTGATGCTCGGAGCGCAGATCGGAACAGCCGGTTTAGACGGCGACGGCCCGGCCTTCACGCTTGAAATCCCTCTGCAGGGCGGCAATGCGAAGATTACGCCCATCAGCGCGCAAGATACGACCGGCGAGGATCAAATGGATCTGGGCGACTAAGGCTAACGGCAGCGCGGAGGTGGCTGAAAAGACAAAGCCGGCAGCCATAAGCAGACGCCATCGCGGCACGTTTTCTTGCGGCGACTCATCGCCCCATCATTCCAGCGCCTAATCAACAGAAAATCAGTTCGCCAACTTTCAATCCAAGCTCAATCACGAGCGCGGGCAACCGAATTTCTTGGTTTTTTCTCACGATGAAAAAGGCTTCATCTCGTGAGAAAAAAGGTTTCATCTCGTGAGCGCAGAGGTTTACGCTCACGAGCGCAAACAAAATAGTTGTGCGTTGCAGCCTTTCCTTTCATACATGATCGAAAATTTGGAAGCACAAGTAAGTAGCTTTTTCCAACAGCAGGCAAAAAGAGGTGACTTCGGTCAACTAACAGTCTACGCTCTGCTGCCGCGGCGGCGCGAGTAGCATATGATGGCGGCACGTCGACTTCAAATCAGTAGTCTGCGTGAAGCGAAAAAGCAAGGGCCACACAACTTCATACGGACCAAGCGGCGCAGAAAAACGAGGTCAGCATTTTTTCATTAGTGCATTGTTTTCCCCGCTTTGCTTGCCTTTTTTCAGGCTTTATCGTAACTTCGCAGCTATAAGACGAACAAATACAGTATTACCATAAAAATGGCTCAAAGAATAGAATTTACAAAAATGCATGGCGCCGGAAACGATTATATCTACATCGACACCATGCGCTTCCCAATAGCCAACCCCGAAAAGCTTGCCATAGCTTGGAGCGATCGGCACAAAGGCATCGGCGGCGACGGCATTATACTCATCGGTAAAAACGAAAGCGGCCACTTTACGATGCGCATCTTCAACAATGACGGTTCGGAAGGAAAAATGTGTGGCAACGGCATTCGCTGCGTGGGCAAGTATCTCTACGATAATGGGATCACGTCGGAAAAAGAATTGCCCATCGACACACTTTCCGGCACGAAACTACTCCATATGACGACTGACGCCGACAATAAAGTAGTCGAAGTGACCGTGGACATGGGAGAGCCGATTCTGGCCGACAAGCATCAGTTGGCTACACCCGATGGGAGTATGAAAGATGGTGAAGTGACGATCGGTCATACGAACTATCGAGGCACTTTTGTTTCGATGGGAAATCCGCATTTTATCAACTTCATCAACGGCGTAGAAGAATATGATGTGCAAACGAATGGCGTTCGTCTCGAGCAAGCCAAGATTTTCCCCGAACGTTGCAACATCGAGTTTGCCGAAATACGGCCCGACGGAAGCATACGTATGCGCGTCTGGGAGCGCGGCTCGGGCATCACGATGGCTTGCGGGACGGGGGCTTGCGCCACGGCCGTAGCGGCAGCGCTGACAGGGCGCGCGGGACGCACATCTACGATCGTGATGGATGGCGGCCAACTGACCATCGTTTGGAATGAGAATGATAATCATATTTATATGACCGGGCCGGCCACCACCGTGTTTACCGGCACGATCGAATTGCCTGAAGAATAAAAAAAACGAGGCACGACGGCGCGTCATATAACAACAAGGGCCTCTAATTTGCCCCCTTAAACTCTTAGAATATGGCTTTTATAAACGACAACTTTCTGAAACTGCAAAAGAATTACCTCTTCGCGGACATCGCACACCGCGTAGAGGCTTATAAAACGGCACATCCTGATGCGCCGATCATACGCCTTGGCATCGGCGACGTAACGCGTCCGCTCGTACCGGCCGTTATTGACGCACTGCACAAAGCCGTCGATGAAATGGCCCACGCGGAGACCTTCAGAGGCTATGGCCCTGAGCAGGGTTATGAGTTTTTGCGCTCGGCTATCGTAGCGAATGTGTTTGAACCGCGCGGCATTGCGCTTTCAGCCGACGAGGTATTTGTCAATGATGGGGCAAAAAGCGATACAGGTAACTTCGGCGACATTCTGGGTCGGGACAACACGATCTGCGTAACGGACCCGATTTATCCCGTTTACATTGATTCGAACGTCATGGCGGGACGTGCCGGCGACTTTAACAATGGTTTGTGGAGCAAAATCACGTATTGCGCTTGCTCGGAAGAGAACGACTTTATCCCCGAACTACCCTCGAAGCCGGTAGATATGATCTACCTTTGCTATCCTAATAACCCGACGGGAACAGTTTTGACGCGGGCGCAACTGAAGAAGTGGGTGGACTACGCTTTACAAACGGGGGCTTTGATTCTTTACGATGCGGCTTACGCTACATTCATTCGTAACGAAGACGTTCCGCACTCTATTTACGAAATTGAGGGTGCTAAAGAGTGCGCTGTGGAGTTTCATAGCTATTCAAAGACAGCCGGTTTCACAGGTTTGCGCTGCGGCTTCACGATAGTGCCGAAAGAAGTAACCGCTCGCGGAGCTGACGGAACGCGCGTCCACTTGAATCCGCTGTGGAATCGACGCCAGTGCACGAAATTCAACGGCACGCCCTACATCGTACAGCGCGCGGCTGCGGCAATCTATACAGAAGAAGGCAAGCGCCAAGTAAAGGAAGTGGTAGACTTCTACTTGGAGAACGCACGCATAATGCGCGAAACGCTAATGGCTACCGGCTTAAAAGTATATGGCGGCACGGACGCACCATACATTTGGTTTAAGACACCGGAGGGGATGAAAAGTTGGGATTGCTGGGAAATGCTGCTCAACGATTACGCTTTGGTGAGCACGCCGGGCGTAGGTTTCGGTCCGTCGGGCGAAGGTTATATTCGCTTAACAGCCTTCGGTACGCGCGAAGATTGCGTTGAGGCGATGCGCCGCTTGAAGAAATAACGCGTAGGTGTTAAATAAGTAATGCGAAGTCGTGTCAAGGCCGCCTTGCGGTTGTTGGCACGACTTTTTTGTAAGCCATCGTTGCGTCGCAGCTCTTTCTCATCACCCAAAACGACAAGGTTTTGCGACCACTTATTGCCCATTGCGCATCAAGATCAACGGAAAAAGTAGCAAGTCCAACCGCATTCAACTACACCTTGAATAGAAAAATCAGCTCTTCAATCCACATTGGCTATACATTATATATAATATAGAGGTTTGCAAAGCGCATTGCCTGCAAACCTCATCAAGAAATTCGTTACTAAAAGCCCTACCAGCCCGTCTGCGCCCAACCTGCGGCTTTATACCATTCTGTTTTCCGGAAAGCAGCATTCAAATCGCCATGATGCTTTGCCAAGGAGGCCTTATCAGAATAGATCTGCTGAGGTATAAACATAGAAGTTCCGCAAAGCGTAGGCGAATTTAATTCTTGAAAGTCTACGCTGGAAGGACCAATCCAAAAGCGCGGCGAATAGAAAGTAAAAGGAATAGCTTTCTGCATTTGTAAACGCACAGCCGCATAGTCGGCCGGCGAAAGCAAATGATGCAAAGCGTCCAAAGCATCATAATAATGCGGGCGATAGTAGTTGGATGGCGAATAATAATGATAGGGCGTGACGCCCGTCATATCGGGCGAAAAACGCGGTCCAGCGTTGAATGCCGATCGGGGCAAAGCATTTTTGATCGTGGCCGCCAAAGATTCCAAGTGCTTCGTATCGATTACGGATAGCACGATGCCGAAATCGCCATACGTATCTTGCTGTTTAGGGTCGACTACATCGTCATAATACGTGACGGCGATCTGTTTTGGATCAGCCGCAAACAAACCATTTTCCAATTGGTGCGTATAATTAGCGCCCGCCGCGTGAATGGCAATGGGCGAACCAATGAGATAATCTGCAACGTGGCGCAAATCATAGGCCACCTCCAAAGTCTGCATCAAGCAGGCATCAAAGAGGATAAAGCGCAAATGGACACCGCTCTGCTGAATCGCCGTTGCCAAATCAGGAATATCCGTTTGAGAACCCAGACGTCCGGAAGCATCAACATCCATCCAAGCGTTGCCTGAAGGCCCTACGTCTATGCCAAAACTCCGTGGGTGATAATCTTTGTTCGTTGAGGGCAGCCAGCCATCAGCGTGCGACCACAGCACCAAACCATATTCTTCGGCAGGACATTTCTCTTTAACCCAACGCAGGACGTCTTGTAGCGTTTTAGGATCAGCCGAGTTGGCATCCTTTTCCCATTGGCGCACAAGCAGCGGCGCATCGTATTCTTTTGAAAAGAAATAAATGCGAGGTGCGCGCATATCGTCCACAAACAAGAGAAGCCGATCCTCATCTTTTAAGTATCGGACACCTTCTGCGAGTTCAAGGGAATCTAAGCGATTATAGCCTTTCTTTCCCAAAGAATTTTGCGCTGCTTGATAAACAAGGACCGTTCGCCGCCCCGGATTGCTCGCATATTTTCCAAAGCCATTGGGTGGCACGTCCTCTTTCGCGCAACCGGAGAGCGCGATAGTCAGGCAGCAGAGCGCACCGAAAAGAAATAATCTATTTAACGTTTTGTGTAGTCGATCCATAATTAATAATGACGTATTTATATCCGAAAGCAAAGAAGATCTGACTGAATTGTGCCGTAGCTTGTTGGCGTGCGGCCCTAAGATTGTCGACCGTCAAGCAGCGCGCCATCATCTTTCGATAGGCCAAGGCGTACAATTTATTTTTGTCCTCCGCGCGCCACGTGCCTTTCTCGTAAAAAGCCTTCGTTTGCGCCTCATCTATAAAGTTTTTATCTAAGAGTCCGACGGTGGGCAGATACAAAACGGCCGTATCGCCTTTGGCTGTAAACCAATCATCGGGCGCTTTTTTCATATCAATGCCTAAACGCACCGTACCGGTGTAGATCTGGGCCAACTGTTTGTCGCCAAGCAGCGCTTTTTCGTCAAGTTCGGCCAACTCTTCCGTCCGAATGGCGAGAAACTCCCATTGACCGATGTCTTTGATCTTGCGAATTTCTTCAGGCGAAACGTCGATTTGCTTGTTGGAACTCACGTGAAGCCCCTCCCCACTCCGCCATTCGTCGCGACACTGGTGCAAACATAGGGCTACGATGACAATGGCCAGCAAGATAAGCCACAAGTATCGAAACTTCACAACGATATAAAATACCACCTTGGCGAGGGCTTTGAGGCGGTAACGCTTGGATTGATCTTCTCTTCCTTTCATTGCTCTATCGTGATTAGGCTTTCTACATTTGTGGGCGTCGGATTTTTGTCGAATCTGATTACGACTTGCGACTCGTCGTAGCCCATTCGATGCAACATAGGCAGCAATACTTGCGCCGCAGAGCGCTCTGCCGACTTCAAAATGTCGGTTTGATCCAAATGTTTAACAATGCTATCTTCGCCTTGCTTGGCAAAGGCCACCACTTCGGCCGATGAATAGCGCGAGCGCGTCAAATCTATATATTGTCTGATGCCTTTTTCATCGATTTTGGAAGAGGATACGATCACTTTGGGATTGGGTAGCGTCACGACAATGCCCTTTTCGCTACGCTGAATGCGCGCCGCACTAAAATCAGAGAAATCTATGTAGGCCTTAACCGTCACGTCGATGGGGATAGCGATCTTTCTATCGCCGACGGTAAGCGGCAAGCTGACGGGAACGGAAAGAACCTTGCCCTCCAAGCGCCGTGTATCAGCGTGAGTGACCAACTTATGGATCTTGTACTCCGTCGTATACAAGCGCGAACAGCGCACGATTTGGTTGACGATTGTAGCCGTCGTATCTATCTTCACCTTATTGTTATCCTCGTCTGTTTTTCCTGACTTGCTGCACGCAAAAAGGAAGACGCAGGAGGCTAATATCAAATACTTCATATCGTTCATATCTTGCAAAGATAGCACAAGCCATCGAGTTTTGTTCTTATTCTTGAAATTTATTCTCTGTTTTTACTTGCGCAATGCTGCTTATGACAGCCCTATGTACTATCGTTTGCGCCTTTTGACGCCGGTTGCTGATGCTTCTCACTCGTAACTGAACGATCCCGGCTGAAGATGTCAGTCCGGCGCACGCATGTTTATTGCTTTTCCTATTAACTTACGTTTTCCATCTTTGAAAAACGGAGGCAAACTCTGCGCCAAAAGTGCCCAACATTCTCATTTTTAAGTGCCGAAACCGTTTCTCCGAATGGTTTGCTCCCGCCAAACAATCATTTGCTCCCGCCAAACGATGGTTTGCTGCCACCATACGATCGTTTGCTGCCGCCAAACGAAAACGAGATCAAGCCGGAGAACGAGAAAGCGCCACTCTCATCGGTCACGACTGCGATTTACTAACCAGCCGTGCGGCGTTTGAAGCTACCGAGACTGGCGGAAGGGAAAGTAAGGGAGGAATAAAAATGCGGCGGAAGGTTGTCGCGTCGACAACTTCCCGCCGATATGGGGTTTATTATAATGATGCGGCCGGCCAAATGCGTCGGCAGCGTTGTTTATTGGTCGTCGTTCTTCACGTAGCCTTGATAATGCGGCGGCAAACCACGCATGATGACGTCGTAAGCCTGATCCTTTATTGCGAGAATGTCTTCTGCGCTGCGCGAAGTCGGATAAATAGGGTCGTGAATAAGGAGCTGGAGCTTATGATGCCGCACAAAGTTGAAGCCTTTTGTGCGAGGGAGGATATCGAACGAGCCATTGATGGTCATCGGCACGATGGGCAACTGCAAATCATCGGCCAACTGAAACGCGCCTTTGCGAAAGACGCCCAAATGGCCGGTGAAAGTGCGCGCGCCTTCGGGGAAAACGACGAGCGAAGTACCACCTTGCAGCGTCTTTCTGGCAAAGTCGATGGTCGCTTTCACCTTTCGCGGACTCGATTTATCGACAAAGATGTGCCGCGCCTTGTAGCAGGCGTAGCCTACAAAGGGCAGGCGGCGCAGGGCCTTTTTCATCATCCACTTAAAGTTGCGGTTGAGATACCCATACACGAGAAAGATATCCATAGACCCTTGGTGGTTGGCCACAAACACGTAGCTCTGGCCTTTAGTCAACTTCTCGCGACCTACAATTTCGACTTGCAGCAACAGGAGTCGACAGACGAAGCGCGACCACAAACGGGCCGGATAATAGCCCCAGAAATGGGCGCTGCCTAATACGCTACCAATACTGGTAATCAAGGCTGTGAGGATGGTAGACAAGATGAAAAGGGGCAAAGCTACCACCAATTGATAACAGCAATAGATGAAGCGAAGCATGCGTTTAATGATGTTTTAATGTAATCAAATTTATCTCGGGCCAAGCGCCGATGCGGAAAGGCAGAAGTACTTCGCCGACGCCCAAACTTACGTAGAGCGTGCGTCCGCCCTCATAGTAAGGCCCGCCCCATTCGGGATAAAACCATTCAGATGGGGAGAAACTTCCGATTTTCAACTGCATGCCGTGCGTATGTCCGGCGAGCATCAGCGGAATGCGGGTCTCCGGCAATACGCGACGGCGCCAATGCGTCGGGTCGTGGGAGAGCAAGATCTGGAAGCAACTATTTTGCAAGCCGCGTTGAGCCCGCGGCAAATCGCCTAAAGCCGGGAAAGGCGGCTCGCCATCGTTTTCTACGCCAACAATCGCAATGGAATCATTTCCGCGGCGTAGTATGTAATTATCATTGAGAAGCAGGCGCCACCCTATTGCGCGCTGATGATCTTGCAGCAAACGTATGTTGGCCAAACGTGCCTTTTCGTCAGGCCAGTTGTAGTACGTCATATAATCATGGTTGCCCATAATGCTGACAACTCCGTCGCGAGCGTGCATTTTTCGGAAGATATCCTCAAACTCAAAGAGTTCTTCGGCATGGTAGTTGACCAAGTCGCCCGTAAACACGATTAAGTCGGGCTGCAACGCATTCACGCTGTCGACAATCCGCTCCACGACGACGTGATGGCGGCGCAAGGTGCCCACGTGCAGGTCGGAGAGCTGCACAATTCGATACCCATCAAACGCTTGCGGGATGGCTGCCGACGTGTACGTGAAGGGCTTGACCACGATCTGGCGATAACCCAACGTGAAGCCGTACAACATCGTCAGAAACACGCCCGAACTCACAAACAAGGCGATGCGGCGTACCCACTGTCGATACGACTTGAAGAGCAAGCAGAAGAGCAGCAAAAGCGATAGGATGATTTCCGGCACAGCTACGCACAGCGTGGTCGACAACAAGATAGCTTTAAGCTGATCCGCAGTCATCGAATAACTTTCCTTGATGCTCGCGCCGATAAGCAGGAGCGCAAGCAAGAGGTTGGGGGCGTAAATCCATTTGCGCCAAGACTTTTCGCGCAGCATCAAGCGCTCGATTCCCAAAGGCGGAAGCAAGAGAATCAACAGTAGGACAGGAAGTATGCGAAGTATCATTTGTATTGTTCTTAAATAGATTATTGCCGGCGCAGCGCTTGTTCCGGCGGTTTGTCGTTAAGAATGCAGCGTTGCCAATCGCCCTTTAGCGAGCATAAGTCACGGCGCGGCCGGGCACGTGCTCATCCGTCATATGACCTTTATTGTATAAGAGGAAACCATTTACGTAAGTTTTCTCCACAGCCCAATGCATTGTGCGCCCTTCTAAAGGACTCCAGTTGCATTTGCTTCTTATAATGTTCGGCGTAATGGTCTTTGGAGTCTCCGGACGCACAACAACGAGATCGGCATTATAACCTTCGCGCAAATAACCGCGATTTTCGATGCTGAAGATCGACGCCGGACGGTGACACATCAACTCTACGAGGCGCGGAAGGCTTAGTACGCCGCTGTCAACCAATTCGAGCATCGCAATAAGTGAGAACTGGACCATCGGCATCCCCGACGCGGCGCGTGCAGCTCCACCCACCTTATCCTGTATTTGATGCGGCGCGTGGTCAGTTGCGACTGTCGCGATCCGGCCATCGTTCAAGGCTGCGCGCAATGCATCGCGGTCGGCGCGTGTCTTGACGGCAGGATTGCACTTTATACGAGTGCCCAAGCGCTTATAATCTTCGTCGCAGAAAAGCAGATGCGGAAGGCAGGCCTCCGCAGTAATCTGCCGGCCGGATGGGGCAAAAAGCTCCAATTCTGCGGCCGTCGACAAATGCGCTACGTGCAGCCGTGTCCCATATTCGTTGGCGAGTTGCACAGCTAAGCGCGTCGACTCCACACAAGCGGCTTCGGAGCGAATAAGTGGGTGATATGAGACGTCAGGATCAGCTCCAAACTTCTCCTTATAAGCTTTCATATTCACAGAAATGGTTGGCGTGTCCTCACAGTGCGTCACAAGGATCGTCGGACTGTTTGCAAAGACGCGGCGTAAAGCCTCTGCGTCGTCAACCAGCATATTTCCCGTCGAAGCACCCATAAAAAGTTTCACGCCGGCAATGTTTCGCGTATCCAATTGCGACAGAGCGTCGGCGTTGTCCAATGTAGCGCCAAAAAAGAAGCCATAATTAACGTGGCATTTCGACGCTGCGATCGCTTGCTTTTGTTCAAGCGCCTCCGGCGTCGTAGTGGTCGGCAGCGTGTTGGGCATATCGAGGATCGTAGTCACCCCGCCGGCCGCAGCGGCCAGACTTTCGGTGTGGAAATCTGCTTTCGCCGTCAGTCCGGGCTCACGAAAGTGAACGTGTTCGTCGATTACGCCGGGCAGGATGTAAGCCCCGTCGAGGTCAACCGTTTCTTGCGGCGGAATAGTTGGTTGCGCATCGCGCCCTTCCAAGATTTGCTCGATGCGGTCGTTATCAATGAGCAACGCGCCCAAGAATTGGCGGCCCTCATTAACGAGTATAGCGTTTTTAAGTAAGATTCGTCTATGCATAAGTCTGATCTGATTTCATGTAAGGTAAGACAGTAGCCAAGCTAAGATGGAAAACGAGTGTCGGCAGCCGATGCTGGTCGACCGCCGACGTATTTTTTATACTTTTCGGGGCTTAATTTTGCCGGTTATGGCTGCCCAGCGCAATCGCATAACGCCAAACAGCGCCTCGCCGAATATCCCGCCGCTCATCTTGCTTGTACCTTCGCGACGGTTGACAAAGATTACGGGCACTTCCTTAATCTTAAAGCCCAACTTATATGCAGTAAACTTCATCTCGATCTGAAAAGCGTAGCCCTTGAATCGGATGGCGTCAAGGTCCACCGTTTCTAAGACGCGACGACGATAACATTTGAAACCCGCAGTCGTATCTCTCACGGGAATACCTGTGACAAACTGCACATAGCGCGAAGCATAATAGCTCATAAGGACGCGTCCCATAGGCCAATTGACCACGTTCACGCCGCTCACATAGCGCGAGCCGACGGCCACATCAAAGCCCTCGTCGGCGCAAGCGTGGTAGAGGGGCGGCAAGTCTTCAGGATTATGACTGAAGTCGGCATCCATTTCAAAGACGAAATCATAGCCGTGCTCCAGCGCCCACTTGAAGCCGCAGATATAAGCCGTACCCAAGCCGAGTTTACCTTGCCGTTCTACCATAAACAGTCTGTCGGTAAATTCGTCTTGCATCAAGCCGCGCACGATAGAAGCCGTGCCGTCGGGCGAGCCATCGTCGATGATCAAGATGTGAAACGACTTAGGTAGCGCAAAGACGGCGCGTATGATCTTTTCGATATTTTCCTTCTCGTTGTATGTGGGAATGATAACAATGCTGTCGCTTTCCTTCATAACCTTATTAGCTGCTTAGAATATGCGGCGAAGTTAGCCATATTCCCGCAAAACGGCCCTATGAGATTGCATATTTATACCCACAAATCAGCTTTTTTTCATCTTTTTCTCCCATTTGGAAAGTCAAATAAAAAGGAAAGCCGTAACTTCGCCGCCTCATTTTATGTTGAAACTACTTATGAAAAAGTTTTTGATCCTTGCTGCGCTCCTGCTTCCTTTGGCAAGCGTTGCGCAGCAGTACAAGGTAACAGGAAAAGTGCCCACTAAGACGAAAGTTTACCTCTTCCGCACGCCCGGATTTGCCAAAGAGCAGGCCGACAGCGTCGTAGCCAAGAACGGCACGTTCACATTTACGGGTACAACGACGCAACCCGAACTCTACTACATTGTAAAGAAAGCGGCGAAGGCCGGACAGCCCACCACGATCGTTCCCATCGTGGCCGACGGTAACGTCATGGTAGATTTTACGACCGAGACGCCAAGCGGCACAGCTGAAAACAACGCGCTCAAAGCTGCCCTGATGCAGGTCAAGCCCTATGCTCAAGGTCTGCGGGCCGTAGAAAAACAATTTGAAGACATCGAATTGTCAGGCAAAGAGCCATCGGAGGACGAACTGACCAAGTTAGCCGACAGCTATGAGCAAGCGCAAGCCTTGATGATTGAAGCTGTGGCGGCAATCTGCAAGAACAATATGGATAAGACTTATCCGGCCTATTTCATAATCGACTATTATTCGCTGATCGAAAAACCTACGCTCTACAAGTTTTATGATGAAAAGGCGAAATTTATGCAACCATCCGCCACATCTCACGTCAGCCAACTCATAGAAGGCTGGAAGCGCCGCGAGCCGGGCCAAACATTTACCGACTTTGAGATGGAAGACCTCAACGGAGCGACCCGCAAACTCTCCGACTATGTTGGTAAGGGCAACTATGTGCTTGTAGATTTCTGGGCGTCATGGTGCGGCCCCTGCCGTCGTGAAATGCCTCACGTCAAAGCCCTTTACGACAAATATCACGCAAAGGGATTTGAGGTAGTCGGCGTTTCCTTTGACAACGACAAGACTGCTTGGCAGACTGCCGTAAAGAAAATGGAACTGCCCTGGGCGCAAATCTCCGATCTAAAAGGATGGCGCAGCAAGGCTGCAAGCGTGTATGGCATCAACAGCATCCCCTCTACGCTGCTCGTAGATCCGCAAGGCAAGATCATAGCCACGGATCTGCGAGGCGAAGATTTGGACAAGAAAGTTGCAGCAATTTATAACTAACATTCAGCCCCCTCGACACCCCAACAGAAAGTCGATCAGCAGCATCGACAAATCGCAAACGCCATAGCAAGCCGAGCCGCGGAAACTTTTTCCGGCTCGGCTTTCGCTTTATTTGCATCCGCGCTTTGTCTGTCGTAATGACGCTCACGCTCCCTATCGGATAGGGACGAACTCCCGTATCTCCCGTTTACGCTCACGATGAAAAAGGCTTCATCTCACGATAAAAAAGGCTTACGCTCGTGATGAAAAAGGTTTCACCTCACGAGCGCACACTCCGCCAACTTGTCGGCGAGGGTTGAAAAACCGGTGTAAGGCCTTTAGAGTTACAACTCTTCTTGCATATTTTCCAAAGATTATCAATCAATTATACGTTTACGTCACCAGAGATCAGCAGGATATGCCCTTAAAAGAAAAACAAGAGAAACAGAAAAAGCCCCTTTAGCGAGCGCAGTTGAGGATCGGAGGAGCAACTGAGCGAGCAGCGCTATGCAAGGCTATATCTAAGCCTGCAAAGACCGAACGGACGAAGCGCTGAACGGGCCCCAAATGCCCAATATTCCCAACCTCATCACGCCATTTTACGAGTCGGCGTGGCAGGAATCGACTACGGAGGGCGGCAGCTGCGTAAAGGTTTGACCGTATTTGCTTTGCACTCTGTTTCGTTTGCACTACCTTTGCAAGCAAATTTGACCTCGGCAATGCATCATTTTAGCGGCTTACTTTTCATCTTCATCTGGCTCTTGACGACTCCGATTACGGCGTCAGCACAGCAGTCGGCCGATTTTGGAAAGGGCACAAAGCAAAATAAAATAGGGCCGAAGGTAGATGAAAAAATAAGTGTAGACAGCTTCGTTATCAGCCTTTTGACCTGCACAGCCGGACAAAAGACTTACGAACTTTACGGGCACTCGGCGCTACGCGTGAAAAACGTGAAGACCAACGAAGACTTGGTTTACAACTATGGCGTGTTCTCCTTTTCTAAGCCCAATTTCACGTGGCGTTTTATGTTGGGACAAACGGATTATACGGTCGGCGTCGTGCCGACCCCCTACTTCATCGCCGAATACGTAGACAACGGGCGGAGCATCAGAGAGCAAGTGCTCGCTTTGCGCCCCGCAGAAGCTGCACGCTTGGTCGAGGCGCTGCGCAAAAACGCGGCTGAGCCCGATTGGACGTATCGCTATAATTTTCTGGGAGACAATTGCGCTTCGCGCTTGGTCGTTATGATCGAACAGGCACTGGATGGACGCCTCGAACTGCCCCCTGAAAAGCAACGCACGACGTTTCGTGATATTATTCATAGTTGCGTGACGCCGGAAAACCCTTGGGATCGCTTCGGACAGGACATCATTCTGGGTTGCGCCGTAGATACGCCGCTGACCTCGCGCGCCGAACTGGCCTTTCCTTTTTATACGGAAAGCATTTTGCGCCGTGCAGCCGTTGTCAGAGGCTCGGGTGAGCGCCAAGCCTTGGTTTCGCACGATGGCTATTTGGTGGAAGTAACGCCCAGAGCGACAAAAGCGAAGCCTTTCTTCACACCGCTGAAAGCCGTATGGCTTCTGCTCTTTTTAGCTTGCGCAGCCGCATGGGCCGAACACAAGCGGAGATTGAGACTGCTCGGTCAGTTGCTCGACGATTTCTTGATGCTCGTGACGGGCTTAGCGGGCTGCTTGGTCTTCCTCTTGTTTTTCTTCTCCGAACATCCGGCCGTCGACTCCAATTGGCTGATCGTTTGGCTCAATCCGCTACCTTTGCTGCTCTTGCCATGGAAGATTTGGCGCGATAGGAAAGGAAGAAGCGATTTTTATACCCCCTACATCGACTTGTTTTTAGTCGTTTACCTCTTGATTTCGGCATTCTTTCAACAATATCCGCCGGAAATTTATATTTTGGCAAGCGTCTTGTTAGTACGCGGCCTGTCATTGTACTCCCTACAGCGCAACGGAAGAAATAAATCTTGCGCCGGACAAAAAAATATATCCCATCAACATGGATAATTCTCGCCACCGCTTCATTGTCTCCTTGCTGGCCGTGCTCACAACGCTGTCGGCCGCTGAGGCAATCCCGACTGCCGGCGCACGCCCCGCACCGAAGTTGGTGGTCAACATATTGGTGGATCGTTTGCGTTCCGACTATCTGAACGCTTTCCTACCCCTCTACGGCGAAGATGGCTTCAAACGCTTGCTCAATCAAGGTTTGGTCTATTCGCAAGCAGAATCGACTGCGTTGCCTACGGATATGGCCACGGCGGCGGCTGACATCGCCACCGGCACGAGCGCTGCGGATCACGGCATCATAGGCCTGCGCCGCTTGGATCGCACTACGCTACGCCCCGTAGGCTGCGTAGACGACAAGAACTTTACCGGCATCAACACCTCGACAGCTTCGAGTCCGCAATACTTGGCCGTATCGACCATCGGCGACGAACTGAAGGCTGCGACGGAGGGTAAAGCGCTCGTTTATGCCATCGCACCTTTCCGCGAGGCGGCCATTCTGACGGCCGGACACGCGGCTGACGGCGCGGTATGGATCGATGACGCAACGGGACAGTGGTGCTCTACGCAATACTACGGCGCTATGCCCGCTTGGGTCAACGTGCGCAACAGCACGGCGAGTCCGGCGATGCAAATAAAAGGACTGACGTGGAAGCCTTCCTCTCCTTTGGTGGGCAATTTCAGTTATTTCTTGTCGGGCGGTATGAAGCGGCCGTTCTCCCACAAGTTTGTGGGCGACGAACGTTTCCGCTTATACAAGACGAGCGGACTCGTCAATGAGGAAGTGGCGCGGTTGGCGGAGCAATGCCTTTCGGCAACGTCAATCGGCACAGATGCGCTGACGGATTATCTGGCCCTGACGCTCTATGCGGGCAACTTTAACCACCGACCGGCGTCGGCTGCGCCGATGGAATTGCAAGATACTTACGTGCGTTTGGATCAAGCGCTGGCGAAAATCTTGGCGGCGGTGGAGCAAAAGGTGGGGCTTGACAACACTTTATTCGTACTGACTTCGACCGGTACGGAAGATGAGGAAAACGAAGATTTAAACAAATACAAGATACCGGGCGGAACGTTTGACGTAAAACGGTCTGTCTCGTTGCTAAATATGTATCTCTCGGCCGTTTATGGGCAGGGACAATACATAGAAAGCTGCTTAGGCACTCAACTTTACTTGGATCGAAAATTGTTGGAGCGCCGACAGCTGAATTTGAGTAACGTTCTTGAACACATTCAGGACTTCCTGCTGCAATTGGAGGGCGTGAAGGATGTGTATACTTCACAACGTCTGCTGCAAGGCGCATGGACGCCGGGCATAAACAAGGTGCGAAATGGGTATAATCCGCGCTTCTCGGGCGACGTTTATATTGAGGTGGCACCGGGCTGGCGCTACGTGAATGCAGACACGCACGAAAATCAATTGGTGCGCGCGTCGTATGTACCTTTCCCTATTATCTTCTTCGGTTATGGCGTTGCCGCTGGACAAATAGGGACGCCCGTAACGGTAGATTACATCGCGCCGACGCTCTCGCAAGCTATGCGCATTCGAGCGCCGAATGCCTGCAAACTGGCTCCGCTGAAAATCAATTAAACTTTTATTCTTTTCCGCTATGCTCGGGTATACATATATATATAATGTGTGGCACGCGGCGAAAACTCAAAATTAGAAATCATATACTACAATGGATATAATACAATTCCTACAAAAACTTTTCGGCAATAAGTCGCAGCGCGATATGAAATTGATTCAACCCTTTGTCGAAAAGATTAAAGCCGTCTATCCTGCGATTGACGAACTAGATGATGACGCTTTACGCGCAAAGACAAAGGAGTTGCAAGAGAAAGTGCAACACTCGGCCGATGATATTAAAGAGAAAATCAACGAACTGAAAGGAAAGGTCGAAGAAACACCTATCGAAAACCGCGAAACTATTTTCACGCAAATCGATAAGTTGGAGAAAGATGTCCTCGAACGCTTTGAAAAGGCCCTCGATGAGGTGATGCCTGAAGCATTCTCCATCGTAAAGTCAACGGCAAGGCGTTTTGCTGAAAACGAAACCATTACTGTCGAAGCTACAGACTTTGATCGTGATTTGGCAGCCACACACGACTTCGTACAAATCGAAGGCGACAAGGCGATTTATCAAAACCACTGGATGGCCGGCGGCAACGAGGTTACTTGGAATATGGTGCATTATGACGTGCAGCTGTTTGGTGGCGTCGTTTTGCACCAAGGTAAGATTGCGGAAATGGCAACGGGTGAAGGAAAAACGCTGGTGGCTACGCTGCCGGTCTTCCTCAATGCGCTCACAGGTAATGGTGTGCACGTCGTAACGGTCAATGATTACTTGGCAAAGCGTGACTCGGAATGGATGGGACCGCTTTATATGTTCCATGGTTTGAGTGTCGATTGTATAGATAAGCACCAGCCGAACTCAGATGCGCGCCGCAATGCGTACCGCGCTGATATTACTTTCGGTACTAACAACGAATTTGGCTTCGATTACCTTCGTGATAATATGGCGATGAGTCCGACGGATCTCGTACAACGCGGCCATAATTATGCCATCGTCGATGAGGTGGACTCTGTCTTGATTGATGACGCGCGTACGCCGTTGATTATTTCCGGACCTGTGCCTAAAGGCGACGATCAAATGTATGAACTCTACCAGCCTTTGATTGAAAAGTTGGTAGGTGTACAGCGCCAATACGCAACGAAGTTGCTTTCGGAGGCTAAAACGCTCATCGCAACCGGTGAAAAGGATAAAGTGGACGAAGGATTCCTACAATTGTTCCGCAGCCATAAGGCTTTGCCGAAGAACAAGCCACTTATTAAGTTCTTAAGTGAGCCCGGCATTAAAGTTGGCTTGCTGAAGACGGAAGAGATCTATATGGAGAACAACAACAAGCGTATGCCCGAAGCTGTGGAGCCGCTTTACTTTGTTGTAGATGAGAAAATGAACTCCGTAGACTTGACCGACAAGGGTAATGCTTGGCTGGCTAAAGAGGTGAACGATGATAAGCTCTTCATCTTGCCGGATATTGCAGCAGAAATGTCGGCTTTGGAAGCAGACACTTCGCTCTCAGACGAGGAACGTATAGAAAAGAAGGACCGTCTTTTGTCTGAATATGCTGTACAGAGCGATCGTGTCCATACGATCCTGCAATTGCTCAAGGCCTACTCCATGTTTAATAATAACGAGGAGTATGTCGTGATGGATGGTCAAGTTAAGATCGTCGACGAGCAGACCGGCCGTATTATGGAAGGCCGCCGCTGGAGCGAAGGATTGCATCAGGCGGTCGAAGCTAAAGAGCACGTGAAGGTGGAAGCTGCAACGCAAACTTTTGCAACCATTACGCTGCAAAACTACTTCCGTATGTATCATAAGCTATCCGGTATGACGGGTACGGCATCAACGGAAGCCGGCGAGTTGTGGAACATTTACAAGCTCGATGTTGTGGAGATTCCGACGAACCGTCCGATTCAACGCAATGATATGAATGATCGCGTTTACCGCACACAACGCGAAAAATATGGAGCTGTGATTGCCGAGATCGAAAAGATGCGTTTGGCAGGCCGTCCGTGTTTGGTGGGTACGTCGAGCGTTGAGATTTCAGAATTGCTGGGCCGTATGCTGACGCTTCGCCATATACCTCACAACATCCTGAATGCAAAATTGCACCAGCAGGAGGCGCAAGTCGTAGCCCAAGCCGGACAAAGCAGACTCGGAAAGGTGATGATCACGGACGAGAACGGCAAAAGCCACGAAAAAGAGCGTATGCTGGGCGCCGTAACGATTGCCACGAACATGGCAGGTCGCGGTACGGACATCAAACTCAGCGACGAGGTGCGCGAAGCCGGCGGTTTGGCGATCATCGGCACTGAGCGTCACGACAGCCGCCGCGTCGATCGGCAGTTGCGTGGCCGTGCCGGACGCCAGGGAGACCCGGGTTCATCCGTCTTCTTCGTATCTTTGGAAGACCACTTAATGCGTCTCTTCGCCAACGATCGCATTGCCCGTATTATGGACAAGCTCGGCTTCAAGGACGGCGAGATGATCGAGGCCAAGATGATAAACAACAGCATCGAGCGCGCCCAAAAGAAGAAAGAAGAGAACAACTTCGGTATCCGTAAGCGCTTGTTGGAGTATGATGATGTGATGAACAAGCAACGTACGGTCATCTACGAGAAGCGCCACCACGCTTTGATGGGCGAACGTATCGGAATGGATATCTCAAATATGATTTGGGACCGCGTAATAGAAATAATTGAGCACAACGACTACGCAGGTTGCAAGGAGCAGTTCCTCGATATTATGGCGATGGAAGTACCCTTCACGGAGAAAGAGAAGGATACGTTGAAGCGCGAAGAACTCTACGAGAAATCATTCCAAGCTGCTCTTGACAACCTCAAGCGCCGCACAGACCGTATGGCAGATGTTGCCACACCGGTTATCAAGAAGGTCTACGAAGAGCAAGGCGAGCAGTTTGAAAATATCCTTGTCCCCGTCTCCGATGGCCGTTTGGTCTACAACATTCGCACGAATCTCAAAGAAGCTTACGAAACGAACAGCAAAGCCGTTGTTCGCGACTTCGAAAAGGCTATCTTACTGCACAACATCGACGATGCTTGGAAGGAGAACCTCCGCGCCTTGGACGATTTGAAGAAGAGTGTGCAGAATGCAAGTTACGAACAGAAAGATCCGCTCTTGGTGTTCAAACTTGAAAGTGTGAAACTCTTCGACGAAATGGTCAACAAGATCAACAACGAAACGGTTTCTACCTTGATGCGCTGCCAAATTCCTGTACAGGAAACGCAAGACGTAAAAGAAGCAGCGCCCGAGCAGCGCACGCAGCAGCAGTATCAGGAAAACAGAGGCGAAGATCCCTTGGCTGATCCCGATCAGCAGGCAGCAGCCAACCAAGATACGCGCCAAACGCCCAAGCAACAGACGCCGATCGTAAAAGAAAAGATGCCGGGGCGCAACGATCCGTGCCCTTGCGGCAGTGGTAAAAAATTCAAGAATTGCCACGGCAGAGGCCTTGTCTAAGCAGGCTCTCTCATAGTTTATAAAACCTCCCGCCAACAACAAGGCGGGAGGTTTTTACGTCTTGAAAAAGCGTAGCAAACCTACCATGAGCAGCTTACCGCATCGCTTTCTGCCGTCTTGTTTCTTTTATTCCTACACGCCATTCTTTTTCGCAAAAGCCTTATTCTTCAAAGAGAAAGATTATTTTTGCATTTGCCGATATGCATACGGAAAATAAGTTTAAGTTATTCGAGCAATGAAAGCATTTCTTCTGTCAGGCCTTTGCGCCCTATCCATCGCCAGCAGCCCTCCTCCCCAAAAGGCGGCCGCCAATCGTGCTTTACTCGGCGATCGTCTGGTTAATGAAAAAACGTTTACGGATCGAGTAAACGCCACTTGCGGGTCAGGGGCAACAAACTGCGTGCTTGAACGACTGACGACAAACTACTATCAGTTATTTTCCCATTCGCCAAAATGGGTGATGCCATTGGATGACGCGGCGCATAGCTTATCGCTCAGAACTTACCGAAAGCAGGACATTACGGAAGAGCACATACAAACTTATGCCGTGTTAATGGCCAATAAGTTGGCTGTCGACTCCGTCTTGTGCTATGAATATTACAACAATGCCGATGCGCTTTCCTGCTACGAACAACTCTACTACATCGACCTCGGTCAGCGCAAGATTCGGACGGTAATGCTGACTTACGATGAAGAGAGTACGACGGCCGATAGCGCACAAATCTACACCATAGACTTAAAGACCGAGCATTTTCAGCAAGAAATGAACCACGACAATAAACACCAAAAAACCGACAACCGATGAAAAAATATGGCTTACTGAGCGTGCTCCTCCTTTGTCTCACAGCCTGCTCCGCCCCTCGCCAAGCGGAAAAAGCAGCATCGAGAAACGCGATCGTTTGGACAAACCAATTAGTCGAACCGCTCTTAGTCTTTGACAACTCGGTCATATCCTACCGATTGAAATCCAAGTATAGACGCCGCGCCGTCCCCTTTTCTGCGACTGAAAAGGCATTGCCACTCAAGGGAGATACATATAACTACGACCTGAACAGCCTCGACGGGCGCTATTACACAGTAGCCGAACGCAAAGACAAAAATGGCTACGACTACAAACTCATTGTCTATAACACAGGTGGCGATAATGACACGGAAATCCTGGTTACGCAGTTGATTTCCTACAAGCAAGGAAAGCCCATCGACGCGTTGCTTTTGGAGTTGAACTTTACCTTTGAAATAGCGTACTCATCACGCTACACCGTCGACAACAAATCGATTCAGATAGATCAGTATGCCATTAACGGCCTCCAATGTTCGGAAGATGGAGACATAATCGGCACCAAGGAAGTTCCGGATTCTACAGTCTGGCGCCTCGTTTATCACATCAAAGACGGGCAATTCATGCCGGCATCTATACGGCGAATAAAATGAGCGCCCCATAAAGCTATGTCAAGGGCTGCAACAAAGCCTCAGCGACAAGCATTCGCACCACGCAGGTAGGAAGTGTGCCATACCGCGACCTCCTGCTTTTATTTTTATCCCCATTTTTGCAGTTCTTCTGTTGATAAGGGCACATCTTGCACGTAACGACAGCCACTGCGCCCTCATTTCTGTATGCGTTCCGCTGCTTTCGTTTTTGTTTGGCGGGAGCAAACCATTGTTTGGTGGGAGCAAACTATCGTTTGGTGGGGTCAAACCATCGTTTGGTGGGAGCAAACAATAGCACGAGAAGAAAAGGACAGCAGCATAGCAGCAGTTGTCGTGCAATTTGTTGTCTCTTAGTCGCGATTTATCAAGGTCAGAAAAAAAAGATTGTGAGAGAAAAGGAAACGAAAACAAGAGGGGCGGCCAAACCATTGTAAAAAAGAGCATTGCAGGTAAGCAAGACGCAAAAAAATCGGCTACTGCGAGCCGAATGATTGGGCGTAAAGCTTGCGATAGGCAGCCATACGCCATAATATATAAGCGGTATGGATCAAAAATGGGGAAATCAATGGCGCTACAACAGCATAGCGAGAGGGCTTGATCGAACGCCACGCGCCATTAGCCGGCGTAAAGCGCAAAAATAGCAGGCGTCTTGCCCAAATCGGGCAGTCCTGTTTGGCGCCATTGGCGAAGAGTGCGCGTACAAATCCACTCTTGCGGCGTCGTAATGCCCGCCGCTATGCAAAGGCGCGTAGTCGGTTGGCAGGCCTGCAAGACATCAGCAAAAAGGCGCGCGTTGCGATAAGGCGTTTCTATGAACAGCTGCGTGCGGCGCTCGTTGCGCGATTGGCTTTCCAAGTGTTTCAAGCACCGTTGTCGCTCCGCACCGTCAATAGGCAAGTAGCCGTTGAAGGCAAAGCTTTGCCCGTTGAAGCCTGACGCCATCACGGCCAAAATAATCGACGACGGGCCGACCAATGGCACAACTTTCAAACCTTCGCGTTGGGCCAAGGCTACAATATCTGCACCCGGGTCGGCCACGGCCGGACACCCCGCTTCGCTCAATACGCCCATCGGTTTCCCATCGCGAAGCGGCTGAAGATAGCGCTTGAAGGCTGCGGCGTCGGCGTGCTTCCCCATCGGGTAAAACTCGCACGCGTCGATATCAAACGTGCGATCGGCGCGGCGGAGAAACCGGCGAGCGGTGCGAATCTCTTCTACGATAAAATGGCGAATGGAACTTAGCAACGCTATATTGTAAGCGGGCAGCACGCGGTCGCACGGCGTATCGCCCAAAAGCGTCGGGAGCAAATAAAGTGCCGGCTCAAGCGCTTGCGCAGGGGTCTGTGTCTCGTTCATTGGTAGATAGTATCTTAAAATATCAGCAATCGGCCTCGGCCGGAAAGAAGCGGCGCAAGTCATCGAAGCGCTTGCAGCCCTTAAAATAAAAGAGGTATAGCAAACTGCCCGACAATTGCTGCGGAATAGTTCGCACGACGGCGCGGCGCAAGTTCTCTTCTCGCTGCGCAGTGAAACTCGGGCGCAAACGCTTAAACTCGCGTCGGGCTTTGACGATGGCTCGTGCGTTGGCAGCGTGGCCCGTCAGCAGATATTTCAACGCAGCGATATAATCCAAGCATCGACGCCGGCGCATTACGGGACGCAAATCGGCGGCCGGCAGGTTCTTATAAAGCATCAACAAGTTGTTGCGAAAGTTGAGGAAAGTCTTGCGCGGGTGTTCCATAGCCAAAGTGCCGCCACCCACGTGGTAGACGACGCTTTGCGGAATGCAGACCACTTTTCTTCCGCGCGCGTTCAGGCGCCAACAGAGGTCGATCTCTTCCATATGGGCAAAGAAGCGCTCATCAAGCCCTCCGGCCGACAGCCAATCAGCGCGGCGAATCATCAAAGCAGCGCCCGTCGCCCAAAATACGGAACGGACGTCGTCATATTGCCCGCCGTCGCGCTCAATCACCGAAAAGACGCGTCCGCGACAAAAAGGATAACCATAGCGATCCAGATATCCGCCCGCCGCACCGGCATATTCAAACTCCTCAGGGCGACGCTGCGCGCGAAGTTTGGGTTGGCAAGCAGCCACTTCGGGGTGCGCTTCCATGTAATCCAAGAGCGGACGGAGCCAAGCAGGCGTCACTTCGACGTCAGAATTGAGCAGGAGTAAATATTTTGCGTCAATCTGCGCCAAAGCTCTGTTGTAGCCGCCCGTAAATCCGTAGTTGCGGTCCAAGGTCAGGACGCGCACGGAGGGAAACTCATCGCGCAAAAGCTGCAAACTGTCGTCCGTCGAGCCGTTGTCAGCTACGATTACTTCGGCTTCAGCACTCGAATGCGCCACTACGGAGGGCAGAAAGCGGCGCAGCATTGCAGCACCGTTCCAATTGAGAATAACGACGGCTATGGGTTTACTAAGATTCATAAAACTGCGATAAAGAAAATCATTGCCGGGCGGCAGACGTGGTCAGAAAAGAGATAAGCATCACAAAACTACAGTGAGCGATTCCTCATCTGCGGTAAAGTCGCCCAAACATACGCGCTGGATGGTGTTGTCGGCGCTCTGCCCGCCCTCGACGCGGATGTAATTGTCCGTAAATCCGTGTAAGGGGCGTCCTTCTTTGGAATGCTCCCACAAGACGGGGCGCTCCGTGCCGATGAATCGACGGAAGAAAGCCTTACGCTTCTCCTCCGAAAGCGCCAACAAGCGCTTACTGCGGGCTTGCTTGGTTTGCGCATCCACAACGTGAGGAATCTGAAGCGCCTGCGTACCGGGGCGCTCGGAATAACTGAACACGTGGAGGCGGGATATATCTATATCTTCAATAAACTTGTAGGCGTCTTCGAAGAACACATCCGTCTCGCCGCGTGTGCCGACAATCACGTCCACACCAATGAAGGCGTCGGGAATTGCTGCGCGCACCTTTTCGATCTTACGACGGAAGAGTTCCGTATCATAACGCCGCCGCATCAGGCGCAAGACGTCGTCACTACCACTCTGGAGCGGGATATGAAAATGCGGCATAAAGGCTCGCGATTGCGCACAGAAGTCGATTATTTCGTCCGTCAGCAGATTAGGCTCGATAGAACTGATGCGATAACGCTCAATGCCTTTCACGCGGTCAAGCGCCTGGATGAGTTGAAAAAAGGTTTCGCCCGTGCTGCGCCCAAAATCGCCGGTGTTAACACCGGTCAGCACAATCTCTTTGCCGCCTTCGGCCGCCACAGCTTCAGCTTGGTTGACGAGCGACGCAATCGTCCCGTTTCGGCTTCGGCCTCGAGCGAGCGGAATCGTGCAATACGTGCAATAATAGTTGCATCCGTCCTGCACTTTGAGAAAGTATCGCGTGCGATCGCCTTTACTACACGACGGCACGAACGTGCGTACGTCTCGCGTGGGCAAGGCTATGGCAGCGTGGATGTTTTCTCCCTTCTCCAAGGCCTGACGCTGGGCGAGGCCTTCTCGGATATAGCGCACGACGTCTCCTTTTTGCTCCATTCCGATGACCAAATCGACGCCCGGGAAGCGGGCTATCTTCTCCGGCTGTAGCTGTGCATAGCAACCCAAGACGACGACGAAGGCGTCAGGGTGCTCTCGCGTAAGGCGGTGTATAGCTTGGCGGCACTTATGGTCGGCCACGTCGGTCACACTACACGTATTGACGATGCAGATGTCGGCCGTTTCGCCGGCTTCGGCCGGCGAAACGCCGTAGCGGGACAAGGTATCGCGCAAAGAAGACGTTTCGGCGAAATTCAACTTACAACCCAGCGTTTGAAAGGCCGCTTTTTTGCCGGCCAAAAGGCTATCTTTGGCGTAGTGAAGCGTTTGATTGCCCAAGGCTATATCCGTATTTTTATCTTCTATATTCATTGTTTTGTCATCCGTTCGGCAATTGGGAATAGCCAGGCCCTACTCCGGAAATGCCGAATTGTAGCTGCGAAGATACGAATTTTCAACAGAAGGGCCGCATTTCTGATCCCCCATCGCGCAGCGTCCTGCGACAGAGGCCAGCGCCCGACCCGCCCTCGCGCCGGGTTTCTCTTTGAGTGACCTATACACATTATATATATATAAAGGCGGCAAGGGCGACTACAGAGGGAGGAATCGAGGCTTAAAAGAGGCCGTTTCTATACGCCTTTGGTCACATTTTAGAGGGAGAGAATCGCTATTATTATTGCACACTTCCTACTATAAGTGGGAAATAAAGTTGGCAAAATCGCAAAAATGTGTTAAATCACCGTTGAAGGACGCAAAAAAGAGCACGTTTCATTTGGACTACTTCAAAAAGTCCGTACTTTTGCATCGTTTTAATAAAGGCAATTGATTGTTTTACTTAAAAATTAAAAGACCAATGAAAAAGTTAGTTTTCATGCTCGTAGCTTTCGCAGCTGTTTCTTTCGCTTCTTGCGGTAACAAAACTGAAAATGCAGGTACAAAAGACAGCGATTCTGCTGCTCAAATGACTGACACTACAGTTAAAGACAGCGCTGCTGCTCATGCTGACTCTGCTGCTGCTCCTGCAGCTGCTGACTCTGCTGCTCAGCCGAAGGCTTAAGCATAGACAAGTCAAAAGAAAAAAAAGCCTGTGGGTATTTACCTGCAGGCTCTTTTTGTATCCGGTCGGGCGAGTGGCAACAGGCGATTCGGCCGACTTGATTTTGATGATGCGGCGTGCGAACTGAAGGGGTCGTGCGCTGCTTTGTTTTTAACGACAAAAGGGACGAGGATGATTCGCGTCGGATACAGACTGTGAAAAGTTCACAGGAAACGACTGAAGCATAACCATTTGGAAGTTCTTCGGCCTACGGCTGAGGTTTTTTATCACGAGAAAAAAGGCTTGCGCTCGTGATAAAAAAGGCTTCACCTCACGAGCGCAAGCCCTTTTCGTCGTGAGCGCAAGGGGCGTGAACTGACGCTACTTGTATGGTAACGAGGAGAACGCATTGCCCTAAGACTACTTTGTCCGTTTACCTTAGGCTTCTACGCGGCGCGGTATCAGTTGTGCGCAAGTCAGCGTGGGCTGTCAGCAAGAAACAAAAAGTGCGAGGCAAGCCCAAGCCTGCCTCGCACGCGTTTATCCTTTTCCCCACGATCGCACTGCTGCCAACTGCGACGTTTGCAACAGGGCGAAGGGGAGCGTTTTACAAATTATCGAAGAAGAATTTCGTCATGCGCTCATAGAGATGCAAGCGCGTGTTGCCGCCATTGATAAAGTGGTTGCGGTTGGTGTAGATTTGCATCTGAAATTGCTTGTTGGCCTGCACCAAAGCTTCAGAGTATTCCGTGCAATTGCGGTAGTGTACATTGTCGTCGGCCGTACCGTGAACGAGCAATAAGGCACCGTGCAACTTTGCAGCGCGATTGATGGGGTTGATATCATAGCCCGGATTTTCTTTGGGCGTACGCATATAACGCTCTGTATAGACGGTATCGTAATATTTCCAATTAGACGGGGCGGCCACTGCGACACCGGCTTTGAAAACGGGGCGTCCCTCACTCATAGCCATCAACGTATTGAAGCCACCAAAGCTCCATCCCCAGATGCCGATGCGACTTCCGTCGACGTAAGGTAGAGATGAGAGATAAACGGCGGTCTCTACTTGGTCCTTAGCCTCTTGTTCGCCTAAGCGAAGGTAGGTGCACTTCTCAAAATCTGCGCCGCGGAAACCCGTGCCGCGACCATCGACGCAGACAAAGATATAGCCGTTTTGCGCCATATAAGACTCAAACAAGCCGCCGCCGTAAGAACCGATCGACCAGGCGTCTTTTACCTCCTGCGAACCGGGACCGCTGTATTGATACATGATGACGGGGTATTTTTTAGAGGGGTCGAAGTTGCGCGGCTTCACCATCCAGCCGTTGAGCGAAACGCCGTCGGGCGTCGTAAAGGAGAAGAGCTCTTTCGTACCTACCTTATCAGCCACGCGCTGCTTGAGTTCGGCGTTGTCAACGAGCGTTGTCAGCGTCTTGCCGTTAGCGTCGCAAAGCGTGGTGATAGGGGGTGTTGTCAGATTAGAATAGACGTTGAGGAAATACTTGAAATTCGTGGAAAAAGTGGCGGCATTCGTGCCCACCTGGGTAGACAGGCGGCGCGTTTTGCCGTTCTTTTCAGCTACATATACGGCCCTGCGCAACGGACTTTCAGCTGCGCTCTGGTAGTAAGTGCGCTCCGTTGCCGGATCGTAGCCATAAAAAGTCGTCACGTCATAATCGCCGTTTGTCAGACGGCGCAGTTGTGTGCCGTTGAGGTCATATAGATACAGCTGTTTGTAGCCTGAGCGCTGCGAAGTCAGCACGAAGCGACCGGGATAGAAGGTCAAGTCGTTGTAAGCAGCCTCTACCAAATATTTTTTGTCCGTCTCGCGCAACACAAGTTTGGCCACGGTGGAGCGCGGATTGACCATATAGATATCCATGCGGTCTTGGTGGCGATTCAGCGTAACGACCGCCAACTTTTCAGGGTCGGAGGTGAAGCAGATGCGCGGGATGTAGCCATCGCTATCAACCGGCACGTCCATTGTGCGCGTGACGCCGGCTTTAATATCGAAACTCTTCACGCAGACGTCGGCATTTTTAGCGCCGGCCACGGGATATTTGTAGTTGTAATAGCCGGGGTATTCGTCGAATTGCTTGAGCGTGGGATAAGCGCCCTTGTATTCTTGAATGGAATAGACAGGCACTTTGCTCTCGTCGTAGCGCACCCAAGCCAGCATCTTGCTGTCGGCCGAAAAATCGAAGCTGCAGTTGGTAGAGAACTCCTCCTCGTTAACCCAATCGGGGATGCCGTTGAGCACTTCGTTGAACTTGCCGTCGGTCGTCACTTGGCTTTCGGCATTGTTGAAGAGCAATTTCACCAAGAAGAGGTTGTTGGCTCTGACGAAGGCCACCATCGTGCCATCGGGCGAGAAGTGGGGCACTTGCTGCGGACCGCCGTCGCTCAAGCGCTCAAACTTGTTGTTTTGAATGTCGAAGATGTAATACACAGCCGTGGATGAGCGACGATAAATCATCTTCGTCTCCGTCTGCAATAAGATTTTCGAGGCGTCGGGCGACATAATGTAGCCGTCAATGCGGGTCAAAGTGACCGGGCCGCGCGCCGTATTGCAGTCAAAAAGCGTGCCTACCTCTTGCCCGGTCTTAAATGATCGGCGAATAATACGTGCGCCATCGTCGGAGATTTGCGTGTAGGTCTCGCCGTCGGCAGCCGGACGAACGCCATAGATGTAATTAGGCGCAAAGACGCCGTGTACGACGTCTTCCAAGCGAAGCGGTTGCGTCGTAGGCTTTTGGGCTGAAAGGCCACACCAAGCTGCGAGAGCGAGGGCGGCAGTAAGGAAGTATTTCATTTGTTGTGAATTTGTGTGCGTCATAATATAGGCGAGGCGATTTCAGAGGAAGCTGATCAACGAGAAACCCATGCCGCCGCAAAGTACGCGGATGCTGACCGCCACTTTGCGCAGGCGGCAACAAAGGGCGAGAATGTGTCTAAAAAGTGCCTCATATATCGTAAAAATTTAGGCTAAACCTCTTGCAAAAATAAAGATTTCCAACGAATTTGCTTAGTTTTGCAGTAAACTATTACGCAACTTATTATGGAAAAGAGGCAGATCGGGACGTATAAGTTCAAGGTAGAGCCTTTTTCAGAAGACTTTACAGGACGCATAGCTTGGGGAAACTTGGGCAATATCTTACTGCGCTGCGCGCAAAAGCACGCTTCGGAGCGCAAATTCGGTTTCGGACCGACCAGTGAGGAGCAATGGAGCTGGGTATTCTCACGCTTGATTATTGAAATGGAGGATCGACCGATCGCCGATGCAGACTTTAGCGTCTCGACGTGGGCCAGCGGCGTCGTCAGACAGTTTACGACGCGCCTCTTTACCATACAAGATGCTGCCGGGCGGGAAATAGGGCACGCCTACAGCGTATGGGCCTTGATCGATCTGTGCACGAGGCAGCCGGTTGACTTGGCGCAGTTATCGCACTTTCAAAACGTGCTGCTCCCAACACCGGACTTCCCTATCAAAGGGCCGGGGCGCATCCGCTTAAAGCCTGAAGAAGCGACTCAAGCGCAAGCCATCGGACGCGTAAGCTTTTGCGATTTGGACTCAAACGGGCACGCGAATTCGATACGATTGTTAGAAAAAGTGCTGGATCTGTTTTCTAAAGAATGGTATGAGCACAATAGGCTGCGCCGCGTGGAGATTGCTTATGCCAAAGAGACGTTTTATGATCAAGAACTGCACTTCTATAAGGCGAAACGCGAAGGGGGAGTCTACGATGTTGAGATCCACCACGCTGATGGTGCGACTGCGGTAAAGGCGCAATTGACCTTCGCGCCCATTATGCCGACAACGGGTTCTTAATATGGAAGCGGCCGCTGCGCCGTACACATTATATATATAATAGGCGCGAGCCGGCGGGCGGAAAATGCGCTTTTGTTTTGCCTTTTAGCTGATTTGGGCTAACTTTGTCTGCTCAAAAGGAACTTATGAACGAAACGTTACTGCAACGAATCAAACAACGCTACGGAATTGTAGGCAACGCCGAGGGTCTTAATCGGGCCATCGACGTCGCACTTAAGATTGCGCCCGTTGATCTCTCGGTTCTCATTATGGGGGAAAACGGCGTGGGAAAGGAAATCTTTCCTCGCATCATTCATGATAATAGTGCGCGAAAAACGAAGAAGTATTTCGCCGTCAATTGCGGGGCTATTCCGGAAGGAACTATTGATTCGGAGCTTTTTGGTCACGAGAAAGGGGCTTTTACCGGCGCTGTAGAAAAACGCGAAGGCTATTTTTCCGTGGCAGATGGCGGTACGCTTTTCTTAGATGAGGTCGGCGAATTGCCCCTGCAAACGCAAGCACGCCTCCTCCGCGTCTTGGAAACCGGCGAATTTATCCCCGTCGGCTCAAGTCAGGTGAAAAAGACTGACGTGCGCATCGTTGCAGCCACGAACGTTAACATGGACCGCGCCATCAGCGATGGAAAGTTCAGGGAAGACCTTTATTATCGCCTCAATTCCATACTCATAACGATTCCGCCTTTGCGTGAACGCGGCGAAGACGCGACTTTGCTCTTCCGGAAGTTTGCGCTCGATATGAGCGAGAAGTATAAAATGCCGCCCATTCGGCTTACGGAAGACGCCAAGGCAGTTTTAATGCATTATTCTTGGCCCGGCAATATCCGCCAACTGCGTAACGTCGCCGAGAATATGTCTGTGACGGCTGAGGAACGGGAGATCACGGCTGAAGTCTTGCGTCAATACATTCCCGAAGAGCGTCCGCACAACCAGTTGGTCGTCTCTGATCCGCAAGTCAAGGAGCATAGTTTCGAGAACGAGCGAGAAATTCTCTACCAAATACTTTTCGATTTGCGCCGCGATGTTTCTGAGCTAAAAAAGACCGTCAGCGAGCAACTCAAGGGCCAATCCTGCGATCTTAGTGACAGAAAGGGTTTACCGGCGTTCAATAGCCACTACGTAGATCCCCAAACTTTTGCGGAAGCAGAAGAGGTTCGCGACGCAGAAGAAGCCAAGCCAACGCTATCGCTTGAAGAGCAGGAAAGAGAAACCATTGGTCGTGTGCTAAAACAAAACAAGGGAAACCGCAAATTGACGGCTGAGCAACTGGGTATCTCGGAGCGCACACTCTATCGCAAAATAAAAGAGTATGATTTGGAAAACTAAGTATGTCGGTCCTTTGTTGATCTTGCTCGCAACGCTTTTGTTCGGGTCGTGCATCAGTTATAAATTTACCGGTGCCTCGATCGACTACACAACAACCCACACCATACAAATAGATAACATAACCAACCGCGCTCCCTACGGATGGGCGCCGATGGAAGCTATGTTCAACAATCGTCTGCGCGACATCTACGCGAACCAGACCCGTTTGCGGCAAGTCAAGCGCAATGGAGATTTACACATTGCCGGAGAAATCACGGGCTACGATCAATTTAATAAAGGCATATCTGCCGATGGCCTCTCCTCACAAGTGCAATTAAGAATGACCGTCAACATACGCTTCACCAACAGCAAAACGAATCAAAGTTGGGAGCGCCAATTCTCAGCTACGACGCAATACGATTCATCCCAGCAACTCTCTGCTGTGCAGGAGCGGCTCGTAAAAGAGATGACCAACGATATAACCGACCAAATCTTCAACGCCACTGTGGCCGACTGGTAAAAGCAACGTGAGATTAACCGACTATCTTTCCCATCCGGAGGCGCTGGATAAGCGAACGCTGTTCCAACTGCGCGAAGCCGTTGCGCGGCATCCTTACGATGCTGTCGCACGCTTATTGTTTCTCAAGAATCTTTTTTTACTCCACGACCCCTCATTTGGCGACGAACTCCGCCGCGCCGCTCTTTTTGTTCCCGATCGGAGCGTACTATACGCAATGGTCGAAGATAAAAATCGCCTATTGCAGCCCATTTCTTCCCCAGTGTCAGCGAAAAATTCGCAAAAAGGCCGCACACAGACGCTGATCGACGATTTTATCAACAATACCGGTGCGCCTACTGTCCCCATTCGGCGCACACCAACCCCAGCTGACGCCACGACCGACTATACAGCCATTCTCAACGAAATGGATGACATTAGCCCAGAGCCTGTTCCCGCTGCCCAAGAGTCGGATAAAAATGAGAGAAGCAAGCGTCGCGAAACGCTGGTCAACACATTCATCGAAAAGAATGATAAGATCACGCTCAAAGAAGAGCCTGAGTACACGCCCGAGCTTGCTGAAGAGGACGAAAACGACGAAATTGGCGAAGATTTCTTCACAGAAACATTAGCGCGCATCTATATCAGACAGGGACGCTACGAGAAAGCTGCTGAAATAATACGGCGCTTAAACTTGGTTAATCCAAGAAAAAACGTTTATTTTGCAGACCAAATCCGCTTCCTCGAGAAACTAATTGTAAATAACAAACATAAAAATAAGTAGGATGTATACAGTCTTAATCATCTTAGCCGTAATTGCAGGTATACTATTGACGCTGGTCGTCTTGATCCAAGAATCAAAAGGCGGAGGTTTAGCTTCCGGCTTCTCTGCTTCAAATGCAATTATGGGCGTGCGCAAAACTACCGACTTCATTGAGAAGTCTACGTGGACATTAGCTGCATTATTAGTCATCTTCAGCGTAGCCTCTACCTTCTTTGAGCCAAAGCAAGATAAGGCCATCAACGTTGTGACCAATATGCAGACCACTCCGGCGCCCCAAACGCTACCCGGCCAGCCCGCAGGTGGCGGTGCGCCAACAGCACCCGCACAGTAAACCCACAAAGGAAGAGGCCTCCTCTTCCTTTTCTTTTATTCCATACATTTGACCTTGCGCTAAGCGATGAAGATAGCAATAGTTGGAACAGGCTATGTCGGTTTAGTTTCCGGCGCCTGCTTTGCAGAAATGGGTATTGACGTGACCTGCGTCGATATAGATCAAGCAAAAATCGAGCGCCTACGCGCCGGCGACATCCCCATTTACGAACCGGGACTTGACGAACTGGTTTTGCGCAACACGCACGAAGGCCGCCTGCATTTTACAACGCGTTTAGCCGATTGTTTAGACGGCGTTGAAGCCGTTTTCAGTGCCGTAGGCACGCCGCCCGATGAAGATGGCAGCGCCGATCTCCGCTATGTTTTGGAGGTGGCTCGAGAAGTGGGCCGCCATATGCAACACTACCTCGTCGTAGTCACCAAGAGCACCGTCCCCGTTGGCACGGCGCGCAAAGTAGAAGCCGCCATTCGCGAAGAATTGAGCAAGCGCGGTGTCGACATCCCCTTCGACGTAGCGTCCAATCCAGAATTTCTCAAAGAAGGCTCAGCCATCAAAGACTTTATGTCGCCCGATCGCGTGGTTGTCGGCGTAGAAAGCGAAAAGGCGCGCGAACTTATGACGCGGCTTTACGCCCCTTTTATGCTCAACAACTTTCGCGTGATCTTCACCGACGTACCCAGTGCGGAGATGATCAAATATGCCGCCAACTCCATGCTGGCCACGCGCATCTCTTTTATGAACGACATCGCCAACCTCTGCGAATTGGTAGGCGCCGACGTAAATCAAGTGCGCAAAGGCATTGGTTCCGATACGCGAATCGGGTCAAAATTTCTCTATCCGGGCTGCGGCTACGGCGGTTCTTGCTTCCCCAAGGACGTCAAAGCCTTGGTGCAAACTGCCGAGCAAAACGGCTACGATATGCGCGTCCTGAAAGCCGTGGAGGAAGTCAACGAGCGACAGAAGAGCGTCTTGTTTGAAAAGCTCCGCCGCCACTATGGCGATTTGCAAGGTAAGACCATAGCCCTCTGGGGCTTAGCTTTCAAGGCCGAAACCGACGATATGCGCGAGGCCACCAGTCTCGTAACCATCCGCCACTTGCTCGAAGCCGGCTGCACCGTTCGCGTCTTCGACCCCGCCGCGATGGATGAAGCCC
Source organism: Alloprevotella tannerae (assembly GCA_015259125.1). Classification (GTDB taxonomy): domain Bacteria; phylum Bacteroidota; class Bacteroidia; order Bacteroidales; family Bacteroidaceae; genus Alloprevotella; species Alloprevotella tannerae_A. Next base: position 106,750 of record JABZGR010000002.1, on the reverse strand, counting down.
GCCGCCGACTGGGCGACGCCGTCATCTATGCTTCCGACATTTACGACGCAGCAAAGGGGGCAGATGCTCTACTTTTACTGACGGAATGGAAGCAATTTCGTCTCCCCTCGTGGGCGCGTGTCCACGATTTGATGCGCAATCCGATCGTCTTCGATGGACGCAACATCTACGACCCTGCAGAAATGCGTAAAAATGGGTTCGACTATTATTCCATAGGGCGCAAATAAGTCGGCGCAAAAGCGAAAAATCAAGGCCTACCAGCGTGTTTCAGCCCACGTAAGCACAACGATTTTTCCCGTATTTCCCGCGAACTACAAGTCTCAAGATGGCTCATATCGCAGCCTTTTTGAGACTTATTTTTTGCTCTCCCAATTTATGTGCATTTCTCCGTCCCACTCGCCCATCCCGCCTCGCGCGACCCCTTGCTCCTCCAACGCCAAGTTTAGAATCACACACTAAACGACACCCAAATGCTGACAATTACCCACCGCACACCCCGAACTGAAAGTTGATTCATCCTATCTCCCCCGTTTTTCATCGTGAGCGCAAACCCTTTTCATCGTGAGCACACACCTTTTTTATCGTGAGAACAAAGGTTTGCGCTCACGATAAAAAAGCAAGAAGGCTGGATTTGTGCTCTTTTTCGTACATCGAAAGCCATCACTTTCAGTGCGTTTATCATCCGCAAAAAAGTCCTCACCGACCGCCCACGAGTCGGAGAGCAGATCAGCAGCGAGCGCCGAAAGAAAACATCGCATAAAATCAAAGACCGGTCAGCAAAGGGGCAATCCTTTTCCGCCCAAAAACTGACGATCAGCAACGGAGGCCTGCTGCAGCCGAGACGCAGCGACCGCCACAAAGCCAAGTACCCACGAGAAAGAGACATAGGATTTGCGGGGCTATTCCTTGTCGTTATCCTCTTTTTCCTTTATCTTTGCCTATCCATTTTTAGCCTACAAAAAGAGGGAAAAGAGGCATACATATCAGATGAAAATCAACAAAAAGGAAGAGGCCTTACTCATCGTTCGCTACGGCGCGGTCGGCATCTTGAATACGCTGGTCACGATCGCTACTTACTTCCTCCTCCGCCGCGTGGGCGTAGGACTGGATACGGCCAATTTTCTCTCCTATCTTGCCGGTATCCTCAACAGCTATGTGTTTAACCGGCTGTGGGTCTTTCGTAGTCGAGAAAATCGCTACCTGCGCGAGGGCGCAGTCTTCTTTTTTGGCGCCGCACTTTGCTGGGCTTTGCAGTGGGTCGCCTTTCGTCTGCTCCTTCTCTGCCTTAGTGAGCGCGCAGCTTACCTTATCGGAATGTGCGTCTATCCCGGCCTCAATTACCTCTACAACAGATTGGTCACTTTCAAAAGAAACAAGCGCGTATGAAAAAGTTGCTTTCGCTACCGCCTAATCCGGTTCAACAATTTCACAACCTAACGCATCTCCCTGAAGATGCTTATTTCTGCACGTCCGATCCTGAAGACCACAGACTCGGCTCGGGTGGCGGGACGGTTTGGCTTTTGCAGCAATGCCGCGCAGCCGAAGCGCCCGATACGGCTTTTGCCGATTGGTTGGGGCGCGAAAAGCGACTGCTACTCCACGCCGGTGGGCAAAGCAGGCGACTACCGGCTTACGCGGCCGGTGGAAAATCGCTCACGCCGATACCCGTGTTTCGCTGGGCCAGAGGGCAACGGATCGATCAGACGCTCCTCGATCTGCAAGTGCCACTCTATGAAAAAATGCTGGAAAAGGCGCCAAGCCATATCCATACACTCATAGCCGGCGGCGACGTATTGCTCCGCACAACGCAGCCCTTGCAAGATTTGCCTGATGCCGACGTCATCTGCTACGGCCTTTGGGCTTCGCCGGAACAAATCGCGCACCACGGCGTGTTTATGATTGATCGCAACCGGCCGGACGAACTCGACTTCATGCTGCAAAAGCCTTCTACGGAAGAGCAAGCGGCTTTGATGCAAACGCACATGGCGCTCATCGATGTCGGCGTATGGTTGCTCTCGGATCGAGCCGTAGCCTATCTTGCGCAGAAGTCGGATCGGCGCAGTCAGCAGGCCTCGGGCTCAAACGAAGTGCCGCGGGCAGAAGACTTGCAATATTACGACCTATATAGCGACTTCGGGCGCGCCTTGGGCGCTCACCCGTCGCAACCGGAAGCTGACCTTCCGCCACTTAAAGTGGCCATCGTCCCATTGCCGGGCGGAGAGTTTTACCATTACGGCACAGGGCCTGATATGCTGACCTCAAGCATTGCCTTGCAAGCCCTCGTCAAAGATCAACGGCAAATATTGCAACGCGGCGTCAAACAACGGGCCTCCGTCTTCACACAAAACACTTTGATGGCTAATCCTTGCACGCCGGACAACGAATATATTTGGATAGAAAATGCCTACCTCGGTGCGGGTTGGCAACTCTCGCGACACCATATCCTTACGGGGATTCCGCAAAACCAATGGCAGGTCAAGCTACCGGAAGGCATCTGCATAGATTTCGTACCCATCGGAGAGAAAGATTACGCGCTTCGCGTCTATGGCTACGATGATGCTTTTCGCGGAAACTTGGCCGCTCACGAAACAACTTATCTCGGTCGGCCGTTTGCCGATTGGGCGGCTGCACGCGGCTTGTCATTGTCGGATTTCAAGCAGACGGACGACTTGCAAACGGCGGACTTATTCCCCGTAAGTAGCGACTTGGACGAACTGGAGCGCCTCTTCCATTGGATCGTTACAGGGCAAGGCGACGAGCGCGCTACTTTCCTGCGCCTGCCACGCCTCTCGGCCGACGATTTGATGATCAAAGCCAACCTCAAGCGCCTCTTTACGCAACGGGAAAGCTTACGTCAGCAAAATCTTCCCCAACTGGCAGCAAATTGGCGCAAGAGCGTCTTTTATCAATTGGATTTAAAAGACGTGGCAGCCAAATATGCGGCGGCTCAACTGCCGCTGCCGGATGCGTTACCCGCAGATGCTCCTTCGGGATTGCTGATGCAGGACGCGATGTTTCGCTCTGAAGCGCTGCGCACGACTGATCGCGCCACGGCCGACCACTATTCGGCGGAAGCCTTCGGACGCTTGCGTGACGGAATGACGGAAGAGGTACGCCAACAAACGTGCTTGCCGCGCCGCACGACCTTCGCGGATCAAATTGTATGGGCACGATCTGCCGTGCGTATAGATCTGGCCGGTGGCTGGACGGACACACCACCTTATAGTTTGATGAATGGCGGCAACGTGGTGAATGTAGCCATAGAAATGAACGGACAACAGCCACTGCAAGTCTACGTCAGGCCTTGCCCGGAGCCGCTTATTCGCTGCCGTTCCATAGATTTGGGTGCGGCGGTGACGATAGAGACGTTTGAAGCGCTACGCACTTATGATGCGGTGGGCGATCCTTTCTCTATACCGAAAGCAGCGTTGGCCTTGTGTGGCTTTCTGCCTGAATTTTGCAGTGAAACGTATCCGACGTTGCGCCATCAGTTGGAAGCTTTCGGTTGTGGTTTGGAACTAACCTTGCTTGCGGCTATTCCGGCCGGATCCGGCTTGGGCACAAGTTCGATTTTGGCGTCCACCGTCTTGGGCGCACTCAGCAATTGCTGCGGCTTGGGCTGGGATAAAAACGAGATCTGCAACCGTACACTTATCCTTGAGCAATTATTAACGACCGGCGGCGGCTGGCAAGACCAATATGGCGGCGTATTGCGCGGCGTCAAACTCTTGCAAACAGAAGCGGGCTTCAACCAAAACGCCGTGGCGCGCTATCTACCCACGGATCTGTTTACCGCACCGGAATATAGCGCTTGCCATTTACTATATTACACAGGCATTACACGCACCGCAAAGCATATTTTAGCGGAGATCGTGCGCGGAATGTTTCTCAATGCCAACCAACATTTAGCTTTGCTCGACGAAATGAAAGCCCACGCGTCAGCATTGTTTGAGAGCATTCAGCTCGGCGATTTCGAACGCTACGGCAGATTGGTACGAACAACGTGGGAACAAAACAAAGCACTCGACAAAGGCACTTCGCCCGCCGCCATCTCGGCCTTGGCCGATCAAATCGACGACCTCTGCTTAGGTTATAAGCTCCCCGGCGCCGGCGGTGGCGGCTTTATGTATATGGTAGCGAAAGATCCGGAGGCGGCAATGCGCATCAGACGCACGCTAACTGCGAACCCGCTCACGGAAAATTCGCGTTTCGTCGATTTATCTATTTCTGAAAAGGGCTTACAAATCAGCCGTTCATAAACTAATGTATATGCGTTTTAAACTATTTCTCTGTTCTCTCTGCCTTGCGCTCGCAACTTTTGCACAAAAAGGTACGATCAAGGTAGCTGTTTTTTCGATTAACGACTTTCACGGCGCCTTTGTACAAAACGTGAGTCAAGCGATTCCTGGCGCGCCAAGCATCTGGCAAACTTTAGATTCACTCAAAGCGGTCTATCCTTACAATATTACGGTGGCTGCAGGCGACAATTTCGGCGGGAGTTATTTTTATCGTGCTACACAAGGCCAATTGTTGCCGGTTTTTTTCAACGATTTAGGTATTCGCATATCGGCTTTAGGCAATCACGAATTTGATGACGGGCAGGCCTCGCTTGCTGAAAAGTGGAGCGCAGACCCACTCTTGCCGCGGGGTTGGGACATCACCTACGTTTGTAGCAATGTCTATGACAGCAACGGGCGCATTCCACCTTATGTGAAGCCTTTCGCTACAACGGAAATCAAGCTCTCGCCTACGAAAAGCCTGAAAGCGGCTTTCGTCGGCTTGTTGGCGTCTTCTGCGCCCGAACAAATACGGGCGAACAACGTAGTAGGGCTACATTTCTCCGGCAACTATACACACGTTCTTGATAGTTTGGCGCAAACGCCCGGCTTCAAGGCAGTGCAGGAGGCCGACTTGCGAATGCTGCTCGTACACATCGGAACAATTATGAAAGGCGGCAAACCCGTTTGGACAGATAAAGATGAGGAAAACTTAGCGCGCATCAACGACAAATGCTATCAGGCGATTCTTTCCGGACACAGCCACGAGCCGGTTTGCGGACGCATCAACAAAGCGCAATATCCCGTTGTGCAAGGTTGGTGGCACGGCAATTATATCAGCATTATGAAGTTTACGGTCGACACCGCTGCGATGCGCGTCTTGGATGTCGAACCGGAAATCTGTCGCGTCCCGTTGAAATCTCGCGACCAACTCTCTGCCGGTCCGCTACGTCTGCAAATGCAGATTGACTCGCTGCTCCAGACAACGAAAACACCTGCCGGCGTGCCCATCGGCACCAAACTCACAACAGCCACACGCGACATGCCGCACGACAGAACGGATTCTTACCGCCTGAGTGAAGTCGGCACGCTCGTCTGCGCTTCGTTTGCGGAAGCCTATCGCAATGCTGCGGGGCGGAAAGACAAAGATGTCATCGTCGGATGCAGTCATTTTGGCAGCATACGCGCAGGTTTTTCCAAGGGCGACGTAAGTGTGCTGGAGGTGGGCGAAGCGTTGCCCTTTGCCAACGCACTGAAGGCTTACGCCATCTCAGGAAAACAACTGAAAGACTTGGTCAACTTCGGCTTCCACAACAAACGCTACGGTTGGATGCAGTCGGCGTACCTCTCCATCAAGCGCAATGACGAGGGCGAAGTGACAGCGATCACGTATATCAGTCCGAAAGGCAAGAAAGTGAAGATTAAAGACAACACCAAGGTTGTATTGATAGCCGATGAGTTTATGACAACAGGAGGAGATGGCTACCCGATGAAGTATTTCCCCAAAGAGCAACTCATCAACACCAAACTGCCAACGACGACAGACGCTTTCATCGCTTATCTGAAGCAGTTGCCGCAGATTCCATTTTAATTTTTAAGCCGTCCTACGAATATGGCTCTTTTTACGTTACCCCCGACACCGCCCCGCGCTGATTTAGAATTGGAAAACTTCCTGCGCGGAAAGAAAATGGAGCATCCTATCGGGCGCTACAAGCGGATGTTAGCACCGGAATGGTTTCCGCAGAGTGGCGTGCAGCTCACTTGGCCCCACGCCGATACCGACTGGGCTTATATGCTGCCCGAAATCACGGCACTTTATCAACGTTTGGCCTACGAAATTGCCACGCGTGAGCTACTCCTGATTGTTGCGCCCGACACGGAATCTGTGCGCCGACATCTGGAAGAGCAATTGCCGAAGCGGGCGACAGACAATATTATATATATAGATTGCCCCACGAACGACACGTGGGCGCGCGACCACGCTTTTCTCTCGGTTTTAGATACGGGAAAGCCCGAACTACTCGACTTTGGCTTCAACGGCTGGGGCGGGAAGTTTGAAGCAGCAGCCGACAACGCCATCAACCGCGGCGTCTACGCAAGCGGCCGCCTCGAAGGCTCTTATATTGATTGTCTCGACTTCATCTTAGAGGGCGGAAGCATAGAAAGCGACGGCTGCGGCACGATTCTCACCACGAAAGCTTGCTTACTGAATCCGAATCGCAATCCGGGCCTTGACCAAGCGCAGATTACGCTGAGGCTACAAGACTATTTTGGCGCCCCTAACGTGCTCTGGCTATCGCACGGAGCGCTCATCGGCGACGACACCGACAGCCATATCGACACCTTGGCCCGACTCTGCCCTGAAAACAAGCTGGTTTACGTCAAGTGCACCGACGAAAGCGACCCGCAATATGCTGATCTGTGCGCGATGGAAGCAGAATTGAAAACATTCAAGAATGCCGACGGCGAGCCGTTCGAACTTATTCCCCTACCACTACCCGATTCGTGCGAAGCAGATGGGGAACGCTTGCCCGCAACGTATGCAAATTACCTCGTAATAAACAAAGCCGTGCTCTTCCCTACTTATGGGCAAGCGGCTAAGGACGATTTGGCGCAAAAAGCCTTGCACCAAGCCTTCCCAAAATATGACTTGGTGGGCATTGATTGCCGTCCGCTAATCAGGCAGCACGGCTCTCTCCACTGCGCCACTATGCAATTTCCAAAAGGAATCCTACACTTATGAACAAAAACGAACTAAAAGTAGGCTTGATCCAACAAGCCTGCTCGGCCAACGGATATGACAACCGCCAACGACTGGCTGAACACATCGCCGCTGCGGCTAAAGAGGGCGCCCAACTCGTGGTGCTGCAAGAACTACACAATACGCCTTACTTCTGTCAAGTAGAAAATGTCGACAACTTTGATTTGGCAGAGCCTATACCCGGCCCGTCGACAGAATTCTTTGGCGAACTGGCGCGACAACACGGCATCGTGCTCGTCATATCCCTCTTTGAGCGCCGCGCACCGGGTCTGTATCATAATACGGCCGTCGTCTTGGAAAAGGATGGCACGATTGCGGGAAAGTATCGCAAGATGCACATCCCCGACGATCCGGCTTATTATGAGAAGTTCTACTTCACGCCGGGCGATATGGGCTTTCACCCGATAACGACGAGCGTTGGCAAATTAGGTGTGCAAGTTTGCTGGGATCAATGGTATCCCGAAGGCGCCCGACTAATGGCTTTGCAGGGAGCCGACCTCCTGATTTATCCGACGGCGATAGGCTACGAGAGTTCCGACACGCCGGGCGAGCAGACGCGCCAAAGAGAAGCGTGGACGACCGTGCAGCGCGGCCACGCCGTGGCCAACGGTCTGCCCGTGATCACCGTAAACCGCGTCGGCCACGAAGCAGATCCTTCCGGCCAGACGAAAGGTATCACTTTCTGGGGCTCAAGTTTCGTAGCCGGACCTCAAGGCGAACTGCTCGCGCAAGCCTCTACGCAAGACGAAGAAGTTGTCGTCGTCACAGTGGATTTGCATCGCAGCGAATGCGTGCGTCGTTGGTGGCCCTTCCTGCGCGATCGACGCATCGAAGCCTTCGCCGACTTGACGCGCCGCTTTATCGACGATTGACGCGCTCTTTCTATCAAAATACCACAAGGGGAAATGCACTAACCTCAACCAAGAGGCAGGCGGGCATTTCCCCTTATTTCATAAACTTACCTCCCGCTTTTCATCGTATGAGTCCGTGGCAGTACGCTCCTACACCGGCTTTCTTTATCGCTCATCACGCAAGGCATTCTTGAACACCAGAATCCGCATCGGCCTTGCTACATTCACAACCATCTACGGCCTATTTTCCTGAGCTAATCATCGTCTGCCGCCACTTTGCACCAAGACTATATTTTGTTTGCTCGGGCCAAACTATCGTTTGCTGCCGGCAAACCATCGTTTCTTCCCACCAAACTATAGTTTGCTGCCGGCAAACGAAACGGCTACGCCTTTTGCGTATCCTATGATCAAAGAAAAGCAGGCGCATTATTGGCACATTCTCTACAACCATCAAGCGCGAGCGAAAGCAAGAGAGACCGCTTGGTCTCCTATCTGCGCCTTCAGCATTAGTTGCTAAATCCTATCCATCCTCCGTCCTATTACTATATGCCGCCGCCCTACGTTGCGCAGAGCAAATGCTCACATGAGAAATGAATTGCAGATTAAAAACTTTATAATTGTCGGAATTATTAGATTAAAGCCAAAGATGACGCACAAAATATCGCTAAAACAGACAAATCGATCACGCATTTATCGAGATAATCTTTATATTTACGGTCGCTAATTTAGTACAAACCTAAAAAATCCCTTTATTAACCTGCCTGTCTACGCCCTTTAACCTTCAGAGACTAAGACATGAGACAACAAGAGGCGTAGGTAGCGCACAACAAAAACCATCATTATGAAAGCAGTGCTTACAGTTGTGGCCGGATTGGCCCTGAGCATCGTCGAAGTTTCGGCGCAAACGAGTGGGACGACAGGATCGCTGTCGTGGAACTACAATGAAAGCAGCAAAGCACTTGTCATCACCGGCGCGGGCGAAATACCCGACTACGAATTTGACAAGACGCCTTGGGCGAGCTTCAAAGAAGACATTACGAGCATCAAACTTGGCGAAGGCATTACCGCCATCGGCAACAATGCGTTTTGCAACTGCGTCAGAATCGCTGGAGTCGACGTGCCCAATAAGGTGACGCGCATCGGTGAAGCTGCGTTTCAGACTTGCATTTCATTAGAATCGATCACGTTGCCCGAAAGCGTGAAGAGCATCGGCGAGGGCGCTTTCGAGGAATGCTCACACTTGACGACCGTCAAGCTGAATGAAGGCTTGGAGATCATCAATGGTTTTGCCTTTCAAGAGTGCGCACAGTTGAGCGAAATAAATTTCCCCTCGACGCTCCGCACCATCGGGCGCTGGGCTTTTGGCGGTTGCTCCGAACTCACGACGCTCGAAATACCGGCCGGCGTGACGCGCATTTGCGACAATGCATTTGGCTCGTGCAGCCAATTGCAAGCGCTGCACCTTTCTGAAGGTTTGCAAGCCATCGAAGAGTCGGCCTTCAACGCTTGCGAGGCATTGCAGGAGGTTACGCTTCCCGCAAGTGTCAACGAATTAGGTTATGGCATCTTCAGTGACTGCAAACAGCTCACGCACATCAACGTAAAGGCCGGCAATACGGCGTATGTCGACGAAGATGGTATATTGTACAATAAAGCAAAGACGATTTTGCTGCAATATCCTGCGGGTAAGGCGGATGAAAGCTTTACCATTCCGAGCAGCATTACGGAGATCGGCGATTATGCCTTTGGCGGCAACGAATCGCTCAAGGAGACGATGATTCACCAGCAGATCAAACGGATCGGCGCTTTCGCTTTCGTTCGCTGCAACGAACTCAAAGCGATCAGCGTGCCGGCACAAACGGAGTCGATCGGCGAATCTGCATTTCACGATTGCTTGAGCCTTACGACCATAAATGTAGCAGAGGCCAACCCCAATTATGTTTCTGAAGACGGAATCTTGTATGACAAGGCCAAGACCCAACTTCTACAGTATCCGGCCGGCAAGCAAGAAACGCTTTACAGAGCCCCCAAATCACTGGAAGTTGTCAGCAACTTCGGCTTCTTTGAAAATCAGGCGCTACAATACGTCAAACTGCCCGGCGGTTTGCGTCAGTTGGGCAATTTTGCTTTTGGCTGGTGCAAAAATCTAAAACAACTCACGGTCAGCGTTGCCGACCCATCGACCATTAAGATGGGTATGATTGTTTTCTTCAGAGGTTCTTCGGCCGTGCCTTGCACGCTACGCGTCCCCATTGGCAGTAAAGCGCTCTATGAAGCAGCCGAACAATGGGCCGACTTTACCCCCAACATCGAAGAGTTTGAACCCGTTGGCATCCATCAAATCGAAACCGACGCAGCATCAAGGGCCGGCAAACGACGCATTTATGATCTGAACGGCAACTTACAGCAAGGTCCGCTCTCAAAGCTCCCCGCCGGCCTATACATTATTAATGGTAAGAAGATTATCAAAAAATAAAAGTGGCCGACAAGGCCGAAGTGGCTAGTTTGCCTTACAGCGTTGGCATTCTGCACAAAAAAGAAAGGAATGTGAAGCGAAAAATCTATTTTTGCTTTGCATTTCTTTCTTCATACGCTACCTTTGCAGGTCTTAAAGTAAAATACGAATTAAATCAAGACAAATATGGCAAACCGTAAAATCCAATTCAGTCTCGTCTATCGCGACATGTATCAGTCCTACGGGAAATTTCAGCCACGCAAAGATCAGCTCGAGCGCATCGCACCCGTGATCATCAAGATGGGATGCTTTGCCCGCGTAGAAACCAATGGCGGCGCATTCGAACAGGTTAACCTCCTATATGGTGAGAATCCTAACGACGCAGTTCGTGCTTTTACGAAACCTTTCAACGAGGTGGGCATCAAGACGCATATGCTTGACCGCGGTCTGAACGCGCTGCGAATGTTCCCGTGTGCAGACGATTTACGGCAACTTCAATATAAGGTTAAGCACGCTCAAGGTGTAGATATCACGCGTATATTCTGCGGCCTCAACGACGTACGCAACATTATCCCATCTATTAAATGGGCCTTAGAAGCCGGCATGACGCCGCAAGCAACGCTGTGTATCACCAACTCACCAATTCATACGGCGGAATACTATAGCGCTATTGCAGACGAACTCATCGCAGCGGGCGCGCCGGAAATCTGTTTGAAAGATATGGCCGGCATCGGACAGCCCGCCTTGCTCGGAAAACTCTGCGGGATGATCAAGAAAAATCATCCGGAAATCATTGTAGAGTATCACGGACACAACGGCCCCGGACTCGTAATGGCCAGCATTCTCGAAGTTTGCAAAAACGGAGCAGACATCATCGACGTAGCGATGGAGCCGCTCTCTTGGGGTAAAGGCCACGCGGACATTATTTCCGTTCAGAGTATGTTGAAACACTACGGCTTCGATGTTCCGGAAATCAATATGAACGCTTATATGGAGGCGCGCGCCTTGACGCAGGAATTCATCGACGATTTCTTGGGCTACTTCATCAATCCGCAGAACCACTTTATGACGTCTCTCTTGCTCGGATGCGGACTTCCGGGCGGCATGATGGGGTCAATGATGGCCGATCTCAAAGGTGCAATGAGCGCCATCAATGCCAACAGGGAGAAGAAAGGAGAAGCAGCGCTCACTGACGACGAAATGTTGATCAAGCTCTTCGACGAGGTCAGCTATGTTTGGCCGCGCGTCGGCTATCCTCCTTTGGTGACGCCTTTCAGTCAATATGTGAAGAACATCGCTTTGATGAATCTGCTCACAGAGTCGATGGACAAGCCGCGTTTCTCTATGATGGACGAAAATATGTGGGGTATGATCCTCGGCAAGAGTGGCAAACTGCCCGGCCCGGTGGCGCCGGAGATTGTCAAACTCGCAGAAGAGCAAGGCAAGGAGTTCTATACGGGCAACCCGCACGAACTCTACCCCAACTGCCTCGCAGATTTCCGCAAGGAAATGGAAGAAAACGGTTGGGAACTCGGGCCGGACGACGAGGAACTCTATGAATTTGCGATGCACGAGCGTCAATACCGCGACTATAAGAGTGGCGAGGCGAAGAAGCGCTTCTTGGCTGACCTGCAAGCCGCTAAAGATAAAGCGATGGCCAAGGGCATGACGCCCGAAGAAGCAGCTGCTGCCAAGCACGCCAAAGCTGACGCCGTCGTAGCACCCGAAAGTGGCATCGTCCTTTGGGAAATCAACGGCGATGGTGAGGCTGTGAAGAGCATCGAACCCTTCTTGGGCAAAGAATATCAAGAGGGCGATTTCTTCTGCTACATTGAGAACAACCACGGGCGCATCTTGGAGATTCCGGCTGCCTTAGGCGGAAAACTCGTAGAGATCGCTGCGAAGCAAGGAGGCCACGTAGCCAAAGGCGACGTCTTAGCTTACCTCGAAAGACCGGGTATCGCTTAAGTTCAACGCAAATACATAATATAAACAACGCCGCGCAACCGATCCAAGGCCTGCGCGGCGCTGCTTTTTACAAAAGGCGGCGCCAAGGAAGTCTGCTTCCCGACGCCGCCTGCTTTATGGGGCAAGATCAGTTGCCGCGCTTAGCACTTCACGAGCGTAGCACCATAGCCATACTCTTGAAACGAAGCATCCTGAAACGTACAAGTTTTATAGTCGCGCTTCAAGGCCGCCACGATCGCATTGCGCAAGACGCCGTTGCCCTTGCCGTGGATAAAGACCAGCTTGCGGCCGCGCTCCTGCTTATGTTCTTCCATCGCCTTACGAAAGATATCCAGTTGATAATCTAAGATATCCTTTGGCTGCATGCCCGCCGTCGTTTCCAACACTTCGGCCGCGTGCAGATCAATTTCAATCACCGCGTTGCGAGCTGCCTTTTCCTTGCGCGCCGGTGCTTTCTGCGGGCGCTGCGGACGGTCCAAAATAGCCTCTTTCAGCTGTTCTGCATCTACGAAGACGGTACGCACGGGTTTATCATCGCGCACTACGTCAAAGAGTAGCGCCGGTTCGTCGAAGAAGTCGTTATCTTTAAACGTATGCTGCTTATAAAATTTTGCACCCTCCAATCTGAGCGTCACGCTAAGCGGACTTTTCAGCAAAAAAGTTCGATCCGTTTTATAAGCCAGCGCCTGTATCGTCGGCTGTTCCCATTGCTCCAATTCGCTTCGGTCAAAAGTTTCGATGAAGCACTTTGTATTCGGTTCGATCAGTCCTTCGTGGCGCACGCTAAACGCCTTACCCTCCTGCTTGAGCAGCAGGTAACGCACATAATAGTTGCTATCATTCACCCAATAAGCCTCAAATTCCGACGTCTCACAGCCCACCTCCGCAGGCAGAAATGCCAAATAGAGGTTCAGCAACTCAGCTCCGCGGCGCTCTTGGGGCTTTGCTTTGAACGTGACGGGCCGATCAGCCGGTTCCACCTCCGTCGGCGGCGCCGCCACAACCTGCGTTGGCTCGACCGACTTCCGCGTATTTACTTTCGCAATGTTATAATCGTTTGTCTCTACTGCTATTACCTCATGGATGGGAAAGGGAATATCGAAGCCACTCTCATCCTGCACGATGACCGTCTTGTTTCCTTCAAATCCCACGACGATACCGCCTCCCACTTCATTGAGGAAGCGCACTTTATCTCCTATTTTCATACCTTGTCTGCTTAAATTCTTGGGCGAATGTACAAAAAACGGCTGATTATGACAAGAGGCAAGCTCAGCTTGCCTCCCTATTTGTTGATTAACTACGCGATACCATTCAATGCGTCTCTTTCAAATCATACCTTTCTATGTAGGTAAATTTTTTCTTTGCCTCCTCGTTGTTGCTGCGATCTGCTTCGCGTACCAGTTCATCAGGAAATTGCTGCTGACCTCCAAATTGGCGATTTAAAAAAGCCAAAGGATTTTCTCGACGTTCCTGCTCCATTTTGAAAGCCTCCTCGGGCGTACAACTTACATAGTTGTTTTTAGCTAATTCAATAGGAGGAAATTCAATCGAAGCAACACCCGTGCAGTCAAAATCAAAATATCCTTGCTCATCCGTCGCGCGCAGAATCAAGCCGGGCAAGCCGCACAACTTCCAAGGTCCGTCAGATACAGGGATGTCCAAAGTAAACCACGCCCGCCACTGGCGTCCGCGCAAGGAGGTCGTAGCCGCTTGACAATGATAGCCGGCAATGACCGAATCTTTTCCTTCTATTTTCCACTGCAATGCAGGAATGGGCTCACTATATTTGAACCAATCCACGTGATAAGTGGTAAACGTCAACTTCCCTTCAGAGGGGATATGCTTATATACAAAGTTGGGTTGCCCATCATCGTAAGGCGCAATGGCCTTACTCATCATATCAATAGAAACGCTCCCTCTACGATTGATGCTGTCTTGAATCTCCTGACTTTTTACAAAATAATGACTGTAAAAGCAAGAGACGCCATCATCTTGCACGTCTAAATAACTTACATCGTGCCGAGGTGCTAAATCGGAGCTATAAGTATAGACAACTTTGTAGGTAATACGCATGGCCCTTTGCTTTTGCCCCATTGCAGACAAGGCAAAAAGCAGCAGACAACAAACGATTTTAATTCGGCAAGTGAGGGTTAGAGTTTGCATAAGTTAATGTCGATTACCGCTTTCTTGCAAGCAAGAAGCTGCGAAACAAGAGATGCGAATGGTCAGGAGCTTGTATGCTCGCTCAAAATTAGAAAAATATCATGAAAGCACAAACGTTTATCGACAAAAGATCTATTTACCTAAGGCGAAAGTCAGGCTACGAGACAAAGTCGAGACAAAAACGAAGCCTCAAAAGTTGGCTCGTCGAGTTTGTTATCACGAGAAAAAAGGTTTGCGCTCACGAGAAAAAGGGCTTCACCTCACGAGAAAAAAGGGTTCACCTCACGAGCGCAAACTCCCCACTTGGATTTTCACCCGTCCATTGGTTGTGCTCGTGCGCACGTTTTCGTGATTTTTGCCTTTTAATCCAAGCCTTAGGTGCTTTGAAAGACCAACCCTTAGGGGGTTGTTTAGGCATAAAGCGTATATTAGTAGATGTTTCGTATTAGTATTTATGCCTTTAGCATTGTTGGTTAGGCGCTTAATAGCGTAAAATATGTGCTCAATAGTGTATTTTTCAACAAGCAGCCTTTTTTTAAAGACCAACCCTAAGGGGTTGTCAATTGCGGGTGACGTTAGGCAGGGTTAAAACGCTTCGCATTTTAACCCTGCCCTACCAAAAGACTAACCCCGTTGGGGTTATTTGAGGCGGATGGCGATGGCGGAGGAATTGCGTGGCGTGTAAAGCGATTTTGAGGAGGGTTATTTGCGGCGGAAGTTGTTGGAGGTGGGAGGTGCGTATTAACATCCGAAGCTATGGTATTGTAATTGTGAGGTTTGATGGAATGCTTTATAGGTTGAAGGATATGAGATTTGTTTGGAATGATTAGAAGGTCAAGTCAAGTGCGCATGGATAAAATGATGGTGAGCACATAATTCGACCCCGATACAACAACCAGCGACCACAACCCCTTAGGGTTGGTCTTTTGGCAGGCCAGGGTTAGGGCACAGCGTGGCTTAACCCTGGATAAGCCAGCGTACATAGTGTGCAACCCCTTAGGGTTGGTCTTTCGCCGTGGCAGGGTTGAGGAGCGAAGCGGCAACCCGGCCACTAACGATGCCAGTCGTTGATATTGTCCATTATTATTTGGAAGATGCTCGATGCGTTTCGAACATCGGACGTTTTTGAAAGGCCAACCCTAAGGGGTTGTCAATTGCGGGTGACGTTAGGCAGGGTTAAAACGCTTCGCATTTTAACCCTGCCCTACCAAAAGACTAACCTCGTTGGGGTTATTTGAGGCGGATGGCGATGGCGGAGGAATTGCATGGCGTGTAAAGCGATTTTGAGGAGGGTTATTTGAGGCGGAAAGCGTTGGCAGGGAGGAGTTGCGCGAAATATGTATTGAGTTTGTGCGGATTATTTGCGATGCTGGTTGTGGAGGTTGGGAGATTCGTTTCGGCGTTTGAGGTTTGTTTGGTGCAAGACGTGAGGATTGGTGAGGGTATTTTAGGCGGGAAACTTTGGGCAGTGTAGCTTGGAGGAAAAAACCAAAGTTTGATGAGCTTACCAACGGAGAGCATAAATGAAAATCTGATTTGAATGACTAATCAGCAAAGCTCGATGGAGCCGATTTATGTGGAAAGGTCGAAGAGAACCACACGCCAACCGAACGAAGAGGAAACGGGGTAAAAATATTGACGACGTGACGCACGCGAGGCGCAACATCAACCGAACAAAGCATTAAGCCGATAAAGATATTTGTGGTGGAGGATAGAAAATATTCCACTTTAGGTGGACAAAAGGCTTGAATCTTTGCCAGCTTATACGGACAAAAGGAAACGAAAATCAGCCGTACGCATCAGAAGCTAAAGGCTGCACGAACGAGAAACTCGCGCGGGCGGAGCGTCGTGAGCGTATAGGAGCGCTGGGTCGAAGTAATGTAGCGGCGCTCAAAGGTGGAATGGCCGAAAATATTGTGCAGGTAAAAGCCTACTTCGAATTGCTTCTTGACATACCGGAGGTCCACGTCGGCAAAAAAGTGGGCCGAGGAGGCATCATCGTTGTCGTGAAACAATTCATTGTTCCAATTCAACTGCCACGCACCGAAAACAACGCCGGCCCGCAGGGCGTGACGATAATATAAGTAGGTGGGCGAAGCCGCACGGAGCGCATCGCGGCGTTGCTGCTTGCTGTAAGAAAATTCCGTCTTGCCAAACAATGAAAGCCAAGCCACGGGGCGTATAGAGACGGAGGCTCTGGCGCCGCCATTGAGCATACGGATGGGAATGATGGAGGTTTGGAGCAGCACGTTACTATTGTTCCAACTCTGTTGGCCGGATAGGGAAAGCAGCAAATGTTTCCAATCAAAACTTTTGCTGACTTCGCCCTCCAAACCATAATTGGAACTGTGCGTATGCAGGTCGGTCGGCATGGTTTGATAGTAAAAGTAAGTGGGATGTAAGGCATTGCGATAGAGCAACACGTGACCCGTGCGACTCGTATGCATATTAAGATTGGCAAAATAACCCTTGAGCACATTTTTATAAGCTATCGTGGCCGAAAGATTGGCCGAACGCACAAAATCGGGCTTCCCGTTGCCGCGGCGCAGGCTCGTGTAGCTCGTAAAAATCGGGGCTTCGAGGGCACTCGTGCCTTCGAGCAAGCCCTTATACAGTCCGGCAAAGCAGCGAAAGCTCCAGCGGGCCGTCGGTTTATAGGCCAATAAAAAAGTGGGATTGACGGTCAGGTCGACTTTCCGTTCGTCGTCGAGTCGGCGCAGGTAGAGGTTGACGTCAGCATCGAGCGCAACTTCAAAACGCTCGGTCTTGTAGGCGAAACTCGGGATAAGGTAGGCCTTATTGTCAGCTGCGATGTAACGCTGATGGGCCATAAAGTTGTGCAGACGCAGCTGTTGACGCACGCCTTTCAGCCCTGCATCGTACGTAATATTGAAGCCGAAGAGCCGATGACGGAAGTTGGTGGACAAGCCCCAATAGAGCGCGTGCTGATTGAGGACCTGCCAAGAATTATCGGCGAGCAAGAGAGAAGAAGGCAGATAGTTGTAAGAAAAATAGGCCTTCATGCCGAATGATTTGCCGCCGCTGAATCTGCGAACAAAGTCGATGTAATCGCTAAAATAGCTACGGTGCGGACTAACAGCCTGCACGACGCTGCGCCCGTTGAGCTGCGCTTGGCCAAAGCTATGGTTGAAGTCGATGTAGCCCGACGCGGTGTTGCGCAAATAGAGTTTGTCGGAATTGATAATATAAAGTAGTTCGCCGCTATACGCTGCTTGGTAACTGTTGGCGCTGCTTACTTCGTCGATAACGGAATCGCCGACAACGTCGGTATAGATTGTGCGATATTGTTGCCGAACCGCGCTTTTATCCCAAAGGCCGGTCAACTGCGTGCGCAGTTCGGCATCTTTACTAAGTTTGAACAACCAACTGTTGCCAAAGATATGCGTGCGGCTAAAAGCGGTGCGCTCATTGCTCAAAACGTCGCTGCCGGTCGAAAGATTAGAGACAAATCCGCCCGCCGTAGGCGCGGCGACATCGAAAATCGACTTTTGGGAGATCTCTTGGCGGATGTCCTTGCCCGTATTGTTGAATTTATACATCGAAAGGCTTTGCTTGCGCCGCGAGAAGAGCATCGCTATGGCCCGCACATCGCCCAAAAGGTCCTTATCGCCTTGTAGTTGGCAGCCGATAGCGCCGTCTAAAGCGCCTTGCCATACGTCTTTGGCATCGGGCTTCAAGATGATGTTGAGCGCAGCATTCTCACTGAAAGAGACATCTTTGAGCGCCTTGACGGGCTGATGATTCTCCATCACTTGCACCTTACTCACCTTGTCGGCCGATAGGTTCTCGCTGACCATAGCGTATTTGCCGCCCATCATATCCATACCTTCGACGTAAAACTTATTGATTGGCTTGCCTTGATAGGAGATGCCGCCATCCTCGCTCACTTTCAAGCCGGGCATTTTCTTGAGTACGTCGGCGATAGAGCGATCTTGGGCGTTTTTGAATCGACTGACGAGATAATCGATCGTATCGCCGCGCTGCTGAATGGCCTGCGCCCTGACTTGTACTTCCCGCAAAGCTTGCTCGCGTGCGCCTAAAACTACGGTTTGTCCGTTTTTGAACGCCTGTAAATCTAATGTGTCGGCGGCATAACCCATTCTGCTGAAGCGAAGCAGCGCTCCACGCTTCCCATCAGGCACTTCCAGCGAAAAGCGCCCATCCGCCGCGCTCACCGCAAAGGAGAGAATCAGTCGGGAGGAGTCTAAAAGTGAGACGGAAACGCCTTTCAGTCGATGTTTACTGCCATCTGTCACAATGCCGTGCAACGTCTGTGCGGAAAGTGTCGAAGCAAGGGTTGTCAGCAAAAGCACAAAAAGGAGACGAAAGGCTGACTTCCGCTGCCGGTTGAGGGGCGTATTTGGTTGATTCATAGCTGTACGCAATTTTAGACATCACAAACTTAAGCAGAGAATCAGTGTTGACAAAGTGTTTTGGCAAAAAAAAGAGGGAATTAGTCGTTTTGCCTTAATTTATTTTGCAACCCGGAATTGTTTTCTTAAGTTTGCAAATAAGGAAATATCAATCAAAAAATTCCACAATTCATCGCTATGAAAGCCAAAGGCCTTCTTTATTTCATCCTCACCGCATTGTTCGCACAGAATCTTTGGGCGCAGGAATCTACAGTCAAGACTTTGCGCATCGTTTATAATAGCATCTATTCCATTCCCATACAAAACAAACAAAATAAAGACGCTATGTATTTGGAAATACAAGATGATCACTCCATCTTTTACAGCCATTTCCATCACCGCACTATGGCTATAATAGATAGTCTCAATCAGCATCGCGCCTATACTTTAGAACAGGATAGGAAACTAACCTCTCCTTATCGAGAAGGACAATGGTATTACATATATAAAGGCTTTCCAACTGAAGAAAAACTGACATTTATCGACACGAATTTGGCTAATTTCAGGTACGAAGAAGAGCAGAATGATATGAAATGGAAGATGTTGGGGAAAGATTCCATCATCGCCGGCTATCCCTGCCAACTCGCGACAACAAACTTTCACGGAAAGACTTGGAAAGCTTGGTTTACTTTAGACATTCCCATACCCAACGGGCCGTGGAAACTTGGCGGTTTGCCCGGACTCATACTCAAAGCAACAGATAGTAAGGGATTCTATTCTTTTGAATGCGCCGGCATCCAAAACATAACGGCTCAACCGATCGCTATACCCAAGAAAGATTATGAAACAATAAAGCCCAAAGACTACTTTTACCTACAAAGGCTTCTGAATGAAGATCCCAAGGCATTTATGCGCAGAATTGGACTTATTCCCATCAGTGCGGAGACGCAAGAAAAGCCAATCAAAATAAGCAAGTCTTTTAACAAAGAGGCCTATATTGAAACTTATTGAACCCAAACATATTCATTTAGTACAACATCTCCACAAAAAAGAATAGAAGAACAAAGTTTAGTTCACCCCAGTCGCCAACAAGAAGTTTCATGCTAAGGCCTTTCGTCCTCATTTGGGAAAGAGAAGAAGCACTTCTTTAGTTTTACGAAACCAAGTCATTAACAAAAAACGCAATAAAGACATCTTTATGAAAGCCAAACGCCTCCTTTATTTCATCCTCACCGCATTGTTCGTACAGAATCTTTGGGCGCAGGAATCTACAGTCAAGACTTTGCGCATCGTTTATAATACGAAGTATACCGACCCTATTGCTATTCGTGAATCAAAAGACGTACAATATCTGGACATTCAAGACGAACGCTCTGCCTTTTACAGCTATTTTCATCATCGCCTAAAAGCTATAGAGGATAGCCTCAACCGTCGCGGAAGTATATCAACAGCGCAGCTCAACAAACTAATTCAACCTTATATTTATGGGCAATGGTATTACATCTATAAAGGCATTCCCGCCGAAGGTAAGTTAACATATATTGCGACAAATATGGGTGGCTTCAAATATGAAGAGTCGATAAGCAAAATGAAATGGAAGATGTTGGGGAGAGATTCGGTCATCGCCGGCTATCCCTGCCAACTGGCGGAGACCAACTTTCGCGGAAGGACGTGGAAAGCTTGGTTTACCTTAGACATTCCTATACCTAACGGGCCATGGAAACTGGGCGGTTTGCCCGGACTCATACTCAAAGCAACAGACAACACAGGCTGGTATGATTTTGAATGTGGCGGCATTCAAAATA
Source organism: Alloprevotella tannerae (assembly GCA_015259125.1). GTDB lineage: Bacteria > Bacteroidota > Bacteroidia > Bacteroidales > Bacteroidaceae > Alloprevotella > Alloprevotella tannerae_A. Next base: position 86,097 of record JABZGR010000002.1, on the reverse strand, counting down.
TAACGACCCCACCAGTAGCTGTACCCAAGAAAAACTATGAAGTAATGAAGCCCAAGGAGTATTTTCGCCTGCTAAGATTGCGCCATGAGCACATCAACGAATATTTTCAACGACAAGGGTATACATCCGGCGAATCAACGACACCGGCACAACAATTCAAAGATGAAAAACTGCCGGAAAAGGCGGAATATATCGAGGTTTATTAAACCTTAAATACTCATTTGGCATAACATCACCGCAAAAAAGAATAGAAAAACAAAACTTAGTTCACCCCCAATCGCCAACAAGAAGTTTCATGCTAAGGCCTTTCGCCCTCATTTGGGAAAGAGAAGAAGCACTTCTTTAGTTTTACGAAACCAAGTCATTAACAAAAAACGCAATAAAGACATCTTTATGAAAGCCAAACGCCTCCTTTATTTCATCCTCACCGCATTGTTCGTACAGAATCTTTGGGCGCAGGAATCTACAGTCAAGACTTTGCGCATCGTTTATAATACGAAGTATACCGACCCTATTGCTATTCATGAATCAAAAGACGTACAATATTTGGATATTCAAGACGGACACTCTGCTTTTTATAGTTCTCTCCGTCAGCGCAGCAAAGAAATAGAAGATAGTCTCAATCATCGCGGCAGCATATCTATGATGGAATTCCATAGACTGACCAAGCCATATAGTCATGGGCAATGGTATTATGTGTACAAAGGACTGCCGGCCGAGGGAAAACTAACTTATCTCTATACAAATCTATGCAAATTCAAATATGAAGAGCCGATAAGCAAAATGAAATGGAAGATGTTGGGGAGAGATTCAGTCATCGCCGGCTATCCCTGCCAACTGGCGGAGACCAACTTCCGCGGAAGGACGTGGAAAGCTTGGTTTACCTTAGACATTCCTATACCTAACGGGCCGTGGAAACTGGGTGGTTTGCCCGGACTTATACTCAAAGCAACGGACCATACGGGCTGGTATGATTTTGACTGTGCCGGCATTCAAAACATAACGGCTCAACCTATCACTGTCCTAAAAGAAAACTTTGAAACAATGAAGCCCAAAGAATATTTCCGCCTGTTAAGGTTGCGCCACGAGCACTTTGGCGAATTTCTACAACGGCAAGATGGGGCTTCCGGCGAAGCCATGGCGCCGGCACAGCAATTCAAAGCTGAAAAACTGCCGGAAAAAGCGGAATATATTGAGGTTTATTAAACCTTAAATACTCATTTGGCATAACATCACCGCAAAAAAGAATAGAAAAACAAAACTTAGTTCACCCCCAATCGCCAACAAGAAGTTTCATGCTAAGGCCTTTCGCCCTCATTTGGGAAAGAGAAGAAGCACTTCTTTAGTTTTACGAAACCAAGTCATTAACAAAAAACGCAATAAAGACATCTTTATGAAAGCCAAACGCCTCCTTTATTTCATCCTCACCGCATTGTTCGTACAGAATCTTTGGGCGCAGGAATCTACAGTCAAGACTTTGCGCATCGTTTATAATACGAAGTATACCGACCCTATTGCTATTCGTGAATCAAAAGACGTACAATATCTGGACATTCAAGACGAACGCTCTGCCTTTTACAGCTATTTTCATCATCGCCTAAAAGCTATAGAGGATAGCCTCAACCGTCGCGGAAGTGTATCAACAGCGCAGCTCCACAAACTAATTCAACCTTACATTTATGGGCAATGGTATCTCATCTATAAAGGCCTCCCTGCTGAAGGAAAGTTGACATATATCGATACAAGTATGGACGGCTTCAAATATGAAGAGCCAATAAGCAAAATGAAATGGAAGATGTTGGGGAAAGATTCGGTCATCGCCGGCTATCCCTGCCAACTGGCGGAGACAAACTTTCGCGGAAGGACGTGGAAAGCTTGGTTTACCTTAGACATTCCTATATCTAACGGGCCGTGGAAACTGGGCGGCTTGCCCGGACTCATACTCAAAGCAACGGACCATACGGGCTGGTATGATTTTGACTGCGCCGGCATTCAAAATATAACGGCTCAACCTATTGCCGTCCCAAAGAAAAACTATGAGACAATGAAGCCCAAGGAATATTTCTACTTGCTAAGAATGAGCCACGAGCACATCAACGAATTTATGCAGAGATGTAATGGAAAATCAGGCGAATCAACGACACCGGCACAGCAACTTAAAGCTGAAAAACTGCCGGAAAAGGCGGAATATATCGAGGTTTATTGAACACAAAAAGGCCCTCAACGAAAAATTATGCAAAGGACTTGCCGACTATTGCGGTGAGTCTTTTTGCTTTTCTACTTCTTTCCTTGCAGTTTTAGCTTCGATAAGGAGGCGAAGAAACCGAACGGAAAAAGATACAAAGCACAGACTTGAGAGAAAGTGCTAATGCTTGCCACTTTACACGGTATCTATGGGGAAAAGATGCAGACTACGGCCTAATCCAATAGGCCTCCGCACGCCAACAAAGGCAAGGCGGCGCAATGGGATGCTTTATCGTTGACGCCGCTATGGGTTGGGCGTAAAATTCCGACCTGTTGGAATTTCAATTCCTACTTGTGCGGATTTTAGTTCCTACCTTTGGAATTTTTGTCCCCACCCTTTGAATTTCAAAACTTATTATTGAAGCCGCAAAACTTACGTATATTGCGGCTATTGTTTGCGTGTGTGTAAGTTCGATCATCATCTTTTTTCTACAGCTTCAAATATAAAATCATACGAGACAGCGGCTCTTTTGCAGGACTCCATCATGTATTGATGCTTTTCCGCACATCGGGCGGCGAAAGTCGTGATCACCGATCCAAAAGATTTGTAAAACTGCGCAAAAAAGAAGACGAATTTCGCACAGATGCGGGTAGTTTTGTGCAGAAAAAGCGCTTTGCAGCTTGGTTCATCGGCAATAAATACGTACTTTTGCGGCGATTAAGTTGATTATTAGAATATAAAAACGAACAATCGTAAGTATGAGTCTTAAAATTGTTGTGCTTGCTAAGCAAGTGCCCGATACACGCAACGTCGGAAAGGATGCAATGACGCCGGAAGGCACCGTGAACAGAGCGGCGCTGCCGGCTATTTTCAATCCGGAAGACTTAAATGCACTGGAGCAGGCGCTACGCCTGAAAGATCTTCACCCGGGATCTACTGTACAAGTATTGACGATGGGACCTCCGCGCGCAACTGACGTGATCCGCGAGGGACTTTTCCGCGGCGCAGACGGCGGCTATTTGCTGACAGATCGCGCCTTTGCCGGTGCAGATACTTTGGCAACGAGTTATGCCTTGTCTATGGCTATTCGCAAGATCGGCGTTCCCGACATTGTGATCGGCGGCCGCCAAGCTATCGATGGCGACACGGCGCAAGTAGGCCCGCAAGTGGCACAGAAGCTCGGCTTGGATCAAGTGACTTATGTGACGAGCATTGACGAAGTAAAAGATAAGGAGATTACGCTCACGCGCCACATCGACGGCGGCGTGGAGCGCGTAAAAGCTCCGCTACCCATTCTGCTCACAGTTAACGGCGACGCAGCGCCTTGCCGCCCACGCAACGCCAAACTTGTGATGAAATACAAACGCGCTTCTGCACCGATGGAACGCCCTAAAGAAGGTTTGCCTTACGCTGAAGAGTATGAGCGGAAGCCTTATCTGAACGTTACGCAATGGGGCGCGACTGACGTCGACGCTGATCTGGGGCAATGCGGCTTATCGGGCTCGCCGACTAAGGTAAAGGCCGTTCGTAACATTGTCTTTAAGGCTAAAGAGAGCAAACGCCTGACGGGTAAAGACGCAGATGTTGAAACGCTGGTCAAAGAACTTTTAGAGAACAACACTATTGGTTAAGCGCTCGCAAGGCCTTCTCCTTTCAAGGAGGCACGGCGCACCTTTATACTCACATTCAGCTATCACAACAAAACCTCTCGCTTCCTTGTATATAATATAATGTGTGCGCAGCGCCGACAAGCTTCGGCGGGCAGCAAGCAGAAAAGGGAGCAAAAGAAGGGCTTATTATTATGAATAACGTATTTGTATATTGCGAAATAGACAAGATGACCATTGAAGAAGTCAGTCTCGAACTGCTGACAAAGGGTCGCAAACTTGCTAACCGCCTCGGCGTACAGCTTGAAGCGGTTGCCGCAGGATCCGGCATCAAAGGTAAGGTGGAGAAGGAAATTCTCTCTTATGGTGTCGACAAGCTGCACGTATTTGACGGCGAAGGACTCTTTCCTTACACCTCAAAGCCCCACACGGATATTCTTGTAAACCTCTTTAAGCAAGAGCAGCCGCAGATTTGCCTAATGGGCGCTACGGTTATCGGCCGCGATTTGGGTCCGCGCGTATCTTCTTCGCTGACCAGCGGCTTGACGGCCGACTGTACGGACCTTGAGATCGGCGATTTTGAGGACAAGAAGAACAATAAGACGTACAAAGACCTGCTTTATCAGATCCGCCCCGCTTTTGGCGGCAATATCGTCGCAACGATCGTCAACCCGGATCATCGTCCGCAGATGGCTACTGTGCGTAGCGGCGTGATGAAGGCAGAAATCGTAGACCCCAACTACAAGGGCGAGGTCGTTTATGAAGATGTCGACAAGTTTGTGCCCGCCGAAGATTACGTTGTAAAAGTAATCGAGCGCGAAGTACAAAAGGCGAAGAACAATCTGAAGGGCGCACCAATCGTCATTGCCGGCGGCTACGGCGTGGGCTCTAAGGAAGGCTTCGACTTGCTCCGCCATTTGGCTGACGAACTTCACGGCGAAGTCGGCGCCAGTCGCGCAGCCGTCGACGCAGGTTTCTGCGAACACGACCTGCAAATCGGACAAACCGGCGTTACGGTGCGTCCTAAAGTATACATCGCTTGCGGTATCTCCGGCGCCATTCAGCACGTGGCCGGTATGAAGGAGAGCGGCATCGTTATCTCCATCAATACAGATCCCGAAGCGCCGATCAACGCGCTTGCCGACTATGTTATCACGGGTAGCGTCGAAGAAGTCGTGCCGAAGTTAATTAAGTATTACAAGGAAAACAGCAAATAAACTATGGCCAACAATTATACGGATCACCCCGAACTGCGGTTCGAGCTGAACCACCCATTGATGAAGCGCATTGTCGAACTTAAGGAGCGCAATTTCCGCGACAAAGAAGCCTACGACTATGCCCCGCTTGATTTTGAAGACACAATGGACTCCTACGACCGCGTTTTGGACATCGTAGGAGACATTGCCGGGACAACGATCGCCGACAACGCAGAAGGCGTAGACTTGGAAGGACCGCACCACGAAGGCGACCGCGTGCGTTACGCTTCAGGTACGGAAAAGAATATGGAGGCAATGGTCAAGGCCGGTATGAACGGTATGACGATGCCCCGACGCTTCGGCGGCTTAAACTTCGCTATCACGCCTTACACGATGTGTGCAGAGCTCGTAGCCGCGTCTGACCCCGGCTTCAGCAATATTTGGAGTCTGCAAGACTGCATCGAAACGCTTTACGAGTTTGGCAACGAAGACCAACACAGTCGCTTTATCCCTCGCGTTTGCGAAGGCGCGACAATGTCGATGGACTTAACGGAGCCGGATGCCGGTTCTGACCTCCAACGCGTAATGTTAAAGGCCACTTACAGCGAGAAAGACGGCTGCTGGTTGCTGAATGGCGTCAAGCGATTCATCACCAACGGCGATGCAGATATTCATTTGGTCCTCGCACGTTCTGAAGAAGGAACGACCGACGGCCGCGGACTTTCAATGTTTATCTATGATAAGCGCCAAGGCGGTGTGAATGTGCGCCGCATCGAGAACAAACTGGGTATTCACGGCTCGCCCACCTGCGAACTCGTCTACAAAAATGCGCACGCAGAGCTTTGTGGTGACCGCAAACTCGGTTTGATTAAATACGTGATGGCTTTGATGAACGGCGCGCGCCTCGGCATCGCAGCCCAAAGCGTAGGTATCTCGCAAGCAGCCTACAACGAAGGCTTGGCTTACGCCGCAGATCGCCAGCAGTTTGGCAAACCCATCATCGAGTTCCCCGCAGTCTACGATATGTTAGCCCTGATGAAAGCTAAACTGGACGCAGGCCGCGCCCTCCTCTATCAATGCTCCCGCTACGTAGACCTTTACAAAGCCCTCGAAGACATCGGTCGCGAGCGCAAGTTAGAGGCAGACGAGCGCAAAGAGCAGAAAGAGTATGCTAAGTTGGCCGATTCTTTGACACCCTTAGCTAAGGGTATCAACTCCGAGTACGCCAACCAGAACACCTACGACAGTATTCAGATCCACGGCGGTTCAGGTTTTATGCTCGATTACCCCATCCAGCGCTTCTATCGCGACGCCCGCATCACGAGCATCTACGAAGGAACGACACAGTTGCAGGTCGTAGCCGCCATCCGCTACGTAACTAACGGCAGCTACCTCAAACAAATGCGCGACTTCGAGCAAGCTGAAGTAAGCGAAGCACTGCGTCCTATCCAAGAACGCGCTCGCGCTATGGCCGACACCTTTGCAGCTGCCGTAGATCACGTCAAAGCAATGGAAAGTCAGGAAGCGCTCGATTTCTGCGCGCGCCACTTGGTAGAGATTGCAGCCAATGTTATTATGCTCCACCTCTTGCTCCACAACGCAACGGAGGCTCCGGAACTCTTCGACAACAGTGTGCGCGTCTACGCCAACTTTGTTGAAGCTGAGATCGCTAAGCACAATACGTTCATCCTCAATACGACGGTCGAGCAGCTTGAGGCTTACCGCCAGCACCTGCCCGAAAACGAGCAATAAATGCTGACAACAGCTGCCAAGGCAGCAAAATATACATCCCCGACAACGAAGCTAAAGTTTCGTTGTCGGGCTTTTTTGTCGGCAAGCTTCAGCTGTAGGCGCTTCAAACTTAGACCGCGCACGCCGCATTTGAGCTAATCTTTAGGCCCGGTCTTTAGTAGCGCCCAAGACTTGAATTAAAAGTACAGAAAATCAGAAAATTACACACACAAGCATAAGTAATGGAGGGGTGAAAAAACCAAGTTAAGAGTTTACGCTCGTGAGGTGAAGCAATTTTTATCACGAGCGTAAGCCTTTATTATCGTGAGCGTAAACCTTTTTTATCACGAGAACACACTCGAGAAGTCGACTTGTGATACTCGGTTTTCCATCTTTGCCTCATCGCATAGTTTGTCCTCTGCCTTTACCAATCCGGAGCGTCATTATTTTTGTCCGTCATTCCTCTTTTCCAATGGGGAAAGGCGGTGCAGAATGGCGTTTCTTGCAGCAGGAGAAACAAAGCTCGGCACATTTCTTGCAGAGCTGAGGAAGAAATGATACATTTGTAGCAGATAACAAACAGTCATTTACTGAAAAAACAAAAGACTATGTTGAGCATTCAAACGACAGACGACGGAAAAACGGGAGCTTTCAAGCTACTGATCGACGATGAAGAAGTGGGCATTATGGAGTTTCACTGGGAAAACCCTGACGTCTTCGTCATCACCCACACCGAAGTAAGCCCCGAACACAAAGGTGAGGGCTTGGGAAAAGAACTTTTAGCCGCAGCCGTCGATTATGCGCGCCAAAAAGGTAAGAAGATACGCCCCCGGTGTTCGTTTGTAGAATTGTATTTTACGCGCTATGCGGAACAATATGAAGATGTAGCCATCTGATACTTGCAGCTACGATGGGCAAGTCCCGCCTTGCGCATTATGATTCAGCGGAAAAGCGGCCGGCAGGGCCGATGAAAAGGCGACGACACGAGTTGAAAACCTCATAATTCGCCCCATCCTATGCTTAGAATGCGCTCGGACGGGGCAAAAGTCTTGTTTTTTTCGTACCTTCGCCGAAAATAGCTACTTCTGATGAAGCGTATCCTCTCCTTATTCTCAATAGTCTTTGCCCTCTGCTTGGCGGCAAAGGCCCAACCGCGCATCGTTTTCTCCCGAGAACAAATAGATCTGGGCAAACTGATTTGGCATAATGCCAAAGAAGCAAATTTTACGCTTACCAACAAGGGCAATGCGCCGCTGATCCTCAAAGCGGTGGAGACGGGGTGCGGCTGTACGGCTGCCCAATGGGACGATAAGCCGATTGCACCCGACTCATCGATGACGATTCGCGTGCGCTACGATGCAGAACTCTTAGGCCATTTCACGCGAGACATTGAGATATATACCAACGAACGGACTGCGCCGTTTCTGCTTTCGATTTTCGGCGTCGTCAGGATGGAGGACGTCGACGATGTGAGCAACTTCGCCTACCGCGATGGAAACTTATGTTTTAATGCGGACGAGATAGAATTTGACGATGTGAACAGAGGCGACCAGCCGGAAGCCGTCGTGCGCATATTCAACGCCGGAACGAAAAGTATGCGGCCCACCGTGATGCACTTGCCTAAATATCTGAGCGCAACGGTTGTGCCCACGTCTATTCATCCCAACAGAGCAGGTAAAATCATATTCCGCCTAAACTCTAACCTGCTACATAATATGGGCTTAACGCAAACGGCGGTCTACCTGTCAGCATATCCCGGCGACCGTATCCGTAAGACGAACGAAATTAACGTATCTACTACGCTGCTACCCAAAGTAGATGCTACGAAAAAGGGAGGGAATCAGCCGCAAGCCGTGCTCGACAGCACGATGGTCAACCTGACGATGCAGGGAAAGAAGAAGGTGACCACAGAATTATGGCTCACCAATAAGGGCACTGCGCCCCTCTTGATTCAGGCCTTGCAGGTCTACAATCCGGGCATTAGCGTAAGAATCAATCATCGCAAGATTCCGGCCGGCGCACAAGAACGCATGCGCATCACGATCAGCGCTACGGCACAGACAGTCAAAGGTCGCCACCGCATTCTGCTAATCACGAACGATCCAAAGCAACCCAAGATGGTGATTGATATAAACGTAAAAAAATAAAGATAAACCCTTGGCGATATAAGTTTTTCTCCTTACTTTTGCAACGCTTAATCGGAAAGTAGCGCAGTTGGTAGCGCACTACGTTCGGGACGTAGGGGTCGGGCGTTCGAATCGCCTCTTTCCGACAAAGTAAGAATGAGCAGTTTACTTTCAAGAAGTAAGCTGCTCTTTTCTTTGTATTCCTTAGCCACTTTTACCGACAAAGGGCTTCATCGCCAAGCGTTTATCTTTTAGCTCTGCCACCTTGTGCTTTCACTTTCAGATAGACGTCGTGCAGTGCATTGCCAGCCTTTTGCCAAGCATAGATTTTCAAGCGCTCACGTTGCCGGCTTAGGAGTTCTTCCTTTGCTGTTGTTGACATCGCGGCCAAAGTTTGCAAACAATTTAAGAGATTATCTTGCGCCTCGTCCAAATTAAAATAGAGCGCAGCCTCGCCGGCCACTTCCGGGAAACAGCTCTTCCGGTTCAATAATACGGGGCAATTCATCTGGTATGCCTCCAAAATGGGAATACCGAAACCCTCGTAAAGAGAAGGGAAGATAAAGGCTTGCGCATCTCTATACAGGGCCAGCAACTCCGCATCATCAGGACGCGCGAATACGAAATGCTGCGCAAGACCTAAGGCAGAAAAGGCGGCCAACTCCTTTTTCGTGAACGGCACCAGCGTGCAAACCATACGCCAATCAGGGTGTTCGCGAAAAAAATGCTGCAAAGCCGGGAGCATCGCGGCGAAGTTTTTGTAGGAAGTTCGCTTGCCGACGTAGAGCAGATAGGGGAAGTCAAAAATCTGCCGATGAGCGGGCTTCAACAGTGCAGGAGGGCCGTGATGAATCACGCTGATCATCTGCGGATCAACGTGCAAAAGCTCCACAATATCAGCCTTCGTATGCTCCGAAACGGCTACGATATGGGCCGCATGCTTTACTAAGTGGCGCTTACGTTCGATCTGCATATCCCCACGCTTGAAATACAACTCGGGGATCATATCATGAATAGTCAGCACAAAGGGCCGGTCGTGGAGATGCGGCAGAAAATATTCGTCGAAAAAGGTGGGGTGAAAAATATCATAATCGGCCGCTTCAAGCAGTTGGATGGCATAGCGCTTATTGCGACCGAGCGTAGTGGATCCCGGAGCTAACTTACTGAAAACTTTATATAAGTCGCCCTTGAGCGGATAGTGGCGGATAGAAATAAAATTGCGCTTCGTGCAACTTGCGGGGCGAACGTCCTGCGCAAAGGACTGCCCTTGCAAATGTACGTTGTCGCTTTCGCGCATAGCCAACTTAACCTCCGTAGATGAGGGCAGATGGCGCATCAATTGGACGAAGCTATTCGATACTCCACCCGCATCTTGTATATAAAAGGCCTGGTAGTCAAACAATATTTTCATTGTCAATTTCGCACTGCAATTAAACAGCAGGAAGCAAAAATACATATTCTCTCTACAAATCCAAGCGCCTGCCTCTACAAATCTGCCGCGACGGTTCATTGTAAAAAGCCAACACAAAGGGGCTTTATCGGTTAGCTTCCGCGAAAAACGCCTCTCAAACAACAGGATGTGAGAAATAAAAGAAAAAGGAAGTAGTTCAGGATTTATTGTTTACCTTTGCCTACGTTCGAGAAAATGGAATGTTTCCAAATTGTTCTCTGAATAAACAAAGGACAGCGCCAAACGTACTAAAAAAGACGGAACGGCGTTGATAACTTACTTCAACAGATAAACTACATGAAATTTATATCTTGGAACGTAAACGGTCTGCGAGCGATCGACGGCAAAGGCTTCAGAGATATCTTCCGCTCAATAGACGCCGACTTCTTTTGCCTGCAAGAGACAAAGATGCAGGAAGGCCAGTTGGACATCGCCTTTGATGGCTATGAGTCATATTGGAATTATGCTGAGAAGAAAGGATATTCGGGCACGGCGATTTTTACGAAGCACAAGCCGCTCAGCGTTCAGATAGGGCTCGGCATAGATGAGCACGATCACGAGGGGCGCGTAGTCACGTTAGAATTGGAAGACTTCTATTTGGTTTGCGTCTATACGCCCAACTCGCAAGATGAGTTGCGCCGCTTGGACTATCGAATGACTTGGGAGGAAGCCTTTCAAGCGCATTTGCATAAACTGGATGCTCATAAACCGGTAATTGTATGTGGAGATATGAACGTGGCGCATCAGGAGATTGACCTCAAGAACCCAAAGACCAATCGCCGTAATGCAGGCTTCACAGACGAAGAACGCGAAAAAATGACGCAACTGCTCTCAAATGGATTCATCGATACTTTTCGCTATTTCCATCCCGACTTGACAGGAGCTTATAGTTGGTGGAGCTACCGCTTTAGGGCTCGCGAAAAAAATACGGGGTGGCGCATCGATTATTTCCTCGTATCAGAACGACTCAAACCCAGATTGGCTGAGGCCAACATTCTGAACGAAATTATGGGTTCTGATCACTGCCCCATAGAACTCATCCTCAAATAAAAACGAATTAAACAACACCTTATGAAGGACTTCTTTAAATATACACTGGCCACGATGCTCGGCATGTTTATCATGGGGGCATTTACGATAGCTATGGGCTTTGTCATGCTGCTTGTCGTTTCCATTTCAGATAGCATGAAACCGACTGTTGCAAAGCACTCTGTATTACAAATCACGCTGAGCGGGACAATCTCCGAACGATCGGCAGGCGCAAATCCGCTCGCGTCGATTCTGGGCAACCCGATGGCGGATGAACAAGGGCTCGACGATATCTTAGCGGCCATCCGCGTGGCTAAAGATAATAAGCGCATTGAAGGAATTTACTTGGCCGGCGGCGTAGTTTCGACGGATGCAGCCACATTGCAGGAGATCCGTAAGGCACTGATTGATTTTAAGAAATCAGGCAAATTCATCGTTTCTTACGCTGACTCCTATTCGCAGGGTTCTTACTACGTTTGCTCAGTAGCCGACAAAGTTCTTTTGAATCCGGCAGGCATGCTTGATTGGCACGGCTTAAGTTCTAACCCTATTTTCTACAAGGATTTGCTGGAAAAGGTAGGCGTCAAGATGCAAGTCTTCCGCGTCGGGACGTACAAAAGCTTTGTTGAGCCTTATACACGCACCGAGATGAGTCCGGAGAATCGCGAACAGACGGCTTTCCTCCTTGGCGGACTATGGAAAGATTTGTGCACAGACGTGGCGCAATCGCGCCGCTTGCCGGTGGGGACAATTAATAATTACGCCAACCTGTATCAAAATTTTGCCGACCCAAGTGTATATGTCAATGAAAAGCTTGTGGATAAACTCGTCTACGTTGAAGAAGTGCGCGACATTTTGCGCGATATGGTCGGCGGAAATCGCGTTTCGATGGTAGATCCTTTCACGCTTTCGATGCTCGAGACTGAAAAAGGGCGCAAAGATAAGGTAGCGGTTTATTACGCTTACGGAGATATCGTCGACGCTTCGACAAGTTCGGGCGGCTTGCGCGGCGATGAGATTGTCGGCGGTCAAGTAATTCAAGATTTGGATGAACTGGCCAACGATGACAACATCAAAGCGGTCGTTTTGCGCGTCAATTCTGGCGGCGGTAGTGCTTATGCCTCCGAGCAGATTTGGCACGCCGTAGAGTTATTAAAGAAGAAAAAGCCTGTAGTCGTATCTATGGGCGGCACGGCAGCCTCTGGCGGCTACTATATTTCCTGCGGGGCCAACAAAATTATTGCTGACCCCACCACGGTTACGGGTAGCATCGGCATTTTCGGAATGATTCCTGACTTTAGTGGGCTGATGACAGAGAAACTCGGGCTGCATTTCGACATTGTTAAGACCAACGAAGCGTCAGACTTTGGGGCGATGGGTCGAGGTATGACGGCTGCTGAGGGGGAAGCCCTCCAAAACTACGTCAATCGGGGTTATGGATTGTTCCTCAAGCGCGTGGCCAACGGCCGCAACAAAACTGTGGAGCAGATCAATCAGGTAGCGCAAGGGCGTGTTTGGACAGGACGCCAAGCCTTAAATTTAGGCCTCGTAGATCAATTGGGCACTTTAGAAGATGCCGTCAAAGAAGCTGCACGTTTGGCAAAACTGGACAAATATGACGTTCGCCGCGTTCCTTATATTACGGATTGGCTGACAGATTACATACAACGGCAACAAGACGACTATATGGACCGCAAGTTGCGCCGCAGTTTGGGCGTCTACTACGATCCGCTGCGCTTTGTCTCCTCTCTTCAAGGGCGCGACTGCCTGCAAGCTCGCATGTATAGCGCACTCAACATTCGCTAAGGCCTGCTGCGGCGTGAGCAAGTCTTCTTTCTGACTTGCGCCGAAAGCCTTAACGGCATCATTAGATTTGCGCATATACCCACACCTATGGCCCACACACCACAGCACCCCATCGCTGCACCGCTTTTTCAAAAGCGCGGCTGTGGGATGCTTGCACCTTTGGCGGCAATATACGGTGGGGTGATGACTTTGCGCAATAAGGCCTTCGATTGTGGACTACTTCCGACTAAGAAAGCCGATGTGCCGGTAATCTCTGTCGGAAATTTGGCCGTCGGGGGAACGGGAAAAACGCCCCACGTCGATTATCTGATTCGCCTGCTACAGCCGGCGTTTCGCCTCGGCGTATTAAGCCGCGGCTATGGCCGGACGACGCGCAGCTTTCGCTTGGTTTCCGTAGAAGATGATACTGCCTTGGTCGGCGACGAACCATTACAGCTAAAATTGCATCATCCTGACGTGGTCGTAGCTGTAGATGAAAATCGCGTGAACGGCGCAGCGCGCTTGCAGGACACGGATCGGCCACCCCAACTCCTATTGTTAGATGATGCCTATCAGCATCGACACATCTTTCGTGACGTTAATATCCTCCTAACTGACTATTCCCGCCTCTATCCGCTGGACCGCGTGCTGCCGGCGGGCCGTTTGCGCGAACCGATTTCGGGCAGTCGGCGAGCAGATATAATCCTCGTCACCAAATGTCCCGATTCGTTGACCGCCGCGCAGGCCGACGCCATCCGCACCTTACTTTCCCCGCGACCGGAGCAAAGCCTTTATTTTACGACGATGGCCTATGGCGCGCCTTATGCGCTCTTTATGGGGCAAGCCGTACCACCGCTGACCGACAAAGCGCTATTAGTGGTCAGCGGCATCGCACATCCTGCGCCCCTACTCCATCACCTATCCGCTCAAGGGGCGCAAATAAAAGCTCTCAACTATCCGGATCATCACCGATTCTCTGTGCGCGATGCAGAGCACATCAATCGCGCTTTCGAGGACTTATCCGGAGAAGAGAAATGGGCGATTACAACTGAGAAAGACGCCGCTCGATTGCGCCATTTACGCGGTTTGAGCGACGAGATACGCAACCATTTGCTCATACAACCCATCACGGTACGCTTCTTGTTAGAACAAGAGCAGGCCTTTACGCAAGATCTCCATCAGCGGTTAAGCATTGCGTGGCCTGCCCCCAAGCATTGAAGCCGACCGGCTAATGTTAGCGCCTCAATATATAAAGATGTGTGGGGCAATCATCAAAATTTTTAATACAATAACAACCCAATAAAAACTTTTCATATGATCTACTTAGCACAAATTCAAGAAACGGCAGAGTGGATTCAAGCCCACACCGCCTTGCGCCCGCAAACAGCGATCGTTCTCGGTACCGGTTTAGGCAAATTGGCCCAAGAAATAGACGTAGTCGACGAATTTCCCTACAAGGACATTCCTAATTTCCCCGTCTCTACCGTAGAAGGCCACAGCGGCCGCTTGATCTTTGGCAACTTGGGCGGAAAGCCCATTATGGCGCTCGAAGGACGCTTCCACTACTACGAGGGTTACACCATGCAGGAGGTAACTTTCCCTGAGCGTGTTATGTATGCGCTCGGCATCAAGAACCTTTTCTTGAGCAATGCCTCAGGCGGTACAAATCCCGATTTTGAAATCGGCGACTTGATGCTGATTACAGACCATATCAACTTCCAACCGGAGCACCCGCTCCACGGCCCAAACATCCCGACGGGGCCGCGCTTTCCGGATATGTCGGAAGCCTACGACCGCGCCTTTTTGGAAGCTGCGCGCAACATAGCTCGCGAGAAGGGCATCAAGGTGGTAGAGGGCGTATATTTGGCCGATCAAGGCCCAACTTATGAAACGCCGGCCGAATATAAGATGTATCGTCTGCTGGGTGCTGATGCTGTCGGCATGAGTACTGTTCCGGAAGTAATCGTAGCGCGCCATTGCGGCATCCGCTGCTTCGGTATCAGCATCATCACCGACTTAGGCGTCGAGGGCAAAATAGTTGAAGTGAGCCACGAAGAAGTACAGAAGGCTGCCAACGCAGTTCAGCCCCTGATGGCTGAGATTTTCCGCGAATTGATCAAAAAAATTGATTAACGCGTGTAGTAATTTGGGCATCTCGCCCGTCATCTATATAGTTTAAGTTAAAAGAATATGAAGAAAACAATGATTCTTGCCGCAGCCATGTTGCTCACAGCGACAACGAGTTGCGCAAAAAACAAGCCGGCCGCTGAACCAGCGCCCGCAAAGACGGAACAAGCACAAACGAATGCAGGTCCTTACAATATAAAGTCTGTCGACAGCAAACTGAAAGGTATGGCGATTCTCGATGCCATCAAGAAAAACTATGCCGGTAAGGTAGTGCTCATCGACTTCTGGGCTACATGGTGCGGCCCGTGCCGTATGGCGATGAAAGAGGTCGATGCAATTAAGCCGGCCCTCCAGAAAAAGGGCGTTGAGTTCGTGTATGTCACGGGCGAAACCAGTCCGAAGGCCAACTGGGATCAAATGATTCCCAACATTGCCGGGGATCACTACCGCTTGACCGATGCACAGTGGAAAGACCTCTTGACGCTGTTGCAGGTACCTGGCATTCCGTCTTACATGATCGTAAATAAAGATGGTAGCAAGGCGTGGGATAACCTCAACGAAGGAGGATACCCGGGCAATGAGCTCTTACAGAACGAATTGGAAGTAGCTTTGTCTAAATAAGCCGGTAGTTTAACGACGACAAAATCTAGCCCGACAGCTTGAGCAATCAGCTGTCGGGCTTTTTCGTGGCTTTTCTGGCAGAGGCCAACTAGCCTATACAAGCTGTAGATGCAGCTTCCGTTCGATGCTGCCTTGCGGGACTTGTCGACAATCTATTCTACGAGCCCAAAAGCTAAACTTGCCGACGGTCGGCTGCATCGTTTCGTGTGTAGATGGTGGCCTTTCTCGCAATGCCTTGCTGCTTTTGCTTCGTTTGCTCGGGCCAAACCATCGTTTGGTGGCAGCATACGATGGTTTGGCCCGAGCAAACGATAATTTGCCGGCAGCAAACGATAAATGAAGCAAGGATAAGGCCTTCTAAAACCGAGCTTGGCGACAGACGATTCCACGCGCTGCAGACGTAGTAGGCTACAAGGTGAGGGGAAAATCGGAAGCAGAAGATGATGCATAAGAACGAGGCCTTCATAGTAGCGTGTTTAAGCAGCAAAGCCCTCGCCGGCCGTTTGTAACAATGCGACGGAAGACTTCGGAATGGCCGCCAACAGACCGGCAGCTAAGATCGCGGGGACAAGCAAACTGCCCCAACGATTCTACTTTTGAGCAAAAAAAAGCAGGAGCAATGCTTGCGCTGCGCTCCTGCAATCTTTTGGATCTGTATATCGAATAATCGAATCGTTGCTCTTTATTATGATAGTCCTTCAATCACACCATCTACCACGTAGATGCGCTCTGCTTGCGGACTCTTGGGCAATCCGGGCATACGCATAATACTTCCGGCTACGGCAACAATCATTTCGGCGCCGGAATTTATGACAAAGTCGCGAATCGTTATGTCGAAATCTTTCGGCATGCCGTACGCTTTCGGATCTTCCGAGAAGGAATATTGCGTCTTCGCGATGCAGACGGGGAAATGCTCGATGCCCAACTCGCGAATGCGAGCCAACTGCTTCTTGGCTGCGGGCTTGAGGATTACGTCCTTAGCGCCGTAAACTTTCTGGCAAACCTTGCGCACCTTCGTTTCGATGTCGTCTTCATCTTCATACATAAAGGTGAGCGGACGAGAGGGATTTTTCTCGATCGTTTCCACGACGAGGCGTGCCAAATCCTCAGCTCCCTTTCCACCATCCGCAAAGGCAGTGTTGATAGCAAAGCCCACGCCCAACTCTTCGCAGTGGCGGCGTACGAGATCGAGCTCTTCGTCAGTGTCGGTCGGGAAGCGGTTCAAGCATACTACGACAGTCTGGCCGAAGGCCTTGATGTTCTCAATGTGCTTGTCCATATTAGCCAATCCGCGCTTGATGCCCTCGAGGTTAGGCGTCTTGATCTCCTTCTCATCTACACCGCCGTGCATCTTCAGCGCGGGCGCCGTAGCTACGAGTACGGTCAATTTGGGTGAGAGTCCGGCCTTGCGACACTTAATGTCGAAGAACTTTTCCATACCTAAGTCTGCGCCGAAGCCTGCTTCAGTAATGGTGTAATCGCCAAAGGTCATCGCCATTTTTGTAGCGAGCACACTGTTGCAGCCGTGGGCAATGTTGGCAAAGGGCCCGCCGTGGATAAACGCCGGTGTGTTCTCCGTCGTCTGCACCAAGTTCGGGTGAATCGCATCGTGCAAGATAGCGACGATTGCGCCCGCCACGCCGAGATCTTTTACCGTCAGAGGCTTTCCGTCGAGCGTCACGCCGAGCACAACGTTTTCTATGCGGCGCTGCAAGTCAGCTTCGTCTTTTGCCAAGCAGAAAATCGCCATAATTTCTGAAGCCGGCGTGATGTCGAAACCGCCCTCACTCATTACGCCGTCCGTTCTGCTGCCCAGTCCGGTGATGATATTGCGCAAATTGCGGTCATTAACGTCCAAGACTCTGCGCCAAAGCACTTCGCGCATACCGAATCCTTCCTCGCGACGTTGATAAATATGATTGTCAAGCAAGGCCGCGATCATATTGTTCGCAGAAGTGATTGCGTGGAAGTCGCCCGTGAAGTGCAAATTTATTTTCTCCATCGGCAATACTTGGGCATAGCCGCCACCGGCTGCACCGCCCTTCATTCCGAAACAAGGGCCGAGCGATGGTTCTCGCAATGCGGCGATCGCATTCTTGCCTATCCTGTTCATACCTAAAGCCAAACCGACGCTGACCGTGGTTTTGCCATTACCGGTTTTGGTTGGCGTGATCGAAGTGACCAAGATCAGATTCGATTGCTTTACCTTCGCCTCGTCAATCAGCGTATAAGGCACCTTGGCTATGTATTTGCCGTAAGGCTCTAAAGCCGTCGTCGGCACGCCGATTGATTCAGCTATTTCTGTTATGGGTTTGAGCGGCGTTTCTCTGGCTATCTCAAAATCAGTCTTCATTCTAATGTTATGTTTAACGTGTTTTGGGTTAATAATGGCACAAATATAGTGGAATAGTGCAGGATGCACAAAATTTAGATACGGAAAAAGGCGGGCGAAAAAGCATTTTTTTCGTCCGCCTTTCAAATAGAAATCTAAGCGACTTAAACTTTGCGATCACTCTATCCTTTTACAAACATTTTGAAAGCATAATTTATCAGGGTGAAAGTTTGCGCTTACTAAGCGAAGACGGATCAACGTGCGATGCGAAGGCTCGCCAAGCGCTTCCCGCTTCGGTTGTAAGCCACCGCCACGCAGATGCCGGCCGGCACGTCTCGCAATGAGATGCTCTCCTGCCCTGCTTCGATCTGCCGCATCAAGCGCCCGCAACCACACATTGCGCCAACGCCCGCACCAAGTCCTTACATACGATTACGCTGCGCCGAGCCGGCAGAACTTCCTTTGTATTTGCTGGCACTCGTATTAAATTTATAGCGCAGCGTGATGGAAAAATTGCGCATACTATAAAGATGTTGTTTCGCAGCGTACAGAGCTCCCGAGTAGTTTTTCCCATAATTATCGCCCGAGCTAAAGAGATCATACAAGTAACACTCAATTGACAACCGGTCTTTCAAGAAAGATTTATACCAAGACAAAGACGTGCAGAAATAAGGCTTATAAGAATAATCGTTGTTTTCGTTTCCCGTCGTCCGAAGCGTGGTTATAAGGCGCCAATAGCCCCATTTCGTATCAAAAGCATTATCTATCCGTAGCGTAGCTTGGGCGCGATAAAGCCCCACATCAAAAGGCGTAGGCATATTAAACCATTGCTTGGTCACTGTGGCGCGAAATTGTGGATGCCAAATGCCTACGACGGGCTGCAAAGTCGCCGACAGCATCAAGCGGTCGGCCTTCGGGCCGTTTTCGGGCCGATTCAGCATGATCTCGGGGTTGTTATTGTAAGATTGCGTCAAGATCAGCAGCGGGTCGATCAAATGTAGGTAGGCGGCGCTAAAGAGCAGCCATTTATACGACAAAGTCAGCGACAAGTTCCTACTGATAGAGGGTAGCAAAAACGGGTTTCCCGTTTCGTACGTATAGCGGTTGTCATACTGAATTCCGCTTCTGAGCATATAATACTGCGGTCTGTCGATATCCGCTCCATAGGAGAGCTGCGTTTGTAGCTTTCCGAGCGGCATAGACAGCGTAATAGAGGGAAAAAGGTTGTTGTAGATGCGACTTTGTTCCGCCACGCGGACACCGGCATTGTAATAATTGAAGTCTACGTGCTCGTAGCGCAGGCCAAGGTTTACATCGAGCGGGCCAAAACTGCGTCCATATTCGGCAAAGGCCGAAGTATAATATTCTTTGAACTGATTATGGCTCTCCGGTATCATGCCTACGGGCAGAATGGTATAATCTGCCGAGCGGCGCGTCCCGGAATATTCGCCGCCGACGGAGAGCGAACCCTCCCAAACGGGAGCTGTCAATACCAATTTTGAAGCCAGCAGTTTGTTGTCAGTCTTAGTATGCGTCTTCACTTGCTTCTGCTGCATCACGCCGCCGGCCGGCGTAAACTCTTCTTGATTTTCAATCGTTTCAGGTTGATTTTTTTGCCACCAATCGCCGCTCCAGTCGATCATAAGGGGGCCGATTTTACCCACATAATACAAGTTGCTCCCCCACGAGCGTTCATGATCCCCTGCCCCCTGCTCAAATCGGTTGGTACCGGTTTCCACCAACGCACCGTCTCGCCTTAATTGGCTATTGATAAGAAAGGACATCGACAGACGCTCCGGCGAAAAATTAAGACGCCCTCCGATAGAGTGGTCGGGAGCAATCTGATAAGCTGCCGAAAGATTCGTATAGAATCGTTTCCCGTGGCTATGACCGGCAGCCGAAATCGTTTGTTGCCAGGAATGTGCCAGATAAGAATTCAGTTCGAACCATTTCTCATAATCGCTGTAATCATTACCGGCATTCACAAACCAGTTCAAGTCCAAGCGCTTCTTCCTATAATTCAGCCCCACGCGCGCCCATTCCGACCACGTGCCTTTTTCATTGACATCAGCGTGCAGGCGAGCATCTACGGCCCACCCCTCGCCGAGCGGCTTTTTCGTTGTGATGCGTACGACGGCTTTCGTAGCCGCCGGATAGCGTGCACCGGGGTTGAGGATCGTTTCTACGTCTTTGATGTTATCGGGTGTGAGTCGGTCCAACTCACTTTTGTCTCTCATCTTCCGACCATTGATATAGATCAAAGCTTCGCCGCGGCCGAAGACGACGACTTTGTCGCCCTGCACACTGACATTGGGGATACACTCTAAGAGTCGTTCTATCGTAGCATTCTTTTCGAGCACCGAACCGGCCACGATGGTTTTCAGGCCCTCGCCTTTGACCAACACTTTGGGGCGCTCTGCGCGCACGACGGCTTCTCCCAGTTGGCTGTCAGCATCTTGCAGCACGATGCGGGCCAAATCCTGCGGTGTGCAGGCGCGATACTGCGCGGCGTAGCCAAGGCCTGTGATTTTTACGGTATGATTTCCAACCGGTATGTCCAATCGGAAATACCCATCCTCGCCGGTTGTTGTCCCCACGACAAAAGCCGAATCGGGCAAGGTTAAGATACTGATGTTTACATAAGGCAGTCCCACGCCTTGCGCGTCAGTGACGCGTCCGTCGATGCGTTGCGCGCAAAGAAAGGCAAAGTGGCAGCAAAACAGGATCAGGCAGCAGGCGCTGCGCAAGCTTCTATGTTTCATTTTATCTTGGTTCTCAATCTCCTCAAAGGAGAAAAGGTTAATCAAAGTGCTTATTATAGCGCAAGAAATCAAGCGAATAACCATCGACGTCTGCTTTTCGTAAATCGTCGATAGTCTTTTCACGCCTGCAAAGTTAATATTACCCCCCCAGATACAAATATTTTAACAAGAAAATTGTGCCTTTTGTAGAAAGAATCTGAAAAATCAAGCCCAAAAGTGTCTTGACTATTTACCCGCAACAAGACCCGTCGTATGCACATACGGTATTGCGTGCCTACGCTTTCACCTCCGATGCCATAAGGTTGACAAATAGGCCGTGCGCAACTTCAGTTTTCACCGTTTATGCCGCCTTTTGCAAGTCACAAAGATTGGGTGCTACCCTTTTTTATCACGACAACAAAGGTTTGCGCTCACGATAAAAAGCGTGTGCGCTCGTGAGAGAAAAGGTTTGCGCTCGTGATAAAAAAGGAAGCAAACAAAGACGGTGGCCGGCAAAGTGAGACTTTCAGCGAAAGAAAGAAGGAGAAAAGCGCGTGCCCGCCAAAGCAGGTAAAAAGAAAACGGCAGAGACGGACGCTGAAGTCCGCCGCTGCCGTTGTTTACTTTGAATGTTGACAAGTGTTAGCCCTGCTTATTCTTCCTCATCGGCCACTTGCGGACGGCGGAAAAAGGAGAAATTGACGCTGCCATAAGCCCTGTGCGCCAAGAAATCGGGGCGGGCTGAAAAATCGTGCTTATCGCCGTGCTCTAAGACAAAGATGCCGTCGGGCGCGAGGGCACTGCTCTGCATAACGCGGTCGGGCAGTTCGGGCAATTCGGGCAGGGCGTAAGGGGGATCAGCGAAAATAAGGTCAAACTGCTCCCGACAACGCGCCACAAAGCGCAAAGCATCGCCGCAATAAGGGCGGGCGGCCGGATCGTCTAACTTGCGAAGTACGGCACTGATGAAACTAAAATGTTGGCGGTCTTTCTCGACTGAAACGACAAGCGGGCAGCCGCGCGAAAGCAACTCGAGCGTGATAGATCCCGTCCCGGCAAACAGATCGAGCGCGCGGGTCGACGGGAAGTCGATGTAGGCGCGCAGGACGTTGAAGAGATTTTCTTTGGCAAAGTCGGTCGTAGGGCGCGCCTTAAAGGTGCGCGGCACGTCGAAATGTCGTCCTTTATATTTTCCGGTAATGACTCGCATGAATATGACTTATAAGAGGTGCGTAAAACAAGCGTTCGGCTATAAAAACCTTAGACGACTTATTGGAAGCGAGACTCTAAGCGCAACAGTTCGCAGACCATATCGTAAGGCACGGCGGCATTGGCCGTCACAATGCTATGGTTAAACTCCTCGTGTGGATCTATGCTGACCACTCGCTGAGCAAAACGGCCTAATTCGTTGACCATACGCGTGCGCAAATCGGCCGCACCGAAGACAAAGATAGGATCGCGCCGGACGTCCATCCCGACGTGACGTACGGCATTAAAGACGTAATAAGCCACATCGGCCTCCTCGCGCACGTCAAACGTATTGACGAAAAGCAGGCGCCCACCATCGAAAACGGCAATGTCGGCCTGACGCTCGTGCAGATGAACAAAGAGGCGTCGACTGCGAGCGCCGGCAATGCCTTTCGCACCAAAATAGCGCAAAACGGCCGTCTGGGCCGAGCGGTAATGGACTTCACCAAAGACATCCTCAATGGCGGTACACTTATCCTCGTCTAAGGCGAACAGCAAGATGGCATTGGCCAACGGCAAGGTATCATAGAAAACGCGGCGGCGCACTTGCGAAGCGAAACAATAGTTGTAAAGTGCATCGCAGTCTTCTTCGCGAAAATCTGCTAAAGGCACCGCCACCACGGGGCCCGTCACCAAGACTTCAATGCCGGATGTGGGGCGGCTGAGGATTTCTTCCGTCTCTCGTGCGTGCTGCAAATTGACGGTAAGGGAAGTCTCCGTACGCAAGCGATACGTGGAAAAGGCGAAATAAGGCTCGCGGCCCAATTCGTACTGCGCCATCGACAGGCTGCCGGCAGAGAGGCGGAGATAAAGTTTCATTCGCGATAATATTTTTTCAGAAAGAAGCGCACCAAAGGCCAAGCGAGAAGCACGCCAAGGGCATCAGCTAAGAAATCAAACAGATCGGCGCTGCGATAATCGGTAAGCGCGCCTTGCAGCACCTCAATGAGTGCGCCAAAAGCCAAGGGTGCGGCAAAGGCAATCAGCAAGAGCAGGCGCAGATTTTCACTCGCGTGGCGCTTTTTATACTCCCAGAGGATGAGACTCGAAAGGCTGAAAAACATCATGCAATGCGCCACCTTGTCAAGCCCACTCACGCCGCCCATACTTACGTGGGGCGGCCGGCAAAGGCAGAGCCACAAAATCGCCACCACACACAGCAGCGAGCAGGGATAACTACGCAGAACTTTTACCAAAACTTATTGTTTGCTTTGCTATACTCAAAACCCGCTGCAGCGAGTGTTTGCGTAAGCCAACCTTGATCAATGTCCATCTTACGACAGAGTTCGTCGAGCGAGCCATAGTCGTCGCGCAGCTTCATGTTGATTACGCTGAACAGCATCGCAGGATCTTTGGGTAATTCCATCTTCTTAATGCGCTATTATATATATATTGTGAGCCGCAAAGGTACATAAAAAAGCGAGGGATAAGCGCTTATCATCAACGGAATGCGTACTTGAGGGGACTTTTTCTTTATGGAAAGATGCAAAGGGCTAACTTTCGCGGGCTGAGTAGCCTGCTATCCAAAGAAAAGTCGTAATATTGCCGCGCATTGTAAAACCCGAGCCGTCCAAAACGTAGGCGCAAGCGGCGAAAAACCGTAGGCATTGCCTCAAAACGCGGACATCGGCCCTTACATTTAACACAAACAAAATCCAATGAAAGCTCAAGATTTACATATCATTTACTTCGCCGGCGGCTGCTTTTGGGGCGTCGAGCATTATTTCAAACAGGTGCGCGGCGTCGTGGAAACGCAGGCCGGCTATGCGAATGGTAATCGGGCACGCCCCGACTATGAGGAGGTCTGCACGGGACACACGGGGTTTGCGGAAACGGTGCGCGTGACGTTTGATGCGACGCAGGTGGATTTGGACTTGCTGTTGCAACTCTATTTCAAAGCCATCGACCCGACTTCCTTGAACAGGCAAGGCGGAGATGCCGGCTCGCAATACAGAACGGGCATCTTTTTTACGGATCCGCAAGACGAAGCGACGGCGCGAAAGGCACTGGACGAACTGGCGAAGCACTATGCGGACCCTATCGTGGTGGAACTGCTACCGCTAAAGAACTTTTATGCGGCTGAAGATTATCATCAGGATTATTTGGACAAACATCCTGACGGCTATTGCCACCTCAGGCCCGAACTTTTCCAATGGGCGGCGAAAGCGAACGCACTGCGAACGGAGGAGGGCAAAGCTTGAGAGGCAGAAAAACCAACGAAGGAGGGTGCAAAGACTGTTCTAACGGCGCGCAACCCAACTTAAGTAGACATATATAAAGGCTAAAATTTAGCAAAAGGTTGATTTACGAAGAACTATTCGAACGCTTAGCGGCGGAATTTCATTTCTCCTTCACGGAGGAGCAAGCACGGGCGGCGGCAATGCTGGCGGAGTTTGTCTATACGCCGATACAGCGGCCCGCTTTCATACTCCGCGGCTACGCCGGTACGGGCAAAACGACACTCATCGGGGCACTGGTCAAGACGCTTTGCGAACTGGGGCGTCCGGTGGTGCTCCTCGCGCCAACGGGACGGGCGGCGAAAGTTTTTGCGGCGCACGCCGCGCAAGAGGCCTCGACGATTCATAAGGTCATTTACCGCCAAGAAACTTTTAATGGCGAACAGACGCGTTTCAACCTTAACTTTAATCGACTGAAGGACGGACTTTTTATCGTCGATGAGGCTTCGATGCTTTCGGGAGAGCACGCGGCGGACTCGCTTTTCGGATCGGGTGCACTCTTAGATGACTTGATCGACTTCGTTTACCAACGCGAAGGCTGCCGACTCTTGTTGGTGGGCGACACAGCTCAACTTCCGCCGGTCGGAGACGAGGAGAGTCCGGCGCTCAACGCAAACAACTTGCGCGCTTACGGACTGGCCGTCGGCGAAATCGACCTGACGGAAGTTGTGCGCCAACATCGGGGCTCGGATGTCTTGGCGGGCGCCACGCATATCCGCACTTTGTTGACCGAGGGCTTTACGGGGCGACCCGTAATTCAAGGCAGCGAGACAGGAGAAGTGCGCTTCGTGCCGGGAGACGAGTTGATCGAGACGCTCATTACAGCTTATGGCGACTGCGGAACCTCCGATACGATCGTCATAACACGTTCTAACAAAAGGGCAAACGTATATAACGCCGGCATTCGTGAACGTATTTTCGACCGAGAAGGGCCGCTGACGCGCGGCGACCGAATTATGATCGTCAAAAACAACTATTATTGGACCGAACGCCTACTGAAGGCCGTCGAAAAGGCGGAGGCGAGACGCCGAGAAGCGCGTTTGAAAACCGGACTCCTGCCATTGGAACACGAATTAGCCGCTGAGCGGCCGCCGTTCGACTTCATCGCCAACGGAGAAACGGCGGAGGTGATCGCGGTCCATAATCGGCAAGACCAGTTTGGGTTTCACTTCGCCGACTGCGTGCTCCGCTTCGATGCATATCGCAATTACGAAATGGAATGTCGGGTTTTGCTCGACACACTTACGTCTGAGTCGCCTTCACTCACAACGGAGGAGCGCCGCACGCTGTACGAAAACGTGCTGGACGACTACGAATCGATCCCGACAAGGCGCGAACGAATGAAAGCCTTGCGCCAAGACCCCTATTACAACGCGCTGCAAATAAAATATGCCTATGCCGTGACCTGCCACAAGGCGCAAGGCGGCCAATGGGAAAGGGTTTTTGTAGACCAAGGCTACGTTACAGATGAGATGATGGGAGATAATTATCTCCGATGGCTATATACGGCGTTCACACGTACGACTGACCGCCTCTATCTCGTAAATTGGCCCGAAGAACAGCAAGAAAACTTGTCAGAATGACTAATTTTCAGTAGTTTTGTTCCGATCTATGTGGACTGAAGTGATATTTTGGGTGGCTTTAGCCTTATACGCCGTGCTCGTAATCAGTACGGCGACGGTCATTGTCCTCGAAAACCGACAGCCGGCCAAGACAATCGCCTGGTTGGTCGTGATTATGTTGCTCCCCGGCGCAGGTTTGATTTTCTTTTACTTCTTCGGGCAAGACCTAAGAAAGAAATACAAGCTCATCCGCAAGAATTACGACCACATTGTCCGAAGTATGCGCGGCAAAGCCCCGCCTGAGATTTCAGCCGACACGGTGCCCGATTACACCCCCTTGATTCAGCTTTTGCACAACAATGGCGGCGAACCCTTGACCGCACACAACAGCGTGGAAGTCTTGGATTGCGGCCGCGCCTATTTTCTCTCGCTACTACAAAGCATTCTCAACGCGAAACATAGTATTCACATTGAGACCTATATCATTGAAGAAGATCCCATCGGCAACTTAATAGCCGACGCTCTGATCGACAAAGCGCGCAGCGGCGTCGAAGTTCGCCTGCTCTACGACGATGTAGGCTGCTGGAAAGTGCCGGATCGCTTCTTCAAGCGTATGATGGAAGCCGGCGTAGCCATAGGTGCTTTCCTCCCCGTTCGTTTTCCGCGTCTGACGAGGCGCGTTAACAATCGCAACCATCGTAAGATTTGCGTCATAGATGGGAGCGTGGGCTTCATAGGCGGTATGAATATCGCCCTAAGATACGCTACGGATCAATGGAAAGACATGCAGCTCCGCATAGAGGGTGATGCCGTCGGCCAACTACAAAGACTATTTTTGGGAGATTGGTATTTCACGACAGGCCAACTCTGCTCCGGCGCGCCCTACTTCCCCGACGTGGTAGCAGGTCCAGCCCCCACGCTACCGGTACAAGTAGCGGCCACCTCGCCCCTTTCTCGCTACCCATCTATTATGTATTCTTTCACGTGGCTATTGCAGAATGCGCGGCGCTACATCTATCTTCAGACGCCTTACTTTATGCCTTCCGAGCCGGTGCTTCAAGCGCTGCAAACGGCGGCTATGATGGGGGTCGACGTGCGCCTGATGCTGCCGGAGAAACCCGATGCTTTTTGGCTTCGGTGGGCGAATGAGTGCTACTTTACTGACGTCTTGCGCGCCGGTGTCAAGGTGCTGTTATACAGAGGCGGCTTCCTCCACGCGAAAGTCTTGGTTTGCGATGATACGTGCTGTTCTGTAGGTTCTTCGAATATGGATTTTCGCAGCTTTGAAGACAATATGGAGGCCAATGCTTTTATCTACGACGCGCGCTTGGCGCTTGAGGTGAAGGCAGTCTTTCTTCGCGATGCCGAGCGCTGCGAGGTCATCGACCCGGAGCGGTGGAAACGCCGCGCACTCTGGCGTAAATATTTTGAGAGTCATACGCGGATTCTCTCGCCCCTACTTTAATTGCAGCTTATGCGTAGTTTGCTTTTTCTTCTGTTTAGTTTTTCCGTTTGCTATGCGCGAACGGCGCCGATTGATTCGCTCACGGCGCAGCAAACGGCGCAAGCCTTTTTCCGAAAGGCTTTATCTCTGAAAACGATGCAAAGACCGCTTTTGCGCCACCAAGCAAAAGCGACCTATCTTTTCTCTCTTGGCGACAATTTTTTGCTAACTGCGGCCGACGATGCTTTACCCGAGGTTATCGGCTATGGGCGCTGCCGCGACGGGCATTTGCCGCCGGCACTCAAGGACTTGATCCACGACTATGATCGTGCGCTCCGCCTCCACGCGCTTCGCTCTGCAGCGCCGATGCGCCCCTCTGCGCTTCCGCCTCATCGGACCGTTGCGCCCTTGCTGCAAACGATTCGCCACCAAGAAGCGCCTTTCAACGCGCTATGTCCTTATTATTTGCAAGATGACGGCACGCTTTCTTCGGAAAGATGCATTGTGGGCTGTGTGGCAACGGCTTTGGAGCAGATCGTGGCACACTATAAGCGCCCCATCTCTTTGCTTGAACCGCTCCGAGGCTGGTCTACGCCGCACTACACCGTAACTGACGTGGCGGCGGGCTCGCAAGTCGACACGCGACATATATTAGATGTCTACGATGATCAATCTTCGCCGGAGGCCTGTGCGGCTGTGGCCACGTTGAGCTATTGGTTAGGACTGGCCGTCCACATGAAATGGGGACTAAACGCAAGCAGCGCCAACTCGCAGCGGGCTGCCGAGCCGCTACGCCGCAGTTTTGGTTGGCAATACGTGCATTATGTCGATAGTTATCGCTATGCGCCGGAGGCGTGGCTGCCTATGCTTTACCGCGAACTTGAAAGTGGGCGGCCGATCTACTATGCGGGAAGCACGATGCGCCTCAATGGTCACGCTTTTATCATAGATGGCGTGGACGAAGCCGGACGTTTCCACGTTTTGTGGGGATATGGCGGGCAGTATGATGGTTATTTTGACCTGAACGTCTTATGTGCTGCTGCACCGGCCTATGATGTGCAACCTGATGACGAGGTTAACGGTTTCTTCTGCAACCAAGAGGCGCTCCTGCTCCACCCTGACGCGCAGCAGGTCGCAATGCCCGATTCGCTGGAGCGGACAGGGAGCGAGATTGTCGTCGACTCGATTCGCTGGGAGGCTGCTCCGCGCGTCGGCACTTATACGCCGCTTCGCCTTTATGTACACAACGCCGCTCCGCACGCACTCACCACGCCCTTGGTCTTGTTTACGAATTTGCAAACTGATACAGCCGCCATTCAGCAAGGCGATTTTATCGGCCTTACGGGGCTTTCGCTCGAAGCGGGAGCGCAGCGCGAACTCCTTGTTCACGTGCGGGCTGACGCCGGAGG
This sequence comes from Alloprevotella tannerae, assembly GCA_015259125.1. Classification (GTDB taxonomy): domain Bacteria; phylum Bacteroidota; class Bacteroidia; order Bacteroidales; family Bacteroidaceae; genus Alloprevotella; species Alloprevotella tannerae_A. The sequence goes on along the minus strand of JABZGR010000002.1, from coordinate 57,267 downwards.
CCAGCGTTTGTTGCGCATCACGCAGGACGGCGTCAGTTGGCGCGATTTGGCGAGCGTGAATATTACGCCGGCCGTTGCGGCCAACTTACATTTTGAGCTTTCAGCGCCTACTTTTCTTTCGGACCACGCCGTGCGCTTCGTCCTATCGGCTACGGCCGGCGACGAGCGTGTGGGTGCGCTTATCACCTACGAACTTACGGCGAAGGGGGAGCGGGAAGGCACGCGCCACGGGCGCTATCTCTACGTAGCAGCAGGCGAAACGGCGCAAGACACGGTGCATTTTCAAGGCCTAAAAGCGGGCGAGCCTTACACGCTGTCTGTTCGCTATCCTTGGGCCGTTGTAAAACAAATCAGTTTCACAATGCCTACGACAAGCCTCGGCCCAATTCACAAAGCGCAGGACGCGCCGGCAAAATGGATTGATACGAATGGGCGCGCCACGGACGCACCACGACAGCGCGGCGTATACATTTATCGCGGGAAGAAAGTATTTCGGCCCTAAAACGTCCGACTAATCGGGCCGTATCGATACAAATGTGCACGAGACGGCCGCCAATCGTGATCAGACAATAAGGCGAGCGAACGAGAACGACCGGCGCAGCTTCAGTCGGCGTCAGCGTGCGCCCCACGAGAAGCGACCTTTGCGTTGTCAGTCCGCGAAAAGATTTCGCCGCAATCGGCTTTCATCATCGTTTGGTGCCGGCAAACCATCGTATGCTGCCAACAAACCACAGTATGCTGCCGGCAAACGATGGTTTGGCCCGAGCAAACGATGCCCCGCATTGGCCGGCCAATGACAAAATCCGTCTTCTGCCCCAAGAAGCCGACTTCGCGCCCCATCGAAACAAGACGAAGCAAACCCGTAGCACACCGGAAGCGAAGCAAACTCCACAGGCGGCAAAGCCAAGTGGTTTGTAGTTGATAACTAAAAAGAAAATAACGATGCCCAAACAGATAGCCATCACCACGCGTTTGGTGACGCGAATTGACAACGAGGAGGAAATCATTGAACAAGCCGTAGACGGACTGCTCGATATAGGTCCTGAAAATCATATGTTGCGCTTTACGGAACAAGATCAGCAGACGCAAGTGCACCTGCTCGTATCTGAGGAGCGCACACAACTTCGCAGAAATGGAAGTTTCAGTTCGGCGATGCGTTTTACCCAAGGCGGGCGCTTCGAATCTACGTATCAGACGCCCCACGGCCCGCTGCAGATGCACGTAGTCACGAAACAGTATCATACCAACTACGATGCCGAGGGCGGAACGTTGGAAACAGCGTATGAACTTTACCTCTCCGGGCGCTTTATTTCCCAAAACAAACTGCTTATTACTTGGAAAGTATACAAATAAATTAAAAAATCTGAGAATCAAATCTTGACCTTTGCATAGATTTTTTTATATTTGCTGCTCAAATATGAGTACCTATTTTTACATAGACGCGCAACAGCGGCAATGCGGCCCGATACCGCCGACGCAGTTTGCAGCTTACGGCATCACGCCTACGACTTACGTTTGGACGGCCGGTATGGCGCAGTGGCAACAAGCGGGCACGATTATTGAGTTGCAGCCTTATTTCTCCAATAGCCAACTTTTCAGCGCGGTAGGCATACGCCCGTCGCGCCCCGACAGCAACTTGGTTTGGGCAATTTTAAGCACGGTACTCTTCTGTCTACCTTTGGGCCTTGTAGGTGTATACTACTCGATGAAAGTAGACCCGCTTTATTTGCAAGGCAAGTATGAGGAGGCTCAGGCAATGGCTAAGAAATCCATGAATTGGAGCATCGCCGGTTGCATCACGGGGATCGTCCTCGCAGTCATTTCCACAATTCTCTCTATCTTTTTGATGCCTGTATTACTTGCATACCTTCAGTACGCACTTACAGCGCAATGAGCAGCAAAGCGAGATAATCGGAGTAAAAAATTAAGAACACGACAACAATTAATCAATTAATCATTTCATACAATGAAACAGTATTACTATGTAGATGGGAACAACCAACAGCAAGGCCCCATCGACGCAGCTCAACTTCCTTCTTTCGGCGTTACAGCTAAGACGCTCGTATGGTGCGAAGGGATGGCCAACTGGCAAGTTGCGGGAGAAATCCCCGAGTTAGCGTCTCTCTTCGCTGCGAAGCAACCGGAAATTCCGGTACAACCGCAAGTACAACCACAAACAATGAACTTTAATAACTTTCAACAAACACAACAACCAATGAACACACAACCTCCTTTCCAACAACCCAACAATCAGCAAATGCCTCCCCAACCGGAAAACTACTTAGTTTGGGCTATTTTGGTTACAATTCTTTGCTGCTTGCCTTTCGGTGTAGCTTCTATCATTTATTCAACGAAAGTTAGCTCGCTTTATGCACAAGGTGACTACAACGGAGCTGTAGATGCTTCTCAAAAAGCAAAGAAATTTGCGATGATTGGCGGTATCGGTGGTCTCGTATTCATTATTGTTTACGTTATCTTTATGGTTATCGCCGGCGCTGGCGCTGCTATGAGCGGTATGCAATAAATTTCGACCCTTCATTTTAGGTTAAAAAATCGGGCGGAAAGATTTTAGTGCTTTCCGCCCGATTTATGTATGCACAAACTTGGAGGCGCACAGCGCCGGTTGCGCTAAGGTTTTTCGGCCTTGCGGCGAGAGAGAAGCAGTTCCCAACTTGCGCGGCGCAATTCGTCGACCCCAACGCACACAAGATAGACTACGCACAACCACAACAGGAGTGCTACCGCGCCCAGCGCGGGCGGAGCGTCCATAAACGCCTTTTGGCAAATCGAAGCATAGAACGGGCGCGCGCCGGGATGCTGATGGATCAAATAAACTGCGAAGCTACCCGCCGCAATCCGATTCACGATGGTGCTACTCAAGGTCTGGCGCAAGAAATACAGTAATAGCGCAAGCGCTTGTAGCACGACGAAAGGCGAACTGTACAATATAATTTGCTGGAATACCTTACTGCCAAATCCAAAGAGCGCTATCGAGCCGACCAACATGTGAAGCAACGCAACGCCAAAAAAGATCAGCAAGAAAAAACTACTCCGCAAGCGCGCCAAACGCTGAAGTTGGAAGCGCCGGACGTATTGTGCGAGCAGATATAAGCAAACAAAGGAGAGCAAAGAGTAACCGTAGTTGAAATCAGCAAAGATTTTAAGCACGAAAGCCCCTATCGCCTGCGCTAAGAAAAGACTGATGAGCACTCGCCGTTGCGTTTGCTCGTCGGCCGCCTCAACATAAGCATTCAAAACCGGACTTAGAAGAAACAGCAACAAATAAGAAGGCACAAACCATCCCGTTTGCCGCAACGTAAAGGCCTCAAAGAGCATAGAAAACGATAGATTTTCAGCCCCAACCGCCCACAAAACGGCATCAACGACAAGACAGCAGAAAACGCATTGGTACAAAAATTTCCCCAAGCCCCGCATCGTAGGGCGAATGCCAAACCAGCCGGAAATCAGCACAAAGACGTTAACCGCCACGACGGAGATCATTTCAACAAAAGAAAAGCCCAGATGCACCACGAGCGGCTGACTCATCAGGAAACCGCCCCGCGGCCATTGAAAACTTTGAACGGCGTGCAGCAAGAGCACCATAAACATCGCCAACAAGCGGAGAAGTTCTACGTTAGACTGTCGGGTTTTCTTCATTATCTTTCTTGCGTTCTTTTAAGTCTCATTCGTAAGTTTCTTAGACCTATGTGTGCGCCTCAACGCTTGCCCAAATCGTCATACAACTTTTGCAGGAAAGCCTTGCCGTAAGGCAGATTATAACCGCGGCGCCGGCCTTGATCGGCCACGACTTGATTATTGTCGCAATTGTACATCACAGAATCTTCCGCATCCACAAATCCGAAGGCATTGGGAAAGGAAAAATAGCCAAAGTGTCGCACTTGGTCGTTCAGCATATCCTTGCTGAAGCGGTAAGATCGATAAGGGAGACGCATCTGTGAGAGCAGCGTCGCCGCGATGTCGATTTGCGATCCGTAGGCCTCGCAGCGGGTCGGCGACTTCACAGCGCCGCCCACCCAAATCATAGGAATGTGGTAGCGAGAGAAGTCAAAATAATCTATATCCTTAGGATACGCGCCCAAATGATCGGGTACGAGCACAACAAGCGTATTCTTCCACACCGGCAGGCGCTTCAGTTGGTCGATAAATCTACCTAAGCAGTCGTCCGTGTAAGCAAAAGCATTCAGTCGTTCGTCTTTCAATTTATGATAAGGCACATCGTAGGGCTCATGACTGCTACTCGTTTGCACGACATACAAGAATGGCGTTTTTCGCTGCGTTTGCAGCGCGCGCAGCGTTGCATCGAAAACGTATTGGTCGGGCACACCCCATTTGCTAAGCTTATATTTGAGCGGGAAGTCTTGATCACTGGTGATGCGGTCAAAACCGCCGGTCACCAAGAACGAGCGCATACCCGTGAAGTCTGCATCGCCGCCGTAAAAGTAAGCCAAATCATAGCCCTCGTTGCGGAGTTGGCGCGTCCACATCGGGAGCGAATCAACCTTTTTCGGATATTTCATGATGCTGGTCGTAGGCTGCGCCGGATAAGCCCCGAGAATGGCGGCCAAGCCACGGTCCGTGCGAAAACTGTTCGCATAAAAGTTGGTAAAGAGTATGCCCTCGTCCGCCAAGCGATCCATGTTGACCGCCACGTTCGGGAGTCCGCCAAGGCGCGACATAATCTTACCGCTGAAACTCTCCAATACGACAACGATGACATTGGGGCGCTCCGTTATGAGCAAGCGTTCTACGTGCGCTTCTCTCCCCACGGTGGGCATATCTTGCAAATCCGCAAACAGACGATCGGCTTCGGCAGGCTCCATAAAGCGATACATGCCGGCTATCTTCATTTCGCCGACGACGGAACTCAGCAAACTGAACACGGGATTAATGGCCGCGTGGTTGAGTTGTTGGTTCTGACTGAAATAGACACGGCCCAAATTCATTGTCGACGTAGTGACGCTACCGCGAATCGGCAAAAAGAGGGCCGCCGTACAAAATAATAATATAGCAAAGGCCCGTTTGCGTTTCTCAGAACTGACGGGGCGCAGACGCTCGTCCAAATAGCGATGGAGCAACCACCACAAACCGACGCCGAAGGCGCAGCAAGCGAGCAGGGCAACAACAGCGTAGCCCACACTGACGCTGGCGAAGGCATCTTTCGGCGAACTGATGAAATAGAAGATCGGCGTCGTGTCGAGGCGGAACTTCCAGAAGCCGTAGAGCACCAAGTCTACGATGTAGATCATTGACAACAAAACGGCCATCACCACCGTCCAGCCGCGCCGCACGCGATCTGCCCACAGCCGCGCGCGCTCCCAGACGGACAGCGTCAGCAAGAGCGCCGGAAGGGCCGTAAAATAGCCTGCCACAGACGCATCCATCGGCAGGCCGTGCCAAACTACGCGGAAATAGTCGGTCAAGCCAACACCGGCATACAGATCGCGATGATACAGCATAAACGCGGGCTTCATCAAGACAAAGAACAAGATGAGGAGGCCAAACGTTTTCAAGAGTAAAATCAACCTTTGCTTCACACTACATCAGATTTTTCTGCGAAAGTAATCAAAATTCAGTGAGCAGAAGCTCCCCATTGGGCTATTTCTTCTCACGAGCGTAAGCCTTTTTCATCGTGAGATGAAACCTTTTTTATCACGAGCGCAAACCTTTTTTCTCGTGATAAAAAACTTCGCCGACAAGCCGGCGTCAGTCAGAAGCGGCCTTGCGTGCCTTAAAAAGTCAATCCCTCGCTCAGCAAAAAAGCGGCAGCAACCTTCGCAAGCAGAAAGGAGAAAGCGACCGGAAGAAGCGAGAAATTGCACAAAAGGAATGCAATCCTTTGGTTAAGCACCCGCCAAGTATTACCTTTGCTCTCAGTATGGAAAAACGCCGTATCGCAAAGCGCATTATGCGCATTTTCGCCTGGATAATCTTGACGCCCATTGCGTTATTTCTACTCTTGGCCATCCTGATCTACATTCCGCCCGTCCAGCAATTTGCCGTAGACAGAGCGGCGCAATACCTTACAAAAAAAACGGGCGTGCGGTTTAACGTAGAATCCGTGCGTCTGGCTTTTCCTTTAGACTTAGCCATTCACAACGTGACGGCCGTAGAGCACAACGATACCCTACTGGCCGCAGGTTCGCTACGCCTCAACGTGGCGCTGCTTCCGCTTTTCGACGGACGGGCCGAAGTGGACGGCATAGCCTTATATCGGGCGCAAGTAGATACGAGAAACTATATCGGCGGCGCGCACATCGCGGGCCGAATCGGGGCTTTGCAGGCTTCGGCCAAGGAGATCGACTGGGTGAAGCGGAAAGTCGTCGTAGACTATGCCGACTTACGCAAGTCTGATGTCGTCGTTTGCCTCTCAGATACGGCGATGGACGACACGACGAAAGTCAAGGCGCAATGGGAAGTGAGCGTGGGTCGCGCCACGCTGCGACAGACGAAAGCGAAAGTGGCACTAATGGCCGCTCTACCCCAAGCTCGAAAGGGTAAAGGCAGTTTGCTTGAGCGCCTACCGGCCACTTATCAGCCCAAACAAATGTGGTTGGCAGCGGATATTGCACAGGCAGCCTTAAAAGGCGGCACATTCAACATGAAAACCGGCCGTTATGCCGTTCGCTCCTTTGGCGTAGAAAAAAGCAAATTGGCCTATCTGAACCAAGCGCCGGACGGCGTGTGGACGCGCAACCGGCAATATCGCCCCATACCTGCGGCGAAGGAACGCTCACTGCGCGATTCGATACGCGGCGCCTACACTTATCAAGACAATATCAAAGGTTTGCAAGCGTGGCAGCCCTTTGCGGCTTTCCCAAAGGGAGGCGGCGCAAGCGATCCGGCGACTTGGCTGCGCCAAGGCAAGCCATTGAACCCGAACGATATAGCCTTGCAGGACGTATTTCTGCAAATAGACACGCTGACTTACGCCGAAAACGTATTGAACGCCAACGTAACCCACGCGGCCTTTGTCGAGAAGTGCGGTTTGCAGGTGAAGCGCATCAGCGGGCCGATCTATATGGATCAGCAGCGCCTCATTTTGCCCAACATGGCCCTGCATACGGCGCATTCTAAAGTATCTATTGGTTTGCGTTTCCCATTGTCGACCTTCGATACTGATAGCAGGACGAAGATGACGCTGCACTGCGATGCTCAACTGGGGTGGCAGGACGTAAAAAACTTGGGACGAAGCTACGTGCCGCGCGACTTGCTGCGCGTCTATCCTAAAACGATGCTTCGCATAAAGGGCGATTTTAGTGGGAATCTGCGGCGTTTTACTTTCGGAAATACGACATTGGAACTGCCGGGCTTGATCCGCTTGCAAGCGAACGGCACTTTGCTGAACGTGGCATCAGCGCGGCGCAGCGGGGCGATTAACATCCGCTCGCTGACAACGGGCGCCGGACTGCCGCGCTTGTATCGGCAGCTCGCGCCTTCGGCTGCCGGCAGCGTAAAGTTGCCCAACAGGATGCAGGCTTCGGGACGCGTCAACTTCAAGGGGGATAATTATGGGTTTGATCTGCGACTGGCGGTAGGGCAAGGACGACTGGCGGCAAAAGGCAAGATAGATTTGCGTGCACAAAGCTATACGGCCGATCTGCAAGCTCAACGCTTCCCGCTGAAAGTCTTCCTGCCGACGATGGGATTGAACGACTTCTCGGGGCACATCGTAGCCAAAGGAAACGGATATGATTTGGTCTCGGGCAAGGCTCAACTGAAAGCTGACGTAAGCATCAACCGCTTCGCCTATGGCGGCTACGACTTGAGCGGACTCCGCTTCCAAACTTTGCTAAAAGGACACAAGGCGCTCTTTGAAGCAGCCATCAACAACGAGATTGTCAAAGGTGATGTGAAGGCAGAGCTTATGTTGGAACGCTTAATCAGTATTAAGGCGGATGCAAACATAGAGCAGGCGGATCTGCGCCGCTTGAACGTGACGACTGATACGCTCTCGGCGGGCGGACAACTGCACCTGTACGCGACAACGAACCGACAATTTAATCGGATTACAGCCAATGGCATCGCGGATCACCTGTTTGCGGTCTCTCCATCGCGCGGTTTCTCGACGGATGATATACACTTCAACTTCAAAACGGGTAGTGACTCGACGATGGTCGGGATCAACAGTGGCGACCTGCGGTTGCTGCTGGCTACGAAAGGCGACATCAATCGCCTCGCACCGCGACTGGCGCGACTGGGCACGCTACTGACGAGGCAGATAACCAATCAAAAATTGGACCAAGAGGCGCTTAAGCGCGAATTGCCCGTAATGGATCTGCACTTAGAAGCAGGGCAAAGGAACCCGATTGGGAACTTCCTGCATTTTAATGGCTATACATATAATAAAATATACGTCGATCTGCAGACAAATCCGACGGCGGGCGTCTACGGAACGGCATCTGTAGGGCGCTTTAGCAACGGTGGGCTGCTCTTAGATACGATTTACGCGAACCTTAGTCAGGACACGACGGGCGTACGTATGGAGGCGTTTGTGAAAAACTATACGAAACGCAATCCGAATAAGTTTGAAATACGCGCTCAAGGGTATTTGCTCTCGACAGGGGCGGGATTGATGGCGCAATTCTACGACAACGATGGCGAAAAGGGCATCGATCTGGGCCTAAAAGCCGACTTGGTCGAAAACGGACTGAAGGTTATGATCTCGCCGGAACACCCGGTGCTGGCTTATCGCAACTTTACGGTCAATAAAGACAACTATATTTTCTTCGGAAATCAGAAGGAAATTCGTGCTAACGTGGACTTGCTGGCGGACGATGGGACGGGCGTGAAGCTATACAGTGCTCCGGGCGATTCGATTAACGACATTGCGCTCTCGATTAACAACTTAAACCTCGGAGAACTGTCGACGGTCTTGCCGTATCTGCCAACTATGGGCGGAAAACTCTCGGGTGATATTCATATTTTGGATAATCATAAGACGTATAGTGCGATGGCCTCGCTCCAAACGAGCAATTTCACATACGCCGGTACACCTCTCGGGTCGCTGGGGGCGGAGTTGATGTATCTGCCAAAGGAGAAAGGGGAACATTATGTGGAGGCCTACGTCTCTACCAACGATGCTGAAATGTTGTCGGCAAAAGGTACGTATACGGAACGGGGAGGCGGCAGCTTTGACGGTACGGCAACGTTGGAAGAATTTCCGCTGCTCTTCTTCAATTCCTTCCTCGACGGAACGGAAATTGCACTGCGCGGAAAGGCCAATGGGTCTGTGGAAATTAAAGGCCCGCTGTCGCGGCCTGCAATTAACGGCAGTTTGACGCCGGATTCGGCACATATCGCTTCGGAAGTGTATGGGTTTGATTTCAAACCGGAACAACGGCCGATCCAAATTGTGAACTCCAAGATCACATTTGCGAATTACCAACTCCTATCGACGGGCGAAGCGCCACTTGTCTTGAACGGCAACGTGGATATGACCAACCTCTCGAAGGTATATCTGAACTTGGGACTCAAGACGGAGAACTTCGAACTCATAAATACCCACCGCAAAACTAAGTCTTTGCTCTTCGGAAAGGTCTTCTCTGACATCAATTGCACCATCAAAGGACCGGTCGACGGCTTATCTGTGCGCGGCGATCTACGTATTTTAGACAAAACGGATCTTACATACATTCTGCGCGATTCTCCGTTGACGGCAAGCAATAGTTTAGACGGACTCGTGGAGTTTGTAGACTTTAGCGATACAACTAAAGCTGAAGTTGCCATCACACCAGATTATGGCGTCAATATGGTACTCGGCATAAACATAGCTGAAGATGCCAACTTCCATTGCCTGCTTTCGGAAGACGGGCAAAGCTATGCCGACCTCCAAGGCGGAGGATCGCTCACTTTCCGCTACACTCCGTCGGGCGAAATGCGCTTAGTGGGTAAGTTGACGGCAAAAGATGGGAAAATCAAATACGAATTGCCCGTCATTCCGTTGCGCACATTCGATCTAAAAGAGGGAAGTACGATCACATTCACGGGAGATCCAACAAATCCCACCTTAGATATAATAGCCACAGAGCGGATGAAGACGTTCATTAGTTCGGATGAGCATCGCCGCGCCGTAGTCTTCGACGTCGGACTCAAGCTTACGAAGCCCCTTGATCAAATGGGCTTGGAATTCACGATTGAAGCGCCCGAAGATTTGGCTGTTCAAAACACGCTGGCGTCAATGAGTAAGGAGCAAAGAAGCAAGGCCGCAGTGGCGATGATGGCAACCGGTATGTTCATAGCCGAAAATGCCTCCGCCGGCTCAGGCTTCAAAGCCAACAATGCGTTGAATGCCTTCTTGCAGAATGAGATTCAAAGCATCGCCGGCAAGGCTTTGAAGACCGTAGACATTAGTTTGGGCGTAGAAACCGGCACTTCGTCGGTCGGAACTGTCACTACCGACTACTCATTCCAGTTTGCAAAGCGCTTTTGGAACGATCGCATCAGCGTTATCATCGGCGGCCGCGTCAGCGCGGGAAAAGAAGCCGACAACAGCGCTGAAAGTATCATCAACAATGTCAGCATAGAATACAAAATCAACCCGGGCGCCACCCGCTATGCCCGCATTTTCTACGAGCGCGGCACAACAGATCCGCTCGAAGGCTTACTCACGAAAACCGGCATCGGTTACGCTGTGCGCAAGAAGACGGATCGCTTCGGCGACTTGTTCATCTTTTGGAGGAAAAAGTCCAAGGATCAACAGCCGACATCGAAGAAGAAGCAATAACTGACAAAGTTTATAACGACTTATGGCTTTTAAGCACCTATTATTTCCCATCCTGCTCCTCCTTTTGGCCTGTTCCTGCTCCACGACGAGCCAACTGTCCGAAGGCGAACAGCTCTATACCGGCATCAAGAAAATCACTTACACGCAAGAGCCCGCAAAACCGTCCAAGGTAAGGCGAGATTCCGTCGGCGTCATCACGACGATCTCCGACGCCGTCAACGCCATCGACGACGCACTCTCCGGCAAGGGCGGTTTAGGCGCACTTTCAAACCTTAAGCAATCAGATTCAGCACAAGCAGAAGCTGCTCGCGCAGCCGCCAAAGCCGCATCGCACAAACAAGAAGTCACGAAAGCCGCCTTAGAGACGGCCAAGGAAGAGGTCGAAGCCGTGTTGGCTTATCCGCCCAACAATGCCCTGTTTGGTTCCTCTTATCATAGCTCGCCTTTGCAACCGGGTTTGTGGGCCTACAACGCCTTTGTGAAGTCGGAGACCAAGCTGGGTAAATGGATGTTTAAGAGTTTCGCCACGACGCCCGTACTTATCACGAGCGTTAGTCCGGATATGCGCGCCAAAGTGGCGCAAAACACGCTGCGCAATTATGGTTTTTTCAGCGGCAAGGTCAATTATGAAATCCACCCGGAGAAGAATCCAAAGAAAGCGAAAGTGGCTTACGCCGTACAAGTTGGCCCATTGTCGCTGCTCGACTCCATTACTTATCTTTCTTTTCCGCCCGCACAGGACAGTTTGCTGCAAGCCACGCACAACAAGCGCCTACTCCGCAGCGGAGATGCTTTTTCCGCTGTTCGACTGACTGACGAACAAGCGCGAATCAGCAAACTCTTTCGCAATGCGGGCTATTACTATTGGCAGGACAACTACACGACCTTTCAGGCCGACACACTGGCGCGCCGCCAACTCGTACAACTACACGTGCAGCCCTCGCCGGCGATTAACAAGAAAGCACTTCAGCCATGGAAAATTGGCGAAACGCACATCACCGTGAGGCGTTACGATTCGGAAATACTTGAAAAGACGAAGTCGAAGCGCTTTTTCACGTTCAATTATTCAGGAAAACGCGTCCCCTTGCGCTCATCTATGTGGCGACAGGCCGTCACGCACAAACACGGCGAACTATATCGCTACGACGACCAGCGAAGTACGCTTGAGAAGCTCAATAATATCGGCGTGTTCCGCTTGTTGGACGTAGAATATATCCCGCAAGACACGACCGACCTTTGCGATTCGCTCGACGTTTATGTAACCGCTGTGCTCGATAAACCTTATGATTCAAACTTCGAAATGAATGCTACGCTCAAGAGCAACCAGCAGATAGGTCCGGGAATGAGTTATGAACTGAGCAAGAACAATGCTTTTCGCGGTGGTGAACGCATTTCGTTCAAAATATTTGGCTCTTACGAATGGCAACTTCGCACCGGGACGGAACGAAACAGCTCTTTGCTCGATTCTTATGAGCTCGGCTCGCAATTGGCCTTCCATTTTCCGCGCATCTTCTTCCCCGGTATCTCCAAGAAGCGCTTGCGTTTCCCTGCCGAAACGACCTTTGCGTTCAATACGGATTGGAAAAAGCGCACCAGCTTCTTCACTTTGATCAACGCAGGCATCAGTGCAAAATATGCTTGGCATAAAAAGCAGAACGCCCTGCACGAACTCGTCCCGCTAAGCATTGATTTCAACAAAGTATTATCCTCCTCTCACACCTACGATTCTATTCTCGCGGCCAATCCGGCTTTAGCCGTTTCTATGCGCAACCAGTTTGTGCCGGCTATGTCTTATCTCTTCACTTATAGTTCGGCGGCTCACCACCGCAATCCCGTAATGGTGCAAGTCTTGGCCAAGCAAGCCGGCAACCTCACGTCGGCTCTCTACGCCTTAGCACGCAAACCGTTTAACCAACGCGACAAGAAGATGTTCGGCTCTCCCTTTGCGCAATTTCTAAAAGCCACGGCAGAGCTACATTATACGTATAAAATCAACAGTTCGCTCAAATTGGCCACGCGCCTCTACGGCGGCATCCTCTACGCTTACGGCAACAGCACGCGTGCACCTTATTCCGAACAGTTTTATGCCGGTGGCGCCAACAGCGTCCGCGGTTTTGCGGTCCGCAGCATCGGGCCGGGCACATACAAGGCCAACAATTCAAAATATGCTTACATAGAACAGACGGGCGACATCAAACTGGAAGCCAACGCCGAACTGCGTGCGCACCTCTTCGGGAGTCTTTACGGCGCGCTCTTCTTAGATGCCGGCAACGTGTGGCTGCTCCACAAAGACCCGCAGCGGCCGGGCGGCGAATTCAACTTGCGCAACTTCAAGCAGATCGCCGTAGGCACGGGCTTGGGCTTGCGTTACGACTTAAGCTACTTGGTGCTCCGTTTCGACCTCGGCGTCGGACTCCACGCGCCCTATGCTACGAGCAAGTCGGGCTTTTACAACATCGATAAATTCCGTAACGGTCTCGTCTTCCACTTTGCCATCGGTTATCCTTTCTAATCCTGATAACCTGACACCCCCTTTTCAAAAAACAAACACGCATCCACCGAGCCTTTTCAGCGCTGCGGAGGATGCGTTGCGTGGCTTCTGCTTTCGTTTGCTCCCGGCAAACAATCGTTTGGTGCCGCCAAACCATAGTTTGATGCCGGCAAACCATAGTTTGCTCCCACCAAACAATCACAAGGTCAAACCTCGACAAGCAGAAAGCCCCTCGCCGCCTGTCGGAAATCAAGCGCGCCCCACCCCATTCTCACGCTCCGAATGCAAAATTCCACCCATCGCACGCAACCATCACCGGTAAGCCTTACAAATCTGCGGTTTGAGGGAAAAAGATTAGGAAGAACTTAGCCGCTCACGTGCTTTTTTTCCTTAAATTCGCAGCGTCTATCGTCTATAGCGAAACAGAAAGACTCTCCGACGGCCTCTCCGCGATGCCGTAGAGCCTCTTGACAAACACTTTTTTTATTAACTTTCAATACAACCCAAGACTATGAAAAAGTTACTCTTTTCTCTCCTCGCTTTCTTGGCACTAACAGCCCAAGCAGATGGAGGGATGTGGTTTCTCAAACTGATGGAGCAGCAGCATTTAGCCGACTCACTGAAAAAAGCCGGACTAAAGATGCCGCTGGATCAATTGTACAACGAAAACGGCCCTTCGCTGCGAGATGCAATCGGCCAGTTTGGGCGCGGCTGCACGGGCGAAGTGATCTCACCCGACGGACTTGTGCTTACCAATAACCATTGCGGCTACTCCTATGTGCACGGTATCAGCACAACGCAGCGCAATTATCTGCGCGATGGCTATTATGCGAAAAGCCGCGCCGAAGAATTGCCGGTCAAAGACTTGACCTTTACGTTTATCATCGCGATCGAGGACGTCACGGAAGCCGTCGAAGCAGCGGCCAAAGCTGCCGGAATCGATACCTACACGATGCAGAGTCAAGGCTTCTTGAAGCCCTTTGGCGAGAAGCTGTTCAAGGCCTCTAAATATAGCACAATGCCCGGCGCCCGCGGCAGTGTCGTAGCTTTCTTTAGCGCCAACCGCTTCTATTTCTTTGTCGAGCAGACGTATAAAGACGTCCGTCTCGTAGTCAATCCGCCATTGAATATCGCGCAGTTTGGCGGCAATCAAGACAACTGGGTCTATCCGCGCCACAACCCCGACTTTGCCATCTTCCGCATCTACGCTGATAAAAAAGGACAGCCGGCTGCTTACAGCGCAAAGAACGTTCCGCTGAAGCGCGAGACATATTTGCCCATCTCACTCAAAGGTATTAACGAGGGCGACTACACCATGATTATGGGATTCCCGGGCCGCACGCAGCGCTTCTTGACCAGCGACGCGTTATCCCACCTTATGAACGACACATATCGCCCCGTCGTAGAAGCGGGCCGCGCCGAACTGGCGTTCAATGCATCTGAAATGGCGCGCAGCGAAGCTGAAAAGCTCGCGTTGCAAGACGAAGATATGGGCTTGAACAACCTCGTCAAAAACTATGGCGGCGCTATCGAATCTGTACGCAAAAATAAGCTCATAGAAACGCTACGTAAGGAAGAAAAAGCTTTTCAGGCTTTCGCAGAAAAGAGTGGCAATCCGGCTTATAAGACGGTCGTGAGCGACATTGCCAAACTGATGAAAGAATATAGCGACACGGTCCACGACGCAACCTTGATTACGCGCACCATTATCACCGATGGCATCTTCGTTCACCCGCTCGACGCAGCCAATTTCCTACGCTTAATGCGCTCCGGAAAGCCCGAAGATAAAGCAGATGCAGCTGAACGCTTACGCGCCGCACTCTACATCACGCCGGGCAAGTCTGACTTCTCTCAAGATCAGCGCCGCTACGCAGCCTTGGCCCCCGTTTGGGAGAAAAACTGCCGCTTGCAAAGTTCAAAGGCGCTAAAAGTGCCCACGGCTGAAGAGATCTATCAAAAATCCATTTTCCGTTCGCACGCAGCTTTAGACGAATTCCTCCAACATCCCGACACAACGGTCTTCTTGAATGATCCTATTTATCGCATTATGCTGAAGACTTACGTTCCCTTGGCGCGTGCTGCCGGCAATGCCAACCGCCGATTGATCGATTTGCAGCGCACTTACGTGAAAGGCTTGTTGGAAATGAGCAATTTCTCAAAAGCACCTGATGCCAACTCAACGCAGCGCCTCACGTATGGACACATCGCCAATATGAAACCGCGCAATGCGGTCAGCTACGATTGGAGTACGACACTCGAAGGAATGTTTGAGAAAGAAAATCCGAACGATAGCGATTACGTAGTCAACGAACGTATGCGCGAACTCTATGAGGCGAAAGATTTTGGCCAATATGCGCGCCCGGATGGCAAGCTTCAGACGTGTTTCATCTCAAACAACGACATTACGGGCGGCAACTCCGGCTCAGCAGTGTTGAACGATCGCGGCGAAATCATAGGTTTGGCCTTCGACGGCAACATAGAAAGTTTGATGAGCGACTTCCGTTATGATCCGAAACTACAACGCTGTATCTCTGCCGACATTCGTTATGTGCTTTGGGTCGCAGATAAAGTCGGCGGTTCAAGCTATATTTTGAAAGAATTGAAACTTGTGAAGTAAGCGCCCAACGCGCCTGAGCGAAATACACATTATTCTATATAGCATTATAGCTGTCTGCAAATGTTTTGCAGACAGCTATAATTTTAATCCTACGGGCATACCTCTAAAACCGATGTTCGCCCTATAGGTGCCGTGTATAATGGGATGATAACAATCCTCCGCGGACACCGGCAGCCGCCAATCGCTCCGAATCCGCCCCATCTCGACTGATTCCTTGCATAAAACAAGAGGTGGCAAACATCTTAACTTGTTGATGTCTACCACCTCTATTGCTTTGTCGGGGTGACTGGATTCGAACCAGCGACCACACGCCCCCCAGACGCGTACTCTAACCGGGCTGAGCTACACCCCGCAAACGCCTAAGCGTTGTAAGCGAGTGCAAAAGTAGAGAAACTTTTGATTCAAACCAAATAAAAGGCTAAAAAATCACGCTTATGCACGAAGATCTTATTGCATTTTGGTGGGCGGAAGCAGTCCAATCTCGCCACTTCCCAAACAACGGTGCGCCTGTTCGTCATATAATACGGCAAATTGGCCCGGTGCGATACCCTGAATCAATTCGTCCGAATGCAACGCATACTTCCCGCCGCGCACAACCAGTTGGCCCGGCGTAAACTCCGGCGTATGGCGCACCTTAAACGTAACCCGATAGTCGCCATCCGCCTCATAGGGGTTGTAAGTAATGAAGTGCGGCATTTCTATGCGAAAGGCCTTGCCGTAAGCCGCCTTCGTCTCAAAGCCACGGCTCACATATATAATATTGCGTTTGATATCCTTGCGCACAACGTACCACGGACCGCCGCCAAAACCTAAACCTTTGCGCTGCCCGATGGTGTAAAACCAATAGCCTTTATGCTTGCCGATAATATTGCCCGTCTCTTGTTCCACAACCAGCCCTTCTTTTTCGCCCAAATACGTGCGCGCCAATTCCGAAAAACTGATTTTGCCTAAAAAACAGATACCTTGACTGTCTTTTCGCTTGGCCGGTGCAAGGTGAGCCGCCTGCGCAATCTGCCGAACCTCATCTTTGACCAATCTACCTACGGGAAAAATGAGCTTACGCACACTAAAGCCGTCCAACTGTGCAAGAAAATCCGTCTGATCCTTGACCGGATCGGGCGCCGTGGTGAGCCACACTCTCCCCGCCTCGTCTGTTTCCGTCTGCGCATAGTGTCCCGTGGCGATACGATCGTAGTTGTGGCCCTCGCGCTCCTCAAAGCAGCCAAATTTTATGTACTTATTGCACATCACATCGGAGTTTGGTGTCAATCCCTTGCGCAATCGGTCGATGATGTACCCAACTACTTCGTCCCAATACTCCTTTTGCAGATCGATAAGTTGGAGCTTGCAGCCATAGCGTCGGGCCACGGCCGTCGCCATCTCCCAATCCTCCTCCGCCTTGCAGTCCCATTCGCCCTGCGGTCCGTTGCCGATCTTAATATAAAAGAGATCGGGCGTAATACCTTGCTCTTTCAGCAGGTGAACAGCAACGGCACTGTCCACGCCGCCTGAAATAAGTGCTGCTGTCTTCATACTTCCCATTTGCGGGCGAAGTTACAATTTTCAGAGAAACCGCCCTAAAAATAGGGGCGTTTTAGGTATTTTCTCTTATCTTTGCCCTCCGGCGTTATTGCCCTTATGGTGAAAACGAATCTCCGGAGCGCCGGCTGAAAACATACGACAATGAATAAAAAAGAGACGTTCGACAGCATCTTACGCCAAATTCCGGCCTTCAAACGTGTGCCTCAAAGCGAGCGCAAACACGTCATTCGCCGCGCCTTGCGCCATCCGCTTTTCTGGGGGTCTTTCTTGGGCTTAATTTTGTTTTGGCTCGGCGCCTTTAGCAGCGTCTTAGCGGCCACAGGACTCAACTATTCGTTCAGCTTGGCGCCTAAATACAATTTTTTAGACTTACTTTTCAAGCTCTTACTCTTCGTCGTAATACCGCTGATTTGGATTTCGTTCATCAGTCTACGCATTCGCAATTCGCTCATCAAGCGCATCATTGATCGAGAATACCCTTCGGAGCGTTCAGAGTCAATCGAAGAAGACGAACCTCCAACTTCCGCGTGAGCGATCGTTCTTTTTCTTAGCCATTTATGCCAGTTTTGATATGACAGAACCGAAAGATTTGAAACTATATTACAACATCTCGGAAGTAGCCAAGATGTTTGATGTGAAAGAGACGCTCCTGCGCTATTGGGAGACGGTCTTTCCGCAGATTTCGCCAAAGAAAAGCGGCCGAAATATCCGGCAATATACAAAGGAAGACATAGAAAAAATACGCATTGTCCACAATTTGGTCAAGGTGCGTGGACTTCGTCTCGCCGCAGCCGCACAATTACTACGAAAAAATAAGGAAGGCGTCGTGCAAACTGCCGATGTTCTCGATGAGCTACGCGCCATTCGCAAAGATTTAGTGCGCCTTAAAGCCGACATAAGCGGACTGGAATGAAAGTAAAGACAGCTTTTGTATGTGAAAATTGCGGTCAGGAATCGGCCAAGTGGATTGGTCGCTGCCCGGCCTGCGGAGAATGGAACACATTCAAGGAAATCCGCCTCTCGCCCTCCGCTTCGCAGCAATCGGCGAGCGTTGCTGAGCGCACACTCAACCGAGATGGGCGAAGAAAGCGTGGCCCCGTGTCGCTTTCAGCCGTACAGGCCGACGCGGTGTCGCGTTATGATCTCCACGACCCCGAACTCAACCGCGTTTTGGGTGGAGGTTTAGTGCCCGGTTCTTTGATCCTGCTCGGCGGTGAACCCGGTATCGGCAAGTCTACCCTGCTCCTCCAGACGCTGCTTCGCCTTACCGACCGCAAGGTTCTTTATATCAGTGGCGAAGAAAGCGAACAGCAGATCAAACTCCGCGCCGATCGTTTAGCGCCCTCAGCTTCGGGCAACGATTGCCTGCTCCTGTGCGAAACCAATCTGGAGCGCATCTTCGAACAGTTGCGCGACGTTTCGCCGGATCTTTTAATCATCGACTCCATTCAAACGATGGCCACGGAAACCATCGATTCCGCCCCCGGCAGTTTATCGCAAATCAGAACCTGCGCCGCAGAGTTTTTGAAGTATGCCAAGTCGAGCGCCACGCCCGTTCTGCTTGTCGGCCACATTACTAAAGATGGCGCCATCGCAGGGCCGAAAGTTTTGGAACATATTGTTGATACCGTGCTCCAATTCGAAGGAGATCGCCACTATTTCTATCGTATTTTGAGGAGCATCAAGAATCGTTTCGGCAGCACGGACGAACTGGGCATCTACGAAATGCGGGCGGAAGGTCTCCGGCCCGTAGCTAACCCCTCCGAACTCTTATTAACGGAAGGTACAGACGAGTTAAGCGGCATCGCCGTTGCCGCCGCCGTCGAAGGCGCTCGCCCCTTCCTCATCGAAGTGCAAGCGCTGGTCAGCTCAGCGGCTTACGGCACACCCCAACGTTCTGCCACCGGCTTCGACCTTCGCCGTTTGAACATGCTTTTAGCGGTATTGGAAAAGCGCGCCGGCTTCAAATTGGGGGCCAAGGACGTATTTCTCAATATCGCCGGCGGCCTTCGCGTCACCGACCCCGCCATAGATTTGAGCGTCATCGCCGCCATTTTGTCGAGCAATGTAGATATTGCCATCGATCGCACGATTGCAATGGCCGGCGAGGTAGGTCTGAGCGGCGAAATCCGTCCCGTCACCCGCATCCGCCAGCGCATTGCCGAGGCCGCCAAACTTGGGTTCAAGCGCTTCCTGCTCCCCGAAGCCTCACTCAAAGGTTTGGGAGCGGAGGTCAACATTCAGTTGATCCCCGTGCGCCGTGTCGAAGAAGCCCTGCAAGCCTTGTTTCGCTAAAGACTGATAAAGCGCCGCCGTGCGCTTATTTTTTATCCTATACATTCGATCATTCTCCCCACAGTTCCCTTTTTCCGGTATGCAAAAAGAAATCCAACTCCGCCTCACGCCCGATATAGCTCTGCAAGAAGAAGCTTTGCGTCGCCATTGTGCCGCCGAACTCCACCTTGCACCCTCTTCCATCCGCGCTATGCGCCTTTTGCGCAAAAGCATCGACGCACGCCAGCGTCGGGTCTTCGTCAATCTCACGGTCCTGCTTTTTATAGATGAAGACGAATCCTCCGTGGCTTTTGAGCCGATCCGCTACGGCGATGTTTCCCATGCGCCCCGCGTGGTCGTGGTCGGCGCGGGGCCGGCCGGCCTCTTTGCAGCTTTACATTTAATCGAACTCGGCCTCTGCCCCATCCTCTTGGAGCGCGGCAAGGACGTTCACGAGCGCCGCAAGGACATCGCCCGCATCAAGCAGCATCAGACGGTAGATCCGGAGAGCAATTACGCGTTTGGCGAGGGCGGCGCCGGCGCTTACTCTGACGGCAAACTCTATACGCGCAGCAAGAAGCGCGGCAATGTGGATAAGATTCTGCGCATCTTTGCGCAGTTTGGCGCACAGCCAAGCATTCTCTACGATGCGCACCCTCATATCGGCACCGACCGACTCCCGTTAATCATCGAAGCCATGCGCAAGCAGATTATCGAAAGTGGCGGCGAAGTCCACTTTCAGACCTGCGTCGACGGCCTTTTGCGCCAAGAAGAGCGCGTCGTCGGCGTGCGCACGACGGCCGGCACTGAGTTTTTAGGACCGGTCATCTTGGCTACGGGTCATTCGGCGCGAGATGTCTACCGCTTTCTCCGCCGCGATGGCATCCGACTCGAAGCGAAGGGCATCGCCGTCGGTGTTCGCCTCGAGCATCCTTCGCAACTCATCGACCGCTTGCAATATCACAATCCGCAAGGGCGGGGTAAATATCTACCGGCTGCCGAATACAATTACGTAGCGCAATGCAATGGGCGCGGCGTCTATAGTTTTTGCATGTGTCCGGGCGGCATTGTCGTCCCTGCGGCCACCGGCGCGCGCCAGATCGTTGTAAACGGTATGTCGCCCTCCCACCGCAACACCGCTTGGAGCAATTCCGGAATGGTCGTGGAAACGCGTCTCGAAGATTTAGACGGAGAATTGCGGCCCTTTATGGAAGAACGCTTTGCCGACCCTCGCTTTTCGGAAGAACATAGTGACTATTTTGACGCCGAAAATCCGCTCCGTATGCTCTACTTCCAAGAGGCTTTGGAAGAGGCCTGCTGGTTGCAAGGCAATCAGCGCCAGACGGCGCCCGCGCAACGTATGCAAGATTTCGTCCGCGGCCGTTTAAGTTTCGACCTACCTAAGAGTAGCTACGCCCCGGGCTTGGTTTCCTCGCCCCTCCACTTCTGGATGCCGACCTTTATCACCAAGCGACTGCAAGCGGGCTTTGAAGTTTTCGGCCGTCGCAGTCGAGGATTTTTGACCAACGACGCCCTTCTTATTGCGGCCGAGACGCGCACGTCTTCGCCGGTTCGCATTGTGCGCGACGCACTTACGCTTCAGCACCTGCAACATCCCGGTCTTTATCCCTGCGGTGAGGGCGCGGGCTACGCCGGAGGCATTGTTTCCTCGGCAATAGACGGCGAGCGCTGTGCAGCATCGGTCGCGGCGAATATGGGCTTGTAAAAACGATCCATCAATAGCAAGAAAAAAGATGCACCGCTCTCCTGTTTGAGTCGGTGCATCTTTGAAATTCTGCCCAAAATCGGGCCATAGCGTAACCGTTGTATGAATTTTATATGCCTTAAAAGCACTTGCAAAGTTGCCGCTTTCTTTTTATCGTTGCAATACTCAAAATTGGGTATTCTTTTAGTCTGATTCCTTACGCTTATCCCACCGCTCCGCCAGCTTCGGGTTTGCTCCTGCCTGCGCCGCCCGCCTTTTCGGGGCGCAAAGCATTGGTCGCTATCGCCGCCGACTGTGATTAGTTGCTTTTTCATCACGATAAAAAAGGTTTGTGCTCACGAGAAAAAGGGTTTGCGCTCGTGATGAAAAAGGTTTACGCTCGTGAGCGTAAACGGCGCCGGCGGAGGCTTTTGGTCTACGAATAGGGACGAAAGGTGTTGGTTTGTGGGGCGCTGTTCGCAAAAGCGGCGATGTCGGCGCGCCAAGAGCAAGCAGGATGAGTGGGCATAAGGGCCGGCGTTTTCATTAAAAAACCTTATCTTTGCCTATTAAGAGATGCCGCTAAGGACATGAAAGAATCACTCATTATATATAAGGCTTCGGCCGGCTCGGGTAAGACCTTTACGCTCGCACAAAACTACCTCGTGCAACTCTTATCGAAGGGGGGCTCGCACCGCTACATTCTGGCCGTGACGTTTACCAATAAGGCGACGACGGAAATGAAGCAGCGCATCCTCGCTTATTTGTACGACTTGGCTGAAGGTCGAGACAACGATTTCACGCGTGCACTGGCCGAGCGTTTGGGCCAACCGGCCGACCTCAAGCAGCGGGCGCAGGCGGCACTGGATGGGATCTTGCACGATTATGACCATTTTCAGGTGATGACGATCGATAAGTTCTTTCAGCAACTCTTGTCCAACTTGGCGCACGAGTTGGGTTTGTCGGCCAATTATCGGATCGAACTTGACGATCGGAAGGCCGTGGACGAAGCGGTCGACTTCTTGCTTGATGCGATCGATGAGCGGGCGGATAAAAAACTGATTGGCTGGATCGAAGATTTGATCGAAGATCGTATGCGCAGCAACAAGAGCTGGTCCGTAGGCCGCGATCTGAAAAATTTCTCGGCGCGAAATGTGCTGAGTGAGGCTTTCCAACTGCGCGAAAGCGACTTGCGCAATCGGCTGAACGATGCGGAGCGTATGCGGTGCTACCGACAAACGCTGCGGACAAGGCTGGACGAGGCACAGGGGGCACTGACCGGCGCGGCGCAAAACCTAATCGATGAATTGGACGGCATGTCGCTCGAAGGCTTTAGTCGAAAGGGGCAATATGTCTATGCCTTTGCGCGAAAATTGCTCAATGGCGATTTGGAAGAGCCTACGAAGTCGGTCTGCTCATATATTGAGGACCCGCAAAAGTTGCTCAACAAAAACGTAACCGACGACGGCCGCGCGGCAAACGTATCTTCGCGCTTGGCTGCATTGGTCGATTTGCTCCACGACAAGCGCCGGACCATTTTAAGTTGCCGGCTGATTCTTAAAAACTTGAATCAGCTCTTCCTACTCAATGCCGTAGCCGCCGCACTTGACCTCGTTAACAAAGCCAACAGTCGCTTTCTGCTCGCCAAAACAAAACTGCTCTTCCACGAAATGGTCGGCGAGCAAGATGCGCCTTTCGTATTTGAGCGGGCGGGGGCACAGTTGCGCCATATCCTGATCGACGAGTTTCAAGATACGGCCCGCCTGCAATGGAATAACATCAAAAGTCTGCTCCTCAACAACCTCGCCGAGGGTAACACCTGCCTCCTCGTTGGCGACGTGAAGCAAAGCATTTACAGATGGAATGGTGGCGACTGGAATATCCTACAAAACATTGAAAAAGAATACCCTGCGGCACGCGTAAATAGTTTGCGTGAAAATTATCGTAGTGGGCAGCACATCATAGACTTTAATAACGCTTTTTTTCCGGCGGCCGCGCAAATGCTGGATCGATTGGAAACGGATGAAACGGACGCCGCTGCGCACCTGCTGCAAGACATCTATGCCGATGTTTCGCAAGTTTGCCCTCGAAAAACGGCCGATGGCTACGTAAGCGTAACGCTGCACGATGCAGAAACCGACGTGCTCGATGCGGAAGCGGAGGCCTCGCTTTACCAACAAATACAAATGCTCCGCCAAACCGGCGTGGCTTATACGGATATGGCGATTCTCGTCAGGCGAAACAAGGAGGCGCAGGCCATAGCCGAACGCTTCGCGGAGCAGCATTTGGACGTGCCGCTCGCTTCTGCGGAGGCCTTTCTCCTATCGGCCTCCCCCGTCGTGCAACTCTTAATCAGTGCGTTGCGCTGCTTGATGGACGAAAAGGATACTTTGTCGCAAGCCGTCGCCACGCGGATCTATTGCAACCACATCTTGGCCGAAAATCGCCCGATGAGCGACATCGCCGAAGCCGGGTCAACACTGCTGCCCGCAGCTTTTGTCAGGCGCCGCGCGGCCTTGGCGGAAATGCCGCTGTTTGAACTCATAGAGCAACTCATCTTGATTTTTACGACCGGGCGCTCGAACGAACGCATCGATATAAGCGGCGAAAGCGCTTATATCACGGCCTTTTTGGACCAAGTACTTGCCTTTCTCGACGAAAATCCGTCTTCGATTGAAGCCTTCCTTAATTTTTGGGACGAGGAAGCGGCTGCGAAGACCATTCCCTCAACGGCTGTCGACGGCATTCGCATTCTGACGATTCATAAGTCGAAAGGACTGGCCTTCCACACGGTGCTTATTCCCTTCTGCGATTGGGATATTTTTAATACAAAGCAAGGTAGTCGCTCCACGCTTTGGGTGCATCCACAGGAAAGTCCGTACGACGAACTCCCGACCTTGCCTATCGAACAAAATAAAGCGGCGGCACAATCGATTTTCCAGACAGAATATGAGCAGGAATTGTTAATGCAAAAGGTAGATGGATTCAACGCGGCCTATGTTGCGTTCACGCGGCCCAAAAAGAATCTTTTGATTTGGGCTAACGTGCCGTCGGCTTCGAATAAACCGACTTTCGGCAGCGTGATCGCGTCGTTCGCCGACCCGGACTTTGCGTCGGACGCGGATAGTGAGGACGCAGCGTTATCCATCAAGACTTGGGGCGCCATTGTCCCCTCGCAAACGGCCGACAAGCAAGAGGCAGAGGCGCAAAATCCGTTTGACGCGAAAGCAGAAGCCGTTCCCTTCCACTTTACGCCGCAACCGGTGCGGGCCATCTTTAAGCAATCGAACAAATCTAAAGACTTCGTTCGCACGGAAGCCGATCCCGACGACCTGCAACAAAGTTATATTGACCGCGGAAAGCGCTTTCATCGTCTGCTTTCCGACATTGATACGGTCGAAGACTTGCCCCGCGCTTTTGAAAACCTACGCCGCGAAGGTTTAAGCGGACCCGACGACGCCGAGGACTTGGCCTTCTTGCGCAAACGCTTGATGGACGCGAAGGTAAGTCGATGGTTCGACGGCTCGTGGCAGCTTTTCAACGAGCATACCATACTCTCACGCAACAACAACCAACTCTCGCGCCACCGGCCCGACCGCGTCTTGGTGAAAGACAAGCAGGCGGTGGTCATAGACTTTAAGTTCGGCGCGCCGGCCGCGTCTCACGCTCCGCAAGTCAAGACCTATATGCACCTGCTCCAAACGATGGGCTACGAAAGTGTGACCGGCTGGCTCTGGTACGTGTATCAAAACAAGGTAGAAAGTATTTCGTTATGACAGATCCTTTTCTTCAGCTCGTCGCGCAAGACTTACGACGCCGAAAAGTAGACTTCGCGCGCACCACGGTTGTCTTTCCGAACAAGCGTGCCGCTTTATTTTTCATAGAATACCTTGCTGTCGACGAAAAAGCTGTTTGGGCGCCGCGCTTTTGCACCATCGGCGAACTTTTTTCGGCCCTTTCGCCGCTCACGGCGGCAGATCCTATTGAAACAATCTGCCGTATGTATCGCATTTATGCGGACTTGGCGCAGACGAGTGAGCCTTTAGATCTTTTTTACGGTTGGGGCGAGCGGCTTTTGTCCGACTTCGAGCAGGTCGATAAAGCGATGGCGGATGCGGAGCGCTTGTTCGTCAACGTCAAAGACTATAATGCGATCGACTTTGGCAACTTCTTGAGCGACGAACAGCGGGCTGCGATTGAGCAGGCTTTTACGACGGCACACGCAAGTCCGCCGGAGGGCATCCGAGAGCGATATTTCGCTTTTTGGAACCTGCTCTTGCCGCTCTACAACCAATTAAATGCCACACTAAAACAAGATGGGAAGGCCTACGAAGGCGCTATTTTTCGCGAAGTTGCGGAGCGGCTGAGCGCCGGAGAGGATTTGGGCGGCACCGATTCCGACTTGTACGTTTTTGTGGGCTTTAATGCGCTCGACAAGGTGGAGGAAGTGCTCTTCAAACATTTTCAGCAGGCCGACCGCGCCTTGTTTTATTGGGATTATGACCGCTTTTATCTCGACGACACCGCAGAGGCGGGCCGCTTTCTCCGACAAAACTTGCGCCAATTCCCAAACGCCTTGGCCGAGGATTGTTTCGACAATTTTCATGATAAGGATTTCTGCTTCGTGGCCGCACAGACGGAAAACGAGCAAGCGGCTTACGCGACGCAGTGGTTGAATACGCACCTCACAGATGAGCCTAAGCGTACGGCCATCGTACTCTGCGATGAGCAACTCTTGGAGCCGACGCTTCACGCTTTGCCGCCGAGCGTAGCAGAAGCCAACATTACGAAAGGATTTCCGCTTACGCACACCTCAGCTTACAGTTTGATGGAATCCTTCTTTGAAGCGGAGGCGGCGAAGGCTGAAACGGCCGCGTGTTCATCAAAATCGGCGACTCCGCCGACGGACATCGGCGCGCTCCTTGCCCAACTTTCAGCAGCCATACAAGCGACGGCGCAGCAGGCGGACGCGACAGCGGAAGCGGCCGACGCAACGCCATCCGACAATGATCGGTTTCGCCAACTTTCGGTCGAAGCTTTTTTCCAATCCTATACGATTATCGAGCGCCTGCGAGGCCTTGTCGAGAGCGGAATGTTAACCGTTGCGCCCCCCACTCTGCATCGGCTGCTCCGCCGCTTAGCTGCGCAGGCGTCCATCCCTTTTCACGGCGAACCGGTGGCGGGATTGCAATTGATGGGAATCTTGGAAACGCGCAACTTAGACTTTGAAAACATTCTCTTACTCTCAACCAATGAGGGCATTATGCCGGCTTCGGGCATCGAACTCTCATTTATTCCCTTCGCCATCAGGCGGGCGTTCGGTTTGCCTTCGACTACGCATCGCTCCGCCGTGTATGCCTATTATTTCTTCCGTCTTTTGCAGCGCGCCCGCCACGTTACGTTTACCTATAATGCGACGCCCGACGGACTACGCGGCGGCGAGATGTCACGATTTATGATGCAGCTCCTCGTGAGTGGTCGTTTCCGGATACGACAAGAAGCCTTGAATGCGCCCCGACTGCTTCCGCAACCCACGCCGATTGAAGTGGCGCGCCCGGCAGACCTCTTTGAGCGCCTCAACCCTATGCGCGGCGGGCAGCAAGTGCCGCTTTCGCCCTCTTCGATCAATAAATACATTGATTGTCCCCTACAATTTTATTATCACCGCGTAGCTCGTTTGACGCCCCACGAGGATACAGACGTCGCCCTCGATAATAGAATTTTCGGCAACGTATTTCACCAATTGGCAGAAGACTTTTACAAGCCATTTGAAGGCAAAGGAAAGATAGACCCTCAAAGATTAGCCTATTATCATGAGCATCCCGAGCGGCTCAATCCGCTGATTGAAGAGGCATTTGCCAAAAACAATGCGCCTTATCGCTTAGTCGATGCAACGATTGTTCGCAACCTGTTTCGCCGAATGCTGGCTTACGACTACCGGTTGGCCGATTTGGAAATTGTACATTTGGAATGCGACGTCGACATCTCCCTGCCGCTCAAGATCAACGACACGGTGCGTCCCTTCAACGTAGGCGGGCGCATCGACCGCTTAGACATAGCCCGAACGCCCTCGGGTTTGCGCACCTTGCGCGTAGTCGATTACAAGACGGGTACAAAAGAGCAAAAGGCCAACAAGATGGAAGATCTCTTCATACCGAAAAAAAGTAGGCCCTACTATATCTTCCAAACTTTTCTCTATGCCTTGGCGGTGCAGGATAAGGTGCGCGAATTTACGGATGAGGATTTACCCGTCTCCACCGTACTCTTTCACATTCCGCTCATCAATGACGCTTACGATCCTTGGATTCCTTTTGCGAAAGAGCGCGTCTACGATTTCGGCCCGTTGGCGGCCGACTTCCGCGAGCAGAGTATCGAACTCTTACAACGTATGATGGACACGCCTACTTTCCGACAAACGGACGACTTGAGCGTATGTGCCCACTGCGATTTCCAACAATTGTGCGAACGAAACGTAAAATCTGATTATTAAGTTTTGATATGCTGAACATAAACATTACGCCCGAACTGCAAAGCGTGGCGCCACAATACGTAGGCGGCTTCCTCGAAGCCGAAGTGG
Organism: Alloprevotella tannerae; assembly: GCA_015259125.1. Taxonomy (GTDB): domain Bacteria; phylum Bacteroidota; class Bacteroidia; order Bacteroidales; family Bacteroidaceae; genus Alloprevotella; species Alloprevotella tannerae_A. The sequence goes on along the minus strand of JABZGR010000002.1, from coordinate 29,317 downwards.
TCAACGGGCCGACACCGGCTGCCCTTTGGCAGGAGATAGAGACTTGCAGCGAGCAACTTCGCGCGGCTTTTGATACGACGACGATCAAACAACAAGCCGGCATTGCCGCAACGCGAGCGGCCTATAAAGCGGCCGGAAAAGATCCGAGTCGGTATCGGCCTTCCTGCGAGCAGTTGGCGCGCCGCGTGCTCCAAGGTAAGTCGCTCTTTTCTATTGATACGCTCGTCGACTTAGGCAATCTCGTATCCTTAGCCTGCGGCTATTCTACCGCCGTGCTGGATCGCGAAAAAATCGTGGGCGATACGATCAGTTTGGGCCTGGGCCGGCCGGAAGAACCGTATGAGGCCATCGGACGCGGACAACTTAACATAGCCGACCTGCCCGTGTTCCGAGATGCAGAAGGCGCTTTTGCCACGCCAACGAGCGATAGTGTGCGCACAATGTGTACAGAGACGACGACAAAGGTTTTGATTATCATCAACGGCTATGATGGTGATGCGGACAAGGTCAAGCAAGCGCTGGAGCATACTTGGCAACTGCTTACGCGCTACGCAAAAGGCAGCGGCGAAGCGCGCATCGTGCTGACGGCTCAAACGCCATCGGCGTAGCGGCGAACCTCACTTCGTACGCCGACGGCTTTGTGGCGTCGGGTCGAAGCGCAACCGGAAGTGCCTTGAGCTTATTTTGAAACAATTATAGGCCGCATCTAACACATAAATTTTGATAGCAGCAATCCTATGGTTGGGTTGCTGCATTTTTGTATGTCTTTATGGTGTACTTCTTGCAAGGTCTTGAAGCGGAAAAGGCTGTTTTCTCTACCTCCCCATCGCATTGAGACAGGCGATAAGTGGGTTTGCGCATCGTTTGCCGGGAGCAAACCATCGTTTGGTGACAGCAAATTATCGTTTGGCGGCAGCAAACTATCGTTTGGTGGCAGCAAACAATAAAAAGTGTGAGATATGAAACAAAAAAGACGGAACATATCCGTCTGAAAATAAAGGAATAAGCATCTTACAGGCAGATTCGATGCGGCCCGCTCAAACGATCGGCCCGCCAAGCGTTGATGCGCGGAAGGACTATCGAGGATGGGGCGACTAAAGGGGAAATGGTGGGGCTGAAAGTGTGCGACGGCTCAAGCGATAGTCGATAAAAGCAATTCCCCGCCAAGACTTGGGGGTCTGGCGAGGAATTGTATTTGTTGCCATCAATACTTGTGGGCTTTCGTGACGCGCTCTATTTCGCGGCGCGATTCCTTTTCTTTGATCGTAGCGCGTTTGTCGTATTCCTTTTTACCTCGGCAGAGTCCTATATCCAGCTTGGCCCGCCCGTTTTCATTGATATAAAGGCGTAGCGGTACGATGGTCAGACCCGGCGACTTGGTCTCGGAAGCCCAATGGCGAATCTCCTTCTTATTAAGGAGAAGTTTGCGGTCGCGCCGCAGCTCGTGGCGATTGTAAGAACCAAAGCTATATTCTGCCACATACATATTTTTGACCCACATTTCGCCATTATTGATGAAGCAAAACGTATCTACGAGGCCTGCTTTTCCGAGGCGAATACTTTTAATTTCCGTCCCCGTCAGTACGATGCCGGCCGTCAGTCGGTCTATTACGAAATAATCGTGCTCCGCACGCTTGTTTTTGATGTTGATACGCGCAGGTTTCAGCTTATTATTCTTTGCCATGGATGGTTGCAAAATTGTCTAAATGTTCGTCTACATAAACCGCTATCTGCGCCGTATATGACTCTTCGCCTTCGATAAATGCGTCGTCGTGATCGTCAAATTCGGGATACTGCTCAAAAAGCGCCATAAACTCCGCTTCCGTGCAATCGGCCGTCAAGACATCTCGATGGCGGCGATACTGTTTGTCGACGCGGCGGATGAGACGCGCCAAGTCGTCCACGCCCCACAGTTTCAAAGCCTTGGCAAACGGATTGTGGAAGAAAAAAGGCCCGTAGCCGTTGTGAATGAGTTGGACAAATCCGCCGTCCATCACCTCTTCGCGCAAGATAACATAGCCCCAAAGCGTGATCTGATCAGGCGTAAGCAGGCCGAAAGCTTCAGCTGAGAGTTCTGAACCGCAAGCGGCTTTGTAAGCATTCACAAAGACGTCGAGAAAAGCGTCCATTCCCTCGGCGGCAGCGCGACGCAGGTCGCTGTCGTTTACAATTATCGGATTCATAATTGCAAAGTTAATACAAGCTAAGAGAGTTGCAAAGCGCCGAACGCTTCTTTTATACATCAAGCCGCAAGGCGAAAGCGCGCCGGCGTGGGAAGAGATGGGCAGGGAATGCGGCCGGCACCATAAAATAAACCCCAGTAGTACGCTCTAAAAAGCCAAAGGGCAACCGGCTATAAAATAGCGCGGCCACCCCTTGAGATAACATGGTTAAAAATGAAAAGTATAACCTTTATTTCTTCATTTTAATGGGTGAATAGGAGAATGTTATCACTCCTTTTTGACCTTCTTTGCTCATATAGTCGGTAAATTTGAGCTTGTAGTATTGCCCATCTTTGCATTTCAAGACATATACTTTTCCCGACAGACTATAATCGTAAGGCGGCATACCACCCGTCGGCGTGCGTTTCAACCATTTGTAGAGCGTCAGGTTAACAAAGGCAGTTTTTGCATAGCCGATGTTGCCCATCATCATATTCTTCGCGTCGACAATGATTTTCTCCTTGATTTCTTTGTCGGCTTCGAAGCCCGAAGTGGGTACTTCCGTCACCTTACTCAACTCCGTCTCGGTCGTTTCTACCACTTCGCCCATATTCGTTTTGGGTTCAAAGCGGTGGAACGCCAACTGCCATTCCTTTAATTCTTTGGGTTCCTCTGTGTTTTCGGCCATATCTTTCGTATAGACCTCTTCCATCTGCCCCTCATTATTTTGCTGCTTGTAGACCCACGGGCCTTTCACGCCCAGCGTTTCAGTCTTGCCCGACTTCAAATCAACGTAAGTCCACGTACCATAATCCGTTGCGGAGACGGTCATTTGTTTTACTTGCACCGGAACTTCAGGATCCGGATCCGGTTTGGGATTTGGTTTGGGTTCAGGCTCGTCCTTGCTGCACGCAGTTGCAACAAAGAGCACCGCAGCCCCCATCAAAAGCGTTTGTAATTTCATAGATGTTGTATTTAATTTTAATGCTGCAAAATTACGCCTTGTCGCGAAGCGCTGCAATACCTAAAAAGATTGATTTTCATCCCACTCAAACGGCGTTGAAAAGCCATCGTATGCGCCCCAATTACCACTCCGCCAGCAAAAATCGGCACGCGCTCTACGCTTTTCTTGACGCAGACACATTATTATATATACGCGTGCGAGGGGCGCCCAACTTCAGCAGGGCTGTGCTCAACATACTAAGAAATTGGTAGAAAATAAGCCTACATTTATTTTGCTCTTCGCGGCTCTTGGCGTAATTTTGTAGCACCACTACAGAAAACAATCAACAAACAAAACCTATGACACAAGGAAAAGTTGATGCTTTGTTGGGCATTGTCTTCGGCGATGAAGGAAAAGGAAAGGTCGTCGACTATTTTACGCCACGCTACGACGTCGTAGCTCGATTCGCCGGCGGCCCCAATGCAGGGCACACCATTATATTTGAAGGAAAGAAATTCGTTTTGCGGTCTATCCCTTCCGGTATTTTTGATGAAGGCAAACTGAATATCATCGGTAATGGTTGCGTAATCGCACCGGATCTCTTTATGAACGAAGCGAGCGAACTTGAAACGGCGGGCTATTCGCTCATAGATCGCTTGCACATCAGTCGGCGGGCGCATTTGATCCTCCCAACTCACCGTTTGCTTGACCGCGCTTACGAGGCGGCCAAAGGGAAAAACAAAGTCGGGACTACAGGCAAAGGCATCGGCCCTGCCTATTCTGACAAAGCCGCACGCATCGGCTTACGCGTAGGTGACATTTTAGACAATTTTGAAGCCAAATATAAGGCGCTCAAGGCGCGCCACGAGCAAATCTTGCGCGATCTGAATTTCACAGATTACGATCTTACCGAAACAGAGCAAGAATGGTTTGCAGGCGTAGAATATATGCGCCAATTCCAACTGAAAGATACGGAAGTAGAGTTAAACAAACTCCTCCGCGAAGGCAAATCTGTCTTGGCTGAGGGCGCACAAGGCTCTATGCTCGACATAGATCACGGCACGTATCCCTTTGTTTCATCTTCGTCGACAACGGTTGGCGGCGTCTGCACCGGACTGGGCGTTGCGCCGCATCGGATCGGCCACGTTTATGGTATATTCAAGGCCTATTCTACCCGCGTTGGCGCCGGCCCGTTCCCCGTTGAACTCTTCGACGAAACGGGCAACGAGCTGCGACGTATCGGTCACGAATACGGAGCTGTTACCGGGCGCGACCGCCGTTGCGGTTGGGTAGATCTTGTGCAGTTAAAGTACGCCATAATGATCAATGGCGTGACCGATTTAGTAATGATGAAGAGCGACGTGCTCGATACTTTTAAGGAGATCAAGGTCTGTACGGCCTACGAGAAGGCAGGTGAACGAACCGAAGAGATGCCTTTCGACTCCACAGGTTGGACGGCCGTCTACGAAACGCTGCCCGGCTGGGAAACGCCCTTGACGGAGATTCGCGAAGAAAAAGATTTCCCGCCCGCATTTGCGGCTTACATTGCTTATTTGGAGCGCGCACTGGAGACGCCAATCAAGATTATCTCCGTGAGCCCCGATCGTGAAGCGACGATCTTGCGCTAAGCGCCAACGAGTATAAGGCCGGCCTTGCCGAGCGCTACATACAAAACGCCCCGAAGCGGAATCCGCTTCGGGGCGTCTCTTTTAGCTGTATGTTTAGCGCGAGCCATACATTTTTTCGTAGTAATGTTGATAATCAGAGCCCGATACGGCTTCGATCCAATCGTGATGCTCGAGGTTCCAACGCACGGTTTTTTCGATGCCGACCTCAAATGTCGTTTCCGGATACCAACCCAAATCGGCTTTAATTTTAGAGGGGTCGATGCCATAGCGCTGATCGTGGCCGAGGCGGTCTTTCACGAAGGTAATCATGCGCTCATCGATGCCCTCCACCCCTTGCTCGCCGCGCAGGAGTTGACGATAGCTTTCGTTCTCCTCCATAATGCGGCGCACGGTTTGCAGAATCGTCTTCACGATCTGAATATTTTGGCGCTCGTTATGCCCGCCGACGTTGTAGATACTGCCATCGGCCGCCTTGTTCACCACCAAATCAATCGCCTTACAATGATCCTCCACGTACAACCAATCGCGGATGTTCAAGCCCTTGCCATAGATGGGCAAAGGTTTGCCTTGCAAGATATTATTGATCACGAGCGGAATGAGTTTCTCCGGAAATTGATACGGCCCATAGTTGTTTGAGCAGCGCGTGATGCTGACGGGCATACGAAACGTGTCGCGATAAGCGCAGACCACCAAGTCCGCACTCGTCTTCGACGCAGAATAAGGGCTGTGGGGCTGGAGCGGCGTGTCTTCCGTAAAGAAACCTGTATCACCCAAACTACCATAGACCTCATCCGTCGAAACTTGGTGAAAGCGAACGCCGCTTTTCCACGTCGGGTAGCCTTGTTTGTCCTTGCCCGTCACCCAATCGCGGCGCGCGCAATCGAGCAAATTTTGCGTACCGAGAATATTTGTTTGCAGGAAGAGTTGCGGATTTTCGATGCTGCGGTCCACGTGGCTCTCCGCGGCAAAGTTTACGACCACGTCGAAGTGATATGTAGCAAACAGCTCGTCGACCAATTTGCGATCGCCTATGTCTCCGCGCACGAAGAAGCAGCGTTCGTCATCGATGTCGTCGGCGATAGTGCCCAGATAGCCCGCATACGTGAGCAAGTCTAAAGCTACGACGCGCACATCGTCGTATTTTTTCAATATATACTTTAAGTAATTTGCGCCGATAAAGCCGGCAGCGCCTGTTACAAGATATGTTTTCATCTTTTTTCGAGTTTCTTGTGCAAAGATAGGCGGCCAAAGTCTGCGGGCAAAATAATAAGCTCATTTTCTTCTGCTTCGCCCCACCCCTGTGGGTTATCGTTTTCTCCGCGCGTCTTTTGCTTTGCTGACAACGATCTATCGACTGACGACAAAGGGCCGGCAATCGGGCGCAGCCTTTTCGCACTGAAGTTTCACGCCAATAAAAACGAGGAGGGCAAGGAAAAATACGCGAAATGACACGGATGGGTGGATACAACAATCGGCCGCGGGCGTTTTTTATCGTGAGCGCAAACCTTTTTCATCACGAGCGCAAGGTCTTTTTATCGTGAGCGTAAACCTTTTTTATCGTGAGCGAAAACAAAACAAGTAAGATTTCGGCAATAAACAATCAGGCGGACGAGGGATTTTCGCACGACTTTCAAAGGCGGTTTGCGCGTGGGAAGCATGTCCGTTGGCGATATGATAAACTCAACTGTGGAAGATATGGGCCACTTCGAGGCTACGAAGGCTAAAAATGGGCCGCGGCAGCATTACAGAATGAAGTATTAGCCAATAAAAAACAAAGCGCTGCGAGCACGCGTAAGGACTTGCGAAACAAGTCGGGCGGGTGCTCGCAGCGTTTATCAGAAAGCGTGAGGCGCTGCCGAACTTTGGGCCGTTCAACTGCGCATCGGCTCGATCAGCGTCTTCATATTCTTGATTTTTTCTCCGCTTATGCGTTGCAAAACGGTCTTCAAGCGGGCCGTACTTACGGCGACGTAGGCGTGATGGTCGACTACGTCGATACGGCCGATGTCGTTCGCCTTCAATCCCCCTTTCTTGCACAGGAAACCTACGATGTCCATCTTGCTAAGTTTGTCCTTCTTTCCGCGCCCTATGTAGAGCGAAGTCCAAACCGGGCGCTGCGCGGCGATCGGTTGATCATCGACGCAGACTTCCCCATCGGCGTGAATAAAATCGGGCAGCGTCTCGGCCGGGCCTTTGATGACGTAGGCCGTCCCCTCGTTGTCCCAACGCGTGGCGCGACCGGAGCGATGCGTGAAGTCGTCGGCGTTGAGCGGAAGGTGATAATGGACTACGGCACGCACCTCGGGGATGTCCAATCCTCGAGCGGCCAGATCGGTGGCTACGAGTACGTTGCTACTGCCGGCGCGAAACTTATACAAAGAGCGCTCGCGGTCGTCTTGCTCCATACCGCCGTGGTAGATCTGTGCGATGAAACCCTGCTCACGCAGATAGCGGCCGATGCGTTCCGTACTCTCGCGATGGGCTACGAAGACGATGGCGGGCGCACCTTTGACATAACTAAGCAGGCGCGCCAGGGTATCGAGTTTATCCTTATCGGGCGAGGGCACGAGGAGCGTCGTCGTGCGTTGGTCTTTAGACTCCGGCAAGAAATTGAGCCTGCTGCCTGCCTCATCGATGAAGGCCGGCACGTCGATAGCCGTCGTGGCTGAAGTCAAAACGTATTGTCGTACGCGGCCAAAAGCGGCTAAGAGGGCGGCCATCTCGGCTTGAAAACCCAATTCGAGACACTTGTCGTATTCGTCTATGAAGAGGCGGGTGGCAAACTGCGTCTCGACGTTGCCCTTCTGGACGTGATCGAGCAAGCGTCCGGGTGTAGCAAACACGATCTGCGGCTTGATCTCACGCAAACGGCGATGCTCGTCCATCGTGGGGCGTCCGCCGTAAAGGGAAATGCTTCTAAGCGGCGTCTTCATCGAGCGAAAGACGGCCTCGTTTTGCTGTGCGAGTTCACGCGTGGGACAAATGACGAGCGCTTGCAGTTGGTCGCACTCCGCATCCAGCTGTAAGGTAAGCGGAATGAGAAAAGCGAGCGTCTTACCCGTGCCCGCCGGCGATAACAGGAGGACGTGGCGCCCGCCGCCTATGACCTCGAGCGCTGATTGCTGCATCGGGTTGAGCGCAGCTATGCCCAGCGGCTTGAGCAGTTCGGTTGTGGTGATTTGCATAAGGATTGAGATGATGTATAAGTGAAGATGGAGCTAAAAATGTTCCGCCGCGAGACGTGCGCGGCGGAACACTTTATAGCGTGAATCAAAATAGATTAGAACCAACGCACGTAGCAGAAATCTTGGCGATGGGCCAAAGCGGGGTGCTTCGGGTACATGCGGAAACCAATCTTGAAACTGCCCGTGAAATCAATACTGTCGGTCAATTCGAACGTGTAGTTGTTGCCTTCACGAGAGACAACGTTCATCGGAATAGCTGCACGGAAATGCTCGCTTCCGTCGCGGTTGGAGATGATGACCATATCGATGCCGATGGCGTTGTCCAGACCTTGCTCATCGACGACGTGGCGGATCGTAAACGGATCGCCGCTGATCAATTGCCCATTGAGGACGTTGGCAGGATCGTCGGTACTAACGATGCGTATGTCGTTCCAGCGCGCAGCTACAGTTTCCTTCCACGCCGCCAGCTCTTTTGCGGCTGCGTTGTCTTTCTCAGAAAGTTGCTTGAAGCGTTTTGCCTCGGGTTTGTAGAACTTCTCGTAGTAGTCGTCCAACTGTCGCTTCATCGTATAATGAGGCGTGATCTTGGCAAACGACTCTTTCACGACGCGCACCCAATTCTCGCTGTAACCGGATCTGTTGCGAGCATAATAGAGCGGAATGATTTCTTGCTCTAACATAGAGTAGATGGTCAGTGCGTCGAGGCGGTCCTGCTGTTCTTGGTTGTGGTACGTGCGCGTTGCAGAGAGCGCCCAGCCGGCGCCTTCTCTGTAGCCCTCATACCACCATCCGTCGAGCACGGAGAAGTTGAGAACGCCATTCATTTGGGCCTTTTCGCCCGACGTACCTGAAGCTTCCATCTTGCGCGTTGGCGTGTTGAGCCAAATATCTACGCCGGAAACGAGGCGGTGCGCCAATTCCATATCGTAATTTTCGAGGAAAAGAATCTTTCCGAGGAACTCCGGCTGCTGAGATATTTCGTAAATGCGCTTGATCAAGCCTTGGCCGGCGCCGTCGGCGGGGTGCGCCTTGCCGGCAAAGATGAACTGCACAGGATAATCGGGGTTGTTGACAATCTTGCTCAAGCGATCGAGATCGCTAAACAAGAGATGGGCGCGCTTATACGTAGCAAAGCGGCGAGAGAAACCGATCAAGAGGGCGTTAGGACTGATCTTATCGAGTAGCGAAACGACACGCGACGGGTCGCCCTGATTCTTGAGCCAGCTTTCGCGGAAGCGCTCGCGGATATAACTAATGAGGCGGCCTTTAAGCTTAATGCGCGTATTCCAGATCTCGGCATCGGGGATTTCGTAAATACGCTCCCAGTATGCAGGATTGCTTTGGTCCTTCATGAAGTTGGGATCAAAGTATTTCTTAAAGACATCGCGCCATTCGTGAGCAATCCACGTGGGGAGGTGAACGCCGTTGGTGACGTAGCCTACGTGGCTCTCTTCGGGGAAATAGCCGCGCCAAATTCCATTAAACATCTCGCGGCTTACTTCGCCGTGAAGCTTGCTGACGCCGTTGACTTCCTGGCAAGTTTTGCACAGGAACGTAGACATACAGAACTTCTCTCCGTGGTCTTCGACATTCATACGGCCTAAACCGATAAATTCGTCCCAAGAAATACCCAGACGCTCCGGAACCCAGCCCAAATACTTCCCAAAAAGACTTTCATCAAAGTAATCGTGACCGGCAGGAACGGGCGTATGAACCGTATAAAGTGAGGAAGCGCGAACGAGTTCGAGCGCTTGATCAAAGTTGAGGCCGCTTTCTGTATAATCTACGAGGCGCTGCACGTTGCACAAAGCTGCGTGGCCTTCGTTGCAGTGGTAAATATCTTTCTTGATACCCAACTTTTTCAACAGCAAGACGCCACCGATGCCGAGCAAGTATTCTTGGCGCAAGCGGTTCTCCCAATCGCCGCCGTACAAGGCGTGCGTTATCGAGCGATCATACTCGGCATTTTGAAGAATATCCGTGTCTAATAAATAAAGAGAGATGCGTCCTACGTTCACACGCCACACTGCAGCGTGAATCGTGGCTTTGTCCGGGAAGGGCACGTCAATAATGATTTGATTGCCATCTTTATCTAAGAGGCGTTCGATCGGAAGACGGTCGAAGTCTTGCGCTTCATAGTTGGCGAACTGCCCACCGTCCATCGAGATGCTTTGGGTAAAGTAGCCATAACGATAGAGAAAGCCCACCGCGCATAAGTCTACGTTGCTATCAGAAGCCTCTTTAAGGTAATCGCCGGCCAAGACGCCAAGACCGCCGGAATATATTTTAAGCACGTGCGTGAGTCCATACTCCATGCAGAAGTAAGCCACGCTCGGCCGTGTTTGATCAGGTTTTGCTTCGACGTAAGTGCGGAAGTTTTTGTAAACGCGATCCATCTCCGCGATCAGTTTTTCGTCTTTGGAAATTTCGCTCAGTCTGTCAAAACCAAGTCTTGAGAGTAGTTCAATGGGATTTTTCCCAACGGCCTTATAGAGATCATTGTCCAAACTACGGAAAAGGTTCACGCATTCCGGATTCCACGACCACCAAAGGTTGTGTGCAAGCTCGTCGAGCTTCTTCAGCTGTGCGGGGATATGGTTTTTGACCGTCACCTCGCTCCATACCGGTTCGTTGGCATTGTTAGTTTTTACTGTCATAACGATATTGATAGTTTCTATGTTTTATACTTTATGATTGGCGGCTCGCTTTTGCGGTCTTTTGGAGGGCAAACTGATACGCTTCGTCGTAATATTTAATAAAATGCACCCAGTCCGCCTTTGCCGCGAGCTTTTTAGCTTTGCGTGCAGCCTCCTTGCGTTCCTCCGCAGACGTAGTTGCGAGGCGAAGAATCGTCCCCGAGATAGCCTCCACCAAATCGCCGTAGTTGTCGTCGTCTCTATGCAAGACCATCACCCCATCGGCAAGCGTCGTAGCCTGTTGCAGCGTGCTTGTAGCCCATTGTCCGAAGCCCGAAAGGTCCGTTGTGATACAAGGCAAGCCAAAAGCAGCAGCCTCAAGCGGTGTATAGCCCCAAGGTTCGTAGTAAGACGGATAAATGCAAGCGTCATTCGCCGGCAGCATATCATAATAAGAAATGTCGAAGATACCATCTCGCCCGTCGAGGTAGCAAGGAATGAGCAGGACGTCGACCATATCGTCCGGCCCGTTTGAAAGTCCGCTCGCTTGAATCGTCTGCAAGATGCGGTCCTCGCTCATATTATAAAGGTCGTGCGAGATTTGCGGCATCGGCAACGCATTTTTTGCCTCACACTCTCCCGTCAGCCGAGCCAGCACATCGGCGCGCGGCCCACGCATCCAGCAAGGCACTTCGATCAGGCCCAAGATGCGCGGTCCGTTGTAGTCGGTCGCAGCTTTTAGTCGGCGATTGAGGGCGGCCAAAGCGTCGATATAAACGTCGAAACCTTTGCAGCGATAATCGTTGCGCCCACTCGTAGAGACCACGACCGTATCATCGGTCAGCGTGCGTCCCGTCAGTGCGCGGACAACGTCAAACAGACGTCGGCGAGCTTTTTTGCGCAGCGTCGCGAAGCGGCGGGCGTTCGGGACGAAGGCTTTGTCGAAACCGTTGGGCAACACTACGTCGGCCGACTTATCAAGTAGTTGGCAACATTCTGCGTCGGTAAACGAACTAACCGTCGTAAAGCAATCAGCCCCCCAAGCACTCTGCTTCTCGATGCTGTGTTTGGCTTCCATATGTAGCTCGCGGGCCATCTGATCTCCGTTATAGCCCGAAAAATATTTGTAGAGGAGCTTATTATTGCCCGCTATTGAGCGCCCGATGCTCGTGGCGTGAGTCGTGAAGATCGTAGCCACAGCGGGAAACTCGCGCTTCAGGTGGAGCATACCCAAACCCGACATCCATTCGTGGGCTTGGTAGATTACGCCGTACTCACTCAGCAAGCGGGCACGCAGGAGTAGCGAGACGAAATGTCCGGCAGCGTAAGAGAACATCGAAGCTTCGTCATAATCGCCATAAGCGTGGAGCGAATCGACATTGAAATACTGCCAAGACAAGCCGTAGATTTCATTCTTACGCTCGAAAAAGGGCGTAAAATCTATGAGTACGGCCACCGGTTCTCCCGGAATATTCCACCGCCCTACCCTTACAGACAAACCGGCATCGGCAGCGGTTTTGCGCCAAGCGGGATAGAGACGCTTATCTTCTGTAAAATCAGGATTCTCTTTGTCTTTCCAAACATCAGGACCAATGAATACGAGGTGTTTGCCCATCGTAGCGCTCAAAACCTTGGCGCGAGAAGAAAGGACGGTGTAGATGCCGCCCACTTTGTTGCAAACTTCCCAACTTGTTTCAAATATCCATTCAGGTTTTATCATCATTTTCACCGCTACATAATCATTTTATCCGGCAAATTTACCACTTTTCAAAAGTAAACGGCAAGTCTTTTTGCGATGAATAAAGCGTTTTATCATTTCAAACCCTTATTTTGCATTGTCGAGATACAAAAACAATGCGCAAAAATGCGTTTTTTGAAAACCACACGGTCTGAATCGGTGACGCAAGGCGGGCATTTTTACTTTTCATAGCTGATTTTTAAGGAAAAAGCGGCCAACGTCACGGCCGCCGGACGGCTTTTAGTTTCGTTTGCTCCCACCAAACAATGGTTTGCTGCCACCAAACCATAGTATGCTCCCACCAAACGATGGTTTGCTGCCGGCAAACAAAAAAAAGACGGGCGAAAGGCAACAGAAAAGCGGGTAGAAACAAGTAAAAAGCGCGGCGGAGCTACCTCCGAAGCAGCCGCGATGGAGCAGAAAAGGCGGCATACTTTTTCGGCCAACGGATGAGCGCAATCATAACCCCAACCTGCCCTGCCGCACTTGGTACGAAGAGGCACAGAAGACCAACGCGGCGGGAAGCGAGAAGGCAGCTAATCGATCGGAAAGGCACGAGAAATAGGTAAAAATGCGTAACTTCGCAGCGATGAAAAAGTTTGCCTCGGCAGCTGCCGCCCCCTCCTTTTCGCCCGACGCGCCCATCGCCTTCCAAGATTTGTCGATAGGCTACGGGCACAGACGTCGGCAGAAAATTGTAGGGCTGCAATTGACAGGCAGCTTGAAATGCGCCGCGCTGACGGCGCTCATCGGCCCCAACGGCTGCGGCAAGAGTACGCTGCTCCGCACATTGGCCGGTTTGCAGCCTTCCCTGGGCGGCGAATTGTATGTTGGCGGCGAGTGCATCTCTGACCTGCGCCCGAAAGACTTGGCGCGGCGCGTCAGCATCGTGTTGACGAGCCGACCGGAAGCCACGCTGATGACGGCAGAAGAAGTCGTCGCGACGGGGCGAGGCCCGCACACGGCTTTCTGGGGCTTGCTAAACGATGCAGACCAAGCGGCCGTGGAGCGAGCTATGGTGCAGACGAACACTACGCGCTTCAGGCGGCGCCTCTTCTCGACCCTCAGCGATGGGGAACGCCAACGGGTGATGCTGGCCCGAGCTTTGGCGCAAGCTACGCCGGCCATCCTGCTCGACGAGCCGACGGCCTTTCTTGATTATCCGTCGAAGCGCGAACTGATGCGGCTACTCCGCAAACTGGCGCACGAGGAAGGCAAAGCCATATTGGTTTCGACGCACGAGATTGAAGTGGTCGTAAACACGGCCGACGCCATTTGGATGCCGGAGCGCGACCATATTTATAAGGAGGAAGCTCCGCTCGACTTGCAACGCATCGTAGACCGACTCGAAGCAAGCAGCCGACTACTCGAAGCAGCACAAAGCACACAATAAATTTGACTACCGATGATTGTATGTATAGCAGAGAAACCAAGCGTTGCACGCGACATCGCCCGCATCTTGGGGGCGACAAAGCCATGTGAGGGTTACTTGGAGGGCAACGGCTACCAAGTGACGTGGACCTTTGGCCACCTTTGCGAATTAAAATATCCGGAAGACTATACGCCCGACTGGAAATATTGGAGCTTGGGCCGCCTGCCTATGATCCCGCAGCGCTTCGGCATAAGGGTGAAGCAGGACGCCGGCATTCAAAAGCAATTTGATACTATCTGCCAACTCTATGCTGCGGCGGAAGAGATTATCAACTGCGGCGATGCCGGGCAGGAAGGCGAACTGATCCAACGATGGGTCATGCAAAAGGCGGGCGTCAAATGTCCCGTTAAGCGGCTGTGGATTTCCTCAATGACGGACGAAGCGATCAGAGAGGGTTTCGCCGCCTTGCGCACGCAGCAGCAATACGACTCGCTTTATGCCGCCGGACTGTGTCGTGCGATTGGCGATTGGGTGCTCGGCATGAACGCAACGCGACTTTATACGCTGAAATATGGGCAGCGCGGCAGTACGCCTTTGAGCATCGGACGCGTACAAACGCCCACGTTGGCGCTGATCGTGCGCCGACAAGCCGAGATCGAACATTTCAAGCCTGAACCTTATTGGGTCTTAGCCACAATCTATCGCAAGACGACCTTTACGGCTGTATTAAAAGAAGGAGAACGGGGTTTTCGCTCGGAAGAAGAAGGCCAACGGGCTTTCGCGGCCATTCAAGATGTGCCGTTTACGGTAAAAAGCGTAGAAAAGAAAAATGGTACGGAAGCGCCGCCGCGCTTGTTTGACCTGACTTCCTTGCAAGTGGCCTGCAATAAAAAGTGGGGCTACTCGGCGGATAAGACTTTGCAACTAATCCAAGCGCTCTACGAGAAGAAGGTGACGACTTATCCGCGCGTAGACACGACTTATTTGAGCGAAGATATTTACCCGAAATGTAAAACCATACTCAACGGAATCGGGCGCACAACATACGCGCCGCTACTCCAACCGCTGCGCGGCGAGAAGTTGCTCAAGCGAAAGAAAGTCTTCGACACGTCGAAGGTAACTGACCACCACGCCATCATTCCTACGGGGCAGGCGGCCGATAACTTGCTGCCGGAAGAGCGCAATGTGTACGACTTGATCGCGCGACGCTTCATTGCCATTTTTTATCCGGATTGCAAATTCGCCACAACGACTGTGTTCGGGCAAGCAGGCGATACGCTGTTCAGAGTGAGCGGCAAAGAAATTCTGACACCGGGCTGGCGGAGCGTCTTCCAAAAAGAAAAAAGCGAAGAAGAGGCTGAAGAAAATGAAAATCGCGACGAGGAGCGCACGCTCCCAACCTTTACCGTCGGCGAAAGTGGGCCGCATCGCCCTACGTTGCAAAAGAAATTAACGCAAGCGCCGAAGCCTTACACGGAAGCCACACTGCTGCGCGCGATGGAGACGGCCGGAAAGGCGGTGGAGGACGAAGAGTTGCGCGATTTGCTGAAAGAGAACGGCATCGGCCGACCTTCGACGCGCGCAGCCATCATCGAGACGCTCTTTCGGCGTAATTACATTACGAAAACCAGGAAGGCCTTGTTTGCCACCCCGACGGGCGTAGAACTCATCGGATTGATCAAAGAAGAACTCTTGAAGAGTGCCGAGCTAACCGGACTTTGGGAGAAGCGACTCCGAGAGATTGAGCGCAAAGAATATGAGCCGCAAACTTTTATCGAGGGGATGAAAACCATGATCGGCAATATCGTGACAGAGGTTCTGAATGACAACTCCAATCGTCACGTCACAGCGGCCCCCAACCCGACCGACAAGCGCAAGAAGCAAGCCGCCGCAACCGCAGATCCTGATCGTCCGAAAGCCAAACGCATTCGCGCCGGCAGCACCTGCCCTCTTTGCGGACAAGGAAAAGTCATTAAAGGACGAGAAGCCTACGGCTGCTCGCGCTGGAAAGAAGGTTGTACGTTTAGAAAGCCTTTTAAGGCATAAAAGGCCGATCGGCATAAAGGCAAAGCCAAGTCGGCGCACCTATATATATAATGTATGGAAGCGTAAGCCAAACTTACGCATTCAGAAAAGCCCATCGCGCATCGGCGAATGGGCCGTTCAATCCATTCCGTCAGCTATCAGGCGCTCACGAAGCCTGAAAATTTGATGAATCTCACCCATAAAAGCCGGTTTTTCTTGTTGATACAGCATCATATCAATCAAAAGCGGCGCCGTCTTGCGCAGGTCGGGAATAAAAGTAGCCTCATCAATGCGTACAGATGCGGGCAAGCGATCGTAACGCGCCTCAAACCATTGCGCAAGTTCCTTAATCTCTTCTTCAGTATAGAGCTTCTTGTATTCCATCGCCTCCTTAATATTTGCATTAATGACGCAAAAGTAGTAATTTTGCATTCAAATCAACGAATATAAAAGATGAATCTACTGGAGCTGAGCGAACAGGAGCTTAATAGGCGTCAATCTTTGGAAGAATTGCGCAAGATGGGTATCAATCCCTACCCTGCTGCGGAATATCCGGTCAATGCTTATTCAGAAGAAATAAGAAATAATTTCGACGACAACGCTTCGCCGCGCACCGTCTGCATTGCCGGACGCTTGATGAGCCGGCGTGTGATGGGCAAGGCCAGTTTTGCAGAATTGCAGGACTCAAAGGGGCGCATACAAGTCTACATTACGCGCGATGATATATGCCCCTCGGAAGATAAAGAGCTATACAACGTCGTTTTCAAGAAACTTTTGGATCTGGGCGATTTTATCGGCGTTGAGGGCTACGTGTTTCGTACGCAGACGGGCGAGATCAGCGTCCACGCCCAAAAGCTTACATTCCTCTCCAAGAGCATTCGGCCGCTACCGGTTGTGAAAGAAAAAGACGGAGAAGTGTACGACGGCTTTTCAGACCCCGAATTGCGCTACCGTCAGCGTTATGTTGACCTCATCGTTAACCCAGATGTAAAGGAGACGTTCAGAAAGCGCTCCATTATCATCAAAACTTTGCGTGACGCACTCGATAAAGCGGGCTACACGGAGGTAGAAACGCCCATCCTGCAGCCGATCGCGGGCGGCGCCAGTGCGCGTCCGTTCATCACGCACCACAACTCGCTCGACATTGATTTGTATTTGCGTATCGCTACCGAACTTTATTTGAAGCGACTCATTGTGGGCGGTTTTGAGGGCGTCTACGAAATCGGCAAGAACTTCCGCAACGAAGGGATGGACAAGAACCACAACCCCGAGTTTACGTGTATGGAACTCTACGTCCAATATAAAGATTACAATTGGATGATGAGCTTCACCGAAAGTCTGCTTGAGCGCATCTGCATTGCCGTTAACGGCTCTGCGGAAACGGTTATTGACGGCAAGACCATTAGTTTCAAAGCACCTTACCGCCGCCTGCCGATTCTTGAAGCCATCCGCGAAAAGACGGGCTACGATCTTTCCGGCAAGAACGAAGACGAAATACGCGCCATCTGCAAAGAATTGAAGATGGAGATCGACGAAACGATGGGCAAAGGCAAACTTATCGACGAAATCTTCGGCGAATTTTGCGAGGGCACCTTTATTCAGCCCACGTTCATCACGGATTACCCCATCGAGATGAGTCCGCTGACGAAGAAGCACAGGGATAATCCTGCCTTGACCGAGCGCTTCGAACTGATGGTCAATGGTAAGGAACTGGCCAACGCATATTCCGAGCTCAACGACCCGATCGATCAAGAGGAGCGCTTCCAAGATCAGCTTCGCCTCAGCGAGAAGGGCGACGACGAAGCGATGTTCATCGACCAAGACTTCCTGCGCGCTTTGCAGTATGGGATGCCGCCCACCTCGGGCATCGGTATAGGCATCGACCGCTTGGTAATGTTGATGACGGGCCAAAGCTACATTCAGGAAGTATTGCTTTTCCCCACGATGCGTCCGGAGAAGAATCCGCCGCGCGATGCTGTGAGTGCTTATACAGCTATCGGCATCCCCGAAGATGTTGTTCCCGTCTTGCAGAAGTTGGGCTACAATCTCGTCAGCAATTTGGCCGACGAGAAGCCTCAAAAGATACAACAGCAAATCATCGAATTGCAAAAAAAATATCGTGGAATCGTCGACCTCCCACGCCCCGGCGTCGAAGAGATCAGCGAATGGATTTCACATTTACACGAATAAACAAGACAGGCTTTCTCGTTGCGTCCACCGCAATGGGAAAGCCTGTCGGCTTATGCTATGGACTGTGGTAGAATAGCCATATTTGGCGGCGGCAGTTGGGCTACGGCGATCGCCAAGATGGTATTAGAGAAAGTGCCCAACATAGTTTGGTACATCAGACGCCCGGAGCAGATCGAGGAGTTCAAGCGTTTAGAGCACAACCCTTCCTATCTGACGAGCGTGCGCTTTGATGTATCGCGCATCACCTTTGCGAGCGACATCAACACGGCCGTTGAAGCCTGCGACACGCTGATTTTCGTCACCCCCTCTCCCTATGTGAAGCACCACCTCCGCAAACTGAAGCGCAAGCTCCACGATAAACACATTATCACGGCCATCAAGGGCATCATACCCGACGAAGACTTAGTTTGCAGCGAATATTTCCGCCAGATATACAACGTCCCCGACGAGAACCTCGCCGTCATCGGCGGCCCGAGCCACGCTGAAGAAGTGGCCCTCGGGCGACTCACGTACCTGACCATAGGTTCGGCAGACAAAGACTTTTCCCGCAGTTTTGCCGACCTCATGAGCAGCAGCTACGTCAAGACGAAGACGAGCGACGACGTCGTCGGCATCGAATACTCCTCAGTCCTGAAAAACGTCTACGCCATCGCAGCCGGCATTTGCAACGGTTTGAAATATGGCGACAACTTCCAGAGCGTCCTGATCTCCAATGCCGTGCAGGAAATGGACCGTTTTCTCCGCGCCGTCTATCCTATCGAACGCGTCATCTACGATTCCGTCTACTTGGGCGACTTACTCGTGACCGGCTACTCCAATTTTTCGCGCAACCGCGTATTTGGCACGATGATCGGCCGAGGCTACAGCGTCAAGAATGCACAAATAGAGATGGAAATGATAGCTGAGGGCTACTATGGCACGGCCTGTATGAAGCGCATCAATAAGCATTTTCATGTAAATATGCCTATTCTTGACGCAGTCTACAATATCCTCTACGAGCGTATATCGCCGGCTATCGAGATCAAACTCCTGACTGACTCTTTCCGCTAACGCACAACTGCCGTTCCGGCTTTTCCGGACGCCGGCAGCGCTTCCGACCGCGCGGCTCAGCCTTTTCTACCGGAAAGAATAGGCTATGAGGCCTCAATGTATCTTTTCGCCATCCTTCCGACCTATTCATTTTCGCCACCGGCGCACCTTTTGCCCGCGGCGCGCCCTTGTAAACTTTGGCAGCAAGCCGCACAAAATACGGACCAACAACTATAGTTCGCCCCACTTCGACCGCAACAACACGAGGGCTACGCCTCGGATGCTTCCGACGCCTTACTCGCGTTTTCCTCGCGCCTTATGCCGCCCCATTCTCCCTCTTTTTTACCCTTTTATGTCCACGATTTGAAGACAAGGCCTCGCTTGCGCTACGTACGCTCACGAGAGGAAACCTTTTTTATCACGAGGTGAAGCTCTTTTTATCACGAGGTGAAGCTCTTTTTATCACGAGCGCAAAGGGGCGCACCGAACTGAAAGGTGTAGAAGAATAAGGGCTTTGCACGAAAAAAAAGCAAGCATCTATTTAGCTTTTAACCACTTACAGACATCTGCGCCCGACGGTGCAGAAAAGCGACAAGTGTAAAGTATCCTTAAATTGGTTAAATATCGTGTCATCCTACTATTTGTAGGCTCAAAAAATATAATTTTGTACACAACAAAACAAGCGTTTCGAGCTGATACAACGGGCTCAGTCAGCCGATAAACGCTACTATTAAATCATTGCAGCCCACAAAGTTTTAAAATTTCAAACAATGAAAAGCATTTTAAAAATTTGCTTATTGAGTGGTTTGATCCTGTCTATGGGATCTTGTAAATTCGCAGCTCGTCTTGGCAGCAAAGCAGCAGAAAAAGCAACGGAAGCAGCAACATCTGGCGGAAGCGAACAGAAACTTACCGACGCTGAATATCTTCAAAAGGCTGAAGATGCGTTGCGCGAAATGCCGAAGTTTAAGGGCAAAAGCATCATGATCTTCCAAGAAGCTTTCTTCTACAATGATGGCCGCATCAAAACTTGTATTCAAGATCCTAACAATCCGGATAACATAGATCAATACGAATACACTGATGGCTCTTGGGGCGAACCTCAACCCGTGCAAATCTCCGGCGACGGTGAGATGAAAGATAACTTGATTCCCCTGGACAACTTTAAGTTTGTGACGGTGGCAAAGATTGCCAACACGTGGATGGAAAAAGCGAAGTCCGTGCCCGACTACGACGAAACGAAGAATCCGCTTACAATGGTTGGCATCAAGCTGAATACTATAAGTGGCAAACCATACATCGCAGTTTCAACTATCGAGACAATGCGCGCTAAATATGATATCGAATTCAACCTCGATGGCTCTTTAGCTTCTTTCAAAAAACAATAAGGTCTATACCTCATCACTTCATCGGCGAGCCCTCTGCACTACGATCGTGCAGACGGCTCGCCGATGGGCGTATATATCCCCGAAGGGGTGAGCCGCGCAAAGCTGCGAGGCAAAAACCCGCACAGACTAATCGTGATTTGTAGACCTACGCCCGGCGTTTCCCACTTTTTTTGTCTATCTTAGCCTGCTAATTGTCGGCAAACGAAAACCGCGCAGCTGCAAAGCAGCCTTGGCACACGGCCGACACGGCTGATTCAGACAATAAAAAAATGATATATAATGCGATACAAATGGAACCTGAAGGAAACGGCACCGGAGCAAGCGGCTGAGGCCGCGCGCTTGGCCAAGGAGGCGGGCGTGCACCCCGTACTTGGGAAGCTCCTGCTGGATCGCGGACTAAACGACCCGCAGGAGGTGAAGCGCTTCTTCAGACCTCAGCTCACCGAACTGCACGATCCGTTTCTGATGGACGATATGCAGACGGCCGTGGACCGACTGAACCGCGCCATGCTGCAAAATGAGCGCGTGATGATCTATGGTGACTACGACGTGGACGGCTGCACGGCCGTAGCGCTCGTGTTTCGCTTCTTGCGCCAGTATTATTCTAACCTCGATACGTATATTCCGGACCGCTACAAAGAAGGCTACGGCATTTCACGCGCCGGCGTTGACTATGCGGCAGAAACGGGCGTGCGTCTGGTCATCGTCTTAGACTGCGGCATCAAGGCGGTAGAGGAAATAGCTTACGCACGCAGCTTAGGCATCGATTTTATCATCTGCGATCATCACGTGCCGGGCCTTGAATTGCCGCCGGCCGTGGCCATTCTTAACCCAAAGCGCCTCGATAATCATTATCCTTACGCGCACCTTTCAGGTTGCGGCGTTGGCTTCAAGTTTATGCAGGCTTTCGCGATCAGTAATGGGATCGAATTTAACAAACTCATCCCCTTGCTGGATCTTTGCGCCGTCAGCATCGCCGCAGATATAGTGCCAATTATGGGCGAAAACCGCATCTTGGCTTGGCACGGACTTCGGTGTCTCAATACAAACCCTTCGATCGGCCTGCAAGCCATCATCGAGGTGTGCGGACTGACGGAACACGAGCTGACAATGAATGATATTATCTTCAAAATCGGCCCGCGCATCAATGCATCAGGACGTATTCAGAACGGAAAGGAAGCTGTACGCCTACTGGTCGAACGTGATTATACGACTGCTATAGAAATGGCGGGTAAAATCAACCTCTACAACGAGGCCAGAAAGGGCATCGATAAGCAAATGACGGAACAAGCGGAGGACTTGGTGCGCCATTTGCCTGACCTAGAACAACGCCGCGCGATCGTAGTCTATAATAAGGAGTGGCACAAAGGGGTGATCGGCATCGTGGCTTCGCGACTGACGGAGCAATATTACCGACCGGCCGTCGTCTTGACGGAAAGTGAGGGCGTCGCAACGGGATCTGCGCGAAGCGTTTCGGGCTTTGATGTCTACAAAGCTGTGGCCGACTGCAGCGATCTCTTGGAAAACTTCGGCGGACATACGTATGCCGCAGGCCTATCTTTGAAGGTCGAAAACGTGGAAGCCTTCACGGAGCGCTTTGAAGCCTACGTCGAAAAGCATATCCTTGACGAACAAACGCAGGCTTCGCTCGACATCGATGCCGTCTTAGACTTTAAAGACATCAATTTTGGTTTCTATAAGCAGCTGCGGCGCTTCTCGCCCTTCGGTCCTGACAACGCGAAACCGCTTTTCTGCACAAAACACGTCTACGACTACGGCACGAGTAAGGTAGTAGGCCGCGGCCAAGAACACATTAAACTCGAATTGGTCGACAATAAGAGCAACAATATTATGAATGGAATCGCCTTTGGACAAAGTAGCAGGGCGAGATACATCAAAACAAAACGAGCCTTCGACATTTGCTACGCCATCGAGGAGAATAGCCACAAACGCGGCGACGTACAATTACAAATCGAAGATATTCGCCCTTGTGAGTAGAGATAAATTTGCCGAAATCTTAGGCGAATATTGGGGTTATGAAGACTTTCGCGGGATTCAGCGAGAGATAATTCAGAGCATCTCGGCGGGGCACGACACGCTCGGGCTTATGCCTACGGGCGGCGGGAAGAGCATTACGTTTCAGGTGCCCGCATTGGCTGCCGAGGGCGTCTGCCTTGTGATTACGCCGCTCATAGCTTTGATGAAGGATCAAGTAAACCACTTGCGGCAACGCGGAATCAAGGCTTACGCCATCTATGCCGGCATGTCGCGCGGTGAGATCCTGACCGTCTTGGACAATTGCGTTTACGGCGGCGTCACACTTTTGTACGTCTCGCCCGAGCGTTTGAGTTCGGAACTCTTCTTAGCGCGCCTCTCGCATATGAATGTGAGTTTCATCACCATAGATGAAGCGCACTGCATCTCGCAATGGGGTTACGACTTCCGCCCCGCGTATCGCCGGATCGCCACGGTGCGCCAACTACTCCCCGACGCCCCCATCTTAGCGCTCACGGCGACAGCCACACCTCGCGTTGCGGAGGACATTTGCAGGCAATTACAATTTCGCCCGACGGCACAAACCTTCCAAATGAGTTTTGCGCGCGACAATTTGAGTTATATTGTGCGCGCCACGGAAAACAAAGAAGCCGAACTGCTCCACATTCTCAACAGTGTGCGCGGTTCGGCCATCATCTATACGCGATCACGCGACGGTGCCCGCGAACTGGCGAAGGCGCTCAACGCGGCCGGCGTCAGCGCGTTCTATTATCACGCCGGCTTGACCAATCTTGACAAAGACGTGCGCCAAAAATCGTGGCAGCAAGGCCAAACGCGCGTGATGGTAGCGACCAATGCCTTTGGCATGGGGATTGATAAGGCCGATGTGCGACTTGTGATCCACTTTGAAATGCCTGATTCCATTGAGGCCTACTACCAAGAAGCGGGCCGCGCCGGCCGAGATGGGAAGCGGGCTTACGCGGTCTTGCTCCACAGCAAGGCGGATAGCGGCAAACTCAAGCGGCGTATCAACGAAACATTTCCCGCGATCGACTTCATACGGCGCGTTTACGATCATCTGGCTTACTATTATGAAATGGCAATGGGCGACGGCGAAGGCGTCACGCGCGAGTTTGATCTCGAGCGCTTTTGTCGCACGTTCCGTTTCTTCCCCGTGCCCGTCGTCAGCGCCCTAAACCTGCTGACGCGCGCCGGTTATCTGGACTACAAGGATGAAGATGAGAGTCAGTCGCGCGTACTTTTCCTCCTCGACCGCGATGAATTGTATCGCTTGGACACGGGCGACGAGGAGGAAATCCTGATTCGAGCGCTTTTGCGCAATTATGGCGGACTCTTCAGCAATTATACGTTCATCCGCGAAGACGATTTGATGCACGACAGCGGACTCAGCCAACAAGCGGTCTATGAAGGGCTAAAGGAACTCACGCGCCGACGCATCCTCCACTACATCCCGCGCAAGAAAGTGCCGCGCATCACTTACACCATCCGCCGCCTTGACAGCAAAGATTTAGTCTTCACCGACGAAGTCTATGCCGACCGCAAGGAGGAATATAAAACACGCATCGAGAGCATAGCGAGCTATGCCGAGGAAGCAAAAGAATGCCGCAGCACCTTTCTCCTGCGCTACTTTGGCGAAGTGGCCGACCACGATTGTCAACACTGCGACATCTGCATCGGACGCAAAAACAAGTCGATCAAGACAACAGAGTTGATCGATAAATTTTCAGCCATCTTGAGCGATGGACGCCCCCACGCCCGCCACGAATTTCACCTGACGGGCATACCTACCGACCGCTCGCTCGCCGCTTTGCAGGCACTGATTGAGGCCGGCGAGATAGAACAACGCGATGGTTATTTTATACGTAAGCAATAATACAGCGCAGAAGTTGCAACGAAGCGAACGAAGCGCAGAATTTAGTGCGGACCACTAAAAAAACTAAACTAAGGAAGCTATAATACGCTCTTTTTTCACAATTTTGCCTTGACTTTGGCGGAAAATCTCTGAATATGATCCAATTTTTGCGGCACCTCGACGAAACTTTGCTCCTATGGTTCAACGGTTTCCACACGTCTTTCTTGGACAACCTTGCGCTGTCGGTTTCCTCGCGCTGGCTGTGGTTGCCGCTCTACGTCACGCTCTTTGCCCTAATAGCGCGAAAAGTGGGCTGGAATCGCACGCTTATTTACGTTATGCTGCTTTTCCTGCTCACGGTAGGCCTCACAGACTATACTTGCGCCTCGATTCTCCGCCCTATTTTTCAGCGGCCTCGACCGACGCAGCCCGACAGTCCGATTTTCCACCTCGTCCACGCCGTGCAAAATTATCGCGGCGGGCATTATGGTTTCCCCTCCTGCCACGCGTCCAACGCTTTCGCGATGGCCACGCTCTCAGCCTTGTATTTTAGGGTTTGGCGACTCTCTGTAGCTATGTTTGTCTGGGCGTTGCTACTCTGCCTCAGTCGTATGTATCTCGGCGTCCATTATCCGGGCGACATTCTCTTGGGCGCCACCGTCGGCGTAGCCATAGCCTTTACGACCTACGCGGCTGCGCGCCCGCTGCTCCGGCCGCGTCCGAACTATACGAAAGTTGCTTTTTGGCCGCCCGCCGTTATCGGAATCTTGCTCTTCTCTTTCATTATCCAAGCCTGCTTATAGCGGCAAAAAGTTGGCTTTGTGCATTGCATAAAGCCTGCAATCGGAAACGCCGGCTTCGGCCGCGCGCGCTGCTTTCTTATTATTTTGAAGACAATAGACAACGCCGGCATCCTTCTTTTCGATTTTCTTTTGAGAACAGAAGGACGAGCGATCGCCTTGTCTTTCGTGACGGCTGCTCCGCGCTACTTTTCCTCTTTTCTTTTCTCTTTTACGGCGCTTCGCGACCAACTAACGACAACGAATGTGGCGCTCTACGATGGTTTGGCCCGACCAAACCATCGTTTGCTGCCACCAAACCATAGTTTGTTCCCGGCAAACGATAGTTTGCTGGCAGCAAACGAAAAAAGAAGGCGTCCGGCAGCAACGAAAAGGCCGCGTATGGCGTCAAACGCCGACACATTATATGATATAATAGGGAAGGCTGACAACCACCCAAGGCCGAAAGAGCGGCCAAGTGCGCGAAAGCGAACTGCGCCGCAACGGGCCGCTTAGCCTTTCGCGGCGGATGCCAACCGGCGGCAAACATGCTGAAACAGCAATAGGATGCCGGAGGAAGTTCGCCGGACGGAAGCAAAAAAAACCGCCCTGCAACAAAATCATTGCAAGGCGGAGTCTCACTAAAAAACAACGTGGCCGGTCGAAAAGCCGACTAACCCATTTAATCTACAGCTTTAATCGAAGCGGATGTGTTCTGCCGTTCTACATTATAAGAGGTCGGATGGCCGCCATAGGTCAGGCTGCCGCAACCAACAGTTCCTTTGATACTGCGCGCGGCATAGCATTTCACGCCTGAGGCACCTGCGACGTCAACAACGA
Source organism: Alloprevotella tannerae (assembly GCA_015259125.1). Taxonomy (GTDB): domain Bacteria; phylum Bacteroidota; class Bacteroidia; order Bacteroidales; family Bacteroidaceae; genus Alloprevotella; species Alloprevotella tannerae_A. The sequence continues at coordinate 3,534 of JABZGR010000002.1, read as the reverse complement.
CATTTTGCGCCTTAAGATCTGCGGCTTTCACGCTACTTGCCCCTGAACACTTGATCGTAAATAAGTCGGCCGTGCCGCTCAACGTGAGCGTACTCGCACCGGATACGTCGACACCGGCTGAACCTTGCAAAGCACATTTAGCCGTACTTGCTCCGGACACTTTGGCTTTCAGATCTTGCGTCGTAAATTCATTAGCCACAAAACTGGAAGCGCCTGTAACATTCAGCATAAGTTTGGCCACGTTGCCCGCCAATTTGGTCGAACTCGCACCGGAGCACGACATCGTCAGTTGCTGTCCGGCGAATCGCCCCACTCTGATGGAGGATGCACCGGCATTGCTCAGCGCCAATTGCGACGTTTCCAATTGTGTAGCATAAAAAGTGCACGCTGATTGCACCGCAAGCGCCGTCAGTTGGCCGCCATAGACGGTAATGTTTAATTGATTTCGTGATTGCGAAAAACGTTTCATACTTTGCTTAGCTTTCTGAACAAGGTAAAGCTGCAATTTGCCGTCGCGCACATCCACCACGCAACGCTCGACCATCGCGGGCGCACCTTTAAGCACGACCTTTGGCGCTTGATCATTCGTCTGCACGTAAGTGACGGATGCCGGCAGACGGCACTCGAGCGCCGTAAAAGGCCTGACGCTCAGCGAGCGCTCAATGACGCCGTCATTTGCGCCGTAGCCGGCGGCATCTCTTTCATAATGGCCGGCCGAACGATCGGCACCGATGTTGATTGAACAAGCCGAAAGCATATATGCATTCAGCAGAACGGCAAGCGTAAACATTACTTGTTTCATAATAGATCTTTTTGGTTTATCTTCAGATTTATCAAACGAAATAGCGGCCACGGCTGGATTTCTTCCAAACGAGGCCGCTACTTATATAACGCCGCGAACGCGTTTTTGCAACAAGATTTTCGTCTTTTCTTTGTTAAAAAGTCGTTTTTCCAAGTTATGCGTCTTCGCCCTCAAGCGAGCATACGCAGAAACTCATCACAGCTTGACGCTCTTCTTAGCCGGCTTCGACTCGTTTTGAATGCGGTTGAGCGCCGTCACGACGTAGACGTATTTATGTTGACCGCCGTCATAAGGCAACCGATACAGCGGGTCGCTCGTTATGGCTACGATGTTCGCAGGATTATCGAGGTCGCGCTCTTGCCCTTTCTCGAAGCGGTAGATTACGTAGCGCGTAGCCTTATTCATTTCATCGTTGGTCGATGATGTACTCCAGAAAAGATAATATCCGTCGGGCATCCACAAGGCTTTGAGGCGCTTGGGCTTCTTCGGCGCCTTCTTATATATAAATGAATAGTCAGGACTCAAAGCCGGATACTTATGATAGGTTGTGCGGAGCGCCGTAGCGTAATTGCCCACATTATCGACAACGACGGCGCTATACCATAAGCAACTACCGACTACGCCGGGCAAACTCCGCTGCAAGGCGAATTTGGCGGGCTGCTGATTGATCGTAGGTTGCTCCAAATCGGCGGCGCGCACGGTGCGCTCTACGTCTTGCCCAATCACGAGCGGACGCTTAGAACCATACTTGCTCCACCATTTGATCAAAGTAGCATAATCGGCCGTCTTGTGACCTATCTCCCAATAGAGCTGCGGCACAATATAGTCCACCCAACCTTGATTCACCCAGTAGAGCACATCAGCGTAGAGATCGTCATAATTTTGCAAACCTTTCGTGGCTGAACCCGGCAGACGCGATGCATTGGCATTGTGGTAGATACCGAAAGGTGAGATGCCAAACTTCACCCACGGCTTGATGGCGCGAATCGTATCGTGCAACTCGCTGACAAACAAGTTGACGTTGTAGCGACGCCAATCGCCGCGATCGCGATAGCCGTTGCCGTAAGCAGCAAAGGTAGCATCGTCGGGAATCGGCGCACCGTTGGGATAAGGATAGAAGTAGTCGTCGATGTGGAAGCCATCAATGTCGTAGCGGCGCACAATATCGGCAGCCACTTGGCAGATGTAATGGCGATTCTCTGCCTTTCCGGGATCGAAAATCAGGAGGCCATCATACGGGAAACAACGATCAGGATTCACTTTCGCCGGATGGTTGGCCGACAAAGCCGTCGTGCCTTTCGTCTTTGCACGGAACGGATTGATCCACGCGTGCAGCTCCATTCCGCGCAAGTGACATTGCTCCACCATCCACGCTAAGGGGTCCCAATAAGGCGAGGGCGCCGCGCCCTGACGCCCCGTAAGGTAACGGCTCCAAGGCTCATAAGGACTATTATATAAGGCGTCGCCTTCGACTCTTACTTGGAAGATAATCGTATTTACGCCGCAGGCTTTAAGGGCGTTGAGTTGGCGGGTCAGATTTGCTTGCATCGCCTCGCGCTTCAAGCCCTGAAACTGCCCGTTAACGGCTTGGATCCACGCGCCTCGAAACTCGCGCTTCGGAAGCTTTTGCGCCGCTAGCGAGAAGGCGCAAAAGAGCATCAAAATAAGGACTAATGATTTCTTTTTCTTCATTTTCTGCTAAACAATATCGCACTGTGACGACAGGATTATCGGATATGACGATTCTCTATTGGGGTCTTGCGAGCATAACAGACGAGCTACCGAACGCTGCCCACAGCTTTCGCACTTCTTCTCTCACCCAAAAACGCCAAAACGGCACTCGCAGCGATAAAAAGAGCGTAAAAGCTATCGCGAAAGGCCCATTTTACCTCTCGCTGTATGCTACTTCGCGCCCAAATTTAACAATTATTTTGCAAGAACTTTGCAATTTTTACGCCCAAAGTTAGCCTATCTTCCAAAAATAAGCCAAACAAATACTGAAAAATCTGACTATACGCTCGCAATAATGCACGCTAATACATCATTCTTGACAATTTCGCCGCCAAAAATGCAGGATCAAAGTTCTGCAATCAATCGGCCGCTACGCACATCCCATCAGCGACGCACCATAAAAAATGCGCCGCTCGCAGCAATCAAGCATACGAACGGCGCACTTGGCTTTAATGGGCGAAAAGAGCGCCGCAATACGATTTTTAATGTATAGAGCAGTCGCTTTCAGCCTTCTCGCTGGCCGCTACTTGGTGCGTCTTGAGCAGCAAGACGCCTTTCTTGCCCCGTTCGCCGTATTTCTCAATTGCTTTTTCCCCTTGCAGGAGTTCCATGCTGGCAATATCTGAGCTTTTGATTGAAGCTAAAATAGCGTCATCTGTGATTTCCTTACCATCAACTACGATGATGAAATCAGTTTTCTCACGAAAATCACTCAAATTCTTGCCGCGATAATCCAAACTTGAGATCCAGCCTTTTTCAGCCGAAAGTTTCACGCCTGACTGCTGCGAGCAATTCGCAGCAGAATGACAATTACCCTGCTCAGCGCCCTGTTTGCTGCAACTCTTTTGCGCTCCGCAAGCCTCAGTTTTCTGTTTGCAGTCACCGCATTTCTCTTTGCAGTCGCCGCACTTCTGTTTGCAGTCACCGCACTTCTGTTTTGCATCGCCGCACTTTTGTTTGCAGTCGCCGCATTTCTGCTTTGCATCGCCGCACTTCTGTTT
>JABZGR010000060.1 GCA_015259125.1 Alloprevotella tannerae | reverse complement strand
CCTGTAAAGTCGGAAAATATAAACATCAGGTCGCGCGTATTGCCACGACTGAGTACCTTCGCACGGAAGGCATCGCCAACAGCCCGCGTCAGCGCACCGTGCTTCTCAAAATAGTCGGCCACGTTCACAGCCAAGACTTCGCTCCACAAATAACTATAATAGCCGGCTGCATAGCCACCGCCCCAAATGTGGTTGAAATAAGAAGTAGAATAGCGAGGCGGAATCTGCTCATTGAGTAAACCTATTTCTTTCAGCACTTTCGTCTCAAATTGTTTAGCTTCTTCTGCCGTAGGAATCTCTGTCGATGAGAGGCAATGCCAAGCCATATCGAGACAGGTAGCCGCCAAATTCTCACCGAGTGCATAAGCCGAATGATAATTGAGCGAACCGAGCATCTTCTCTCTCAGTGCATCGGGCATCGCCTCGCCGGTCTTATAATGACGCGCATAGTGGTTGAACACTTCAGGTATGCTGGCAAACGACTCGTTGAACTGTGAAGGCATCTCGACGAAGTCGCGCGAAACGGAAGTTCCGCTAAGCGTATTGTACTTGCAATTGGAAAGCAGGCCGTGCAGGGCGTGGCCAAACTCGTGGAACATAGTCTGCGTTTCGTCCCACGTGAGGAGCGTAGGCTGCCCTTCGGGAGCTTTGGCAAAATTGCACACATTATAGATAAGGGGCAACTGATTGCGGTCGCTGCTCTGCTTTAAGAAGGCACTCATCCAAGCACCGCCGCGCTTCGTCGGTCGGCGGAAGTAGTCGCAATAGAACAGCGCCAGCTGCTTGCCGTTCGAATCAAGCACATCAAAGACTTTCATATCTTTATGATACGTCGGTAGATCCGTGCGCTCGCGGAAGTTTAAGCCGTATACACGATGAGCAGCATAGAAGACACCATTGACGAGAACGGAATCCAAATTGAAATAAGGTTTCACGTCATCGTCACTAAAACTATATTGCGCTTTCTTCATCTTGGCGGAATAGAAAAAGCGATCGTAGGGCTGCAATTGGAAGTCGGCACCCTCGGTCTGCCTTGCATAATCTTCGATGGCTTTTGTTTCAGCTTCAGCCTTTGGTTGGTAAGCTGCGATGAGTTGGCGCAAGAAGGCATACGCATTGGTCGTATTCTTAGCCATCGTATTCTCAAGCGAATAAGAGGCATAATCTTTGAAGCCCATCAACTCTGCTTTTTCTGCTCGCAGGCGCGCTATTTCAACGATGAAGGGAAAGGTATTGTATGTTCCCGAACCATCTGTGCGATGAATAGAGGCATTGTAGACACGCTCGCGCAAGGCTCTATTTTCAAGACTGGCAAGAATTGGTTGCTGCGTGGTGTTGGTAATGACGATGCAGTAAGGCGCTTTGCCGCCGCGCCCTTCGGCATCTTTCTTACATTGTGCTATGTCCGTTTCGCTCAACCCGCTGAGTTCTTTCACATCGTTAACCCAAACAGTGGCCTCGTTTGCGGCCTTCGGGAGCATATTGCCGAATTCTTGTTGGAGTTTTGCCAAGCGGTTGTTAATCTCCTGCATACGCGCCATCTTCTCTTTGGGGAGCAGTGCGCCAGCATGGGTAAAACTCTTATACACTTCTTCCAAAAGTTTTTTATCTTCACCCTTGAGTTGGTTCAACTCGTGGTCGTAGACGTATTTAATGCGTTGGAAAAACTTTTGGTTAAACTTGATTTCGTTTTCAAAGTTGGTCATCATCGGAATGACAGCCGCTTCGGCCTTTTCTAAGTCGGGCGTCTTGTCGGCCTCTGTCACGCAGTTGAAAATACCGGTCACACGATTTAGCATCTGCCCACTCCTTTCGTAAGCGAGCACAGTATTGGCAAATGTGGGTTTTTGCTT
>JABZGR010000047.1 GCA_015259125.1 Alloprevotella tannerae | reverse complement strand
TTTACTGGGTCTAAAATACTTTGACAGGGTGGGTCAAATTAGTGTGGCTTTTCCACACAGTTCTAATTTCAACAGGAAACTATTTCGACAGAAAAGGCAGCTCTGAAAGCACAGAAATTTTACTCAAAACAAGGTAAGCGACAAAGTAAAGTGGCAACTTTGAAATTTCAAAGTTGCCACTTTACGCCATCTGTTAGCAAGAAAATATTTTACATAAAGGACTCAATGGAGAATAAACGATAAAAGCTCCTTCATCAACTCCTCTGAAGAAATTGTTGTGTTCCCTACCCCTTTTGAACGAGCATCTGTACGACGAATTTCAGCAACAATCCGCATCACTTTTTCAGCTCGGTAATTTCGCATTGCTACTGCATAGGTTTTTCTAAACTGCCAATCGCTTACTCCTATCCATGATGCTATTCCACTCTCTGTTTTATCCATAGAATAATATGCCAGCATCAAATTTGAAAAGAAACGAAATAAAGTCGGCAAAGTTCGTTGAATTGGAAAGTCCTTAGGATTTCCGTCAAAATATTTCTTAATTTTGTAAGTCTTCAGTACATCCTTTTGAGCAAGCGCATCCTGTAGCTCGTAAAGATTGTATTCTTTACTCACCCCGATGATTGCAGCCACAGAAGCAACAGAGATTAAAGGCGCCGCTGATAACGAAGAAAGACAAAGCTTATCTAACTCTGCCGCCAAGCGGTTAAGATCTGCGCCAACATGCTCTATTAATAATTGTAAGGCAGCCGGCTCTATCTTTTTTTGCCTTGCAGCAAGATAGGAATTAATAAAAGAAGGCAACTGCGAATCATATAAACGCTTTGACTCAAAAAGAACGCCAATCTTTCCTAAAAGTGCAATGCCCTTCTTACGTCGATCTATCGTGCCGTTTTTATAGCAGAACACGAGAATAGTAGAAGCCTGCGGCTGCTTGAGATAATATTCTAGTCGCTCATAGTCTTTTATGTTCTGCGCTTCCTTTACTAGCACAACAAGTCGAGGCGCCCCCATAGGGAAGCCTTTGGCTGCATCCAAGACATTATCAATAACAACATCAGCCCCATAAAGCGTGATTAAATTAAAATCACGCTCTTCAGGGCGCAAAGCCTTTGATACGAGCAAATCAGCAAGGCGATCAATGTAGAAGCTTTCCTCTCCCATTAAGAAATAAACGGGCTTAAAAAACCCAGCGTTTATTTCCCGAGCGATGCTCTCATACGTAGGACCGACATTCTTTTTTGCGACAAAAGCCATCTTACCAGTCAAATTTCAGATGCCTTACCGTGCGTCGTTGATCCATAATAAGCTGCATAGCCTCTATACCAATCCTGACGTGCGCCTCAGAAAAGTTATTTGTTACCTTTCTATCGCTGGCTTCCGTCTTAATGCCATCAGCCTCCATCGGATTATCAGACACCAACAACAAAGCTCCTGTAGGAATATGATTATAAAAGCCGCAAGAGAAAAGCGTAGCCGTCTCCATATCTACGGCCATTGCCCGCGTCTCCCGCAAATAGGTTTTAAAACGTTCGTCGTGCTCCCAAACTCGCCGGTTCGTTGTGTAAACCGTTCCCGTCCAATAATCATGATTATTGTCTCGTAGCGCTGTTGAGACTGCACGTTGCAGCATAAAAGCCGGAAGCGCAGGCACCTCTGGCGGGAAGTAGTCATTCGAAGTTCCCTCTCCACGAATGCCGGCCAAAGGCAAAATATAATCACCCAAGCGCGTTTTATCCGAAATACCGCCACACTTTCCTAAGAAAAGGCAAGCTTTCGGATACACCGCACTCAGCAAATCCATAATAAGCGCAGCATTGGGACTCCCGATGCCAAAATTAATCATTGTAATCCCATTTGCCGTCACGGCCCTCATATTAGCGCCAAACCCAACCGATTTTGTCTGCATCTGATCGCAGAAAAGGTCCACATAATGGTTAAAATTCGTCAGAAGAATATGATCTCCAAAATCTTCCAACTTCATTCCGGTATAGCGCTGTAGCCAATTTCCAACAATTCCTTCACGTGTCATCATAAATTCGTACTTTTGCATTGTCCCCTTAGAAAGGTTTATAATTGAAGTCTTTTCATCGGCAGACAATTTCCTCTAATGTGCAAAATTAGAAAAATGATTTCATTAAATCTCCCTACTTTTAATACAAAAATCAAGTCGCGCCCGGATGGCAACTATGATATATTTGATTTTCTCCGCAAACGCTATGTGCGACTTACGCCCGAAGAATGGGTTCGTCAGCATTTTGTGCACTACCTAGTTGAACAAAAAGGCTATCCCACCGCACTACTTCAAAACGAAATCAGTCTGCCGCTCAATGGCAGCCTACGCCGTTGCGATACAGTTCTTTTTGATCGCGACGGATCCCGTCCCCGCATGATTATAGAATATAAGGCTCCCAACGTGCCTATTACCGAAAAAGTATTTAAGCAGATTTCTGCTTACAATAGCAAGCTGCGAGCTGATTACCTTATCGTCAGTAATGGATTAACACATTATTGTTGCCAATTAAATTATACCGACAACAGCATCAAATATCTCTCTGAAGTGCCCAACTATGATGCACTTTAACTTTCTATTCTCCTCCACTCTGCTTCTTCAAACAGGAGTTAGGCTTCCTGTCTATTGATATACAAGCACTTATTACCCCTATCAATAAGCACTTACGCTGTTTTGCCTCTTCTATCCTCCCCTCCACTGCCGCAAATTACTTTTCTCAACAAGCAGACCGACTTACGAGTTCAATAGATAGCAAATATTATCTATCCATTGCTGACCACTCGCCACAGCCCTCTGAAAAAAACAAACCAACCCGCTGCAAAAGACGGGAGCAAAAACTGCGTGTGCTATGCCATAAACCTCTCAGTTTACTCATACATTCACACATCTGCTTCATCACGCCACATTAATTGCCCATGCTTCGCATATACGAACGCAAGAAATAGGACTAAAAAGAGGCAAGGAATGAAGAAAGACAACCAAACGAGCACTAATCACAAACAAAGCCCCGTCTCGCCTCTACACATCTTATTATACTATTGTTTGACCTCATCGTGCTTTTGTTTGGCCCCGGCAAACTATCGTTTGGCCCTAGCAAACCATCGTTTGGTCTCAGCAAACTATCGTTTGGCGGCAGCAAACAACAATCGTTTGCGACCGAAAAGCGGCTGTTTTTAGATCTATCAACAAAAAACCTCCTTTCATAGATTTGAAAACAAACAACTCTGCAAGCTATGACAGATATAGCTTGGCAATATCAAATAGCCATCACCCTAGACTTTGTCATGTGTAAGCACACCTTTGTTTGTTTGCGCAAAAAGATAGTGAAGCAGATGAGAAGCCGGAGCGTAGCCAATGGAGAGACGACACTTCTGCCCTGCTTAATCCTCCATGAAATTACATAAAGAACAAGTCTGATAGAAAAAGAGTGAGTAAGATGAATAAAACAAAATGAAAGTTAGATTATATCTCTTATTCCCAAACGAATAAGTGACACATAACGACTTTAGGATAAGACTCGGAACGCGTAAAATGTTCTTTCTGTAAAGTATACTCCAGAAAATTCGGCCTTTTCTTGTGGAGTTTCGGCTATTTTATCCTAATTTTGCAGACGTCAAATAAACCGATATGTATGAAACCCATAATCAAGCTTAAGAAAGGGTTGAACTTGAGGCTTATAGGAGAAGCACCGCTTACGTTAAAACAAGCGGCGCCATCTGCTACATACGCCTTGCAGCCAACAGATTTTCTTGGGATTGTTCCTCGCCTTCAGGTGAAAGAAAACGATCACGTTAAGATTGGCGATACGCTGTTTGCGGATAAGGAAACAGAGCGCATAAAGTTCGTAGCTCCCGTTAGTGGTACAGTGACATCGATTGTGCGCGGCGAACGTCGCAAACTCTTACGCATTATTATTACTCCGGATGCAGAGCAACAGGAGAAAGCGATTGCGCCATTAAATTTGGACAAAGACACGCCGGAAACAGTAACTGAAAAATTGCTGGAAACCGGTCTTTTTGCTTTTCTTCAACAACGGCCTTACGCGATCACAGCATCGCCCAAAGACACACCTAAAGCCATTTTTGTTTCGGCCTTTAGCAAGATGCCTTTAGCCGCCGACTTTTCCTTTGTCGTAAAAGGTCAGGAAGCAGCTTTTAAGGCTGGTTTAACAGTGCTCTCCCGTTTGGCAAAAGTGCATTTGGGTATTTCTCCGGATCAAGTTGACCAGGATTTTGTCCCGACTGACGGCGTTGACGTTAACGTCTTTGATGGTCCAAACCCATCCGGAAACGTTGGCGTACAAATCAATCATATCTCCCCCATTAACAAAGGAGATGTAGTCTGGACGATCGGAGCCGAAGAAGTAATTTTCATTGGTCGCTATGCGCTGACTGGAAAATTAGATTTCACGCGCCGCATTGCTGTGGCCGGAGCGGAGATTCAAGACCCGAACTATTATGAAATCAAGTTGGGCGCATCAATTGAGAGTCTGCTCAAAGGACAATTGAAGACAGCAGAGCACGTTCGGATCATCGACGGCAACCCGCTTGTTGGTCGCAAAGCAGACTTAGAAGGCTACGTCGGCGCTCACACTACGGAAGTTTGCGCTCTGCCCGAAGGCGACAACGTACACGAAGTATTTGGCTGGATTGCGCCTCGTTTCAACGAGTTTTCTACTAGTCGCAGCTATTTCTCTTGGCTCTTTGGGAAGAAAAAATACAATCCCGACTGTCGTATCAAAGGCGGGCAACGCCATATGATTATGAGTGCGGAATATGAACGCGTATTCCCGATGGATGTTTTGCCAAGCTTTTTGATCAAAGCCATCATTACGGGCGATATTGACCGCCAAGAAGCATTGGGAATCTACGAAGTAGCGCCCGAAGACTTTGCCGTGGCAGAATATATCGACTCTTCCAAGCTCGAATTACAGCGCATTGTGCGTGAAGGCCTGGATATTTTAAGAAAGGAAAATAGCTAAATAATAAATTGATTTGCCCTATATAGGCGCAAGTCCAATAACGAAATACAATGTTTCAATCATTTTTCGACAAACTCAGGCCTCACTTTGAAGAAGGCGGGAAGTTGCACGCTTTCCACTCGGTCTTTGAAGGTATGGAGACCTTTGTATTGGTGCCGAATACGACTGCAAAGGTCGGTGTGAGCATCCACGATGCCATCGATTCAAAACGTATTATGACGTTTGTCATTATTGCGTTGCTGCCGGCCCTATTCTTTGGGATGTACAACATCGGTTACCAAACTTATATGACGCCTCCGGCTGTCGTAGGCGCAAGCTTTTGGGAAATGTTTGCTTACGGCTTCCTCATTATGCTGCCCAAGATCGTCGTATCTTATGCGGTCGGCTTAGGTATCGAATTTGCCGTAGCACAATATAAACATGAAGAGATCAACGAGGGCTACCTCGTAACCGGTTTGCTGATCCCCATGATTGTGCCTATCGAGTTACCTTTGTGGATGCTGGCCGTAGCTGTAGCCTTCTCCGTCATCCTCGCTAAAGAAATCTTTGGTGGTACGGGCATGAACTTCTTTAATCCGGCCTTAGTTGCACGTGCTTTCCTCTTCTTCTCTTATTCGGGCAATATGACCGGCGATAAGATTTGGATTGCCAAAGACACATTCTTCGGATTGGGAAACCCAAATCTCACAGACGCAGTAACGATGGCTACTCCGCTGACGCAAGCCAGCACGAATCAGCCGTTCTCAACGACTTTTACAGATATGGTCGTCGGACTTATGCCCGGATCTATCGGTGAAACAAGCGTTATCGCTATCCTCATTGGTGCAGTCATCTTATTATGGACACGCATTGCTTCTTGGCGGACGATGTTGAGCGTATTCGTCGGAGGTGGTTTAGTCGCTTTCTTGTTCAACAGTTTACATATTCAAGACAACGCGATTGCAAACATCCCTTGGTACGAACATTTGGCTTTGGGCGGTTTCTGCTTCGGTGCAGTCTTTATGGCAACAGACCCGGTGACGAGTGCCAGAACAGAGAAAGGAAAATTCATCTACGGCTTTTTCATTGGTGCTTTGGCTATCATCATCCGCGTTTTGAACCCCGGCTTCCCGGAAGGTATGATGCTGGCTATCTTGTTTATGAATGTATGGGCTCCTTTCATTGATTATTGCTTCGTAGAAAGCAACATTAAAAAGAGAGCTAAACGCGCTAAAAGTAATACGCTATGAAACTGAATACAAACAGCAATACTTACACGATTGTTTACTCGATTGTTGTCGTAGTAATTGTCGCTTTCCTCTTAGCTTTCTGCTATAGCGCATTGAAGAGCCGCTCAGAAGCCAACGAGCGCATCGACAAAAAGCAGCAGATCTTAGCTGCGCTGAACATTAGAAACGTCAGCAAAGAGCAAGTCGAAGAGAAATATAAAGAAGTAGTGGTCGCTGATGAAATCATCACATCTCAAGGCAATATCCTTAAAGATGGAGCGCAGAAGGATAAAGATGGATTCACTGTCAGCAGAAAGGATATGTCGAAAGATAATCTACCTATATATATATGTAAGGTTAATGGAGAGACAAAGTATGTTCTCCCAATGATAGGTAAAGGCCTTTGGGGACCAATCTGGGGATTCATTGCGCTCAACAAAGACAAAAAGACTGTCTTTGGGGCCTATTTCGACCACGAAAGTGAGACAGCAGGTCTTGGCTCTCGTATTAAAGATGAGGATTTCCAAAATACCTTCCAAAAGAAGCAAGCTTACAGCGACAACGGCGAAATTACGCTGCAAGTTGTGAAAGCCGGAACAGCCTCAGATAAAACCACGCAATGCGATGGTATTACCGGAGCTACTCTGACCACAAATGGGGTTGAGAATATGATTAAAGAATACTTGGGCTTCTACAAAGCCTTCTTACAAAATAACGACAAGTAATGGGCAGCTTATTTTCAAAAGAGAATCGCAAAGTATTCTCCGAACCTTTAAACTTGAACAACCCGATCTTAATACAGGTCTTGGGTATCTGTTCTGCACTTGCTGTCACCGCGCAGCTGGAACCTGCTATAGTAATGGGCTTATCTGTTACGGTGATCACTGCATTCAGCAACGTAATTATTTCACTGATACGCAAAACTATCCCGAATCGCATTCGTATCATCATTCAGCTCGTTGTCGTAGCCGCATTGGTTACTATCGTGAGTATGATTCTGAAAGCCTTTGTTTATGATGTAAGCGTACAGCTTAGCGTCTACGTCGGTCTTATTATTACCAACTGTATCTTGATGGGACGACTCGAAGCTTTTGCGATGATGAACAAGCCTTGGGAAAGCTTCCTTGATGGTATCGGCAACGGTCTGGGTTATGCTTTGATCTTAGTGGTCGTAGGTAGCGTCAGAGAACTTTTCGGAAGTGGTACGCTCTTAGGCTTCTCCATCATCCCCCAAAGCTTTTACGATGCAGGCTACGTTGACAACGGTATGATGACGATGCCTACAATGGCTATGATCATCTTAGGCTGCGTTATATGGGCGCACAGAAGTATCGTGAAGGAAGAAGATCTGAATAATTAACAGTCAATTTCATAATCAAAATGGAACACGCACTTAGTCTTTTCGTCCGCAGTATTTTTGTGGATAATATGATATTCGCTTCCTTCTTGGGTATGTGCTCATACTTGGCTGTAAGCAAAAATGTGAAAACCTCTTTCGGCTTAGGTGTTGCCGTAACATTCGTTTTAATCGTTACTGTACCGGTAGACTACCTATTGCAAACGAAAGTATTACAACCGGGAGGTATCTTTGGCGATGTTGATCTTACATACCTTTCTTTCATTCTCTTCATTGCTGTTATTGCAGGTATGACGCAGCTTGTAGAGATGTTTGTAGAGCGTTTCTCTCCCTCCCTATATTCTGCATTAGGTATATTCCTTCCTTTGATCGCCGTCAATTGTGCTATTATGGGAGCATCTCTCTTTATGCAGCAACGCATTGATATGGACCCCACGAATTCACAATACATAGGCTCTTTATTTGATGCGTTTATCTATGCCTTTAGTTCTGGTATTGGCTGGTTAATGGCTATCGTAGCTTTAGCAGCAATTCGTGAAAAGATGGCTTACACGAATGTCCCCAGACCTTTGCAAGGATTAGGTATTATATTTATAACGGTAGGCCTGATGTCAATGGCATTTATGTGCTTTAGCGGCTTGAAAATCTAAATCACGATGGACATTATATTTATTATAAGCAGTATTGCAGTCTTCCTCGGGATCATTCTCGTTCTCGTGGTTATACTTTTAACGGCTAAGCGCTACCTTATGCCGAGCGGAACGGTTGCTATCACCATTAACGACAAAGAGAAGTTAGAAGTAGCTCAAGGTAGCTCACTCCTTTCCACCCTCTCTGAGAATGGCGTATATCTTTCTTCAGCTTGCGGTGGTAAGGGATCTTGCGGCCAGTGCAAAGTACAAGTTGTCGAAGGCGGAGGTGAAATTCTCGATGTTGAGAAAGGCCACTTCACACGTAAAGAGATAAAAGAAGGATTCCGCCTCGGCTGCCAATGTAAAGTAAAGGGAGACATCTCTATCCAAGTACCTGAGAGCGTTTTAGGCGTAAAAGAATACGAATGTACCGTTGTTTCCAACAACAATGTGGCTTCTTTCATCAAAGAGTTTATTGTCGCTCTTCCCGAAGGAGAACATATGGACTTCATTCCCGGCTCTTATGCACAGATTAAGATCCCCACGTTCAAGATGGACTTCGATAAAGACATTGACAAGGCCTCTATCGGCGAACGCTATATTAAAACTTGGGAGCAATTTGGAATTCTCAACCTCAAGTGCGAAAATACCGAGCCTACTATACGCGCCTACTCAATGGCCAATTATCCGGCAGAAGGCGACCGCTTTATGCTGACGGTACGTATCGCAACGCCTCCTTTCCGTCCTAAGAGCCAAGGTGGAGGTATGATGGACGTTATGCCGGGTATCGCATCCAGCTATATCTTCTCGCTTAAACCCGGAGATAAAGTTATGATGAGTGGTCCCTATGGCGACTTCCATCCGCGCTTCGACAGTAAGAAGGAAATGATTTGGGTCGGTGGTGGTGCCGGTATGGCTCCTCTCCGCGCACAGATTATGCACATGACAAAGACGCTCAATACGCGTGATCGTAAAATGAGCTATTTCTATGGTGCACGCTCTTTGTCTGAAGTCTTTTACTTGAAAGATTTCTTAGAATTAGAAAAGGAATTCCCCAACTTCAAGTTCTACTTGGCACTTGACCGCCCGGATCCGGAAGCAGATGCGGCCGGCGTGAAATATACTGCGGGCTTCGTGCACGAAGTAATGATGAAAGAATACCTCAAAGACCACGAAGCGCCCGAAGATATCGAGTACTACATGTGTGGTCCCGGTCCGATGTCTAACGCAGTCGTTAAGATGCTCGACAGTCTTGGCGTAGAGCCTGAAAGCATTATGTATGACAATTTTGGAGGATAATTTACTACAACATATCCCTTGAAGAGAGCGTGCCAATCGGCACGCTCTCTTTTTTTGTCGAACACATTGCGGTAAAGCAGCCTCTTAGTCCACCCTATAAACGGCTATCATTTTTAAGCAGCAAAGGGCTATCTTTTCCCTTTCCCATAACCGAAGCCCCGCACTATTCTTTCTAGTTAAAGAACGATACTTGAAACCGATTCTTCTGTGCGCATTCTCAAAGATTTTAGATAGTTATCGCAACTCTTACATACGCATCTAATTAAATTTTCACCGTGGTGATAATTTTGTTTTACCGTGGCGAAAAATCAGCCTCACCGTGGTGAAACTATTTTTTCACCACGGTGAAAAATCGAATGACAACATCTCCACACCAATTATTTACACATATTGCGACTGTAATGTCCTAGAATTAGTTGACAACTTTGGTTTCTTTATTGCATTCTTCTTTGACAAGTTTATTTGCTAAGTTCAGCTAGGCTTGTCGTGTTCTTTTCTTA
>JABZGR010000016.1 GCA_015259125.1 Alloprevotella tannerae | reverse complement strand
CCTCTCTCTCCGCTGAAGGGCTTCAGAAAGCCTTCACGAGGGTCTTCAATTTACTTCTTTTCGATTTCACCTAAATTCTAAGTTTGCAATATGAATTGCAAACTTAGAATTTAGGTGAAATCGAAACACAAAGAAAATAGAACAGCAACTCATGCTACTGCCCGATGGGCCCAAGATGAGCTGGTTGCGATTGCTGATAACACCTCTTCTTCATCGGCAAGTCCGACACGTCCAAGTGAACGGACTGCTGTATCATAACAATCGTGTGATACAACATCTTTCATTTGGTTGAGAGGTGGTTTTACTTGATGAGGAACTTCATTGATTTCATTTGGTTGTTGCCGTCGATTTGCAGTATATATGCACTGGGCGTCAAACAACCGGTGTCCAATTCATGGTCGGTTGTGGTAAGAAGCAGTTGCCCGTTGGCATTGTAAAGCTGTGCACACTTGAAACTGCCGATAATCGCAACCTTTCCGTTTCTAATTGAAACCCTTAAGGGCTCTTGCTTAACGCCATTCACACCCGAGACAGGGTCATCTTCACCAACATACGCTTGCCGTTCGGTATAGTCACCATTAAAGTCCATCACTTTCCATCCCTTGTCTGTAGCAATTTTTACATCACTTTTATAGCATACATTTTTGTCCTCGACAGATGTATTGACAATCATGATTTCTCCACCGCCTTCACCTGTAATACTTTTCCCATTTATATCGGGCAGACTGTTCATAAGGTTTTTCATAGCGTCGCCTTTTAGCTGATTATTAAAGCAGGTTACAGACAGTAACGTGGAGTTTTCTGGAAGGGAGATGGATGTAAGCTTATTATTGGCACAAGATAGTACGGTAAGTTTCACGTTATTTGACAAGTCTAATGTCTTCAACAGATTATTCTTAGCCGATAATTTGGTAAGTTTTGAATTCGTCGCAAGGTTAAGTGATTCTATATTGTTGTAGTAACATTCCAGCAATTGAAGATTCTTGCATCCTTGCAAATTCAAACTGCGTAACTCGTTGCCGCTACATAGAATTTCTTCAATGGCATTCTCATCAGCCAATTGTATATCCTCAATCTGATTACTTAAGCAATAGAGAGAAGTGAGTTGTTTATTATTTCTTAAATCAAGATGCTTAATGCGATTGTACGGGCACAGGAGATCTTTAAGTAGAGGATTATGGCTTAAATCAAGTGATTCTATAGAATTGTAATCGCATGATAGATTCACAAGATTACTGTTTTTGTCAAGCAGAAGTTCAGTTAAGGAATTTTCATAGCATAGTAGTTCAGTGAGAGTGATACATCCGCTCACATCAAGTGAATTAAGGTCATTATCCGAACAGTCGAATTTTGTTATGTCGCCTGTTATGTTCACATTTTGTGACGTTAAGGTGAGTATCGCTTCTCCATTGCCAATTGTAGCCGGCTTTGCTCCCTCTACCTTGTACTCTCCACTTCCATTTATTACGAGTTTAATCTGTTCTTTAGGGCTGCGCAATGTTTTCACCTTAATGACGTTGGAAGCCTCGATTGTAACACCATGGATAGTTAGAAATATTGTAGTAAGGATAACTGTGCAAATCAACTGTTTTGCATTTTTGATGACTTGTGTAAATGATCTTTTCATTTCTTCGGTTTTTAGGATTAACTATTAAAGTGCTATTTATACAAACAATAATAAAGCGTTTGTTCTCTACATTGATGTGTAAAGATAGAAATAAGGATTCATAATATCAAGCATCCTCATCATTTTTTTGTAAATCTTACGCCAGTTCAGGATAAGAACGTTCCATGAAAAGTTGGTAATCTCGCTATTATTTTTTAACCTACAAAATACATACAGCGATGATTACCACTGACAAAGTTTCTGAAATGGTAATATCCAAAAAAAGCAGTCAACAACTAATAAAGAAGTCGACTGCCTTACAATTTGGGTTCATTTATAAGCAACTTGCATAACTCGGCACGATTGCCCGTAAACGTTACGGCATTCGTATAAAGATTAAACTGCGCAAAAGGGGTTTCAAGGTCAATCCCTAAGTTTGACATTACCTTTTGATAGGCTTCATCTGCCGCGTCATCGTACAAACGCGATTCTATCAAGTAGTTCTTTATTTTTTCCGACAGCATAAAAATTGCTTTACATAAGTTTATTCTCCGTTCGTTCAAGATGTTAGCCAACTGCCAACAGCCTTATGGTTTCTTTCAGTGCCTCTAAGTCGGCTTCATCGAAGTTGTCGCTCATAGCATCTACCAACTTTACTATTTTCTGTTGCACCGCTATTTCTTGCCAAACGAGCCGGTCTGATTGTCCTTTCTCCTTTGTATCAAATCCCATAACATCAACGGTTTCGAGCAGTTTAAGCCCGCAATAGTTGATAAAATCACTATTATGCTCTTTTGCAAAGCGAATACAATAAGCCAATGCTATTGCTGCGTTTTGCGCAAACACAGCTCCCTTGCTTCCGTCGACGTCGGTATCGGGTATCAGAGAGTCGATAAAGGTCTGTTCTTCTTCGGTAAACATCGTCCCGATAGAGGCGAAATTATCCAATAGGCAGCCAAGAAACAACACATCAGTCAGTGCACTTACTGCAATAGAAGCAGATTTCTCACTTCTGTCTTCGAGAAACTTATAAAGATGATTCTCTATCCTTTTAAGGCAACAGGTGCCAAACAATAGTTGTTTATGTGGGGGCAATGCGACAATAATGTTTTCTATAGCTTCATTCATTTCAAACTATTGGAGATTCGGTTTCTTCCAAGGGGCATTTCATTCCTATTTCTCTTCGTTATAAAGGCATGTGCTATCGTATGCTCGGAAGATGCGGGTATAAATAAATTACTTTCTGATAGCGCATTGTAAGGCGGCCTGTTAGGGTCGAAAATCCGGTTGAGCGGTTATCCACGAAACAGCCTACTCCATCCCCACGAGCGTCGCGGATAAAGTAGGCGGTTAATTCGTTGAAAGAGAAAGGACTACTTGTCCTTTTTCCCAAAGATGGAGAAATGAACGTAGCGCTTCGGATGTGCTTTGACGTTGATTAGCAAAGAATCTGCACTACTTACTGTATGATTTAGATTGTCATAAAGTTTACGATCATTCAGCAAAAGACCGAACGTATTATCCCGACTATTCAATTTGCTATTCAAGTCGTTAGTCATCGCATTGATATTAGCCGAAAATTGTTTTACCTCCGCCAACGAAGCATTGACCTCGTTCATCGTCTCTTGTAGATTGATTGCCGCCAAATTATTGCTCAAGCGCTCGACGTTACTACTCGTCTTATTCAAATTTTGCATCATTTGCGGCAAGTCTCGGCCGACCATAGCATCAAGTTTGGCCGACGTCCGTCGAAGATTGTTCGTAATCTCCGCCGTATTGCGTAGCGTTTGTGCCAAAGCAGGGTCTGCTGAGAGGCGCGCCATATTCGTCACAATCGAATCCAACTTTGGCAACATATCCATGATCGTCGGCATCAGCGCCTCCACTTTTTCGACCGCGCCTTCGTGCAGACCGCCGCTAATGGTATCACCCTGCGTCAAGTTGTCGGTGGGATTCGGCCCTAAAATCAAAGACATCGTCACACCGCCCATCAAGGAGGTGACCAATTCGGCCTTCGTTCCGCGAGGCATATGCATTTCTTTATCCAACTCAATCGCCACAACAACGCGCTCATGATTGCCATAGTCGTACTGAATGCCCCGCACAATGCCGACGGGATAGCCATTGGCGTACACGGCATTGGAGACCGCTAAGCCCGCAATGTTATCAAAGCGCACGTAATAGGTGTTACTCGACTTGAAGACATTGACACCCTTCATAAAATTGATGAGCAAATAGACGAGCACAATGGCAACAATGGCTGAGAGTGCGATCTTAACTTCCCTAGTAAATATTTTCATAAGTTCGTTGTTAATATGTACGCCTCGATCTTATTCTGCAGCTGATCGAAGGGCTACTGGTTGATGCTTGGGTTTACGTAAATGACTCTATTGCGGATTTACCTCTCCTCTGATCAGGGTACGTGGGTATCTCCATTAAACTTGACGATAAAGGCGTCAGTAAACGACTTTTTGACTTCTTTGAGGGCGGCCTGCGCCTCTGCTTTTGTAGCATAAATACCCGTGACATACTTAAAGCGTCCACCCTCCTTAAAGATATAAAGGTGACTCAGACCTCGAAATTGCTTGTCGTTCGAGGAAAGACGATCAGCGTTGACGGCAATCTGTATACGATAGTGTAAGCCCTTCGCGGTCTTTTGCTTGTCCTTGTCGCCCCCGGTCGTCTTCTCTGTTTTACCAGCCTTGTCTTTGGTCGAAGTAGAAGAGGCCTTTGCGGACTGAGCGGGTTTAGTCGGCGCAATCGACTTGGCGGGCGTAGTTACAGCGTTCTTAGTCTGCGTGCGGGCTACCGGCTTATTTGCGGCTTTAGCAGGAGCAGGATCTACAATGATTACCCGCTCGGCCGGTTTTGTCGGTTGCTGCGTGGTGGAGGGTAAGGGCACGACTTCTGCCGGTGGCGTATTCTTATCTTCAGCGTCATCGGTTGATTCATCAGAAGAGGTGAATATCGGTTGCGGCAAGCCTACGGCCGTGCGATCATGCGTCTTGCGATATTGAAGGAAACCATTGTAAATGCAAGTGGCCAGCGTGATAACGCCACGATCGGAATTGAGGTAAGCCTCTTCGTCGGGCGTCGTGATAAAGCCCAACTCTGTGAGTACGGCAGGCATAGACGTCTTACGCAAGACTAAGAATCCGGCTTGATGCACACCCTTATCTCTGCGATTATTGCGAACGTACTGGCGCTGAATAGCTTGGGCTAAATCAACGCTCTGCTGCATATAGCGATCTTGCATCAATTCGAAGATCACATAACTCTCACTTTTGCGCGGATCGAAACCTTCATAGCGTTGGCGATAATCTTGCTCATAAGTAATCACACTATTTTCGCGCTTCGCCACGTCGAGATTGGCTTCTGCACGCGCCATACCGAGCGTATACGTTTCGCTACCATAGGCCGAACGATTTCCATCGACAGCATTGGTATGAATAGAGATAAAAAGATCGGCTTTAGCGTTGTTGGCGATGTCGGCTCGGGTCTGCAAAGGGATAAATATATCCGTCTTGCGGGTATAGATGACTTTCACGTCGGGACAGTTGCGCTCCACGAGCTGACCGAAAGCCAGCGCCACTTTCAAGTTGATATTCTTTTCTACGGAGTATGCGCCGGGCGCACCTGTATCTTTACCGCCATGGCCGGGGTCGATAACAAGCGTAAAGCGTTTACCATTTTGGGCGAAAGCAGCCTCGCACAGCAAGCATAAGCACAGCAAGAGATAAGTTGCCAGTCTTTTCGTCATAGTTTACGATACACAATCGGTTAGAACCAATATTTGGCCTACGCTCTACCCTTTCCAAGGAATGTTATCTGTTTTACGGCAGAGAATCAGCCCTATGAGCGGAGCAAAGATAGGTGAAAGTCGGCAGAAGACCAAAGAAAGCGCGCGGTTTATCTTGCAAGATGTAACTTATAGCGGACAGAACTGATCAACTTGAGCGGCAGCGCTTAAAAGCACAGGGTCTGTTTTACGTAATCTGCGGACAAGTGGCAAGCTAAATGTAGCACACCAGAGGGCAGAAGGTTGCAAAAGCCGACTATCGTTGAGCAAAAAAATTCAATGATAGGTGACCGTTGAAATTCCCTTAGGTGGGAAATAAAACTCCCTTAGGTGGGAAATAAAATTCCCATAAGGGGAATTAAAATTCCCTTAGGTGGGACTTTTAACGATGAGCCTTCTTTCTTCAAGTAGCCGCAGTGTAGGCGAATAAAAGACGGGAGGTATAAAGAATTAAAATAAGTGATGCGAAATATAGGGACTCATCGATTGATGGAAGGTAAGAGGGCACAGTGCATGGCTTATGATACCGTCGAAGAGCAGGGTTGAAGGAAGAATGAATGGGTTTACATTTAAAAGAGAGCATGTGGAGCGTCGTGATAAAACACAAAAAAAGCAGCCTCGCCGGAATAGGGCGAAGCTGCAAATTATAGGTCTAAATCGAAGGTCGATTATTTATTCTTGAACAATTGAACGTTCTTCAATTCGAACTTAGGCGTCTTGTGAATCATAGCGGGAGCTTCATCACGAGGAATCTCATTCTGTAAAACGAAAACATCAGTCATTGGTTTGAATGAACCTGCCTTCACGAAGTAAACAACGTTAAAGGTAAACACCTTGCCGGTAGCATCGTAAGAACTGGGCACTGCACCATCTGCACCTTTGGTCACTGCGTCGCTGACGAATATATGACCATAAGGCTGCCCATCTTGAGTGAAGTCGTACATAGTGTCCTGATCTTTAATCACGATCACGCCGGTAGACTTATTATAAGTAAAGTACATACCGTCAGGGTTTTGAACGAAGGGCTTGATCTGATACTTAGACTCGTCCTTGTTGCTCTGATATAGCGTACAATTTCCAAGAGAATTGAACAAACCTGACGTGTAGACACCTTCATAGATAGGAATCATGATCTCGGGTTCTGCCTTGCTCTGTGCAGGATCCAAAATCACCTGCTGACCATTGATGGTCATAACGAGCTGGCCGTTGGCATTGTAGCTCACAGAACCTTGCGTGCCGTCAGCGAAGGTAATCACACCCGCGCCATTAGCAAACTGATGCGTGATGGTTGTCTTCGCGCCACCCTCAGGGGTTGATGTGCTTTTACCTTTATCGTTGAGTACCAAAGTAGTTTGTACGCCATTGATGTTTGCGGTCCAAGTGCCATAGATGTCAGAGGGTTGACTCTTCACTAAAGTAGAAACCACTTGACGCGTGCTATCTGCTGCCTTCAACACGTTAAGAGTAACCTTGTTGTTATCTTTTTGGAATGCAGCGTAAGCAAGTACCGGGAAGTCATAAAGAGAGCCTTCAGAAGAAGCACTCAAGATACCGGTAGCAGGATCGTATTTTACGTCAGTCGTTGCAATAATGTTGCGATAAACTCCGCTGTCGGCACCGGTAGATTTACCACGCATCTTTACAACAAGAATGGGCTGGCCGGTCGAAGTTGTCGTATAAGTGAGCGCGTATTCAGAGTTTCCATCCGGCGTATACTGCGATTGATAGTAGCCATAAGGCATCTGTGCCGGATAGCTCACTTTCGTATTTTCGAAGTCATTGTTGCAAGAGGTCAAGCCAAGGCCGGTAACCACTAATGCAGCTAATGATAAAATAAACTTTTTCATTGTGTCTCTGTTTTTTTCCTTTCGTATTGTAATTGTAAGTAGAAGGCCGCCACCAACTGCAAGTTTGCAGCGGCCTTCTGCTCGCTCTTATCGAGGAATGAACTTATTTCTGCTTACGTCGTCTTAATCGAACAACTCAACATTCGGGTTCATCGTCTTCTCCTGTGTCGGAATCTCAAACGTCCAATTGTTATGGAACGTTGGATCTACGGTCAATCCGATATTAGCAGCAGCTTCACCGCCATAAACGACATTTGCAGCACCCGTTTGCGTCGCAGCGTCACGTGTGAAGCCAAGGCCCCAACGTTTAAGTACGTGGAAGTACATACCTTCACCCATAAACTCGCGCTTCCATTCCATTCTGATCTCCTTTGCCAAGCTCTCACCCGTCTCTGACGTTGCGAGCAAGCCGCGCTTCGTGCGCAAAGCGTTGAGATATTGCTGTGCCTTTGCTACATTATTGAGGCGATAAGCAGCCTCAGCTGCAATCAGGTACGTCTCTGCAATGCGGAAGAGCTTAGGAAGAGTGTATTGAGCATATTTGCTATCACCCTTCTTCGCCAAGTTGGGGTTGTTCAAGAATTTGTTGAAAAGAGCTACATGAGACGCCTTTTGATCTTGACACTTCACATCCTTCGGATCTAAGTAGATCTTCGTACGCCAGTCGTTAGTAGAATACATTTCAACAGTTGCCTTTGAAGGAATCCAGTCGGGGCTAAATGCGCCTGCCGCTGTGCTGTAAGCGTGGAAGTTGTTATTATTCACGTTTGTAACGTATTCATAGCGCTCATCGGGCGTTCCGGCCGGCACATAGATAAACTCAGAACCTTGGTCATTGGTCCACATATCTTTCAACGCGTTAGCGCTATTAGCCAAGGCGAAGTGACCACTATTGATCAAAGCCTCTGCTTCGGCCAAAGCGTTCGTATAGTCGCCCATATTGAGTAACACACGAGCGCGAAGCGCTTTCGTCATTGTTTTATTGATCAGCACACCTACAGCCGCATCTTCGTCCGGACCATCCGCTTGAAGCAGATCGTCAGCCATTTTGAGGTCGTTGAGGATGAACTCATACGTAGCCTTCAAGTTAGCACTTCTGGGCTTTGCGCTCACGTCTACCTTCGTCAAGAGCGGAAGTCCGCGCGTCGTAGCTGCCGTACCTGCATCATAAGCGCGGCAATAGTAGCTAACAATGTTAGAATAAGCCAAGGCGCGGATAAAGTATGCTTCACCTTTGTATTGTCTTACCAAGATAGAGTCAGTAGCACGATCCGTGCTCTTGCTATAATCAATCTTATCAACGTTCGTCAAGTAGTAATTGCAATCAGAGATCGCACTATAGCCGCTTGACCAAGGGCCACCCACGTCATTCGCACTATAAGTCCAAGTGTAGAGCAAACCACCACGGTTACCATAGCTGATGGTTGGCTGGAAGTAGTCCAGCAAAATGTCGCTCCACAAATAACCGGTTCCTGCAAGGTTTCCACGCAATGTAGCGTAGAGGCCTTTATGGAAGTTGGTCGCATCACTCGGCTTCTCCCAAGATTTTTCACCCGGAATAGAAGTCGTGGGATATTGGTCTAATTCGCACGCGGTGAAGGTCGGCACGATAAGTGCGGCGATCATCAGCGATTTGAAAAAAGTCTTTTTCATAATTCTATTTGTCTATACGATTAGAATGTTACTTCAATGCCTAAGAAGAATTCGCGCGTATTCGGGAATGTTGCCTTAGAGATGTTGCCACCGAACTCAGGATCTGCGCCCTTCCACTTCGTGAAGGTCAAGAGGTTACGAGCCGTTGCAGAGAGGCGAACATTGCGAATCACCTTAGTAGCCTCCATCCAAGACTTCGGAAGGTCATAAGAGAGCGACAAGTTCTTGAGGCGGAGGAAAGAAGAGTTGTGTAATAAAGAAGTATCTAAACGGTTTGCTACACCAAAACGCGGAACGTCCGTGATGTCACCCGGCTTCTTCCAAGCATTAACGAGCGCGCGGTCGTGGTTGTCTTGCGTAAACTTGTGGTTGTATGTAAAGAACTCCATGTTGTCTACCATCCATTTACCCAACGTGAATGCGAAGTCAGCATTCAAAGTCAAACCTTTCCAAGAAGCATTTAGACCGAAACCACCATTGATCGGAGCGAAGAGACGCTTGCCTGTATCTTGGTAAAGATCTTCAGAGTAAGTTTCTGTCGTGCCACCGCCCGGCTTAGCCCAAACGATGTTACCATTATCCGGGTTAACACCTACACGTACCGGCAAGAGGAAAGTGATACTCTGACCTACTGTATAAACAAGACTTCTACTTGGAAGCGGCCACTTATCAATGCCGTAGAAGAGCTTCGTGATCTTGTCTGCATTGTACGTAAAGTTACCATATACGTTAACATTCAAGTCATTCCAGTTGCGCACAGCGTCAACGTCAAATTGAACCTCAATACCATTGTTAACCATAGAACCGATGTTCAACGTTTGGCTGCCAAAACCGGTCGTGTAAGGCAACGGTGTATCCATCAACATGTCTTTTGTGCGACGGTTGTAGTAGTTCACTTCAAGATTCAAGCGATCGAAGAGGCGCGTAGAGATACCTACCGTCGTTTGGATTTGTGTTTCCCAACCGAGGTTCTTGTTCTCCGGCGTAGCAAGGCTCCAACCATTAGAACCATTGTACATCACCTGACCCGTCTTCGTCAATGCATCATAATAGCCGATACCTTGAGAGTTACCCGTAGAACCCATGCTGGCCTTAAACTTGAGGTCAGTGAGCCATTCGATGTCTTTCAAGAAGTCTTCGCGCTTCATATTCCACATAAAACCACCGGAAGCAAACATTGCAGAGCGGTTGTTCGCACCAAAGCGAGAGCTGCGGTCGTTACGTACCGTTACGTCGAAGAAGTACTTGTTCATTAATGCGTAGTCTACACGACCGAAGAATGAAAGATATTCAACCGTGGCGAGACCTTCCAAGTCGGGCAATTCAGCTTTCGTACCGTGACCAAGCTCGATCAAACGGTCGTCAGATTGACCCTTCGTGTAAGAGTTGAAGCCGGAGTCTTGTGATTTGATACCTTCTTGACCGAGTAGGAATGTCAACTGATGATCTTGGTTGAGTTCCATCTTATATTCGGCCGTATTGGTAATCGTGAAGCTTGACATACGGCTGAAATATTCATTTCTCAAACCGCCATCCTTCGTATCATTCCAAGGCGCGCTGGGATAGCCGATCACCGTCGAGCGCGTATCAGCAGCATCAACACCCAATTGAGAGCGAAGCGTCAAGCCCTTAACCGGCGTCAATTCGATGAAAGCCGTACCCGTGAGGCGGGCATCATTCGTAAATGACGGATTAAGTTTCGTCCAAAGCTCATTATTATAAGCATTCATCACCGGAATGATATCCAACTTACGGCCATCCTTGTCATAAGGATTGATGTAAGGCTTGTTGGTTACCGTAGAGAATGCACCATTGTTACCGGCATAGAGGTTATTAAACATTCTATCTGACGTACGCTCATCGTAGTTCAAACCGAGGTTCACGCCATAGTGGAACCAATCCGTTGCGCGAGAATCCAAGTTAAAACGAACCGTATAGCGTTTGAAGCGAGAAGAAGGCGTCAAACCGTTTTTCTTCATATAAGATGCAGAAGTATAATACGTCGTACGTTCGCTACCACCGGCAACGCTGAAGTTCGTATTATACATTGGAGCGTTATCATTGAAGTAGTACTTCTGCCAGTCAGTATTCACGCCTGAAGCCTTGTAAGCAGCATATTGCGCACCGTTAATGATACCGTTCTGCAACTCATACTCCAACAATTCGTTAGAGCTCATCGGGTTACCAATGCGGCGAGCCAATTGGCTCCAACCGATGCTCTGACCGATTTTGATCACAGCCTTTTCATTGCGGTGACCTTTCTTCGTCGTTACGAAGATTACACCGTTAGCAGCACGAGAACCGTAGATAGACGTAGCCGAAGCGTCACGCAAAACCGTGTAGCTTTCGATATCGTTCGGGTTCAACATGTAGAACACAGAAGCACCTACCGGCATACCATCGACCACGTAGAGCGGCGTGTTACCACCATTGAGTGAACCTGTACCACGAACCTTCGTACTTGTACCGTTGATGTTACCAACGTCACCCGTGTTGTTCGAGATCTGCACACCGGCTACTTTACCCTGCAAAGCGTCGAGGGCGGTAGTCACCGGTTTGTTTTCAATTTTGTCGGCAGAGACTTTAGACACAGTACCAACGACCGTACCCAATTTCTTTGCCGTACCGTAACCTACAACGACTGCCTCAGTCAGGTTGCTATCACCAGACTCTTTCATCGTCACTTGCATATTGCCCGTGATGCTCACAGTCTCGGGGTTCATACCCACGTTGGTGATGTTAATGTACTTAGCCGTGGCGGGCAAGCTCGAGAACGTAAAATTACCGTTGTCATCGGTTTGCGTCATGAGCTTAGTCCCTTGCACACGTACGACAGCACCGCTCACGGGTGAGCCATGTTCGTCGACTACCCGGCCGGTTACGTGTTGCTGCGCATAAATAGAGCCTGCTGAAAGCAGACACGCAGACAAAAGCACTAACTTCTTGTTCATAATATAACCGTTAAATTAAACATATATTCAATCATCGTGCGTTTTTCGTGAAGAGAGGCAGACGCAGTAAAAGCGGTTATTTTGCTATGTTCTCGTCCGATCTTCTCCCTCCTTATTTTTGCTAATTCCAGACCTCGGAGAGAGGGGTTTCTAAGGCCTATTGCGAGGCTTTTTCGCATTTTCGGAATATTAGCTATTGGCAAATGTACGGATATTTTCAGTAAACGCAAACTTTTCATTCCATTTTTCTCACTTTTTTTCTACTTCCACAATCGCTCGCCGCGATTTGGGGAGGATAAAAAACGCTAAATTGCCCATTTTGGGCGCTTTATGGGCTTGGTTTACACGTTGAGATTTTAGCCGATCAGCCTTTGATTGAAAGCGTTTTTAGCAAGACGACATGGCAGATTTCTTTCGTTGCCCTTCAGCCGAGGAACGTTGTTGCTATATTCATTAGAATTTGTTTGTTTATAAGAATCAATGCAGAGGGTTTAACGAGTTGAGGATAATCACGCCCAAAACAAAGGCCGTAATGCCGGCATACAGCCAATCGCGCTGCTTGAGGAAGTCAAAAAAAGAAATGACGACGCGCAAGAAAGGCGTAAGGATCAAAACCAAGACGCCGAGCTGTATCCACCCGATGGGATTCATTTGCCCTACGCTGCCGAAGATGCCGCCAAGCGTCGTGTAGGCTTCCGCATTTTCCGGCAAGGCATTGTAGGAAAAATGAGAAAGATCGGGTAGCGTTTCCGAGCCGTGACGCCACAAATAGCCGATCCCGCCCGCAAGGGCGATCAGTCCGGCCAGCGCCACGCCGATTCGAAGCGTGCGCGCCACGAGCAACGAAAGATCGCGCGAAGTGCCGTCGCCGGAAGTCTCACCCGCCGCATCCTTCGTGCAGGGCTTGTCTTGAGGCGCTGCGGAGCGCGCTTTTTCGGTTGATGTCGGTTGCCTCATTGTTTCGAAAGGATATTGCTCTTGCAAGAGACGTGATACATATATATAATGTGTACGGACCGATCGTTTAGAACCTACCGGTAAATCCGTTGTATAGCATATTGAGCGCCACGAGTAGAATGGCGAAGAAGAAAATCTGCCGCAAGCGTTTTACGTTCATACTTTGCAGGAGTCGCGCACCCGTCAGTGCGCCGAGTAAGACGCCGATCAGCGTCGGGAAGGCCACAGACGGAAGAATGATGCCGCGCTGCACGTAGACAACGGCCGAAGCACAGGCCGTAACGCCCATCATAAAATTGCTCGTCGTCGTACTCACCTTAAACGGCACTTTCATAATGCCATCCATCGCTATGACTTTCAAGACACCCGATCCAATGCCGAGCACACCCGACAAGACACCGGCGATATACATTACGCCAAGTCCGCCCCCAACGTTGCGCAATTCATAATGCTTCAGCGTTCCGTCGCGCTGCGGCCAAGCTCCGAAGAGCTTTAAGCGCCGCGCGGTTTCCGAACCGACCACGCCCTCGTGGTCCAGCTTGCGCCGCTGCTGCATCACGACCGTCAAGATGAGTACAAAGCCAAAGATGATGGCAATAACCGAGCTATTGAGCCAGACGGCGACAAAAGCGCCCGTAACGGCGCCTACCGTGGTAGCGACTTCGAGAAACATACCGAGGCGCACATTGGTAATCCCCTCCTTGACATACGCACTTCCGGAGCCGGAACTTGTGGCTATCGTGCTAACCAGTGCCGCTCCGACGGCATAATGGAAGTCGATGCCAAACCCAAGCGTAAGAAAAGGAATGACCACAACCCCACCGCCGAGTCCGGTGAGCGAACCCAACAAGCCTGCGCAATAAGCAGCGAGCAATACCAACAATGTAAAAACAACTACTGTCATAATTTCGGCCAAGCCGCGTACAGATCATTTTTGCTTGTTCCGGGTTGCAAATATAGTATATTTGACTTTTGCCGACCTATTTTCACCTAAAAAAAATGCGCTTTCTATTTTAGAGCATTACGCCGCTTAGCGCCGTCACGCACGCCACACAGCCTTCGATGATAGGCGATGGCCGAACGCTGCCACCCCACCCGTTGCCAACCGACTGGCCGCAGCGCAAACTTCGCTCGCAACGAGGATGCGCCAAATGTCGATCGCGCAAAGCGAGACTATTCATTTCGTTCCGGCGAAGTTGGGGCTTCGATATTTTTCATCGTGAGCGCAAAGGTTTTTTCTCACGAGCGCAAGGTCTTTTTATCGTGAGCGCAAACCTTTATTGTCGTGATAAAAAAGGTAGTAGGCCTACTTTGATCCACGCTACCTTTATGCTTCAGCGAACAAAGTCTTGCACAGGGACGCGCAAAAAAAGCCTTGGCAGCATAGTCGATACCGATAAAGCCACTCAAAATTCGATAAAAAGGCCTCAACAACAGGCCCGCCGACATCCAATTTTGACCGCCGACTACACATTATTATATATAGCGCCTCAAAAATGAGCCTTGCAGGAGCAAAAACAGACCTTCGCAATGGGCTTCCGGACCAACTGCCGCACGCGGCGACGCAAAACGAAACCGCTTTATAAGATTTCCTGCCTTAAAAAAGGCAAATGTGCAGAATAATCTCTACTTTTGCTGTTTGGTTAGACGATAGAAAAATCTTCAGAGATGACTGACGCTGCTCCCGATTACCACATTCCCGTACTGCTGCAAGCCACAGTAGACGGATTAAACGTTCGGCCGGATGGCTGCTACGTCGATTGCACCTTCGGCGGGGGCGGTCATAGTCGGGAGATCCTGCGCCGCTTGGGCCCTAACGGGCGCTTGCTGGCTTTTGACCAAGATGCCGACGCGCAGCGCAATATTCCGGCCGGCGAAGATCGACTGACCTTTGTGCAAAGCAATTTTCGCTATCTGCCAAACTGGCTGCACTATTACGGCTATGCGCAGGTCGATGGCATTTTGGCCGACTTGGGCGTTTCCAGTCACCACTTCGATGCGGCCGACAGGGGGTTCTCCTTTCGCTTTGAAGGGGCGCTGGATATGCGGATGAACAAACGCGCGCACACCTCAGCGGCCGGCGTCGTCAATACGTACAGCGAAGAGCAGTTGGCAAACCTGTTTTATCTCTACGGCGAACTCAACAATGGGCGCCGCTTGGCCGCAGCCATCATCAAGGCCCGCGCCGCCGCGCCGATTGAGCGCGTGGAGCAATTGGTCGACGTCGTTACGCCCTATCTCGGCGCAGCCCGCGCGAAGAAGGATATGGCCAAGGTGTTTCAAGCCCTGCGCATCGAGGTGAACCACGAAATGGAGGCCTTGGAAGCTATGCTGACGGCAGCACTGACGTTGCTGAAACCGGGGGGACGCCTGGCGATACTGACTTACCATTCATTGGAAGATCGCTTGGTGAAAAACTTCATCAAAGCCGGCAATGCGACAGGCAAAGTCGAACAAGACTTCTACGGCAACCGACTCGCTCCGATGAAACCCGTCAACGGACGCGTGATAAGGCCCGACGAGGCAGAAATGGCAGCGAACCCACGCAGCCGAAGCGCGAAGTTGCGCATCGGAGCGTGCATCGCCAAACGAACAGACGGCAAGTAAGACCCATGACAAAAACAACTGACGAGAAAACAGACGGACGAAAGGTGATCGAAGCCTTGGAGCGGTCGGCGGCTGAAAAGCAGCACCATCGCCGCACTGAAACGCCCCAAAAGCAGACTGAAGACGACAACGAAACGAAAGCGAAGCGGGCCTTCAAGAACCTGACGGGGGAGGAGGAGTTTAACCTCCGACGCTCGCTATCCCTGCGCGCCATTCTCGGTGGCGACATCTTGGCGGGTGCTTGGTTTCGCCGGCATTTTTGGTATATTGTGATGATCATCGTCATGTGTCTCCTTTACGTTGGCAATCGCTATGCGTGCCAGCAGCAAATGATCGAAGGGACGCATTTGGCCGACACGCTGCTCGATCGGCGCTACAAGGCACTGACGCTCTCCGGACAATTGAAAGAAATGACGCGCCGCAGCAGCGTAGAAGAGCATCTGGCTGACACGACGCTCCATACGTCGACGACGCCCAATTATAACTTGCCTGTAGAGGCTGAGACTTCCTCGGGTAGCAAACAGCCTTAAGGGCTTATCGCCCGGACAGTTTAGGGAAAAGTTACAGGCTTTTAAACATGAAAGTATATTTAGACAAATTCAGTTCGCGCTTTTCGGTCATCGCAATACTCCTGGCGCTTGTCGGACTGGTCATTGTGGGTAAATCGCTCTACATTATGACCGTCAAAAAGGACTATTGGATGGCGGTTAACGATCGCTTCCAGCGGCGAAATGTGTCGCTCACGCCGATGCGTGGCAACATTTTGGCCGATGATGGGGAGGTATTGGCGGCGTCTTTGCCTGAATATAAAATGTATATGGACTTTATGGTCGAAATCGATGATTCGACCCGTCAACGTAAAGAACAACTGATTCGCGATTCGCTCCTGACGGTTAAGATGGATAGCATCTGTCAGGGGATGCACCGCATTTTCCCGGATATAGATCCGGCTAAATTGGCCGAACACTTGCGCGAAGGGCGCCGTAAAAAGAGTAAGAACTGGCCGGTCTATCCCAAGCGCGTCAGTTATATAGAATATCGCCGCGTGAAGCAATTGCCCTTGCTGCGCTTAGCGCCCTATCGCGGCGGCTTCCACGTCGAAACGTTCAGGACTCGCGTCAACCCCTTCGGCGCTTTGGCGCCGCGCACCGTGGGCGACCTCTATCGCGGAAAAGATGAGGCGCGAAGCGGCATCGAAAAGACGTACGATGCCATCTTGCGCGGTAAACCCGGCCGCTATCACCGGCAAAAAGTGCTCAATCAATACTTGAGCATCGTAGACCTTCCGGCAGAAGACGGCTGCGACGTGCAAACGACGCTCAACATTGCGATGCAGGACATTACGCAAAAGGCGCTGGGCGACCGCTTGCGCGAGATTCAGGGAGAAGGGCGCGGGCAGGTAAACTTTGGCGTGGCTATTGTGATGGATGTCAAGACGGGCGACGTGAAAGCCATATCGAGTCTGTCGCGTGTGGGCGATGGTTCGTTTCAAGAAATCTCCAACAAGGCGGTGAGCAACTTGATGGAACCGGGATCAGTATTCAAACCAATGTCGTTCTTGGTGGCCTTCAACGATGGCTTTCTTCACTTGAATGATCAAATTGACACCGGCTATGGCATTATGGAAATGCACGGCCGACAAATGAAAGACCACAACTGGCGCAATGGTGGCTACGGACGCTTGACGGCACGAATGTGTATCGCAAACTCGTCGAACGTCGGCGTCAGCAAGTTTATCGATCGTTTCTACGGCAACAACCCCGATAAATTCGTTGACGGCATCTATGCGACCGGCATCGGCGAAGACCTGCACATCCCCATTCCGGGCTATGCCAAGCCTCGCATTCGCCGTCCGCGCGACTTAGGCGACCGCTGGGCAAAGACGGACTTGCCGTGGATGAGTATCGGTTACGTGACGCAGATACCACCTATTAGTACGCTGACTTTTTACAACGGCATAGCCAACGATGGCAAGATGATGCGCCCGCGCTTCATTAAAGCTATCTTGCGCAACGGGGAAGTGATAGAGGAAAAGCCGCCCGTCGTCGTTCGCGAACAGATGGCGAAGCCGGAGGCTATCAAGGATGTGCAGGCTTGTCTGCGCGCCGTGGTGACGGATGGCGTCGGGCGCAAGATCAACTCCAAACTCTTTCACATCTCGGGAAAGACGGGGACGGCACAGGTTTGGACGGCTCACGGCCGCTCGGCTGAATATCTCGTTTCCTTCGCCGGCTATTTCCCCTCGGAATCGCCGCGCTATTCTTGCATTGTCTGCATCGAAAAAGCAGGTAGTGCGGGCGGTGCGCTGGATTGTGGGCCTGTATTCAAACGCATTGCGGAAACAGTGATGGCACAGGATCGCTCATCGGATTATACGGCTGCACGCGACTCTGTGAATGTTCCGCTACCCATCGTGAATCCGGGTAACATCCTGGCTGCAAATTATCTGTTGGACGTCTTTGGCATCCCACACTCCACGAATGTGGGCGGCAATGCGGACGGCGTGATCTGGGGAACGTGTGCTACGCGCTCCGGCAGCGTTGCGCTGACCAACAGAGTGACGCCGAAAGATGAAATGCCGGATGTGCGCGGCTATGGTTTGCGTGATGCGGTATTCCGTCTCGAACAAGCGGGCTTGTTGGTAAACTGCGCAGGCATCGGACGCGTGACGGCACAAAGTATTCCGCCGGGTGCAAAGATCAAGCGTGGCGAGCACGTCAACCTCGTTTTAGGCGAAGGCGCTGAAGCACAGGAATTCGTGGCCACAGAAGAGGAGACGGCTACTGAACCGGCGCAACAGGCTGCTCCGGAGAACGCGACACCGGCAGCGACTAACACGTCAGCACCTGCTCCCAAGCCTGAAAAGTCACAACCCAAACCGGCTAAAGAGGGCATCAAACCCGAAAAACCGAAGGTGACCAATACGGCGAAACCGAAAGAGAAACCGAAAGAGCCGACGCGCACGGCGACACGCGAAGCTACGCCACAGCGCCGAACGGAGGAAAACAAGGCAAAGGATAAGCCCAAGACGGCTACCAAAGATAAACCCAAAGACAAGCCGAAGGCAAACACTAAAACTACAGCGGAAGCCGCCGGCAAGTCGAAACCCAAACCCGCTTCATCCACATCCGGAACGAGCGGAAAGAAAAAAGAATCAACAACAACGAATACTACACCGAACAAGGGCAAAAAGAAATGAAGCCCGCTTTCGGTGTCAGTAAATCATTCAACGCATACAATATATATACATGATGAAATTGTCGGACCTCTTGCAGAAAATCAGTCCCCTCGAAACGCGAGGGAGTCTCTCTATTGATATTAACGGCGTGAATATGGACTCGCGCTTGGTGGAAAAAGGCAACCTCTTTGTGGCTGTCAAAGGCACGCAGACTGATGGGCACGCTTTTATTGCCGGCGCGATTGAAAAAGGCGCTTCGGCGATCTTGGTTAGTGAACCCATTCCGGCTGAAACGCCGACCGATGTCACCTTTGTGCGTGTGGCAGACACGGAAGATGCGATCGGGAAAGTGGCTACTACGTTTTATGGAGATCCTACGCAACGCTTGAAACTCGTTGGTGTGACGGGAACAAACGGCAAAACGACAATTGCCACTGTATTGTATCATCTGTTTACGGAACTCGGCTTTAAGTGTGGCCTTTGCTCTACGGTATGCAACTATATCGGAACGCGTGCTGTACCTACGGAACACACGACGCCGGACCCCGTAACCTTAAATAAGCTCCTTGGGGAAATGGCCGACGAAGGCTGCGAATATGCCTTTATGGAATGTAGTTCGCACGCCATTCATCAAAAGCGAATCGGCGGTTTAGACTTCGCCGGCGCACTCTTCACCAACCTGACGCGCGACCACCTCGACTATCATAAAACTTTTGAGAATTATCGCGACGCTAAGAAGGCGTTCTTTGACGGTTTGGGCAAAGACGCTTTTGCTATCACCAACGCCGACGATAAGAATGGGCCGATTATGGTGCAGAATACAAAGGCTCGTGTCAAAACGTATTCCACGAGAGCCGCGGCCGATTATAAAGGAAAGATCCTTGAAGAGTCGCTCGAAGGTATGCTGCTCGAAATTAATGGTCGCGAGGTGAGTGTGCGGTTTGTCGGCCGCTTTAATGTCTCTAATCTGCTCGCGGTGTATGGTGCAGCCATCGAACTTGGGGTATCTCCCGATGAGACTTTGCGCGTACTCTCTTCGCTCCATCCCGTCAACGGGCGCTTTGAAGCCATTCGCTCCCCAAAAGGCGTGAGTGCGATCATTGACTATGCTCACACGCCGGATGCCTTGGCCAACGTGCTCTCGTCTATTGATGAAATTGTGCGCGGCAAGGCGCAGGTGATTACGGTCTGCGGCGCCGGCGGCAATCGAGATAAAGGTAAGCGCCCCTTGATGGCCCAAGAAGCGGCCAATCGTAGCGATCGCGTTATCATCACGAGCGACAATCCGCGCTTTGAAGAGCCGCAAGCTATTGTAGATGATATGCTCGCGGGCTTGGATGATGCGCAACGCGCGAAGACTATCGCCATCGTAGACCGCCGCGAAGCCATCCGCGCAGCAGCGGCAATGGCTCAACCCGGCGACGTAATCCTCATTGCAGGGAAAGGCCACGAACCTTATCAAGAGGTCAAAGGCGTAAAGCACCATTTTGACGACCATGAAGAAGTGCGAAAAGCTTTCGGTTTAGAAGCATAAGCGCCCACTAAACACTTTCAGATATGTTATACTATCTCTTTCGTGCATTAGAAAGCATTGGCGTACCCGGCTCGGGCCTATGGAGCTACACCTCCTTCCGCGCTCTGCTCGCCTTGATGCTTGCGCTGATTATCTCGACGTGGTTTGGTGAGTATTTCATCAAACTCATGAAGCGCAAGAACATTAGTGAGACGCAGCGCGATGCAACCATCGACCCCTTTGGTACGCAGAAAATAAATGTACCCTCAATGGGCGGCATCATCATTATTATAGCTATTCTTGTACCCGTACTCTTACTCGGTCGACTGCGCAATATCTACCTTATATTGATGATTATTTCGACCGTTTGGTTGGGTATCATTGGCTTCTTAGACGACTATATCAAGATCTTTAAGAAAAAGAAAGACGGTTTGCCCGGACGCTATAAAATCTTAGGGCAGGTAGTCTTGGGCTTAGGCATAGGCTTGACGCTTTATCTGAGTCCGGATGCCGTGATGCACGAGAATGTAGAAACTGTCAACGTCAACCACGTAACGATCGTCAAGCATAAGAGTCAGCCCGTCAAGGCGACGCAGACAACTATCCCATTTGTAAAGAACCACAACCTTGACTATGCTAAGATCGTCTCATTTGTAGGCGAGCACAAGCAAGCTGTCGGCTGGATTCTCTTCGTGCTGATGACTATCTTCGTGATCACTGCCGTCTCTAACGGCGCGAACCTCAACGATGGTATGGATGGTATGGCCGCCGGCAATTCGGCTATTATCTGTATAGCGCTGGCCATCTTTGCCTATGTATCCGGCCACGTCCAATGGGCCGGATACCTGAACATTATGTACATTCCGGGGGCGGAGGAACTCGTCATCTTTATCTTTGCGATGATTGGAGCGCTCATCGGCTTTCTATGGTACAACGCCTACCCCGCCCAAATATTTATGGGCGATACCGGCTCACTTACCATTGGTGGTTTGATCGGCGTTTTGGCCATCATTACCCACAAAGAGCTCCTTCTCCCGCTCCTCTGCTTCATCTTCTTTGTAGAAAGTCTGAGCGTAATCTTGCAAGTAGAATATTTCAAATTCTTCAAGCGCAAAGGCTTGAAGCGTAGAATCTTTAAGCGCACACCGATTCACGACAACTTTAGGGTTTTGAGTAAACAACTTGATCCGGAATGCAGCTATTTACTAAAGAACTGGCCACGCACTACCACGCACGAGTCAAAGATCACGGTTCGCTTTTGGATTACGACCATTTTGCTGGCCGCAGTAGCCATCATAACGTTGAAGATCAGATAAGGAAATACAATGAAAATAGTCATTTTAGGTGCAGGCGAGAGCGGTGTAGGTGCCGCCATTCTCGCGCAGCAAAAAGGTTATGAAGTATTTGTGTCCGATATGGGGCACATCCAAGATAAATACAAGGCTCAACTCTCAGTCCACAACTTGCGTTGGGAGGAAGGCAAACATACGCCCGAAGCAATACTCGATGCGGATGAAGTCATCAAGAGTCCCGGCATTCCGGAAACCGCACCGATGGTGCGGAAACTGCGCGAAAAGGGCATTCCCATCATTAGCGAAATCGAATTTGCCGGTCGTTACACGCAAGCCCGCACTATTTGCATCACGGGCAGCAATGGCAAGACGACGACGACGTCACTCATTTATCATATCCTGCAGAAGGCCGGCTTTAACGTAGGCCTCGCCGGAAACATTGGACGAAGTTTCGCGTTGCAAGTAGCTGAAGGCGATGTAGATTGGTACGTGATCGAACTCTCTTCTTTTCAATTGGATGATATGTTCCACTTCCGCGCCGACATTGCCGTTCTGCTGAACATTACGCCCGACCACCTCGATCGCTATGACTTTAAGATGGAGAACTACGTGGCATCAAAAATGCGCATCCTGCAAAACCAGCGCCCGCAAGACACATTTATATATTGGGCCGGCGACGAACACATCCCGACCCAACTCCAACAACTTGCGCCCGCAAGCCGCCTATTGGCTTTTGCCGACGCTCCTGAAGCAGGTGCAGCTGCCTATGCGGAAAATGGTTTGTTGACGATTGATCAGCCCACACCCTTCACGATGGCTCTGAGCGAACTCTCACTGCCCGGCCGCCACAATCTACGCAACAGTATGGCCGCAGCCTTAGCAGCCCAATCAGCGGGCGTAGATGAGGCAACGATCCGCGCCGGCTTGGCCGACTTCCCCGGCGTTCCTCATCGCCTTGAGAAGGTAGCAGATGTGGCCGGCGTACATTATGTTAACGACTCGAAAGCGACCAACGTCGACGCTTGCTATTGTGCGCTTGAAAGTATGCAGACGCCCGTCGTACTCATTTTGGGTGGTACGGACAAGGGCAACGACTATAACGAAATAGCACCACTCGTGCGAGAGAAATGCCGCGCCCTCGTTTTCCTTGGAGCTGACAACAGCAAACTGCAAGACTTCTTTGCCAACTTTAATCTCCCGATTAGCGATACGCATAGTATGAAAGATTGCGTAGCAGCTTGCGCAGCCGCAGCTCAACCCGGCGATACGGTTCTATTGAGTCCGTGCTGCGCCAGCTTCGATCTCTTCCGCAATATGGGCGATCGCGGCGATCAATTTAAGGCACTCGTTCGCGCCATGCAAAGCGCCGAAAAGGCCTAAGCAACAACAGTAAACGACTATGGCAAGAGTAAGTAACATCTTCAAGGGCGACCGCGTTATCTGGGCCATCTTCTTCTTTCTTTGCGCTATCTCGCTCGTCGAGGTCTTTAGCGCAGCCAGCACACTGACTTACAAAAGCGGCAGCTTTTGGATGCCTATGTTCAAGCAAGCCCTTTTCTTAGGCTTGGGTACGGCCATCGTCATAGCTTTTCAGATGATCCAGCCGCGTTTCTTTCAAGTCATACCCGTCATTGGCTTGCCTATAACGTTGATCTTACTCATCTTTTCCTTTTTCCTCGGTGCTTCGGCCAACGATGCCCAGCGTTGGGTCGACGTCGGTTTCATCCAATTCCAACCCTCCGAGTTGGCTAAATGTGTGATGGTTCTGACTACAGCCCTCATTCTCTCCCGCTTGCAGCGCGACGATGGAGCAGATCCAAAGGCCATCAAATATGTTCTGATCATCACGGGCATTATCGAACTCTTTATTTTTACGGAGAACCTCTCAACGGCCGCCTTGCTTTTTGCCGTCATCTTCTTGATGATGTACATTGGTCGCGTACCCTTTCGGCAATTGGGTTCGCTACTCGGCGTCATGGCGATCGTTGTGGCGCTCGTTCTCTTGGTCGTAGCACTCTCGCCCTCATCTACCTCTCCGAACGATTCAGGTGTGCTCCACCGTTTCTCTACGTGGAAGGCACGTATTACGAAACACTTTGGCGATGATAAGCAACTTACCCCCGAAGATTTTGATATTGATAAGGACGCCCAAGTGGCCCACGCCAATATCGCCATTGCCTCCTCCAATGTCGTAGGTAAATTGCCCGGCAACTCTATTCAGCGCGACTTCCTCAGTCAGGCATATTCCGACTTTATATATGCCATCATCATTGAAGAACTGGGCATCTGGGGCGGGGCTATCGTCGTGATTCTCTATATTTGGCTCCTCTTCCGGGCCGGACGAATAGCGACGCGATGTCGAGATATGCAGCGCACGCCAACCCAGTCACGCTACTTTTATGCCTTAACGGTAATGGGCGCAGCCTTGATGCTCGTACTCCAAGCCTTGTTTAATATGCTCGTGGCCGTGGGCATCGCACCCGTCACGGGGCAGCCGCTCCCGCTTATCAGTCGAGGCGGTACATCGACCTTGATCAATTGCTTCTACATCGGCATTATTCTTAGCATTAGCCGATTGGTTGTGCGCCGCACCAAAGTTAAAGCTGCAAAACATACGGATGCGATAGAAGCAAGACCAAATGAGGAGGAAGCGATTGTAGCCGATGAGGAAGTGCAAATCGCCACAGAAAACTGACATCTCATAATCTCGGAAGTCCTTTAAGGCTGCCATAAACTCATAAAAACTATGCATCTCTTCCAAAAGCTACTCCTCGTATGTCTGCTTTGCCCCTTACAACTCTTGGCAAAGGAAGACCCGCGGGTGCGGGTGCGCTTCGAAACCTCCCTCGGAAAGTTTACGGTGGAGCTTTACAACGAAACGCCGAAGAACCGCGACAACTTTATCTCTTTAGTGCGCAATGGCTATTTCAAACAAACGCTTTTCCATCGTGTGATTCGCGACTTTATGATCCAAGGCGGCGACCCTGATTCGCGCAATGCCGCGCCCGGCCAACGCTTGGGCGAAGGTGGGCCAAGCTATACCGTGCCCGCCGAGATTTGCCTGCCGCGCTACTTCCACAAACGCGGAGCACTGGCTGCCGCTCGCGAGAGCGATGATGTAAACCCACTACACGAAGGAAGCGGTTCACAGTTTTATATTGTATGGGGCAAGACCTACTCCAATGAAAAACTGATGGAAATGATGTTCAACGCTTCGCGGCGCAACCCCGCCAAGCCCATGCCAATGACGCCCGAGATGATGATGACTTACGAAAAACTGGGCGGAACGCCTTGGTTAGACGGCAACTACACCGTCTTTGGACAAATCGTAAAAGGTTTGGACGTCATTGAGAAGATACAACAAGTACCCACAGACAAAAACGACCGCCCACTCACCGATGTCATCGTGCGGCGCACATATATTCTTAACCCCAAAGCCTTAAAGCGTCTCGGCCTGCAATGATCGACAAAGCCCATTAAGGTTATAATATGCACCGACGAGGACTATGCAACAAATGCATAGTCCTCTTATGTTTCTGACAAGCAACTTATAAAAATCGTCCTATTTTACGATGGCAAAGGATGCTTTTTCAAACGGTCATACGGTATCCTGCCCAAATGCGGTTTAAGCAAAGCTTTATTACCGCTTGTCAATAGCACGCGCTTCTCCCCTTTCCGGCCGTCGCTTAGAACGATAGAATATGATAAAGCAGAAGAATTCATGATACAAAGCCATCATCCACCTTTTATAACTTTTATTCTCCTCCATCACATGTTAATAAAACACAAATACCAATACTACGCTTTGCTCTTGTAAAACTATTTTCTACTTTTGAAGCCTTGAAAGGAAGCAAACACGATAGATGTCGTATAAGCTTTTTCTATTTTAAAAGATTATTATCGTGGGGAAACCCCAAAAAATATTGTAACACTTTAAACAATTATCATTATGAAAAAAATTCTACTTCTCGCTCTCGTAGCAATCATGGGCATGGGTGCAAAAGCACAAGGTACGCCTGAAGTTATTAAAGATCAGCCGGCCGGTACCGAAATGGTTTACAAGCGTGTTAGCGGTAAAATGCTCTTTGTTAAAGATAAGAAGCTCCAAGTTGGTGACATCGCAAAAATAATCGAAGGCGGTGACCAAGTAGGCGATTTGAAGGTCATTACTGACGCTGACGGCAAGACTGTTTATGTGAAATATGCGCTCGCTTATGCATCATTCATCAAGGACGACCAAGCAGGTGGCTGGTTGAAAGGTACTAAGGAAGGTAACAAGATCACAATTCCTGCAGGTCAATACATTCTGTATGGCAAATTCCAAGATGGAAACTATGGCATATGCGTAGGCTACATGGAGTACAAGAACAACAAGTTTGAGGTATTAGATGAGCCTATCACTTACACGCTTGAGGGCATCACGGCTAAGCTCGATGACACCTATATGGAAACAGAGTCTCAAGACAACGTGAGAGTAAAGATCTTAGGTGGTTATTGGAGTGATACCAAGGACTTCTGGTGCGGTGAAATTCAAACCGTATGCTCCACTGACCCTGCCGGCATCGAAACAGTTGAGAAAGCTGACAACAAGCAAATTGTTGGTGAAACATACTTCGACCTCTCCGGCCGCAAGCTTTCTGAGGCTGGCAAGGGCATAGTTATCAAGAACATTAAGTTTGCTGACGGCACAACGAAGACCATAAAGTACATCGGTAAGTAATTAGCCACGGTACATTAGTAAATTATATATGGGGCAACTCCTTTATGGAAGTTGCCCCTATTCTTTTGCGCTATGCTTTGCAGCGTCTATACAGCCGGCATATGACTTCTTATTCTCAAATAGAGAGGAGCTATTTAAGACAATGAGGAGCAGGTGTTTGCCCTGATTATAGAATAAAACATTTGCTCCTATTGATTTCTTTGTTACTTTTGCACCGCAAAAAGGGGATTTCTATTAAAAGAATGAAAGTGTCAGTCTTGATGTTGCGAGTCCTCTTTTATGTAACTTGAATCTTAATTACATAATAACGTTATGAAACACGTAAACCTTAAAAACGGAGCCTTTTTTTTAGGCTTAAGTGCCCACTTCTTATTTTCTTGTTCCATCTAACATAGAAGAATATGAAAAGAATAATCTTTTTTCTACTGTTCATACTCTGCATTGTATCTGCGCAAGCGCAACGCAAATTTCGCTTTGGCTTGGGCTTAAATTACCCCATTCCTATTGAGGAAGGAGGCAACAAAAATAGTAGCGTTAGCATTTATCTTAATGCGAGTTACCGATTAACAGATCGTATAAACATAGATTTTGGCGTGCATAGTGAAAACTATACAACGAATCACGACGGCTGGTATGTAGATGCTTACTCTTTGGCCGTCGTACCCGGTGCAAACTATCTTTTTCCTTTGAAGACAAAAAAAGTGCTACCTTACGTCGGGCTTGGCACCGGAATTTCTTTCGATAGTGTTGGAAATGGTCTTTTTGGCCCCACGATGCGCGTTCATCCGGTATTAGTGCCGAAAGTCGGCATTCAATTCTTCAAGCACTTGGATGTAACGTTCCGCTATTATATTACGCATCCCGACTTCGACCGCTTAATGGTGGGCATTGGCTATACATTCTAAACGCTTGCTTCACACTTGATCTTTGCGGCGTGTATTTTCCTAAGCAAATTGCACACGCAAAAGGCTCATTTGGTGAATATAAATCATAAGAAAAGTCTGTTCCTTACTTAAAAGGGGCAGACTTTTTCAGTTTTCTTGAAGCAATGCTGAATAAGCGCAGGGCTCGATATTATTTTTACATACCGACACGCCTAAAGCAAAAATGCAAAGGCGTGGCATCGGTGATCAGAAACAGCAAAGCAACCGCAGTAATACACATCTGATTATCAACATCATAAAGCGTCGCAAAACTTTCCTATAAGAGAAGAAAAATTGTCTTATAAGACAATTTTTTCGATCATAGGAGAAAGTTTTTCCGATCACCTAAGAGAATTTTTGCGATCTCCTATGAAAGTTTAAGCACGCTCCTAAGCTCATTTTTCGAGGCTACGTGCAGGCGAAAAATGATGCGCTATGAGGCTTGCCGGACAAGGCGCATTGCCGCTCTAACCCTACATGCTGATGCCATATTCTCCTACTTTTCAAAGAGACGAAACTATGATTGTCTTATTTAAAATAAGACAAACTACCGATCTCTGCTTGAAGGGCTAAATTCTTGCTTAAGTTTCTACTTTTGCGGGCGGACTGTAATAAGCCTTTTCGGGCTATATCTGAAAAGCCTTTTAATAAAGAGCCAAAGCAGCTTAGCTTTCTTCCGCCTATTGGTAATGACCCATAAACAAAAACTAAAAGCTTGATAAAATTGCATGTAAGAGGCTTGATTTTGACACACATCGCGTAATAAAGACACCTTTGCAGCCTATACGATGACATAAGAAGAGATATGTGTAGATTCGTGAGACGGAAGCAAAGCCTTGGCCAAATCAAATCAAGAGTAATGTTTCAAGTTATTTTTTTGCCAAAGATCAACCATAATTGTTCGACAAGCAGTATCTTTGCAGCGTTTTACAACTAAACTTAGATAAAATGACACAGGAAAAATTTTTATCGATTCTCGGCTGGGTAGCTACGGCAACAGCGATGGCCATGTACATTTCTTATATCCCGCAGATCAGCTCTAACCTCTCCGGACATAAAGGCGATTGGCTTCAGCCTATGGTGGCAGGCATCA
This sequence comes from Alloprevotella tannerae, assembly GCA_015259125.1. Lineage (GTDB taxonomy): Bacteria > Bacteroidota > Bacteroidia > Bacteroidales > Bacteroidaceae > Alloprevotella > Alloprevotella tannerae_A. Next base: position 18,144 of record JABZGR010000016.1, on the reverse strand, counting down.
ACTGCGTGCTGTGGGTGGGATATGGTTTTATTCGTAAGAAAAAGGATTGGCCGATCGTCATAGCCAACTTCCCCGGCGTAGTGTGTGGCTTCTTGGCCTCTTTCACGGCTTTATAAGGCGCATCATCGGCTTGATAACGAACGAACTACTAAGCAACAGACAAATATCCTGACAGGATAAGTGATCTAAAAAGGGCTCAGGAGAAGGCAAAACATCTCCCGAGGCCCTTTTTATGTAACAGCAAGGTAATAACCGGTTGCGTGGCTGCTCGAAAAATGCAGCATCTTTCTCTTCCGTGTGTTTAGTTACCTTATAAAGTTCTTTTGCTTTAATCCAGAGATAAGCTCAACAATGAAACGAATACTATATCTCCTATTGATCTTTTCGGCTTCGCTTCCGACATATTCGCAAATGCTCTTCTCCGAAAATCTTACCATGAATATAGACAGCACCAAAAGCATACAAGGGACATTATTGCCCGTGCTGGATTTCATAACCGAAAAGAAGAATATACTTACTTTCAAAAATACAGCTAACCTGAACCTGCTGATAAAGCGCAAACGGGTAATCAACTTCATAAACAAGCTGGAGTTTTCTACCTACGGCAAGAAGGTGACGGTAAGCGGAGGATATGTACACTCCGAATATCGCTACTTGTTGGATAAAGCTTTTGAGATTTATCCTTATGCCGAGTCGCAATGGGCCGGTAGTAGAGGTCTGAAATATAAGGTTTCTACGGGTTTGCAATCGCGTTATCGGTTGATCAATACAGATCATTGCTTGATGTTTGCCGCTGCAGGCTTCTTTTTCGAATTCGAAAAGTGGGAGAATCCTAATCCCGGTGCATCAACAGGGATGTATGCTTACAGCCGTAGCCTTAAAAGTCACCTTTCTCTTAGTTTCAGGCATCAGTTGGGGGATCATTGGGAAATTACGACGACGGCTATTCACCAAGGAAAGCCGGATAGTTATTTGAAAAAAGCTCGTTTTGGCGGGGCTCTCGACCTGAAATACCACATCACACCGACAATAGGCTTACGCGGAGCCTATCGCATCATTTACGACACGTCTCCGATTGTACCCGTACGGAAAGATTTTGATTCCGTTGATGTCGGTCTTGATATTTCATTTTAAGCAAATATCAAAATAAAGAAGGCAACCTTAAAATACAACTTGATAATGGTCTGTATACAAGGTTGCCGCTTTTCAATGTTATACCATAAAAAACAGCTACGAGGCTGACGGATAACGAGCGCCTCGTAGCTGCTGATGATTTCTCATCTTTTGGTTTTGCTTTTAACGCATAGCCCGGAGACAATGAAAGTTCTCGCTTTTGCTATGCGCTAAACGTATGTTTTAATTAAGTTTTACGACGCGGAAACCGGCATCGTCAAAGCGACTGTTGTATTCGCTACCGCCGCGATAAGCGCTGCGACATTGCAAAGCACGCTTTGTCCAGCTACCACCGCGCAAGATGCGATACGTTCCGTTTGCAGGCCCTTTCGGATCGGTCTGCTCGGCTTTCGAATATTCCTCGTACCAGTCGGCACACCATTCCTGCACATTGCCGTGCATATCATACAAGCCCCAAGCATTAGGTTGACCAACCGACCCAACGGGTACAGTTTGCTGGCGATAAAGCCCCTGCTCGTGGTTGTTGTAAGGATAAGTGCCGTCATAATTAGCATCATTCGTCGTCAAGTTGTCGCCGGTATAAAACGGTGTAGTGCTGCCGGCGCGGCAAGCATACTCCCACTCGGCTTCAGTAGGCAAGCGGCAACCGGCCCATTCGCAGAAGGCAACGGCATCTTCCCAACTTACGTCGATAACTGGGTGACTTTCGCGTCCCCAGCCGTAATCATCAGGCTTTTGGCGGCCCGTTGCTTCGCAAAACTTATCAAATTGCTCGAATGTTACGGGATATTTGCTCATATAAAAGTCCTTCGTCAGCGTGACCTTATGCTGTATTTCGCCCGCTTCGCGCTGCGGCTCGGTCGTAGGGCTTCCCATTACGAAAGAGCCGGCCTGAATTTTCACAAACTCAATACCAATATCTTTCGGATCTACCGTGCCGGCACCGGATTTGAAGAACTTTATGTCCTGCACCTTTTCTGTGGCGATCGTATCCTTCGTGCCATCTGCACGCTTCACGACCATCTTCCAATTTTGTGCGCAAACATTTACGGCAGCAACCATCGCGATCGCTGCACAGAGTAAAAGTCTCTTTTTCATAAATTCAAAGTTTACAAGGGTATAAAGTCAGTTGCGCTGCCCAAGGGTTTAGGCGGTTGAGCAGTGCGGTCTGACTTTTATTTCTTCAGCCACTTAAAGGCGCGCGCTCCTGCGGTGATAACATAAACGCCGGCCGGCTGCTCGCGCAAATCAAGCTGTGCACGTCCTTCCTTATCAGTGATAACCTTTGCCACTTGGCGGCCGTTGCTCGTAAAGACGGTAATCTTCGTGCCGGCAGGATACTGCGTGAAGAGGGCTAAACCTTGCACGAAGTTGGCTTCTCCTTGTTGCTTGTTTTGATCTACAACTTTACCGATGCCCGTTACGTCGCGCTCTTCAAAATGATAGTCTTTTAGGTCTTTCAGCGAGAAATTGAGTTGCTGCTTGTCATAAACGACGGCTAAGCTGTCCGCAAAATACATCAACTTAGGGCTTCCCGCTAAGAAAAATACGCTTTCGCCGCCCGCTTGCATTTTAACAACGAGGCAAGGTTGCTTGTCTGCGTCAGCCTGCATAGGATTTTTTAGGCTTGATGCACTGGCTACGCTCGACGCACCACTCAAGAGGCCGGCAGCCAAGATAAATAGGAGTTTTCTTTTGGCTTTCATGTAATGAATGAATTATAATGGTTTTAAAAATCTCATTTCGAGAAACGGCAAAATCATTTGCAGCCTTGCAAATATATATATAAATTGCTACGGAAACAAGCAAACGGATTGATTTTATCGTCATCAAGCCTCAACAAGTGCCTATTGAGGCTCGCCAGCACCGATCTGCGCCGTTTTTCGCAGCTTCAGTCGCACGCTTCTCATTGTTTGCCTCATCGTTGGCCACCATCGGGCGAGTGCGGCTGAGGCACATCTTCTTCAATGGCCGGCAGGCTTGGAAACAACAAACAACAAGTCTTCCGCATGGCAGCAGGACTTGTTGTCAGCAAGACTTAGGACTACTTTACGTGCGCCCTTATGGCTAACAAGTAAAAGCAAACTGAGGCTTGCTCAATCGAAGCGGCGGGTAAAAGAAAGGGCTTTGATGCGCTTATTGCCTTTGCCAAAATAGACCACAAAGTTGGCCCTCTTCTGCCGCAACGGACGCTTTGTCGTGAGTATTACTTTATAACGCACACCTTGACCGGGAGCGAGCGAAGAGATACGAACCGCAGGGGATATGCGCACTTGCGGGTTATCGCAGACAAGGATGGGAAGTACATTTTGCAGCGTATCGTTCCCATTATTATATATGTCCATCGTCAAAGGCAAGGGATGCTCGGGTGAGAGCGCTACTTCCGTTGTCGAATCGGCTATTTGCACGTTCTTGACATCTAATGCGGTCCACTCGGAATAGGCATATGCCTGTCTCGAAGAGGAACTACGACCGGCACGGCCTACTTTTGCGCGGTCGTAAGTATAGCCGTCTTCCTCTTGGTCTGCTGAGGCGCAATTGCCATCACGTGATTTTTTCTGCACAGTAGATGCACCGACAGCGGCGCCCGTTATGCCCCCGATAATTGACCCTAAGTCAGAACCGCGCGGCCCGCCTATTATCTCGCCGACTGCAGAGCCAAGCACGCTACCCAGCAAACTACCGCCGGCCATGGCACTTCCTCTGTCCGAGCAAGCGCTTAACAGTAGGGCGGCAGAAAGGAAAATAGGTAATCCACGCTTCATAATTATATTCTCCTATATATACAAACGTCGCACGCCACAGGTTTTTTACCCGAGGGCGTGCGACGCTTAAATTTATTTTACGGTAATCACCAAATACTTGCTCACACTCCAGAAGCGATCCGGGTTAGTAATGCGCAAGACATATTGCCCTTGCGCATCGCGCTCGAGCGAATAAGAATCTGCAGGGTGCGAAGTGTTCAGCTGTGCACTCTTGGAATAGAGACGAATCGTCTTCGTCACGCGATAGTCTATGCGCGTAAAATAGTCGCGGTTAAAGTCTTTCGATTTCAAGACATCGCCGTGCGCCAAAATGCGTTGCTCGCGGAGTTCTTTCTTCGTGCCGAACACGTAATAAGCCGTGTAAAGCTGCTGATCCTGCGCGGCAATGGTCTGCGCCTTCTGCTCATTGCTGCTTGAAAGCGAGTTGACGCTGTTATTCAAGGAAGTGATCTGCTCATCTTGCTCGGCAATCTTGATGTCCTTTTCAGCCAGTTGCGCCCGAAGCTTATCAATCTCCTTCGTCTTCTCTTCCAACTGCGCTTGAAACTTCTTCACCATTTGCGAAAGCGTAGACTTTAATCGCGAATTAGCCCCCGTAGATGAGCGAAGCTGATCCTGCAAATTGGCAATCAGCGCTCGGTTCAACTTCATCTTGTCCTGAATGAGGTGCATATTGTCTGCTATGGCCTGCTTATTAGAGTTTTCTCCGTGTTGCGCCTGCATCGTAACAATGTTCTCAGCCTCGTTGATCTGACGGAAGCCTTCTTGAATCTGTTCGACGGTTCCCATTAAATCGTTCGATTCGTTTTGCGCCTCTTTCAAAGCGTTTTTGAGCGAATCAATCTGCTGAGCCGTAGCTTCCACGGCTTCTTCTTTCTGCTTTTTCGTATTGCAACTGAAGAGCAAAGCAGCAGCTGCAACGACTAACAACGCTTTTTTCATAATCTTATTCTTTTTAATGTGTGGAAGCTTCCACCTCCTTTGATTTCTTCCTATTTAATCCCTCAACGATCATCACAAATTCGCCGCGGGGAGCTGTTGTCTTGAAGTGGGCGGCCAGCTCATCGAGCGTACCGCGGAGCGTCTCTTCGTGGAGTTTTGAGATTTCTCTCGACACGGACGCACGCCGGTCGCCACCAAAGGCCGTGGCCAGCTCCTCTAAAGTCTTCACAACACGATAAGGCGATTCGTAAAAGATCATCGTGCGCGGCTCGTCGCAAAGTTGCTGTATACGCGTCTGCCGACCTTTCTTCTGCGGCAGAAAGCCCTCAAAGGTAAAACGCTCACAAGGCAGGCCGCTATTGACCAAGGCCGGCACGAAAGCCGTAGCACCCGGCAAGCAAATCACCGCGACACATTCTGCCGCGCAAGCCCGCACAAGCATAAAACCCGGATCCGAGATACCCGGCGTACCAGCATCAGTCACGAGCGCCATATCCTCGCCCGCCGCCATGCGTTTCGCAAAGGCTTCAGCCGTCTGATGTTCATTGAATTTATGATGTGCGCAAAGCGAATTGCGTATCTCATAATGTTGCAGCAAGATGCCGGTCGTGCGAGTATCCTCGGCCAGAATCAAATCTACCTCTTTAAGCACGCGCAGCGCGCGCAGCGTGATGTCTTCTAAGTTGCCCACGGGAGTAGGCACTAAATACAAACAGCCCATTTGAGGGCAAATTTATAGAAATATCGGGGTGGAAGCAAACAATAGCCCCTCCGATTAGACATTTTTGAAAATTCTTTATACATTTGAGGCCTCTAAAAGGGCTACAAAACCGGATTATGATGAAAAAGGAGATTACTTTCGACCGATTTATCCGCGGCGCTTTAGTCGTTGGCGGACTTCTGCTTGCGGGTTACATTATTTCATACTTGAGTACCGTCCTGCTTCCCTTCTTCGTAGCGGTCGCGATTGCTTATCTGCTGTTTCCCATCGTACGCTTCTTGCAGTATAAGTGCAAACTAAAAAACAGGATACTAAGCATCTTTGTGGCGCTTACTTTAGTCTTGGGCACATTCACGGCTTTGGCTTTCATTATTGTGCCGCCTTTTTTAGACGAATTCAATCATATGCAAGAAGTGGCCATCAACTTCTTGAAAGATCCGAAGATGCAAGAGAAAGTGATTCCGCCTTCCGTGCTCCATATCCTACAAGAGCGCGTCAGCGAAGCGCGCATCGAGCAGTTTCTATCCTCAAGGGACGTGCAAGAAACCGTCAAAAAGGTGCTGCCTAAAGCTTGGGATGTCATTTGGTCTACGGCGGGCGTCGTACTCAACCTCTTGGCTTCTCTGATCAGTCTACTCTATCTCTTCTTCCTTTTGAAAGATTATGAGCGCTATGCTTATGGCTGGATCAACTTTGTTCCGCACAGTCGGCGCGAGATTGCGCGCCAATTGGTCGGCGACATTAAGCAAGGGATGAATGGCTACTTTCGCGGCCAAGCCCTCGTGGCTTTAAGCAATTGCGTGATGTTTTCCGTCGGTTTCTGGATCTTAGGCTTCCCGATCCCCGTAGGCTTAGGCTGCTTCATCGGACTAATCAGTTTCGTTCCCTATCTGCAGGTAATCGGTTTTGTCCCCGCATTCTTTTTAGCTCTCCTCCACGCGGCAGAAACGGAGCAAAGTTTTTGGCTGCTATTTGGCGGCGTCTTTTTGGTTTACATTGTGGTGCAAGTGTTGCAAGACACCATTGTCACGCCGCACGTCATGGGCAAGATTATGGGACTTTCTCCGGCCGTGATTCTCCTTTCCCTCTCTGTTTGGGGCTACATCTTGGGCATCGTCGGCCTGATTATTGCTTTGCCTGTCACGACATTGATGATCTCCTACTACCGCCGCTATGTTATCGGCCCGGCTGAAGAGACCGTCGAAGATGAACCCCAAGCGCCGATCGAAGAGGAAGTGCAAGATCCGGCTTAAATAGAGTGACAAATACAAGCACACACGGGACAAACTGTTTTTAGCGGTTTCCCGTGTGTGCTTGTTTATATCTTACGTAGTACAACTTCGACACATCATTATTTCAAAAACATTTCGACAGGCCTTGACACACACTACCACACGATCCGGGCAAGCGAGGCGCAAGTTCTCTCCTCTTCCTTTATTTGCCATAGCTCTCATTTGTAGCTATTTCCTTTTATTTTGACCCTTCGATCAAGGCCAAACAGACCCAACTACTTCCTTTTTACCACTCACCCCTAAGTATCGCGCCGCCCTTTAGCTCTGTCGGCCGCGGGAGTGCTTATGTTTTATTGCCCCAACAAGGGGAAAAAAGAATTCCAATAAGGAGGAAAAAATTTCCGAATAGGGGAAATAAAGTTCCTATAAGTAGGAAATTTTGTCTCAACAAATGGGGAAAATCAAAAGGCTACACAGCGCGCAAAATAGGCTTAAGACAAGCTCGCGCGGCAGCATCTACTTGTAATGTCCTAGAATTAGTTGACAACTTTGGTTCTTAATTTCATTCTTCTTTGACAAGTTTATTTGCTAAGTTCAAATACGCTTATCGTTGCTTTGTGCGGCCTGTGTGCGACAAGGGTCATATGCAACGAAGAAGACGGCCGCGGCGCCCCTCCGCCATCTCTTAACTGTTTCTAAACGCACTGGGTGTGACGCCCGCCAAGCGCTTAAAATACTTATTGAAAAAACTCGGGTTAGAAAAATTAAGCTTTTCAGCGATGCGCGCAATGGGCAGATTACTGTGCTTGAGCATTACTTTCGCCTCAGTAATAACGGCACGATCTATCCATTCTTTGGCATAGACGCCGCTTTCTTGCCGCACTACGCGACTGAGATAAGGCTGCGAGATGCACAATTGAGCGGCATAGAAGGCGAGGTTGTGCTGATAACTGCCATACTTATTGACAAGCAAAATAAAACGATCAAAGAGTTGACGCGTGTGTGAACGGCGACTCTGATGCTTACCAACCTGCTTTTCATAAATCTCACTGAAAACGTGGGCCAATGCCGCTATAAGGTGATGCACCGCGCTGCGGTTATATTCCCCCTCAGCAAACGTGAGTGTAAGCGCTTGAATAAGTGCATTTATCTTTTCTCCGGCAGCCTGATTTATGGGGGTAATGAAATCGCGCACCTGCCCATTGAAAGTTGCCGGCGGACAAGCGGAAAAGATTTCGTTGAACAAGGCAGGATTGACAAAGACGCCCTGCACTTCGCTATCCAAAGCAATGCTTTGAAGTTGAAAAATAGAGTTATCGCCGATGAATACGGCAGCGGGAGCCTCTACGTGGTAACTCATCAAATTGATCATCACATCGGCCTCCCCAGCCATCAGCACCCCCAGTCGGATGCCGGGCAGGCGATAAGGAATCTGCACCTCAACAGCCTTTCCAAAAAGGTTGCGCCCTCGGCTCAACAAGGCAACGCCATCGGCCAAGATGGGCAACTGTCTTTCGTCTACGGTTTCGCTCAGGCGATCTCTTATCTGCTCGATGGTAAGCGTCTCAGGCTTCTTATCGTTCATCGCGTGTGGTATTATTTCGACCACAAAGATAAATGAAGAGAAGGCTATTTGCGCGCTTTTTCCCCACATTTGTGCAGCGTAAGACCATTTTATAGCCATAAAAGATAATGCGGTCTACTTACATCTGCCTTACCTTTGCAACAGAAAAAACGAGCAAACGATGAAAACTCTCTTATTGATGGTGATGATGCTAACGGGATGGGCGATGAGTTGCCGCGCGCAACTTACGCTGGAAGCGTGTCAGCAGATGGCCAAGCAAAACTATCCTTTGATAAAGCGCTATGACTTGATACGCCGCTCAGCAGCCTATAATGTGAGCAACATAAAGAAAGCCTGGTTGCCACAAGTGCAGGCTTCGGTGCAAGCAACAGTGCAGAACCGCACAACGCAACTACCCGACAAACTCTCATCGATACTGGCACAAAGCGGTCAAACTTACGAGGGGATAGGCAAGGAGCAATATCGCCTGCAAGTGGAAATCAGCCAGACGCTATGGGACGGCGGGCGAATCAGTCGACAAGCAGAAGTGGAAAAGCGCAAGGCAGAGATAGAAGAGGCGCAGACTGACGTAAATCTCTATGCCTTACGCCGCCGTGTGAGCGACTTATTCTTCTCGCAACTGCTGCTTGACGAACGCATACGCCTCAACGCGCAACTGCAGGCAATGCTGCAAAGCAACGAAGACAAACTCCGAGCAATGCTGCAACGCGGCGTAGCTATGCAAAGTGACGTAGACCGACTCCGCGCCGAACGACTCCGCGCTATACAAGCAGGCGACGAACTCACTGCAGCGCGGCACGCCGTAAGTCGTATGCTTGCGCTGTTCTGCGGCGTAGAGCAGGCCGATAGTTTGGTGAAGCCCTCTTCGGAAATCAATACCGATCCTAAGACCAACGAGCGCCCCGAATTGCAACTCATCGACTGCCGCTTGCGTTTAGCAGATACGCAGCAGCAGCTTCTCAAAAGCCGCCTGTTGCCCGTCTTGAGCATATTTGCCCAAGGCTATTACGGACGCCCCGGCTACAATCTCTTTGAAGATATGCAACGCCGCCGACTCTCGCTTAATGCGCTTGCCGGTGCGCGCCTCTCGTGGAGCCTAAGCAGTTTATACACGCGCCGCAACGATTTGCACCAATTGGGCGTGCAGCGCGAAGAGGCGGAAAATGCGCGTGAACTCTTCCTCCTTAACAATCAAATGGAGGAGGCTCAGCAGCAAGCACACATCGCAGGGCGACGCAAAGTAATGCAAGCCGACGACGAAATCGTCAGTCTGCGCCAATCCATAAGACGAGCCACGGAAGCACAACTAACACACGGCACAATCGATGCTGACCGACTCTTGCAAGAAATCACGAAAGAAAACGAAGCTTGCATCACGCGCGCAGTGCACGAGCTTGAACTACTACAAAGTATATACGAACTGAAAATCATCAAAGGTGCTTTCTGAAAAGAAAGCGAGATAAGCGAAAACGCTGCACCTACAAAAGCGCTTAAAACGACAAGACATGAAAAAGACTATAATAGCTATCGCCGCATTCACCCTGCTGGTAAGTTCCTGCGGCAACAAGGAAAAAGAGTTTGATGCCACAGGCTTGTTTGAAGCGACAGAAGTAACCGTATCCGCTGAAACCACAGGGCGACTTATGACTTTCGACATAAGCGAAGGCAAACTTGTAGAGGCGCATCAACAAGTGGGGCTTATAGATACTGTTCAACTCCAACTTAAAGCTCGGCAGATCGGCGCCACGCGAGAAAGTTTTGCCGAACAACGCCCCGACATCAGCGCACAAATTGCCGCTACACGCCAACAGTTGTCAAAAGCCGAATTGGAGCAGAAGCGCACGGCGGCTCTCTTTGCAGACGGAGCGGCAACACGAAAACAAACAGACGATGCAAGCAATGCCGTGCGGGTATTACAAGGACAACTTAAAGCACAAATCTCAGCACTTTCAAACAGTACGCGCAGCCTAAACAGTCAGGTAAGCAGCGCAGAGATACAACGGCTCCAAGTACTTGATCAATTAAAGAAGTGTCACATCACATCGCCGATTGCGGGCACTGTATTAGAAAAGTACGCCGAGCAAGGCGAGTTTGCCACGATAGGAAAGCCTCTTTTCAAAGTAGCCGACACGCGCCATATGTTTATAAGAGCCTACATCACGTCACGTCAACTGGCGCAAGTAAAGTTGGGACAACGCGTAAAAGTATTCAGCAACTATGGCAGCGACACGCGCCGCAGTTATTCCGGCACGGTGACGTGGATCTCGCCCAACGCTGAGTTTACGCCCAAGTCGATTCTCACTGACGATGAGCGGGCAGACATTGTCTATGCCGTGAAGATTGCCGTGATCAACGACGGCTATCTTAAGATGGGTATGTATGGAGAGGTAAAACTATGAATGCGATTGAGGTAAAGCACATATCGAAACGCTACGGAGCAACTATGGCCTTGGACGATTGCTCTTTCAGCGTGCCCAAAGGTGCGCTTTACGGACTTATCGGTCCTGACGGAACGGGAAAAACCACGATGTTTCGCATCTTGGCCACCTTGCTTTTACCCGATTCCGGCACAGCAACCATCGACGGCTACGATACGGTAAACGATATGCGAGCCATCCGCCGGCATTTAGGTTATATGCCGGGGCGCTTCAGCCTCTACCAAGACCTCACCGTAGAAGAAAATCTGCGCTTTTTCGCTACGCTTTTTGGAACGACCATCGAAGAAGGTTACGACGATATTAAGGACATTTACGGACAGATAGAGCGCTTCAAAGATCGACGTGCAGGCGCGCTGTCGGGAGGTATGAAGCAGAAACTGGCCTTAAGTTGCGCACTGATTCATCGCCCAAGCGTATTATTATTAGATGAGCCTACAACGGGCGTTGACCCCGTCTCGCGTATCGACTTTTGGGATATGCTGGCCACCTTGAAGCGCCGAGGCATTACAATGTTAGTATCGACGCCCTACGAGGACGAAATAAAGAAGTGCGATGAAATTATCTTAACGCGCCCCACAACAACACCTGCGCCCGACTTTATCACAACTGCTTCTGCCTATATAAAGGAGCAGGAAACAGAGGCTGCAACAAAAGAGGCGACAGACGTCAATGTAATCTCCGTCAATCATCTCGTGAAAGCTTTCGGCTCTTTCCGCGCCGTCGACGACATTTCATTTACGGTCCGACGCGGTGAGATCTTCGGCTTCTTGGGCGCTAACGGAGCCGGTAAAACTACGGCCATGCGCATTCTTTCAGGGCTGAGTCGGCCCACGTCCGGCACAGCTATCGTCGGCGGCTATGATGTGCGCACACAATATGAAGAGATTAAACGCCACATTGGTTATATGAGTCAGAAGTTTTCGCTTTACGAAGATATGACCGTGCGCGAGAACATTCGCCTCTTCGGCGGCATCTATGGTATGCGCGACCAAGCTATTCGCCGCAAAACTGATGAATTGCTCGACAAACTCGACATCGCGCAATATGCTGACCGATTAGTGGCCTCGCTGCCCTTAGGCTTTAAGCAGAAACTGGCTTTCTCCGTCAGCATTTTCCACTCGCCTGAAGTGGTCTTCTTAGACGAACCTACGGGCGGCGTTGATGGAACTACGCGGCGGCAGTTTTGGCAACTCATTTACCAAGCGGCGGCAAAAGGCATCACAATCTTTGTCACCACCCACTATATGGACGAGGCGGAATATTGCGACCGCATTTCGATTATGGTAGATGGAAAGATACGCGCATTGGGTACTCCTGACGAACTGAAAAGCAGATTTGAAAAAGAGACGCTGGGAGAGGTCTTTACGCTCCTTGCACGCCGCGCAGAAAGAAAAGAAACATAAGGCGGAGGAATAAGAATGAAAACGTTTATAGCCTTTGTGGGAAAAGAGATTCGGCACATCTTGCGCGATCGACGCACGATGCTTATCCTCTTCGGTATGCCGCTCATTATGATGCTGCTCTTTGGTTTTGCCATCTCTACCGACGTGAAAGACGTGCGCTTGGTCGCTGTGACAACGCCTGCCGATCACCTCACGCAACGTATGCTCGCTCGACTCGATGCCTCAGAATACTTTATCCTGACGCATACGGCGCAGACAACCGCTGAAGCGGAGCAACTCATTCGCAACGGACAGGCTGACATAGCCATCGTCTTCTCGCCGCGCTTTGCAGATCGGTTGCCCAAAGGTCAGGGCCAAGTACAACTAATCCTTGATGGGGCTGACCCGAATCAAGCCTCTATGCAAGGGGCATACGCTACGCAGATCCTTCAAGCGGGTATGGCGGAAGCAACGTCAGCGGCCCACGTCCCACAATCCACAGAAATCATCACACGATTGCTTTACAACCCGCAAATGAAAAGCGCCTACAACTTTGTGCCCGGTATTATGGGCTTATTGCTGCTGCTCATCTGCGCGATGATGACTTCTGTAAGCATTGTTCGTGAGAAAGAGCGCGGCACGATGGAGGTCTTGCTCGTCTCGCCCATCCGCCCGCTGTTGATTCTTATCGCCAAAGCCGTACCCTACTTCTTATTATCTATCATCATCTTGCTTTTCATTCTCAGCATCTCCAACTTTGTGCTGAAAGTTCCCGTAGCCGGCAATCTTCTCGCCATCCTCACGCTCTGCCTGCTTTATATTTTTCTTGCCCTCTGCCTTGGCTTGCTCATCAGTGTCGTGGCAAAGACTCAGCTACAAGCTTTGCTTATTTCCGGTATGCTGATGCTGATGCCCAACTTGCTACTTTCGGGCATGATCTACCCTATCGAAAGTATGCCCCTCCCCTTGCAATGGTTCTCGACCATTATTCCGGCGCGCTGGTTCATTGCCGCCATTCGCAAACTGATGGTTATGGGTGTCGGCTTGCCAATGGTGGGGCGCGAACTCCTAATCCTTACGGCTATGAGTCTGTTAATTCTTGGCATTGCACTGAAAAAGTTTAAGACCCGACTGGAATAAATCTCTTTTTACCTTCTCCCAAATGATGTTCAGCTACCTCCTTCAGAAAGAATGGATACAGATACGTCGCAATACTTTCGTCGTCCGACTCATCATCTTTTTTCCCATAATGATTATGGGCATTGCTCCGTGGATTACCAGTATGGAAGTGCGCAACATCGGTGTATCTATAGTTGATCACGACCAGTCAAGCCTTTCTCGGCAATTGATTCAGCGCGTAGAAGCCTCGACTTATTTCAATTTTTGCGGTACGGCATCCTCCTACAATCGCGCCCTGCAAGCCTTAGAGCGGGGAAAGACCGACATTATTATAGTTGTCCCGCGCCATTACGCTCATGACCTCACGCTCGGCAAGCCCACCCGCGTACTCATCGCAGCCAATGCGGTCAATGGCACTAAAGGCGGCATCGGCGCCGCTTATCTCTCCAACATCATCGCAGCAACCGGCCTCTCCGGACGCCCATCACCCGCGCCCACACTAAAGCCTCTCGTCGTGCAACGCCTTTACAACCGCCACGAGAGTTATAAAGTCAATATGATTCCTGCCCTTATGGCAATGATAATGATTATGATTTGCGGTTTTCTACCGGCGCTTAACATCGTAGGTGAGAAAGAAGCCGGAACAATTGAGCAAATCAACGTCACGCCGGTCCGTAAGTGGCTTTTTATCCTTGCCAAACTCATTCCTTACTGGGTAATCGCACTCATCGACTTCAGTATTTGCCTGCTACTCGCTTGGCTTCTTTATGGCATCACGCCGGTCGGCAGCATCGCGCTGCTGTTCGTTTTCGCCATCGCGTTGGCTATCGTCTTTAGTAGCATTGGATTGATCATCTCTAATTACAGTGATTCGCTCCAGCAGGCTATGCTTGTGATGTGGTTTGCGCTGGTTTGTATGATGCTCCTCAGCGGACTCTTTACGCCGGTGCGCAGTATGCCTGATTGGGCACAGATCCTCACCTACGCCAATCCCGTTCGCCACTATATGGATGCAGCGCGCACAATCTTTATCCGCGGCTCGGCTTTCTCAGGCGTTGTTCTTCAATTTTCTATCCTCGCTGCTATGGGCATCATCTTGGCCTCATTGGCCGTGAAAAGCTATAAGAAGAACGAATGAATCGCACATTTTAAGCGTTTGTTAGCAGCAATACGAAAGCAAAACAGAGAATAAGAGAACTTATACTTCCTCAAATAAATCTTAATGTTTACCTTCGCACACCTAAACAAACTCTATCGAAACACTATGAGAAATATTCTCGCAGCTCTCTTGCTCCTATGCACTTTAGGAGCAGGGGCGCAAACTACGGAACAAATCAATAAAGACTTCAAAGCGCGCTATAAAGCCACGCCGTGTGCATTGCCCGCACAAGCCTTGCAGCAAGCCAAGAGCGAAGAGGCACGCCAAGCCCTCAAGTTCCTATATACTTATATGTATTGGCCCGACGTGGTCGACTACGAGCCAAGTTTCTTCGTCCGGCAAACGGAAGCCGCTTTGCGTGCCCGACGTGAAATGCCTTGGGGTCAACGCGTGCCACAGCGCGAGTGGCAGCATTTCGTCCTGCCCGTACGCGTGAACAACGAAGCCTTGGATAGTTTCCGCACGACTTGCTATGAAGCCCTGAAAGCACGCGTTGCCGGTTTATCTATGTACGATGCCATCTTAGCCGTCAATCATTGGTGTCACGAATATGTCACCTACAAGCCCTCCGACGGCCGCACCAGTTCGCCGCTGGCTTCTATGCGAACGGCAACGGGGCGTTGCGGCGAGGAGTCGACTTTTACGGTAGCCGCTTTGCGCGCAGTCGGCATTCCGGCGCGCCAAGTTTATACGCCGCGATGGGCGCATACAGACGACAACCACGCTTGGGTTGAAGCTTGGGCCGATGGCCGGTGGTACTTCCTCGGCGCTTGCGAGCCGGCCGCCCGACTTAACGTAGCCTGGTTCAATCGTCCGGCTTCGCGCGGCATACTTATGAACACGACGGTGCTCGGAAAATACGACGGGCCTGAAGAAGTTTTAGAGCGCCATCCTAATCGGACAACCATTAACGTGACGGAAAATTACGCCCCTACGGCTACAACAAACGTTACGATCGTCGACGAGCAAGGACGCCCCGTCAAGGGCGCAAGCGTGCAGTTCCGACTATACAATTACGCTGAATTTTACGTCCTCAAAGCGATGCAAACAGCCGCCGACGGCAAGGCTTCGCTCCTCTCCGGTTTGGGCGACCTGATCGTATGGGCCACTTACAACGGCCACTATGGCTTTGCCAAAGTCCACGCCGGCGAAAAGGCCACGATAAAGTTGGATCGCAAGCCCGGCGACCGCTATGCGGTGGATCTCAACATCGTACCGCCCGCAGGCACGGATACGCTGCCGACCGTGAGTGTCGCGGCGCAGCGTCTTTGCAACGAGCGCTTGGCTCGCGAAGACAGTATTCGTATGGCCTATGTTCATACTTTCCCCGACTCTGCAGCGTCAGCCGAATTCTGCCGGACCAACCATTACGACTTTAAGCGCCTGCGCCCGCTCATCGAGAAGAGCAAAGGCAATTGGCAGGTACTCTTCAGTTTGCTGCGCACACCGAATATCGACCGCGAGCTGACCTTGCGCGTCTTGGAAACACTGACTGAAAAAGACTTGCGCGACTTTGACCGTTCTGTCATCTTGGCCCACATTCAAGCGCTTGCGGGCACAAAAGATTATGATCCGATGATCATCCGTCCTCGCGTGTGGAACGAGCAACTCTCCCCTTGGCGCGCTTATCTGCGCAAGGCTTTCACGCCGAAGCAGCAGGCTGATTTCCGGCGCCAACCGGCCTTGCTGGTCGACTATATCCGTAAAAATATTCGTGAAGATAAGACCGACTATCCACAACGTAGCACGCAGCGGCCCGAAACGGCTTTTGCTTACCGACTGGCCAACGACTTCAATCGCGGTCTGCTCTTCGTGGCCGCAGCGCGAAGTTTAGGAATACCCGCGCGCCTCGATGAAGTGACGATGAAGTTCCAATATTTTGACCACGATTGGCGCGATACGCCCTTCTGCCGCACCGAACAGCAGACAAACAAGCCGCAATCGCGTTTAAGCATCGACTACGTTCCGCAGCAATTTCGCGAAAATCCGGGCTATTATTCGCAGTTTACGATTAGCAAACTCGAAGATGGAGCGCCCGTACTGATGAATTATGACGAAGAAGCTACGTGGAAAAACGACTTTGAAAAGGGTACGCGCATCGACAACGGAGATTACCTCCTCGTGAGCGGCACACGCTTGGCCAGCGGTAGTGTTTTGGCACGCTTATCGGCCTTTTCCCTTACCCACGATACGGCCGTCGTCCTCTCGCTCCGCGAAGATCCGGAAGAAGTGAGCGTTATCGGCAACTTTAATGCAGAAAACCACTATTACGATACGCAGGAAAAGGCCGAAAAAGGCTTGATTGCAACGACCGGCCGCGGCTATTACGTCTTGGGCTTACTGAAAGCCAACAACGAGCCCAGCACCCACATCCTCCACGACATTGAAGCGCAACGCGAAGCGCTCGAAGCTTGGGGGCGCGAACTGATTATGCTCTTCCCGACGCAGGAAGAATACGACGTATTTATGAAACGCCGCGGCGAATTTCCCAATCTGCCGCGCAACCTGCGCTTCGGCGTCGACGCGCAAGGCGAATGCCGCACGGACATTTTCAATAGTCAACTGACGAAGACGCAGGAGTTGCCCGTCATCATTATTGCCGACACCTTCAACCGCGTAGTTTTCTTCAGTCAAGGCTATACGATCGGCATCGGCGACCAACTGAAGCGCGTCATTGGCAAGATTTAGGAAGCCTGCGCTCTATAAGCGCAAAGCTTAAAGGGGCTGTAGCTCACCGCAAACGGCCGCAAGGCTCAATCAGCGTTCCTTTGCGCTGCCCACATCCGCTAAAGGAAATGCGGCAAACTCACTTTCCCCGCAGGCCTTCTCTCGCACATCGAGAGGAGGCCTGCTTTTTTTGGCCGTTCTCGATGCTGCGCATAACCAATCACCATTGGAGGCAGACCAATGGCGCATTTGCGTTGTCTTTTTTACAATTATTTTTTCGTCTGCCCTGACCAAACGATAATTTGCTGGCAGCAAACGATGGTTTGTCCCGACCAAACGATGGTTTGCCGCCAGCAAACAAAATCCTTTTACATTTTTGAGGCATCAAAAAGCAGACAAACTCGCGCCATTTGCCCATCAAGAAATTTCGTAAATCTCACTTCCGTTAGCATTATTCAAGAATTTCGTCCATTATTAACCCACTTTATTGCACACCGAAAGCCTCCTATGCACACGAATTTTGCACACCTACTCAAAAAAAGCGCATATTTGGTAAGGCTTTTAAAACAAAAAAGATTGTCCATTCAACATTTGCATCTATTTTTGCAGCGGAACAAGTGCAATATTTTAATTATCCTTATGAAGAAAACCATCACCTCTTTTCTGCTCTTGACGCTGGCGCTACTGCTTCCGGCATCGGGCGGAGCGCAACAGGCGCGTAAGTTGGTTAAACCGGGCGCGATGCTGCCCGGCGCTCAACTGGCGCGACTCGTGCCGCAGCAGAAGCTGATCGCGCGTAGAAACGCGAACAACACAATGAAGGGCTTCGATGCCTCCGTAGCCCTCTGGGGCAACGCTCGCATTAACGAGCAGTGGGGCTATTACGCCTTCCGCCCCGTTAGTGTAGGCGGAAAGATCGAGTTTACCGCAATGGGTAAGCAGGGACAGCGCATCGGAAGAAACGGTGTGCAAGTGGCTGACGGCAAACTCTACACGGTCG
>JABZGR010000015.1 GCA_015259125.1 Alloprevotella tannerae | reverse complement strand
AAACAAAATCAGGCAACGAAGCAGAAGAGCTATACAAAGAAGCATTTGAAAAATATAATCTGGCAACTACGTATAAGCAAGATGATCATCAAGTATATTACAATTGGGGAGTTGCTTTAATGAAGCTTGCAACAATAAAATCAGGCAACGAAGCGGAAGAGCTATACGAAAAAGCATTTGAAAAGTATAAACTGGCAACAACGTATAAGCAAGATGATCATAATGCATATGACACTTGGGGACTTGCTTTAGTTGAGCTAGCAAAAACAAAATCAGGAAGCGAAGCGGAAGAGCTATACAACGAAGCTGTTGAAAAAAATAAACTGGCGATTAAGTATGGAGGAGAAGCCTATAATTTGGCTTGCCTTTATGCCATAAGAAATCAAAAAGCAGAGGCGCTGAAGTACTTGGAGCAAACACTCGCAAGAAATGAAATCACAGTAGACTTTGTGGAGCAAGATGAAGATTGGAAGAATCTTCGCAATGATCCCGACTTTCAAGATTTGCTCTCTCGCTATAAAAAGTAATAATGAGAAGCCATAGGGTGGCTTTATAGCGCTTTCGATAACGTTTATGAAGCAACACGTTTCTAGCATCTACGCATAAAAGCGACCGAGGCCTACGCCCTTTTGCCCGCATAAAAGTGCGCGGCGCTACGGTCTATATCCCACTCGCAAGTAGATTAAAGCGGCGCGGGGAGCGTATCGTGTCTGTTTATTGCGTACCTTTGTTGCACAAGTCACACACATTCAAGCACAAGGCAACGCAGATTGCCCGCTGACTAAATCCATTTCCAACTAATGAGACCTTTATTTACCCTTTTACTCGCCTGCAGTTTGAACCTCTTCGCCACAAGCGCTTACGCGCAGATCGGTAGTGCGCAGGCGAAAGTGTACCCTTCGTTCTTACAGCGCAGTCAATTGCCCGACGGTCTGCTATACTTGCCCGCGCCGCCCGATACGACAAGTATGGCTTTCTTTTATGACATCGAGCGCCACCAATGGGGCAAGTCGCTCCGCGCCACAGCCCGCGGCCGGCAAGCCGCAAGCGATGCCGACCAATCGCCCGCAGCCTTGGCCTCACAATTCTCTGAGGCTTTCGGACAAACTATTACAAAGGAAGCAACGCCCGAATTGTTTCGCCTCGTCGAACTCTTAGACAGCGATTGCGGTAATGCGACGTACACGGTTAAAAAGAAATATTTGCGCAAACGCCCTTACGTACAGTTTAACGAAACAACGGCCGTGCCGGCTTCTGAAGCGAAATATCGCCCCACAGGCTCTTACCCTTCCGGACATTCCGCCACCGGTTGGGGCGTAGCGCTCGTACTGGCTGAAATCAACCCCGAACGGCAGGAAGCCATCTTACTGCGTGGTTATGAAATAGGACAAAGTCGCGTCATTGCCGGTTATCATTATCAGAGTGACGTAGACATTGCCCGCTTAGCCGGCAGCGCGGCCATAGCCCGCCTGCACGCAGACGAAGGATTTCAAAAGCAATTGGCCAAAGCCAAGCGCGAGTTTGCCCGCCTCAAACGTCAGCAAACGCCCGCGCCGCGCAGCACACAAAAGCAAACAGATAACGACGAGCCGACAATGCCCATAAATCGATAAGCAAAGGCGCGGCGTGCGGCCGATTTCGCACCGCAGCGAAAGGCGCCGATTGCGCGGAAAATCGTAACTTTGCGCCGTCATTCTTACAGAATAAAGCGAAGATTAAGATGAAGATAGAAGAAAAAATGGCGATTGACGTCGTTGAAGCGCTCCAAGCGCTGTATGGCGAAACGATAGCGCCGACAAGTATACAATTACAAAAGACGAAACGCGAATTTGAGGGACATCTGACGCTCGTCGTCTTCCCTTTCTTGCGCATTTCTCGCAAAAAGCCCGAAGAGACGGCGCAAGAGATTGGCGCATACCTGAAAGAGCACAGCAGCGTCGTAGCCGACTTCAACGTAGTCAAGGGTTTCTTGAATCTATGTATTGACTCGGCCGCGTGGATCGATACGCTCAATGATATACATACGACAGAGGACTACGGTTTGCAGCCCGTCACGGCAGATGCGCCGCTCGTAATGATCGAATTTTCTTCGCCCAACACGAACAAACCGCTCCACCTCGGCCACGTGCGCAACAACCTGCTCGGCTGGTCGCTCGCAAAGATTCTGGAAGCGAACGGCAATCGGGTTGTAAAGACGAACATCGTGAACGATCGCGGCATACACATCTGTAAGTCTATGCTGGCTTGGCTGAAGTATGGCAACGGCGAGACGCCCGAGAGTTCGGGCAAGAAAGGCGACCACCTTATCGGCGATTATTACGTAGCCTTTGACAAACACTATCGCGAACAGGTAAATGAGCTCAAGGCGCGCTTAGAAAAGGAAGGACTCACCGCCGACGCCGCAAAAGAGCAGGCCGAACGCGAAGCGCCCTTAATGAAAGAGGCGCGCGAAATGCTCGTAAAATGGGAGCAAAACGACCCTGAGGTGCGTGGCCTTTGGGAAAAGATGAATAATTGGGTGTATGCCGGCTTCGATCAAACGTATCGCGCACTCGGCGTAGGCTTCGACAAGATTTATTACGAGAGCAAAACCTATCTGGACGGCAAAGCAAAGGTGCTGGAAGGCTTGGCGCAAGGACTCTTCTTCCGCAAGGACGACGGTTCTGTATGGATCGACCTCGCGGCCGACGGCTTGGATCAAAAACTCCTCCTGCGCGCTGATGGGACGAGTGTCTATATGACGCAGGACATCGGCACGGCGACGCAACGCTTCAACGACTACGACATTGATAAGATGATTTACGTCGTGGGCAACGAGCAAGATTATCACTTTAAGGTCTTGAGTCTTTTATTGGACAAACTGGGCTTCAAGTGGGGCAAGGAACTCGTGCATTTCTCTTACGGTATGGTTGAACTGCCTAACGGCAAAATGAAGAGTCGCGAGGGAACCGTCGTAGATGCGGACGACTTAATCGCCGCGATGCAGGACGAAGCCGCAGCCACCATCGAAGCGGCCGGCAAGTTTGAAGACCGCCCGGCGGAAGAGAAGCAAGAAGTGGCGCGCATCGTAGGTCTCGGCGCCCTCAAATACTTCTTACTCAAAGTAGACGCGCGCAAAAATATGGTCTTCAACCCCGAAGAGAGCATTGACTTTAACGGCAACACCGGACCCTTTATTCAATATACCTATGCCCGCATCCGCTCTGTCATTCGCAAGGCAGAGGAGGGCGGCATCAGCATCCCCGCAACGCTCACTGCGGGCGCGAAACTTTCGGATAAAGAAGAAAGCATCGTGCAGCGCTTGGCGGAGTTTCCCGCTATCGTTCGCCAAGCCGGCGCAGAATATGCACCGAACGCGATAGCCAATTATTGCTACGATTTGGTGAAAGAGTACAATCAGTTTTACCACGACTTCAGCATCCTGCGCGAGGCCGACGAAGAGAAGAAACGCTTCCGCCTCGTGCTTTCGGCTAACGTAGCCAAGGTAATTCGCACCGGTATGTCGCTACTCGGCATCGAAGTACCGGAAAGAATGTAATTCGCTGCGCAGCAACGGATGAAAAGTAAGTTTTACGTCGTTTGGCAAGGCAAAGTGCCGGGCATTTATACCGATTGGACCGACTGCCAGGTGCAGGTGAGCGGCTTCGGCGCTGCGCGCTACAAAGCTTTCGCCACGCGCCAAGAGGCGGAAGCGGCTTTTGCGGCCGGACCGGAGGCTTATATTGCGCCGCGCCGCCCCAAAGCGAGTGGCGGCGTGAAGACGGCGAAGTCCGGCACGCGCGGAAAAGCCAACGAGCCACTCAATCCGCCCGACTATCGCCACGATACGGTTCTTCCCCTCCCGCCGGAGGTGGAAGCCAATGCGTGGGCTGTAGATGCAGCCTGCTCCGGCAATCCCGGGAAGATGGAATATCGCGGCGTCGACTTGCGAACGGGCGCGGAAGTCTTCCATTTCGGCCCGATCTTCGGCACAAACAACATCGGAGAGTTCTTGGCCATCGTCCACGCCTTGGCTTTGCTCGAACAGCGGGGCGAAACATTGACCATTTACTCGGATAGTCGTAATGCGCAGTTGTGGATTCGGCAGCGCCGGTGCAAGACTAAATTAGCGCGCAATGCAAAAACAGAAGCCGTCTACACGTATATTGAACGCGCCGAGCGTTGGCTGCAAACACACTCCTTTACAAACAAAATTCGGAAATGGAAAACGGATGAGTGGGGCGAGATTCCGGCCGACTTCGGTCGAAAATAAAGCCGCCTCTTCCATACATTATATATAATAGGACGCATTAAGCCGCTCCCCCAACCCACACTCCGCCGCCAAGCGGAAGTTTGGCGGACAAAAGGCGGCTAATATCGCCTCTCGTTGCTCAAACTCACGATATGAAAGATTTCTTTCGCCTCCTGCTTCGCTACGTAGCGCCTTACAAACGCTATCTTTTCGGCTCGCTGCTTTTTAATTTGCTTTCGGCCGTACTCAATGTATTCTCCTTCTTGTCGCTGATGCCGATGCTGAAGATCTTGTTTCGATTAGACACAACCCGGTACACGTTCATTCCGTGGGACTCGCCGGACACGAGCTTCAAAGATATTCTCCTCAACAACTTATATTACTACACGACCGACCTGATCCACGTCTACGGCGCCTCCACCGCGCTCCTCTTCATCGGCCTGTTTCTCATCACGGCCACGCTGCTGAAGACGAGTTGCTATTTCGCCTCCGTCGGCATAATGGTTCCGATGCGCACGGGCATTGTTCGCGACATCCGCAGCAGCGTTTACCACAAGATTGTCAGTCTCCCACTCTCCTTCTTTTCAGATGAGCGCAAAGGAGATATTATGGCGCGCATGAGCGGCGACGTCAACGAGATCGAAAACTCTATAACGGGTTCGCTGGATATGTTGATCAAGAACCCCATTCTCCTCTTCTGCTATTTCGGTGTCCTGATTTATACGAGTTGGGAGCTCACGCTCTTTACGCTCATCGTCCTGCCGATTATGGGGTGGGTAATGGGCAAGATCGGGCGCAAACTTAAACACAAATCGCTCGATGCACAGAACAAGTGGAGCGATACAATGGCCCAACTCGAAGAGACTTTGGGCGGCATGCGTATTATTAAGGCTTTCACAGCTGAGAAAAAGATGTGCGAACGCTTTG
Source organism: Alloprevotella tannerae (assembly GCA_015259125.1). GTDB lineage: Bacteria > Bacteroidota > Bacteroidia > Bacteroidales > Bacteroidaceae > Alloprevotella > Alloprevotella tannerae_A. The sequence continues at coordinate 43,743 of JABZGR010000015.1, read as the reverse complement.
ATCGCAGCACCAACGACTTTCGGCAGGCATCCAATAAGGTCAACATTCGCCAATCGTCCGCCCATCCGGTGAGCGAGTTCTTAGGCACAGTACTCATCGTCACCGTACTTTGGTATGGCGGCACTTTGATTTTGGATGGCAATAATCCGCCGATCGACGCGCCGACGTTTATCTTTTATATGGTCATTCTCTACTCCATCATTCAGCCCCTCAAAGATTTATCGAAGGCGGCTTATAACATCCCCAAGGGAATGGCAAGTGTCGTCCGCGTCAACAAGATTCTCAACGCGGAAGACCATATTACCGAGCCTCCAAATCCTGCATCAATTGAGCATCTCACTGACGAAATACGCTTCAACGACGTATCTTTCGGCTACAACGACCACGCCACCGTCCTCCACCATATCAATATGACCGTCAAGCGCGGGCGCACCATCGCCATCGTCGGGCAGAGCGGCTCGGGCAAGTCTACATTGGTCGACTTACTCCCACGCTTCCACGACGTGAGTGCAGGCAGCGTCACGATCGACGGAAAAGACGTTCGCGACCTCAAGATTGCCGACCTGCGGGGCTTGATTGGCAACGTCAATCAAGAGGCAATTCTCTTCAACGACTCTTTTTTCAACAACATTGCCTTTGGTGTAACCCACGCCACGCGCGAAGAAGTCATTGCTGCCGCCAAGATTGCCAACGCCCACGACTTTATTATGGAGAGCGAACAAGGCTACGACACGCCCGTAGGCGACCGCGGCTGCCGACTTTCGGGCGGTCAGCGGCAGCGCATATCCATCGCGCGAGCCATTTTGAAAAACCCTGACATCCTGATCCTCGACGAAGCGACCTCCGCCCTCGATACGGAGAGCGAGCGACTCGTACAAGAGGCTTTGGAGCACTTGATGAAGACGCGCACGACCATCGCTATCGCGCACCGACTCTCGACCATCCGCAACGCCGATGAAATTTACGTGCTCCACGAAGGGCGCATCGTCGAGCAAGGCTCACACGAACAACTCCTTGCGCTCAACGGCCAATACAAACGACTCAATGATATGCAACAATTATAGATCGGGCTATGAAGAAGATTATCATTACAGGTGCCAACGGCTTTGTTGGCAGTTTTGCAGTCGAGCAGGCGCTTGCCGACGGCTATGAAGTCTGGGCTGCCGTTCGCCGTGGTGCTGACTTACGCTACCTTACTGATGAGCGCATCCACCTACTCTACCTCGATTATGCGGATGAGGAAGGCATGCGCCAAATCTTTTCTGATCTGCTACGCACGGAAGGGACGCTCGATGGCGTTATCCATTGCGCCGGGGCCACGAAATGCCGCCATTTGGCCGATTTCAAACGCATCAACACGGAATATACGGAGCGCCTCGCGCGCCTTTTGGCCGAAACGGGCTTGCTCCGCGGGCGCTTTGTCTACGTTAGTTCACTGAGCGTCTTCGGCCCAATCCACGAAGACGATAATCGCCCCTACACCGCGCAAGATACGCCGCGCCCCAATACGGCTTACGGCCGCAGTAAGTTGGATGCCGAGACCGCACTGCCTGCCATCGCCGGCTTAGATCATATTATTCTGCGCCCAACGGGCGTTTACGGGCCGCGCGAGCACGACTATTACAAGATGGCGAAAAGCATTGCGATGGGGATCGACTTCGCCGTGGGCTTCAAACCGCAGACCATCACCTTCATCTACGTGAAAGATCTCGCCGCGGCTGCCTTGGCCGCTTTGCAGTATGGGCAGGCGGGCGCAGCCTACAACCTTTCCGATGGCTGCAACTACAATAGCCGCGACTATTCCGACCTGCTGCAAAAGGAGATCGGGGCAAAGAGCGTCCTCCATCTGAAAGCGCCGCTCTGGGTGCTGAAGGCGGCTTGCTTCGTCAGTGAAACGGTGGCGGGATTTTCAGGAAAGGCGGCCACGCTCAACGGCGATAAATATCGCATCTTGCGGCAACGCAATTGGCGCTGCGACATTCGACCCGCGCAGGACGAACTCCATTACCGCCCGCACTATTCTTTGGCGCAGGGGGTAAAGGAAACGGTCGGCTGGTACTTGGAAAACGGCTGGCTCTGATGCGCAGCCCTTTCGCCGGCGGCGAATATCCTTTGCTGCGCACGCCATCGGCTCAACCGGTCTCCAACTTTCAGCGCGCCCTGCTTCCGCTTAGCTGTCCTTTTATGCGGCCATTTTTTGATGAACAACCTGCTTAGTGCACTTACAAAGCCCTTGCGCGCCATTTGATCCATACAGAAAGTTCTGTCCACGCTATTGTGGGCAGAACTTTTTTGTATGCGTTGCCTCAAATACCGCCCTCTCATTCGTCCGCCGCCGCAAGAAACCCCTCCGTAGCGCATCGCTCGCCCCAAACCTTGGCAGACGCACCTCGAAATGCGGAAGAAAAGGAGGCCGCGAAAGGCGGACAAAACAAGCGTCAACTTTCATTCGCTCAAAATATTGATTTACAACATAATATATCACCAATAAAAGACCTCATATCCCTTTGGTTCAGTGTGTGATCACGATAAAAAAGGTCTACGCTCGTGAGAAAAAGAGCTCCACCTCACGATAAAAAAGGTGTACGCTCACGAGCGGAAACGAAATCGTCCAATCGTTGGGCGTCTTACATTGCATTCGAACAACGATGAATCAAAGCACACATAGCTTGCTTTTGAAGAGCCCCTGAGTTGGCCATCATACTTGGTCAGAATTATTGCGTAGCTACTGTATCTTAAACCCATTTTTCGGTCTTACTTGCTTACCCGCACTCAGCACACGTTGAAGTAGCTAAAGCAGCTATAATGCAGATGATTTCATGCATTTGACTTGGTCAAAACCGCGCTTATTATAAGCAGGTAGGATTGGCCCTATTTTCGGTAAAATGTTTGACAAAACGATGTAAAGGAGATGGTTTAATTCATATCGCACGATCCGACTTGCGCTATAATGACCCAAAATATTTCCCATTCGCAACTTACAAACCTCTATTTCGTCAATAAATGCGCTCTTTCAAAGAGCTATTGTCAATTCTTTTCTGCTTAGTTGCAAAAAAATACTTATTTTGCGCAGATTGGTCAAATTTTCCGATAGTAAATTTGGTAGTTTATTCCTCTTTCACCTATCTTTGCCGTCGCAAGCAGAAGAGGAACGCACCCCTCGTGGGAAATCACCTTTTCTGAAAGGGAGACAGACGATATAGAGAATGATATGCTACGTATGTGGAGCATGTTGTTGTGACTCTCTTTTCGCATGGTTTCTGCCTGATCGGATTTTGGAAATGTGTGAGCCGAATCCGATGACGGCCGAAAAGGAGAAAGCAATATGAGATCGAAACCGACTCGTAGAAGCTCCCGACTTATCTTTAATGTATATAGGAACAGCACGTCAAGCCGTGTGGGTTTAAGGCTTGTGTTTTGGACACTATGATAAGGAGAACTAGTCTGAACATGGCGGAACAGTGTGCGTGATTGCTGCGCACAAGAAAGCGGAGATTATCGTCGCGCTCTATTGAGGACGCAGAGCCTCTTGGCGCTCTCCCACGCTTGATTTTGCTGCTCGACAATGGCCGCGCGGCCTTCTAACAAGAAGCATGACTTATTGAACATATAACCGGTGACAAACGGCCATCGGATGCAGAAAAAAGTGAATTCCCTTTTGAAGTCCTTATCCAAACGTGAGTGAGGGAAAACTTTTTTTGCGTCAGATAGCTGTCGGATTTTAATTGAAGAATCTATGAGCCGGTTAGTGCGTAGATGCGACCAAGCAACTATGTCACAAAGGAAAAGGCGTGGCCATCCGCTCCGAGTTCTTTGGCGAACTCACACAGGACTTCACGTGCACTACCCGCAAGTGCCGCCGCCAACCTCGGGCGGATTGGACACGCGCCTCTTTCCGTTAGCTTGCAGATCTATCGCTGAAATTGCCGCTGCAAGGGCAGACAACTCGACGCGAGCTGCTCCTTCTTTTAATGTGCCTATTGATTATCAGGCAATAAGCATTCCAAACACAAAATCAACAGATATAAAACAACGAATGTGCAAGTTTTAACCGGCTTGCACTTCGTTTCTTTCGCCGTAAAGCGCCGGGCATTTCCACCTATATTTTCACCAAACAAATGGGGAATAAAATTGACGGATACAACGCGCCAACAAAACCAAACAAGGCATTTTTTACGCCTGTTTTGCACCCAAAATTTCCTTTTCCGGCAAACGCGCAAGACCAACTGAAAGTGCAGTAAATCAGTCGAATTTGAAAGATTATCCATCGTCGTGCGGCGCAAGGTAAACAGTTTCTGTAAAGAAAAGGAACTACTTTTACCGGTTTTTACCCTAAGCGATCGCCGCCGCCTTTTTCGCGACGCAATTCGCACATCAAGGCGCGCGCCACAAGGGCAGCCCGACGGTTTTTCCATCCCACTTACGCCACTTTCGGACCGGTCGCGTGTAAACACCACGAACGAGACCTCGCAGCCAAGAGGTTGCCGCGCCCTAAAGGGCTTTGCCACACAGGGGGCGAACTTTTACCCTTGAAACCCCGCTCCGTAGCGTTCGAATGAAATTGGAAATAAAAACAACCTCAACCCGTCTCTCGACGAATTGAGGTCTCACAGAACTTATATAGAGATGAAAAAACTATTATTCCATAATTAGAGGATGACGCCTCTTGTGCTTGCAAAGATAGAACGAGATTTTGAAAATCACAAATTATCTCACGAAAAAAATTGTCGAGAAAGAAAAAAATATTGCTAAACCAAGGTGATTTTTTCGTCGAAAAGTTGGATTAATCTTTGACGATAAAGGGTGCCCAAAGCCCGCTTGAAAGTCTTCTTACTCACACCAAAACGCGCGGAAATCACCTCTGCCGAACTCCGATCCGAAAAGGGCAACTCACCACCTGCGGCCTTGAGTTCGTCGAGCAAGGTTTCAGAGAAATCGCGAAAACGATTCGCACCAATACGTTGCAAGGAAACGTCGAGTTTACCGTCTTCGCGCACCGTCACAACGGTGCCGCTGCATCGGTCGCCAATGTTGATTGGCTCAAAAATCTGATTGTCGTAAATCATGCCATCGACTTTGTTGTCCACAATCACTTTGTAGCCAATGGGTGTTTTGCGCCAGATGAGTAATTCTACCTCCTGACCGCGATGAAAGTCTTCCGGTGTGGCCGACTTAAGGTGACGTTCGACCTTCGCAGTGGCAATTAGGCGTTGCGTTTCCTCATCGATGCGTACATAAACTATGTAGGAACGCCCGCGCTCCATGCGCATTCGTTGCTCGCGGAAAGGCACAAAGAGGTCTTTCATCAAGCCCCAGTCTAAGAAAGCACCGTGCTCGTTAGTCCAAGCCACACGCAAAAAGGCAAAATCGCCAACGCGAGCGAGCGGGGTTTCCAAGGTCGCAACAAGGCGCTCTTGCTGATCCAAGCAAACAAAAGCCGTCACTTCATCGTCGGGGCGCATTTCTCGCTCCACATAGGCCTTGGGCAAAAGAATTTCACCGACTTCTCCGCCATCTAAGTACGCGCCGTGGTCGGTAAAACGTATGATGCGTAGCGTATTGTAATCTCCTAACTTAACCATCTATCTTTCCATCTTTTAAATGAATCGTTCTATCGGTCGTGGCGGCGAGTTCTACGTCGTGCGTCACAATAATAAAGGTCTGCCCCAACTGATCGCGCAAATCAAAAAAGAGTTTGTGCAACTCAGCCTTGTTGCGGCTATCTAAACTTCCGGACGGCTCGTCGGCTAAAATAACATCAGGCTCATTCATCAAAGCCCGCGCCACGGCCACGCGCTGCTGCTCGCCACCGGAAAGCTCGGAGGGCTTGTGGTGTGCACGCTCCGAAAGGCCAAGAAAGTGGAGCAGTTCGGCAGCCCGCTCGCGCGCTTTCTTTTCTGATTTGCGCGCAATGAGTGCCGGAATGAACACGTTCTCCAAAGCCGTAAACTCCGGAAGCAATTGGTGAAATTGGAAGATGAAACCTATATGTTCGTTACGAAAACGCGCGAGCGCCTTCTTGCCAAGTGCGGCCAAGTCGGTTCCATTAAAAAGAATCGAGCCCGCATCGGGACGATAAAGCGTGCCCAAGACCTGCAAAAGGGTTGTCTTTCCGGCACCACTGGGCCCAACGATGCTGATTACTTCTCGCTTATTGACGCTTAAATCAATGCCTTTCAGCACCTCCAAATCGCCAAATGATTTGCGAATTCCTTGTAATTCGATCATAAACAAAAAGATTCTGCGGCGAAGTTACTTATTTTTCCGTTAGCCGCCCCGCTTGGGGCGCCGGTAGTTGCGCATCTTACGCTACGAAAGCGCTTTTTCGGAAGATAAAATCACAATGGGTCGACATCAAAATACACATTCACACCCCGAAAAGCGGCTTGTGAAAGCAGCAGATCGCGAGCGGTGAGCAGCGAGCGGCGCACTCCGCTGACGGGATACGAAACGGGCACCTTGATCATCAAGCGCCGAATAAACTGCAACTGCACGCGGCCCACCGGCGGCCGATCCGGCCCCAACAAATGCTCGCCAAAGGCCGCACGGAGCGAAGCAGTAAACGACTCGGCCGCATGCGCCACCACCTCCTCTTGGCGATGTTTGAAGCAGACGATAATTAGCCGCACGAAGGGCGGATAATCATAGTCCTTGCGCTCGGCAAGCTGCTCGCGATACATCGCTTTGTAGTCATGCGTGACCACTTGGTGCATCAAAGAAAGCTCCGGCTGCCGCGTTTGTAGGATTACAAGCCCCCTTTCGTCGCGCCGGCCGGCCCGGCCGGCCACCTGCGACATCAGTTGATACGCTCTTTCGTGTGCTCGGAAGTCAGGCGTGCTGAGCAGTTGGTCCGCATTGATAATGCCCACCACGTGCACGCGGTCGAAGTCCAATCCTTTCGTCACCATCTGCGTACCTATGAGTACGTCCTTCCCACCTGCGGCGAAGTCGGCTATGATTCGCTCATAAGCCGAGCGCGTACTCGTCGTGTCCAAATCCAGACGCACCGTGCGGGCCTGCGGCAAAATGGCCTTTACGGCCGCTTCTACCTTCTCCGTGCCCAAGCCTAAATCGAGCAATTTTTTACTGCCGCAATTGGGACACTGCGTAGGCACATCATAAGTCTTGCCACAATAATGACAAACGAGCCGTTGCTGCCGCTGATGATAAGTCAGCGCCACATCGCAACAAGTGCAGCGCGGCGTCCAGCCGCAAGTATCGCAGACGAGCACCGGCGCATAGCCGCGGCGGTTTTGAAAGAGGATGACCTGCTCGCGCCTTTCGATCGCTCGCGCCATCTCGTCGATGAGTCGGGGCGCAAAGGGCGTCTTCATCAACTTCTTGCGGCGCAGTTCGCCCACATCTTCGACAAGAATCTGCGGCATTTGCAAATCGCCGAAGCGCTGATGCATCTCAACAAGTCCAAACTTCCCTTTCTGCACATTATAATAAGTCTCCACGGCCGGCGTTGCCGTGCCCAGCAACACCTTTGCGCCGCAGCGTTGCGCCAAGACGAGCGCCGTATCTCTTGCGTGGTAGCGCGGAGCCGGGTCTTGCTGTTTATAAGATGCCTCGTGCTCTTCGTCAACGATGATTAGGCCAAGATTTTGAAAGGGCAACAACAGCGCAGAGCGCACACCCAGAATCAGCGGAAAGGGTTCTGAAGAAAGCTGACGCAGCCACGTTTCCACGCGTTCGTTGTCGGGAAACTTTGAATGGTACACGCCCATTTTATCTCCAAAGACGCGCCCAAGCCGCTGCATCAATTGCGTCGTCAGGGCTATTTCCGGCAAGAGGTAGAGCACTTGTTTACCCTCGGCGATCGTATTTTTAATCAATTCGATGTAGACAGCCGTCTTTCCGCTTGAAGTTACGCCGTGGAGCAAGCAAGTATCGCGTTGCGAAAAGACGGTTTTGATCTCCGTAAGTGCTTGCTTTTGAAGCGAGGACAACTGAGGTTGTAAACGTTCGGGCAAGGCTTTGAAACTTTTCAATCGGCCTACGGCCACGTCATATTGCTCCAAAATTCCCTTTTTACACAAAGCGGTCAAGGCCGCACCATCATCTGCCGTTCGCTTACGGAGTTCGGCCCGACTTACCTCCATCAGTAGGGCGGCATTACGCAAATTGAGTGCCGCCGGAGCGCCCGCCGCATCGAGATAAGCCAAGAGGGCCTGCTGCTGTTTGGGCGCTCGCTTCAGACTGTCGAGCGTTTCATTGAGGCGGCCCTCATCGAAAAAGGCGGAGGCCAAGCGGAGACGCACTTCGGTCTTGGGCGCAAAGCGGCGGCCCAGCTGCTCTTCGACGACAACACAACCGCATTCGACCAAGCGGCGCACGTGAATGAGGATCTCCCCACAGCCCACCGCTTGCTGCAATTGCTTGATCATCGTGGGCTTTGTTTCCGAGAGCGCCGCTAATATTTTTTGCGCTAAAGGCGTGGTTTGCGCCGAGCTATCGCCTGCATCGAGCGGCGCTACATCGATTCCCTCTGCGCGGCATACGAGCGTTTCGCTCTGCAACTTCAAGCCGGCGGGTAGCGCGGCGGTCATCACCTCGCCAAGCGTACATATATAATAGCTCGCCATCCACTGCCAGAGTTGGAGTTGGCCTTGCGTCACCACCGGAACGCTATCGGCCACGCCGACTACTTCCTTCAATTTGAATTCGGGCCGACGCTCGTGCACTTGCAACACGATACCCGTGTACAACTTTGTTTGTAGCGGCACGACCACCCTACTCCCCGACACGATGGTCGCGGAGAGGGCTTCCGGAATCTGATACGTTAGCGGATCCGTCAGCTTTCGAGGCAAAATAACATCAGCATATTTCATCCACCTGCAAAGTTAAGCGTTTTTCTGCTATGGAGAAGCGCCGGCGGCCTCTCCCTTGCGCCGAGTGGCTATCGAAAGTTGGCATATAAAGTGAGCATTCAAGACCAACTCGCCATTGACCTTGAATGCTCACCACAGCCCTGCTGAAAAGTAGGACTCTATCGCTTCATCATATAGACTTGTCCGCCGCGGCTGCCTGCGCCTTGCAGGTTAACGCGCTGGTTCAGATTAGAACTATAGATGCTCTGGCGGCCGAAGTCGGCTTGCGCCGGCGCGCCGAATTCTGATTCTGACGTGTCGATGATGGCACCGGCATCGCCCGTGAAGTCCATCTTAATGGCCTTGCCCTGCGGTGTGGTCCAGTTGCCCTTAAACGTAATCTTATTGCCGGCTACGCTAACCGTGATCGTGCCGCCACTCAGCAAACCGTACGTATCTCCATAACCGTCGCTCAAGGTTTCATAAAACGAACCTATGGGGTAGAACGTGCCACCGGTCTTGCGCATTGTACCGCCGATAAATTTCCCTTCTTTATATTCTGCACCGGCTACGGGCATCACTACATCGTAAGTGCCCGCAATGGTGTTTATATCCATCGGCACTTGATATTTCGTCAAGAGTACAAGGCTAAGCAATTCGCCATCGCCCACAACAAATCCTTTGCTATCCACTTCGCAATTGAGGAATGCAAGCGTATAGTCGCAGTATCGGCTCGTGGCTTTGACATACTTACCATTATAATTCACGGGCACGAAGTTGACATCCTCCGTCACATATTTATAACCGGCATTCTTGTCTTTGTTCACAAACGTGAGTGCGCCGTCGTATACAAAGCGCACTTTACCGTGCGTTTGCAGCGTTCCTTCAAGCACGAGGTGGTAATTGCCATCGCCTTTCTCTTCAACCTGCAAGACGCACGTGCTCAACGAATCCAAGAAACCATCAACCTGGCCGGCATCGTTCACTCTATTAGTCTCGATGTATATACTCTGCGCTTTCCAAATGCCGCTTTGATTCGCCGACTCTACCAAAGTATACGTGCCGGCCGGTAATTTCGCGTGGTCGGCATCCTGCGAAGGCCTGGCGATCACCGTCAATCTGACGTCGTGCTTATTGTTTTCCTTGGGCAAGCCGCCGGTAGTGAGTTCGCCGTCGCAAAGATGGATCGTATACAATCCGGCATCCGTCGTCACAGCACCATAATATAAGTTGTAAGTATGCGTCACGTTGACATCGGCATAGTAAGAAGCGCTCTCACTATTGAAGAAAGTAACATCTTGAATATCATTACAGGGAATCTCTTTCGTTTCGCCTGACGTCATACGTACTCTCATCGTCCATTTGCTTTGGGCTATTGCCGCGCTGACGCTGCATAGAACGATGGCAGTTGCGAGTAAAAACCTTTTCATGCTTTGCTTGTTTTTGTGAGTTTATAATCTGTTGTCTTGCTTTTTGGAAATTCAGCGAAGCGCCTGTGCAACACAATATCGCACTGCAGCGCGTGATGCCGGAGGGCCTATTAATAATGTATGAAGCGCGAAATTAGGCTCGAGACACAGCCTAACTGAGCTTATGATGCTTGCGCCACGGCCCACAAGGAGAAGCACCAGATCAAGAGGGGCGAGGATTTCAGCGATCACGCCAAAGCGGCTACTTTCGGTCTTGCGCTACTTCTGGGCAAAGCTACAAACAAATGACGATACAGTCAAGATTATCGGGTTTAAAAACGCTAAATAAAAAGGCGTTATTTTTTCATTTGCTATGAATCCGCCGGAATTTCGCAGACAAATAACACTCCGGGAAAAATTACCGGCCAACTTTTTGTCAACACGAAGCAAAGATGGCATTCGTTTGCTGCCACCAAACGATCGTTTGCTACCAGCAAACCATGGTTTGGTCTGAGCATACGATCGTTTGGCGGCAGCAAACGAAAGGAGGTATGGGCGTTGATATTATAGCGACGAATTTTGGGTAAAGAAAAACACACCCCTGCCTTCGGCTGCACAGAAGGCAGACAATGACAAGGGAGGATAAGGCTTTAGATAGCTAAATGGTGATAGATGAAAGATCTCTGTCAGTTGAGTCAGTTGTGCGTCTATATCGTGGCCCGATCAGTCGGGCTAAGCAATCTTAGAGAGCGGCTGCAGCACCGGAGCTTACGTCGCATTTGGCGTCAAAATAAAGTGCCGCGAAACCTGAGCTTCGCGGCACCTATACTTTATTTTGTTTTATAACGATCTAAACCTTCTTTGAGGAATTTCACGTAGCCGTCAATGTCTTCTTTATAACTGAAGGTGTGGTTTAAAGGGTTGCCTTCGTTATCTACAGGGACGTAGAGCGGCTGCTGGTTAGAACCAAACTTATGGCGTTGCAAGTAGCTCCACTTATCGCCGACGGTGCGCAGCGTTGTAGTCTTGCCGTCTTCTTGCACCTCTACGTTCTCCGGAAGCGGCGCTTTCTCGTCGACATAGAGAGAGATGAGGACGTAATCTTTCATCAAAAGGTCGCGCACTTTAGGATCGTGCCATACGGCAAGCTCCATCTTACGGCAGTTGACGCAACCGTGGCCGGTGAAGTCTAAGAGTACAGGCTTGTTAACCGACTTCGCGTAAGCCATACCGGCATCGTAGTCACGGAATTTCGCTTCGACCTTAACCGGATCAAGATTAAAGTCTTGCGTAGATATAGGCGGAGAGAATGCACTCACGGCCTTACACGGTGCACCCCAGAGGCCCGGCACCATATACACGGCAAAGGCAAAGGAAACGACGCCCATAAAGAAGCGGGGTACGCTCGTATGATCTTCGACATCATCGTGGGGGAAGCGCAACCAGCCGAAGAGGTAGCAACCCAAAGCTGCGAAGAGGATGATCCACAAGCTGAGGAATACTTCGCGGTCCAGAATATGCCAACCGTAAGCCAAATCGGCCACGGAGAAGAACTTCAAGGCGAAAGCAATCTCGACAAAACCTAAGATTACTTTGATCATATTCATCCAGCTACCGCTCTTCGGCGCTTTCTTCATCATCGTGGGGAAGAGCGCAAAGAGCGTAAACGGCAAGGCTAAAGCTAAGGCGAAGCCTACCATACCTACGGCCGGCGCCATTGCGCTACCGGTAGAGGTAGAAGCCTCAACAAGGAGGAAACCTACAATCGGCGCGGTGCAAGAAAAAGAAACCAGCGTAAGCGTGAAAGCCATCAAAAAGATGCCTAAAAGGCCTGCTGTGCTGGAAGCCTTAGAATCGACGGCGTTATTCCATTTGGAGGGAAGCGTAATCTCGAAACCGCCCAAGAAACTTGCACCGAAGATGAGAAGCATCAGGAAGAATATGATGTTGAAAATCGCATTTGTCGACAAACTATTCAGCGCGCTGGCACCGAAAAGTCCGGAGATTACGAGACCTAACGTGACGTAGATTACGACAATGCTGACACCATATATAATAGCTTCGCGCACGGCTTTACGACGATCGTCGCTGCGGTGCAGGAAGAAAGAAACGGTCATCGGAATAATCGGCCAAACGCAAGGCGTAAAGAGCGTCACGAGACCACCGAGGATACCCATCAAGAAAATATAAAAGAGGCTGCGGCCGGCAGTAGAAGAGGCGTTGCCATACTTCTGAAGCTGGTCGATGACGGGCGTGTACCATTTCGCCACCGTAGCACTATCAGCTTGCGGAACATCGACAGCGGCGACGGGAGCGCCTTCAGCGTTCTCCTCCGTTGCGGCCGGAACGGCAGCAGCCGTATCTTTCGGCTGTCCCTCTTTGTCGGCCACGGCTTGTGCAGCGTCTGCGGCTGCGCCGGTCGGGCCGTCTTTACCTGCCACCTTGCATTCAACCGTCATAGGCGGGAGGCAGTTTTGATCATTACAAGCACCATACTTCAAGTAAGCCTTAAGTTGGTAGTCTTGTTTCGTGATTTTAACGCGTTGTGTAAACGTACAAGTGTTTTCAAAATAAGAAACCGGCATGTCGAAGATCTCATCTTGTACGTTTTTCACGCCCGGTCCGGGCTTCAATTTGCCGATCGGCTCTGCGCCGTCGGCCTTATCGACACCGAAACTGGCGCGCGTGGGACCGCCTTCGCCGATATTGGTCGAGTAAACGTGCCAGCCCTTTGCAATGGTGGCTTTAAAGATGACATCCACTTCAGTCGGGTTGACCCGCTTGTAGGATACGGAAAAATTAACTTGCGACTTTGCCGCCGTAGCGACTAAAAGCAGCAGCGTCAGAAGGGTGAAGAACTTCTTCATGGCAGCTTGTATCATGTTTTTAAGTTGACAATATGGGCGCAAATATACGTTTTTTTTCTGAGCGGCAAAGCCCTAAAAGCTCTTTTCGTAGGATGAAATTCGCAAATTTATGAGCCTTACCCACCTAAAAAGCCGCTCAAAGGGCCACTATTCTCTCTTTGTGGCGACATTTTAGTTGATTCAGACTCCCTAAAATCGGCCTTATTTTACCCTTTTTTCGCTTAGTTATGAGAAACAACTTTGAACGCATCATTTTCAAACCGTTTATTGATGAAAGAAAGGGAAATTACGCGCTGTAAGAATCAGGATTATTCGAACAAAATGCGCAACTTTGTAAGTTAAAAGCGTATTACTACGCAATGTTCCCCCGACAGGGAGAAGTCTATCCCTCTCCTAAAGATATGGAATGGCGGCTTGGGGAGTACTCGTTGCCGACAAATGGAGAAAAAGCTCATCTCCGGTTATACATATATAAAATAAGGCAGTAAACCGATCCTAAAAAGGCGCTTTATGAATAAGTTTTCGTATGCACTTATGCGTTGTTACGTTTGGCTGTGCCGCTTCCGGCATCGCCGAGGCTACGGGATTCACTCGCCATTTGCTTTTGGACTTGTTACGAAAGTTTTTTACGAGCGAGGGGCCTTCTATGCCTATGCGCCTTTGCGTAAGATGCGCCGCCAAATAGCGCACAACACGACGGAGCGAGGCGACCGCCTGATGCTACGAATCATCAATGCGTTTCAGCCGGCTGATTGCTTTATCGGCGGCGAGCAAATCCAACTCACGGCGCAGTATCTGCGGGCCGGAAAGCCCTCGTGCCAATTTTGGCCGATCGAATGCTTGGACGCAACAGAAGAACTCGATATGTTGTATCTCGACATGCCTGATTGGGAGCCGTGGGCAACCAAGGCGCTAACCAAAATGAGCGACAAAGGCTGCATCGTAGTAAGGGGAATTCACCGCAATGCACGTATGCTGAAGGCGTGGCAGCGATTGACGAAGCAGGAAGTTGTTCGGGTGAGTTTTGATCTCTATGATTATGGTGTCGCTTGCTTTCGCCAAGATTTGCACAAGCAAGATTACATCATCTGCTTTTAGCGCTTTCAGCAAACAGGAAAGGGCATAGCGACTGAGCAGCGCTCTGAGGCGGCTAAAACCAAGATGTAGGCCGACCGGAAAGCGATGGAGGAAACTTAAAGCCAAGAATACAAAGCAGAAAATAAATAAAAAAGTAAAGAAAAGACACTTCAAACGACGAAAGTTTGGAGAAAAACACTATTTTTGCGGCTCACAAACGCCTTGAGACTTTATCTCGACAAAAAAGGCACGAATCATGAAAAAGATTCTCACAGAAAATTAGAAATAAAAAAGCGAAGATAGTTATGTATTGGACTTTGGAATTGGCCTCAAAATTAGAGGATGCTCCCTGGCCGGCAAGCAAAGATGAGCTGATTGACTATGCTATGCGCTCCGGCGCCCCAATGGAGGTCGTTGAAAACTTACAGGAGTTGGAAGACGAAGGGGAAGTGTATGAGACGATCGAGGATGTCTGGCCTGATTATCCGACTAAAGAGGACTTTCTCTTTAACGAGGACGAATATTAAGCAAAGGTAGACAGCCACGCCACAACTTAAAGCAACAAGGCGACAAAACGATGACGTTTGTCGCCTTGTTGTTGGTATATGTATATTATAATTGTGTGCGCCGGTTTGAGCCGGGGCTACTCCAAGCCTCAAAGGAGGAGCGCGATAAAAGAATAGAAAATACAGCCTACAAGATTTAGATAAAACCAGAAGCGGCCCGCCTCCACAAAGGAAGCGAGCCGCTGACTTTTATATCAAAACTTGCGTCGAGAAAGACGCAAACTTCTGCTTAGAGTTTCGGACCTGCTGCGATGAGCGCCTTGCCGGCTTCGTTGCCGGAGAACTTATCGAAGTTCTTGATAAAGCGTGCAGCGAGATCTTTCGCCTTTTTCTCCCACTCAGCTGCGTCAGCATACGTGTCGCGCGGGTCGAGAATAGCAGGATCTACACCCGGCAATTGCGTAGGCACTACGAAGTCGAAGAAAGGAATTGTCTTCGTCGGCGCCTTGTCGATTTCGCCGTTCAAGATATCGTCGATAATGCCACGCGTATCGCGAATAGAAATACGCTTGCCCGTGCCGTTCCAGCCCGTGTTCACCAAATAAGCCTTAGCGCCTACGCGTTCCATCTTCTTAACAAGCTCTTCCGCATATTTCGTCGGGTGGAGCGACAAGAAAGCTTGGCCGAAGCAAGCAGAGAAGGTCGGCGTCGGTTCCGTAATGCCGCGCTCTGTACCGGCGAGCTTAGCCGTGAAGCCGGAAAGGAAGTAATATTTCGCCTGCTCTGATGTCAAAATAGAAACAGGAGGCAATACGCCGAACGCATCAGCCGACAAGAAAATCACCTGCTTTGCATGCGGGCCTTTAGAAACCGGCTTAACGATGTTGTTAATATGATAGATCGGGTAAGAAACGCGCGTATTTTCCGTCACGCTCTTATCATCGAAGTCGAGTTTACCGGTTTCGCGGCAGATCGTCACGTTTTCGAGCAACGCATCGCGCTTAATTGCGCCATAGATATCCGGCTCGCTTTCCTTGTCGAGGCGAATAACCTTTGCATAGCAGCCACCTTCATAGTTGAAGACGCCCTCATCGTCCCATCCGTGTTCATCGTCGCCGATCAATC
Organism: Alloprevotella tannerae; assembly: GCA_015259125.1. Classification (GTDB taxonomy): domain Bacteria; phylum Bacteroidota; class Bacteroidia; order Bacteroidales; family Bacteroidaceae; genus Alloprevotella; species Alloprevotella tannerae_A. The sequence continues at coordinate 27,946 of JABZGR010000015.1, read as the reverse complement.
TACGCTTCGGATCCGTTGAAAGCGTCGTCTTGCCCGTACCGGAAAGGCCGAAGAAGATCGCCGTGCTTTCGCCGTCGAGGCTCGTATTGGCAGAGCAGTGCATAGATGCGATGCCGCGGAGCGGGTTAAAGTAGTTCATCATAGAGAACATACCCTTTTTCATCTCGCCGCCGTACCATGTATTGATGATTACTTGCTCTCTGCTCGTCAAGTTGAAGACGACAGCCGTCTCAGAGTTGAGGCCCAGCTCCTTGTAGTTTTCTACCTTCGTCTTAGAAGCATTGTAAACGATAAAATCAGGCTCAAACGTTTCGAGTTCTTCCTGTGTCGGGCGAATAAACATATTCGTCACGAAGTGTGCCTGCCAAGCTACTTCCATAATGAAGCGAACGCAAAGGCGCGTAGCAGGGTTTGCACCGCAGTAGCCATCCACTACGAAGAGGCGCTTGTTGGAAAGCTCTTTCTTAGCCAAGTCTTTCAATACAGCCCACGCTTCCGGAGTAGCCGGCTTGTTATCATTAGGATATTCGGGCGTATTCCACCAAACCGTATCTTTGCTGGTTTCGTCCTTAACAATAAACTTATCTTTAGGAGAACGGCCCGTATAAACGCCGGTGAAAACGTCTACAGCGCCGAGTTCTGATACGTAACCCACCTCAAAGCCTTCAAGGCCGGCTTTCGTTTCTTCTTCGAAGAGTTTTTCGTAAGACGGATTGTGCACAATTTCGGTCGTGCCGGTAATGCCGTACTTCGTCAAATCTAATGTTGCCATAGTGATATTTTTTGTAGATGATAAATTTCCTATCTTAAAGAATCAAAGTTCCAAATATGAGTCTTTATTACCGCAGCAAAATTACGGAAATTTTCCGGACGTATCAAGGAAATATGCTTTTTGTAGCTTTCATCATCTATTTCTTTGTCTAAATTTCGACCCTCGCCAAAAATGGTCGGCAAATTGCGAAATTGACTTTGCAAAATCCCGGAATCAAGCCTTCTCACACCCCAATCCCGGTGCCGCCCCCATCGTTCGCCGGTCGGTCATCGGTCGGCTGTTGTACACGACAAGATTGCCGATCGAAAAGATTTATGATTTAATGCTTTACAACGCCGTTTTGTGAAAATCTTCGACCCTTTTCGCCTACTTCCGTGCCGGTCTGCGCGAGGGGAAGCGCGGGGCGTTTTCTTGGTCGTTTGAAAAAAAAGCCGTACTTTTGGCCGATTTGTAACAAATAACAGCTTTTTCTCGACCCATGGAGGTAATAAATTTAGGGGCGGCCAACTCCGTCATCAACAGCTATATGATGCAACTTCGCGACGTTGATATTCAGCGCAACCGCACGCTTTTTCGCAACAATCTGGAGCGCATAGCGCACGCGATGGCCTACGAACTGAGTCATCGTCTGCAATACGATGTTCGCGAGGTGCAGACGCCGCTCGGCAAGAAGGACGTAAGCGTCTACACGGACCGCATCGTGGTGGGGACGGTCTTGCGCGCCGGCCTCTCGTTTCACCAAGGCTTTCTCGACGTCTTCGACCAAGCCGACAGTGCCTTTGTAGCGGCCTACCGCGAAGAGGGTAAACGCGAGGACATTAAGATTCACCTCGACTATCTGGCTTCGCCGGACCTCGATGGCTGCACTTTCCTAATGGTAGATCCCATGTTGGCCACGGGAGGCAGCTTAGAGACGGCGTGGGAGGCTTTTCTGCGCAATGGGCGGCCTAAGAGACTGCACATCTGTGTTGTGATCGCATCTGAGGAGGGCATCAATTATTTGCAGAAACTCTTCCCTACTGACGACGTCACACTATGGGTAGCAGCAATAGACCCGCACCTTAACGAGGATGCCTACATCGTGCCTGGTTTGGGCGATGCCGGCGACCTCTCGTTTGGGCCAAAACTCGCGGCGCGCAAGCATATTTATCGCTAAGACTTGACGCACAATTTAATTTTCATACATCGCACAAAGCGGGGAGCATTCTACGGAGCGCTCCCCGCTCTTTTTGGGGTGCGACAACGCATTTTCCCACTCGTCCTCTCCTCTTTTTGCAGCATTAATATTTTGGGCACGTCGTTTTTTATCACGATAACAAAGGTTTACGCTCGTGATGAAAAGTACTTGCGCTCACGATAAAAAAGGTGTACGCTCGTGAGCGTACAAATTCGGCGCGTACTTTTGTCGGTTTGAGTTTGTTTGTCGTACGATGAAAAACCAAAGCGTATCGCACTAAAAGGTTGCTTTCAGCATTCGCTTTGTTCCCTGCTCAACTCCACCTCAGCTTGCGTCTGTTTTTGAAAGACCAACCCTAAGGGGTTGCCAATGCGGCGGTGCGTTAGGCAGGGTTAGGTCGCTTCGCAACTTAACCCTACCCGGCCAAAAGACTAACCCCGATGGGGTTATTTGAGGCGGGAAACATTGAAAAATACATATTACGTGGGGTGTGAGGCAGATTTAATGGGATTATTTGCAGTGGGGAGCGTTATTGGTTCAGCTTACGTGGAATCCGGGGCGAATATGGTGAGGTTATTTGCGGCCTGAAAGGGCAAAAAACGACACTTAAGACAAACCAATGTGTATTGAGTATGTGGGTATTATAGTGATGGTGTGCACCTTATCAACCTTAACTAAAAAAGGACTTAGCCTTAATAGGTGAATTGCGGGAATGGGGGGTGAAACGCGCAAAAAAGTGTGCCGCAAACCGAAAGATCAGTTTGCAGCACACCTACTTATTTACCTTAAATGCTATCTTATTGCGCTAATTTAATGACGCTGGCGGCGCACACTAAAGCCGGCAGCTTTGGTCGTCTTGCTGCTCTTGGGTTCTTTTGTACTCGGCGTAGATACTTTCGGAGATTTTGTGCGCGTCGTTGTGCGACGGCGAGCCGTTATGCGGCGCTTGGGTGCTGCTGCTTCGGGAGCAACGGCTGCCGTATCAGTAGCTGCTGCTTCGGGTTTCTTCACGACGGGTTCTTCTCCCCAAACGCCTTTGCGCACATCTTTGAGCTGCTTCTCGATACGCGCCTGCTCACGGTGCATATCCGAATCGGAGGGGCAGTAATTGCTCAAGAGGCGGTCTTGCAGATTGACGGCCTTATAAATATCTCCTTCATAGCGACCGAGGGTAAAATAGTCGTCGGCTGAGAGCGTGGCCGCGTTGTTATAATTGCTCTCCATGAGCATGAGTTTGCCCAATTTCGGGGCTACTTCGTCAAAGCGTACCCAAAACATCGGGTAGTTTTGATCTGTTCCGCCAAACTCACTATCGCCACGCACAATCACGGGGCAGATCGCAACGACCTTTGTGCGGAAAGTAGCCGTATGCTGATCATAATATGTACTCTCTTTCAAGTAGTAAAGTTTGACATCCTCCGAAGGCAGATCGGCATCGTTGACACGCAGGTGGCCGTCCTTCGCCTCATAATAGATATGATAGCGATCCATAAGCGTGCGCGCCGTCACTTCATTGGCCGCAGAAAAGTCTTCGTTGCCATCAAGCTTATAATCGTAAGCTTTTATCTGGCGGCGAAGCAGAAGATGGAAGAGGTAAGTGAAGAGATTTTCGCGTCCATCTTGCGGGGTCGTCGGATAATATAACACGGCATTGGCGTCCTTTTTCAGATTTAAGACGCGATATAAGTCTCTTCGCCAAGCCACATCTTGAGGCATGGCCTGCGCCGTGGGGAAATCGCGATAAGAAACTCCCGTCGGGGCGTTGCGCGTTGCGGCAGAGCGCGCGGCATCTTCAGCCCGACGTTTCGGCGGTTGGGCCGAGAGCGTCGCTATCGTAAAGGTTGCTATGAGCAGCAAAATGTATCGTTTCATATAGTGTGGACTTATATTTTCAAGACTAAAATGATCTGTCGCCCTTAGTTGACGATGATTTCTACCGGTTGCGGCAGCGTGCGTCGCAAACCGTCGGGTCCCACCACGACAACGCGTGAGACGTAGAAGCGTTGGCCGCGTCGGAGCGAGCGCATCAAGTTGCGTTGGTTCTCGGTGAAGTTGGCACCATCGGAATTCTCGGGGCGGGCATTGCCCATTCGATCAAAGAAGACGGATTCGAAACTCAAGACGCGGAAAGGTATGTCGAGCAGGCCGTCGTCGATGGCTGCGCCGATGCCGGCTGCGCCTAAGACGGAGCCTTTGGCGAGGCGGCCGCCCTTGAAGCGGTCGTTGCCCAATGCGATATAGGCCGTTGGGTCGGGCAACTTGCGTACTTTGAAGGTGTAAGTGCCCATTTTTTGCGTCTTTCCGTTGACTTCTCCGGTGACGGTGAAGGTGACGTTGCTACCAACGGAGGCGGGGCGCGCCGTATAGTGGCCCTTGCCCTGCGAGGTCAGTGATCCGCCGGTCATTGATAGATGAACCTTATCGGGAGCTATGCCCGAAGCGCTCACGCTGATGGGGTTGTTGAAGCCGGCATAGAGCACGTTCATCAAATCGGCAGCCACGGTGGCGCCGGTTGGCGGCGCTATGACGTTGTATTTCTGCACAAAATTGCGGCGAAGCACCTCTCCGGCGGCGTTTTGCGTGAGAATGTAGCCTGAAAAACTATATTCGCCGGGCCCACCAACAGTAAAGTTGTACTCGCCTGAGCCGCTAATCTGCCGCCCGTTGACAAAGATCTGCGGGCGCTGCGTTGTGTCGACCGCAGCCATAAAGATTTTGGAGCGGAAGACCTCTCCGGGCATCAATGTTGTAGCTTCAGGCAGTACGTAAGCGTTGAGTTCGTTGACGCGAATGTCCTTCAAATCGACATTGGCGCGCAAGGTATGCAGGACTTGATTCTCAGCTTTTCGGATGTCACTTTGAAGTTTGGAAAGCATCGTAATAGCAGCGATAGCCGGCATATCTTCAAACATATATTCTTGCCAGTTCTTGCCGAGCAAGGAGTTGTCGTTCTTCGGCACGGCTGTGCTCAAATCGGACGTAATAATGGCGCGCTGACGCGGGTCGGTGATGTAGCGGAGGACGTGGGCGCGATAGCTATTGATGGCATTGAAGAGCAATTTGCCCTTCCCACTGATTGGGGCGAGCATTATGTGGCCCGCAGCATCTAAGTTTTCTTCGTTGTTGAGGCGATCGGGATTTCCTTTGCTCCCATCTGCTTCGCGAGCGATGGCCCACTTGAGTTGTTCGGCAAAATTATAAAGCGAGTCGGACGCGAGGCGCAATTGGTTGGCTTTGGCGTACCACTCGCGCACCTTCGTCGGGTTCTTCTTCATCAAGACGGCAAAATCGTCGTAGAGAGCACGGTTCTCCTTGGCGGCATTCGTCGTCGTACGCTCCAAACTATCGCCAATAAGGTGAAAGCCTTTCAAGACATCGTTGGAGACATTAAGCGCCAACATCGCCATCAACAAGATATACATCAAGTTGATCATCTTCTGGCGAGGAGAAACGGGTCTTTTCTTTATTGTAGAAGGCATTTGCTTATTCTGAAATCGTAGAAAGAAGTGAGGGCGCGCTTTAAGATTCGCTTTGTTCGCGTGGTGCAGCGGCTGATTGGTTGACCATATTCACGGTCAAAGCGTCGATCATTCTTGCATACACGCTGTTGAGACGCTGAATCTGCTCTGCGAGTTTGTGGGTCTGATTGTTGATATCGTCAATCGTACCTACTTGCAAACTGATGCTCTTCAAGTGAAGCTCATATACTTTATTGATGCCGGTAAGCGTGCGATTGAGATTCTCCATCTCTTCACTGTCGCGCGTCAATCGGGCACTTTGCTCGTCGACCTTCTGGAAGGTATCCGTCAGCGTTTGTAGTTTTTCGATATAAGTCTTCGTCGCCGTTTCCATTTCAGGTGAAAGCACGGCCTGAGCGCGATGGAGCAATTCATCGTTGGCCGCACGAATAATGGCTGCCAATTGCTCTGCGTCGGCGTCGCGCGGAATTTCGAGCGAGCCTTGTGCGGCCGGCGCGGCAGGTTGCGCCGATGGAGCAGGCGTTTGCGCCGTCTCTGCCGGAGCGGCTTGCGGCTGCGGCGCGGCTGCTTGCGGTGCAGGAGCGACGTAAGCAGGAGCGCTTACGCCGGCCGGCGCTGTAAACACAACCGCCTGCGCAGTTGAGGGAATTGCTTCGGGCGTTTCCGGCTCTTCTGTTTCGGGCGCATAGCCCTTTTCTTGCGCGGCGAGGGTTGCCGCTATTTCTTCGTCAGTCTGATAATCGTGGGGAAGTTCCTTACCAATCTCCGTTTTGTCAAACGGACGGTCGAAAGCGGAAAGGAAGAAAACGAAAACCTCCGTTCCCATACCGGCAAAGAGCATTAAATTACCACCCGGAAGGTGCGTCAACTTAAAGAGAGCGCCCAAGATAACGATAGAAGCGCCCCAACTGTAGGCATAATTAAGGAATGTTTGCCCGGGAACGCTGTCCATCCAGTGTTGTAGGCGCGTGATGAGATTTATCTTGCTTGACATAAACGCTGCTGTTATTTAGTCTTGCGCAGAGCGATTGCAGTGTTGAAACCGCCCTCGCTCTTGCTATTTATTTTTTCTTTTTTACGCTCACTTTCGCTTTGCCTGTTGCCGTCCCGGCTTTGGAACGCACGCAACGGAAGCCAATAAATGATCGCGGTTGATTCTGATATTCCCACGTACGCCACGCAGAACGGATGTAAGAAAGCGGATCTTTCCACGAGCCGCCGCGTACGCTTTTGCGTTTGAGCAGATAAGGATCTTCTTTGGCCGCATTATACTTGAGTTGAGGGTTGATATCGGCCATCGCAGCCACACCTGCTTCCGTGTAAACCGTACCGGTCCACTCTGCAACGTTGCCGGCCATATCGAAGAGTCCGTTAGAATTCGCGCCGTACGTACCCACGCGGCTCGTAATCAAGTTGCCGTCTTGCGTGTAGTCGCCCTCATCAGGCTTGAAGTTGGCATAGAAGCATCCCTTTCCGTTTTTCTTTACGTCTTGTTCTTGATCGGTCTCCCAAGGGAAGGGATTACCCTCTTTACCACGTGCAGCATATTCCCACTCTATCTCTGTCGGGAGGCGATAGCGCTGAACGAAGCGCGCCTGTCCGCCCAATCCTTTCATAAGATACTCCGTACGCCAAGCACAGAAAGCATTGGCTTGCTCCCAACTGACGCCCACGACAGGATAATCATCATAGACGTGCGAAGCAAAGTAAAGGCGCGAATAGAGTTCGTTGTTTGCATTGGGAAAGTCGTTGATCCAGCACGTCGTGTCCGGATATACATTTACTATATATGTATTCAGGAAGTCCCAAGGACCGGTTAAGGGGCGCTCGATCGTTTGTCTGACGATGTTTCCGTTGTCATCTATATAAGCCGTATCTTTAGAAATCATCACCACCTCGTCCGGATCCACCACGTGGTCCGTATTCAAGTCGCGCTCCGCCGGATTCAAGCGATATTTGCGCAGCGCAGCCTTCTCGTAGTCGTAGATTTCGTAGCGATAATTCATCTGGCGCGCATCGAGCATACGCGTTCCCTCGATCGGGTCCGTTTTATAGACGCTGTTGAGCGCTCTTTGTTGGTCCTCGTTGGGTTTTCGCCACGGAATGGGTTTGGTCCAATTGAGGTGCGGGCGCACAGGGTCGCCGTTGCGGTCCTGTGTAATCTTATACGTTTCGTCGCCACCGTAAGAAGGATCGGCCAAGCGCTCGCGGATAATGGAATCGCGCACCCAATTGACAAACTGTTTATACATCGAGTTGGTGACTTCCGTCTGATCCATCCAGAAGCCATCGACGGAGATGTCGCGCGAGGGGATGTCAGTGCCCCAAAGCGAGTCGTTTTGTTCTACGCCCGTCTTCAGATAGCCTCTTTTTACTTCAAGCATGCCGTAGGGCGTCGGCTCAGCATAGGCTGCGCCCTTCACGCCGGTCACTTCACCGCCGCTACGCATCGTGCTGCGCCCGCCGAAGCAGGAAGAGAGCATCAGACAAAGCGAAAACAAACAACCAATGACAAGATACTTATTACAACTCATATATTTCATGCACAAAATAGTCGTATTTTTTATAGGAAGCGCACACTCTTGTGAAGATTGCGCTTGCGTTTTTGCAAGTTGAGCGGAAAGCGATAGGAGACGGTCAATTCGTGTTGGCCCGCCTGCAAGCCTAAACCGGACGTGTTGGCTTCATAGGAGTAACTCAAGTCGACTCCGTGGAAAGTGCCGCCCACAAAGAGCGTCACGGAATGCTGCGGTGCATAAGAAGCGCTGGCGTAGAGCCGTTTTTTCTCCCGTTGATAGACGATCCGCCCCGTCAAATCAGCCCGAAAATCGGCATTGCTGTAGCGCAATAACACTGACGGCACTATAACAACTAACGGATTGCGGAATTTAATATTGTATCCGGCCGTAAAATTATACTGTGGCTTCACGTGATACTGATTGGTTTCGCCCAAGCGCACGACGGGAGAAGTGAGATGCAGAAATCCGAAGCCGGCATACCAACGTTTGTGGTGATAATAGACGCCGGCGGAGGCATCAAACGACGATCCGGTAAGCTTCGTCCGCGGAAAAGCGGGGTCGTTCGTTTCGCCCAGATCGGCCTTAGAGCCGTCTAACGTTTCTTGGAGCATATCTGCCTCGCCACCCAAACTCATTACGCCGCCAAAGAGCGGGAAATAATAAGCATATTGCACGGAAAAGCGCTGATGAGAGAAGAGTCCGATCTGATCATTCTGAAAAATAGCGCCCACGCCGTGGCGAGTTGGGCCGAGCATGAACGCAATATCAGCGCCGGCATACATAGTTCCGCCGCTGTTGGTATAGCCTGTGGCGTGCGTTTGATAAGCCATGTTGAGCGAAAGTTGGTCAGAGCGTCCGGCCGTGGCGGGATTAAATTGCGGTTCGAGTTCCCAATAATGGGCGAAAGCGGGATCTTGTTGGGCCAAAGCCTGAAAAGGCAGGCCGACCAAAAGGACTGCTGCCACCAAGCGTATGTATCTCAACAAGTTTCTCATTGCTATTGTATAGGGCGAAGCTTTTTGCCGCCGTCATCTCTATCTAACGTTTCGGCGCGACTTTTATTGTTTGTCGACGTGCCTACTTGCGAACGACCGGCAACATCAATCGGCAAAATTAAAAAAAACCACGCAATAGCTTGTATGGAATGGGCATAAACTTTCTTTCGCCCTTGACCGAGAAGAGCGGTTCGTAAAGCAAGGGAAACCGCAGCACGCCGGCAGCCGCCGCAGCGGAGAGCTACTAAAGACGATGCCGGAGCTACTTGGGGGCTTTTCGCACCGATATACTTTGTATATTTTTAGGATTTAGTTGGCGAAGCGGCGCAAAAGTCGGGGTGACGGTGTAGGAAATCTTGCTTTATCAAACGAAAATCAAGGCAAGCAGCAGGGCAAATGTCATAAAGAAAGGCGCGATATTGAAAATTTGACTTTTCAATAGGCGTTACGAATTGATAAAAAAGCAGATTAAACGACCATTTTTTGATGGAAAACGCGAAAAAATGGACTTCGGGGCCGTATCTTTGCATCGTGTTTTTCATAGTATTAGATTTAGGGTTAACAAGGTTGGGATACAGAGGTATCCCTTTTTTTATGTCTAAACGTAAGTTTAACAAGCCCAACTAAGCGTTGAGAAGGTCTCTGAAACGTATTATTCTTCTTTTCGTACAAGGCGGCGGCGCAACACCACATCGGAGGCGCACCACCTTAAACTTTCATTTTATAAGGGTGCAAACCGAGAAATTAACCCGACACGCGGAAAGCAGGCCTACGGCATACAGCCTTCGTCGGCAAAGGACACCGACAGTTTTTGCCGAAATCGAGAAAAGGCACGGTCAACAGCTGGCTTTGGGCGGCGAAAAAGAGAGATGCTTTTCGTTTGGCCCGAGCAAACCATCGTTTGGCGGGAGCAAACCATCGTTTGGCGGCAGCAAACCATCGTTTGGCCCGAGCAAACGACAACCTAAGGGGCAAGGGGAAAAAGAAAAAGGGAGGAAGTAGGAGGAAAAAGGAGACAAGTGGGCCGGCAAACAAGACTGCGCGGCCCGTTATTCATTCCACGCCAAAATCGCGGCGCAACTCGTCGCGCCGCTCTGCACGCGTCTGGCGACGAAAGGTGAGCTTCCAATCTCGGCGGCCGAAGATAGTGGCGTCGGAAGAGGACGACAGACGAAAACGAAGCTTGGTGTCGGTCAGTTCTTCAATGATGAGTCCGATCAGACCGGTTTCTACTTCTCGAGCGCCACCATCTACCGGCTCGAAAGCGCTGACTTTGGCGCGTAAAAACCAACCCAATTGCGCCATAGAAAAACGTTCGAAATAAAAATAATTGCGCCCAACGAAATGCCGACTACCATTCATAGTGCCATCTGGGCGGAAAAGTAAAAATTTATGGGCATCGTCATCGAGCCATCTACCCAAGAGTTGCGACAGATTGAGGTAAGCATCTACTTCTAAAGGATAATCGCCCGTACGCGCAAGGAGGCAGTAGCGATCTCCGGCGCGCAACGCGCCAACGCGGCGATGGTTATAGTCGGGCTCGGTGGGAATGGCGAAGCGGAGGGTATCGTGCTCATCGGTAACAAAGGTAAACGTCGAATCTTGGCAACTGAGTATGCTGCCATAAAAGTCGGTTCGCTTCATTTCGGCCACTTGGACCGCCACAACTTGTGCGCGGACTGACAATAGGGGAAGGAGGAAGAGGAGGCAAAGGAGCGGACGGGGCGTAATCTTCATTTGAATCATGTTATTTTGTGCAAAAATAAGGCTTTAATCAAACTTTTTCGGCGCACCTCTATATAAATGTGGGGCGCAGGGGGCGAGAAGCGTTCCGACGGCGACTATGAGTTTGTAAAAAATGGAAGATTCTCGCGAAAAAGGGAAATGCACAGCGCGAAATGTTGCAACAAGCGATGCGCTCAAGGAATATACGCCGCCCGGCTACTGCGAAAGGCTGACGAAAACGGGAAGGCCGAAAGGAAAAGGGCGCGATGCTTTACCACATCGCAACTTTTCGCCTCATCAGGACCAACGCTGCTTAGGCCCAACGGCTATTGGCGCTTCGGATAAGGCGAACAGCTAAAAAAGAAACGGACGCGGACAGCACCAAAGATGCTGCTTCGCGTCCGTTATGAAGTGATCATCCGCCTAAATCTTCGCTTTTCAACATCACTCTCCAATATGACTTGAAAAAAGCGCCTGCGGAATGATTCAATTTAGCGCACTAAGATCTTTTCAACCTTACCGGGCTTGCCGTTTACCTTCGTTTTGCAGATATAAACGCCGCGCGTCAGACCGATTACATCGCTCTTCTTCGCATTGGTCAAGACCATCTTGCCCGCCGTGTCGTATACGTCCATCAGAACGTTGCCTGCCTTGACGTTAGTTACACTCGTCGGGTTATAATCAAACGTTACTTTGATTTTCGGGCCGTCCTTATAAGTCGGCTCGCCCCCCGCTGTCGGCTCGTAGTATTGCAATTGGAACGTCGCAACGCACTTGCCTTTTGCCATAGGCAACCATTCTGTAGCCATCTCCTTCACTTCGCCGGCTTCCAGCGTGCCGGGTTTTGTAATATACTCTTTTGCTTCGCTGTTAGAAGTACATTCTGAAGGGAAACAAACTTGGATGGCGCCGTTATCAATCTGCATTACATTAAAGATAAGACGCACGCCCGCCTTTGCATTCTTCGTGTTCTTCACTGACAAGGGCAAAACGATCTGATCATCGCCCCAAGGCGCCTCAACTTCAGTTAAAGTCAGCTCTGCGCCGTTTTCAACGACCTTGCCATCCTTATCTACGAACTGCAAAGTCTTGTCGACTTGTGCCTGTGCTGCGAATACGCCGCAAGCAAACAGGGCTAAAATGGATAGAATCTTTTTCATATTACACTCAAATTTATTATTGGATTTTCTTTTTGATGACTTGCAGAACGCCACCGGCATCGTTGTAAACGAAAGCTACGACACTCATATTCTCCGGCTTGTATTTCTCAGCCAAAGTGTAGTCGAACTGCTTCGTTTCGCTGGCTGCCTTAGCCACCATAACAGGCGTTCCGTAAGGGTCGTTGACGCTGGCGCGGAATACGTGGTTGTGCACGTAGTTCTTATTCAGACTTCCGTCGGGCATCTGTTGAGGCAAGACGATATTATCTTCGATGAGCCAGATTTGCAACTTGCCTTCGACGGCTTCATTGCCGGTCATCTTCACGGCAACGTTTAACTTGCGCGATGTTGCATCGTAAGTCGTGCCGGACAAATCCAAATCTACGATCGGCTTCATCTGTAAGCGCTTCACGACTTCGGCACTCCAAGAAGTGAACTCCAAGTTCTCGCCGCGATCAATCTTTCCTTTCGGCCACGTCGTCACGTTCCAATGTTCGTGATAGGCTTTGCCTTGCTCCGTAGCCAAACCCTTCGGATTCGTTTCGGGGAGCGACAAGGCGCCACCATGAATGGCAACGGCGATAACGTGATCTTCGCCGTAAAGGCCTTGCAACTCGTGGATAACATCTGTAGCTTTCGGACAGTTAATACATTTCTGGCCGGTAAAATCTTCGATCAAGACGTTCTTAGCCTTTTGCACATCAACGGGATCTTTACCGTAGCGCTCAGACTCACTAATATTGTCGCACGCTGCAAAGGCAACGGCTGCCAAACTCAGGAGCAAAAAATTCTTTATCTTCATATCTTAAAAACCAAAGTTGTAGGAAATCTGCACACCCTTTTGCGCGGGAACCCAACGGCAGACACCGCCGGAACAATTGAAGCCTGCGCGGGTCTTACCATAGCTCACTTGCAAACGGTGTGGGCCGTTCGTGTAGCAAACGGAGGCCATATAGAAATGTACGGCGTTCTCATGTCCGGGATTTGAGGCATCAGGAACGTGCGCATTGTATTGGTCGGAAATTGTAAACATCCAGTTGGGCATGAAAGAAAGCTCTAACAAGCCGAAAACCCAATCTTTTTGATCCTGTTTCGTATGGAGGTATTGCGCTTCTCCACGCAAGGTAAACTTACGATTGAATTGGTACTTGCCTTCTGCGATAAAGACGTTGGATTTTATGGTGCCACCCTCGCCTTCTACAACGGTCTTGTTGTAGCGTTGGTTTAAGTACATCAAGTTCAACTTAAACTTCTTTGAAAGCTTCTTCTCAATCTGCACATTGATGTCTTGGAAATAGGTTTGCTTACCCATACCAAAGAATTTTGAGGTATAGCCGTCCGTTCCCTTGAGCTCGGTGATGGGTTTGCCCGCTGCATCAACGAGCGGCTGCGTCTCAATACCGCGGATGTGGGAAGCATTTACCTTTACGTGCATACCGTATTTACCGCCAAGCGCCGTATGGCGCTTAAACTGGTAACCAAATTCGCCTTGGAAAGCCCACTCGCCCGGTACGTTTTGCGTAGCATACGGATAGAGCGCCGCAAGCGCGTAAGTTTGCTGCATAGAGAACGCGGGCAGGTGATTGATGAATGAAGACGTACCCGTCATCGTGCGACGACTGCGCCAACTCATATCTTCGCTGCGTTTGATTTGCAACAAAGCGCTGAGGCCTTTCATCGAATAAGAAGCCGACAGCATCGCCGCGCGACCTTGACGATAAATATAGCCATTGTCGAAACTGGGATCTTGGCTCTTCTGCGCGTATTCGGCCAACACATTGAAGCCGCCCTTCTGCAAGTTGGCGCGCACGTCGAAGCCGCCTACGTTTTTCGGCAGGTTAAGCTTGTAGTTTCCCATTATATCATTGCCAAACGCATCCTTTTGGCCCGTGGGGCGGAGCGCAAGAATGTCCTCGTCGCCTTCGTGTTTCGTCACAGCCGACAAGCCGAGCGTAAGATATGTATCGTGCTCGCGCAACGGCTTTATCCATTGGTCTAAATTCAACTCTACATCGGCGCCGGTAATCCAACTCTTGTTGTGATTCCAATAGCGGCGCTGCTTACCCGTGAGGGCTTTTAGCGTAACGCCTTTGACGGGGCGCAATACAAGGCGCGCGCCGCGCAGCGAATTGTCGATGCCGAGGCTACGCTCTTCGTAAGTACGGAAGATAAAGCCCGAACCAAACTGATCGTAAGTATCGCCAAGCGTCAACTCAGCCCATTTATAATGGCCTTTTACGTAGAAGTAAGGAATACCCCAACCACCGTAATCTTTCTCAAAGCCCGGCAGCGGATACTTTGTAAACTCAAAACGCGTGCCGGCTTCTACATACTTACTCATTAAGTGAATTTCGGCGAAAGTATTAGTACGCGCCCACTCTTTATAAGAGCCCGTACCAATTTTTTTATCCTCTTGCGGAATCAGAATATCGCTCTGCACGCTACCGACGAGTTTCAACTTACGGCCCTCATCGCCATTTTCCTGCGCCAAAGCAGGAAGTGCAGTAGCCAATGCCAATAGGCTTATGTAAAATCTATTCATAATAAACAACAAGGCACTTGTCACAGCGTTATCACCCTGCGACAAGTGCTCATTAAAGTTATTTTACGCCGGCTATTTCTTTGACTTTCTCATAGAGTTCTGCCTCTGCGCCCTCCGTATATCCACTGTGGCTGTAAGCTACTTTGCCATTGCCATCGATAATGAAAGAGTGCGGAATGAGATTCACGCCCATTGCGCGGCGGAAGTCTGAGTTAGGATCCAGCAAGATCTGATATTCCCACCCATAACCATCTACGAGCGGCTTCACTTTCTGAATATTCTGACCCTCATCAATTGAAATCGCAATAATGCGTACACCGGTCTCTTGTTGCCAGTCCGCATATACTTCTTGGATGGCCTTCAATTCGCGGTTGCAAGGTTTGCACCAAGTTGCGAAAAAGCTGATAACGATAGGTTTTCCTCCATTTGAAAGCGTATCCGTGCGGATTGCTTTGCCATTAATGTCTTTCAACTGAATGGCAGGAAGTTGTGCGAAGCTTGCGCAAGCAAAGCCTGCGAACAAGAGAGCGGCTAATAAGAATCTTTTCATAGCTCAATTTTTATTTCTTTGGTTACGACGGCAAAAGTATATATTTAGTCGGAAACAACAACCTTTTATTCTCTTTTTTTATTCATTTATCGTAGTTCTACACAGTATGGGCGGCGCTGCAGCGCAATGTATCTATAAAAGCATCAAGCTGTGATTGAGAAAGCGAAAGTCAGTCGAAGCAGATCTGAGGAAGCACGCAGTTGCCACCTTAATGCCGCGCCGCTTTCCGATCAATCGTCTGCTTTTCGCGCACGAGTTTAGCTGCCGTCTGCAAGTTGGCAAAGACAAGCATACGCAGTTTGCGCGTAGCCTCGTTCTCCGCAATCGGGCGATACTTTCCTTGATCTACGGCGTAAGTATACGCCCGTTCAGCGTCCGGACTGTAAAGATACAAATACTCAGCATTACGTGCGGCCACCACATTATCGGCCGAATAGAAAATAGCTTCGCGGCGGCGCGTCGTCAAGTCCACCCCAAAATTGTTTTGCACGTAAGGCAGGCGTAGCAGGCCCAAAATGGTCGGCGCAATGTCCACTTGCCCCGCAAAATCTTTGCGTTGCTCGCGCGGCAATCCCGCACCATATATAATAAGGGGCACGTGGTTGCAACTTTCCGGCAGAATCAGGCCGTCAGTAGGCAGATGCTCGATGCGTTTGCCGTGATCGCCGACAAAGACAAACAGCGTATGCGCAAACCAAGGTTGCTTGCGAGCCTCGGCCATAAACTTGCCGATGCTCCAATCGGCATATTCTACGATTTGGTCTTCTATCTGCTTACTTTTGGGGTGAAAATCGGGCGGAATGATGTAAGGCGGATGATTCGAAACGGTCAAAATCGTCGCAAAGAAAGGCTTTCCGCTGCGTGCACGCTGATTGATGATGGGTAGCGCATAAGAAAAGAGATAATCATCTGAAACGCCAAAATGATTGACAACCTTATCGCGCGGATAGTCTTCTTGCGCATAAACTTCGGCAAAGCCATTGGTCCGCAAGAAGGCGTTCATATTATCATACTGTCCCTCGTGGGGAATAAAGAACAGCGTTTGGTAGCCATTTTCGCGCAATACGGTGGGCAGTCCGGCGTAGCGAGGCACGACGGAGCCGCGCATCATGTTGCGTTTGAGTTGGGCGGGAAAGCCGTAGAGCGTAGCATAGACGCCTTGGTTCGTATGATTACCGGCCGAATAGCAATTTTCAAAACTAAAACCTTGGGCAAAGAGGCTGTCAAGGGTTGGTGTAAGATGCGAGGGGTTGCCAAATGTGCCCATAAACTTCGTACTCATCGACTCCATAAAGAGGACTACGACGTTATCATAGCGAGGTTCTCCCTCAGGGCGCACGATATGCGCCAGCGGAGAGATACCGGGCAACCCACTGCGACCCAAATTTTGGCGCACAAAGACGAGCGCGGCGTTTTCATCCATCAATTGTAAGGGCCGATTCTCTTTGCGCGCATCGTCGAGCGTACTGTTAAGCAGATTAAACGCCGCATTCAGCCCTAAGTTGTTCAGATCTGCATTATCGCAGTAATAGGCTGCACTAATCTTAATCGGGTTATACCCCAAACGACCTCGCGCACCCAGCACGCAAAGTCCGGCAACCGGCAGCCAAAGGGCCAAACTAACGCCTCGCTCCCGCCAATTTTTTGGCAACGCAGGTAGGCGATGCCGGAAATACCGTCGCCATCGGAAGAGCCCATAGGCGTAAACCGCGGTCACGCCGGCCCACAAAGCAATATATTTCCACCAAGTGGCCTCTCCGAAAAGCATACCTACCGTCTGCGAAGGATAAGCGGCCCACTGCCAAATCGTGGAATTGAGGGGTTGATTAAAGTAATTGTAAAAAGGAATGTTGGCCGCAGCAGCCGCGAAAGCCAAAGCGTAGAAGCCACCCATCCAGATATTCAGGAAGCGCAGCAGACCTTTACCGCCACGCCCACAAAGTTGGGCAACCAACACGACCAATAAAGGCAAGAGCAGGATGTAAGACCCTATCACATTGTCCAGCCACAGGCCGCGCAAGAAAGCGGGCCAAGCCGACGTCGCCTCAGCGGCCAAGGCAGAATGCAAGGAAAAGAAAAAGCAAAGCCGAAAAACCATTAAGCAGACAAGCCCACCGAGGTGGGCTGTCGCTAAGTAGGTTAACAAGGTCAGGTGCTTCTTCATTAATGTGTCTTTCGGGAGGCAAAATTAGCAAGAATTTCGAAGGAGACGTATGCAAGTGTGTTAATTTTTTGTATAGTCTACATTACACTTTCGCCACTTATGTGCAAAGCCAGGTCTGCAATCGAGCATAAACAATTGACAATTAGCAAGCAAAGGGAAGGAGTCAGCGCGAGAATGTGTGAAATAAAAAAATCTATAAAAAATTTTCGCATTCAGATATCGGGGTTTGCAGGACGCTATTATCAATTTTTCCCCCATGCGCGCCCCCTTATTTCAGAGGAGAAAAAGAAACAGGCCGAGCACCTACCAACCCGCACAGCAAGCCTTATGATTTTTATGAAATGACGAAGGACATAGATCGCTTAATATTCGAAAATAATACCATCTAAACCGCAAACCTCATTCCCCAAAATGGAGATTTTCACACTTCCCCTCACAAATAATCGCACCATATTTGCCCTACTTCCTATTCACATTGAAGTTTCAATGCTTCCCACCTCAAATGAGCTTATAACATTCGTTCCACACGCCACGCAAGGCGAACTTTCAACGCCTTCCGCCAAAAATAACCCCATCGGGGTTAGTCTCTTGGCAGGGCAGGGTTAAGATGCGAAGTGGCTTAACCCTGTCTAAGAAGCATCACATTTGAGTAACCCCTTAGGGTTGGTCTTTCAAAAATGGACGTAGATAGATTTGCACGAACTTCCCGCCGCAACTAAACCCGCCACATTCGCCTCACATTCCACGCAAACCGAACTTTCTACGCTTCCCACCGCAAATAACCCCATCAGGGTTAGTCTTTTGGCAGGGCAGGGCTAAAGCGGCAACGCTTTAACCCTGTCTAACGCACCACCGCATTGGCAACCTCTTAGGGTTGGTCTTTCAAAAATATCCAATGATTGACATGCAACGCAAACAAACCTAATTATAACTCGCACGAGCAACGACTCACGTCGTTAGTGGCTAGGTTGCCGCTTCGCTCCTCAACCCTGCCACAGTGAAAGACCAACCCCTAATGGGGTTGCACTCACTTCCATCCGTTTATCCAGGGTTAAAACACGATGTGCCTTAACCCTGGCCTACCAAAAGACCAACCCTAAGGGGTTGTTGTCGCTTTTTATCGAATCAATGTCAGGTCTCGTGCGCAATCCTTTTCAAAATAGACTCGCCACAACTTGACCTATGGTTCATTCCAATCAATTTTTTCACGCAGCCTCTCTGCAAACGATCTATTGAAACCAACATGCTCTTCACTTGCAACTTAAACACAAACCCCACCAACCCATTTTCCGAAAACCTCATCCACAAACAACCTCACCTTAACCTAATATCGCATCTACTCGCGCCCAAACACAAACCCCACCAACTTATCTCCGCAACCGCACCGCCACAAATAACCCCAACGGGGTTAGTCTCTTGGCAGGGCAGGGTTAAGATGCGAAGCGGCTTAACCCTGCCTAACGTACCGCCGTATTGGCAACCCCTTAGGGTTGGTCTTTCAAAAACAGACGCAAGTTGAGGCGGGGCGGAGCAGGAAACAAAAGCGAATGCTGAAAGCAACCTTTTAGTGCGATACGTTTTGGTTTTTCATCGTACGACAAACAAATTCAAACCGACAAAAGTACGCGCCGAACCTTTACGCTCACGAGCGTACACCTTTTTTATCGTGAGCGCAAGTACTTTTTATCACGAGCGCAAACCTTTGTTGTCGTGATAAAAAACATAATCAACCATACTTCATCGCCAAATTGTGGATGCAAAGAGACGGCAAAATACACATTGAAAAATAAAAAATAGGACTGTATAGAAAAGGATTGAAACAATTGTTTTTCAATGACTTAATTTTTGCACAACAATATGGGCGCAAAGATTGTGAGGCGGTCACTTATCAATCACGCAAAAGCTTATTCGTCGCCTCACAATGGGCTTTGGGGATGGGAAAACAAGTCGCAGACGCTCGACAAGGGCAATTTGACGACGATGCGTGCGAGAAAAGGGAATAAATCGGGAAGGGCTGCAAACGCTATCGCCGAAAAGGGTCGTCAAGCCAGAAAATGCGACACGTAAAGCGGTATAGCGCGCACTAAAGACGCTCCAAACGGATGCCTACATCGGAAACGCCGGGCAGGAGATTTCGACGCATTATATGATGAATGGTAATTGTGCCGCGCGCACCGCGATGAAGTTGAAAGGTATCGACGGGAAAGGAATATTGATAGACACTTACGCCCTTGCCACTCACATCTCCTTCGTGATCGGTCAGTGAGCAGTAGATCGTATCTGCGTAGCGCGCCTGCGAAAGGAAGCGCGCCTCGATGCTCAGGGCCAGCGTGCGAAACGGATACGGGTAGGCCGACGAGGTGCGCACGCCGATGGTCAAGGCATATCGGCCATCGGCCGGCAGCGAATCAATGGGAAAGATGAGGGAATCGGCACTCTCCCAACCGTCGACGGGCGTAGAGCGATAAGAAAATTTGGCTACGTGGTGACGATTGCAGGCCACGAGAAGCAGCGAAAGGAGCAGGGCGAGAGCAAAAGGTCTCATGCTTCGGGCTTCTTGCGAGCTTCGTCCTTGCCGGACCGACGCTGGCGATTGCCGGAGCGGTTGCCGTTGTGGCGGCGATGGTCTTTCTTGCGTTTTTTATCAAAGCGCGTCAGGCTATCTTGCTCCAAAAGGTCGGCGGGGCGCGTCTCTGCAACGACGGGTTCGCTATCTAAGCGCTCGGGCTTGCCGCCTTCTTTATTGATTCTAATCACTTCGAGCGCGCGTTCGGCAGGAATGACGACGAGATTGGCCGCCAAGCGCTTGTCGGTACTATACGTGATCATCCCCGTCAAGATATCGGCTTTATAATAATAGAAGGTGGCGTCGGCGGTCTCGAGCGTGACATCGCGCGGCGGGAGTTTCTTGCCGGCATCTATGTAGGTGTCGACCTCATAGTTCATACAGCACTTCAGTTTTGCACACTGACCGGCCAACTTTTGGGGGTTCGGGAAAATATCTTGGCAACGCACGGCGGCGGTTGAAACGGAATTGAAGCTCTTCATCCACGTTGCGCAGCAGAGTTCGCGACCGCAGGGGCCAATGCCGCCAATGCGTCCGGCCTCTTGGCGTGCTCCGATCTGGCGCATCTCGATGCGGACGTGAAATTCATCGGCTAAGACGCGGATTAGTTTGCGGAAGTCGACGCGGGCATCGGCGATGTAATAGAAAATCGCTTTGTTGCCGTCGCCTTGAAACTCCACGTCGCCGATTTTCATATCCAGCTCCAACTCTTTCGCAATCTGTCGGGAGCGAATCATCGTTTGGTGCTCGCGGGCTTTGGCTTCTTCAAATTTTTCCAAATCGCTCGGGCGCGCCTTGCGATAGACGCGGCGTATTTCGTTGTTGGCCTTCAATCCGGCCTTCTTCAATTGGGCTAAAACCAATTGGCCGGTAAGCGTAACGACGCCGATGTCGTGACCGGGATTAGACTCAACGGCCACTTGATCGCCTTTGACGAGATCTAAATGGTTGTCGTTATGATAATAACCCTTTCGCGTGTTCTTGAATTGCACTTCGACAAGGTCGGTCGTGGCAACATTGCCGGGAACATCTGAGAGATAGTCATATGTATTAAGTTGCTTGTCCTGGCGGCCACAGCCGGAGGCGCACAGACCTCGCAGAGCGGGTTCGGTAGGGTAAAAATCGTCCATTGTATTCTGTCTATATATATATTGTATCGGGAGGGCGCGGGCGCTCTCCTTAGCTATCGAATGAGTAATACGATCAAACGCAAGGCGGTATCAAAGAAAACCATTCTGGCGTTGACGTTGCTTGAGATGTCTCTGCGGGCTTCGGTGAAAAGCGTCAACATGTCTTCGACGTTACGTTCGTTGATAAAGCGGGCAAAGTTGACGGAGAATTCGGCTTCTGCGGCGGTCTCATAATTGAGCGGGGCTTGGCGGAAATTATAAATAAAGTTCTCCCGCACTAATTTGAGCGCATAATCGAGAAAACGCTTCTGGCGCTCGCGCCCCCAACCGGCAGCGACGTCTGACCAATCGCGCAAATCTTTTACCTTGCGCATATAGCAGAGTCGCATTAGCGTTTTGAAATTCTCGAGCAACATTTCGCCCTCTTCATCCACTCCGATGTGGCGCAAAGCTTGCACGTAACTGCCATTGCTGATATGGGCGATGTCGCGAGCGGCGGTGGGATCAATGTGATTGCGGACGCTAAGCTCTTCTTGCAAGAGGCGCTCAGGCAGCAACGGGAAGTCGATGCGCTGCACGCGGCTTGCGATCGTCGGCAACAAGCGCTCGGGCGCATCGGTCAAAAGAATAAAGACCGTCAGTTGCGGCGGTTCTTCGAGGATTTTCAGCAGTTTGTTTTGCACTTCTACCGACATCTTATCGGCCTGCCAAACAATCATCACTTTATAACCGCCCTGATTGGCCACAAGACTCAGCTTTTCTATGACGGCATTGCTATCGGCTACGTAAAAAGTGGGTTGCTGATTCTCCACTTGCAGCGCTGCCAACCAATCTTGGTTGTCGAAGTAGGGGGAAGTCAAGAGGCGCTCGCGCCACGCTTCGAGATAGGTGTCGCTCGAACTTGTACTGCCTTTTCGTATCGTAGGGAAAATGAAATGCAAGTCGGGGTGAGCGTAGCGTGCAACCATCTTGCAGCCCGCACAACAGCCGCAGGGATCGCCCTCGGGCGTCCTGTTCGTGCAGAGCAGAGACGAAGCTAAAGCCAAAGCCATCGGGAGCTTGCCGACACCTGTGGGGCCGCAAAACAACTGCGCATGCGGCACGCGACCTTCGACGACTTGCCGCCGAAGACGCGCCTTAATCGCTGCTTGACCGATTACGTCGTCATATTTCATGCTTTCTTCTCGCCTGCACCTTGGAAGGAAGCGATGGCGTTGGCAGATCTACTGCGTCTTGACTTTGCGCCGACTTCCTCTCTGAAAGTGCAAATTTAACGAATGCCAATGAATTGCAGACGGATTTGCGCTGAAAACAATTACTTATGCGTTCGGCGCGAGCAAGCAAGCCGATCTATAAGCTACGCAAAACCACACGCCGGCCTACAAGTAAGCCAACGTGAACAATCTGCTCCGCATCGAGGGATTCGACTTACAGCCCTGAAAGCTCAGCCAAGACAAAGCGGTCAAAACGAGGAGACCTGCGCACAACCATTTACAAGCGGCCGATGTTGTCACGGATTGAAGAACAAGAAGCAACAAACTCAGGTAAGGCAATACGCGATAGTTTGCCATCTCCCACCGTTTACACAATATCGTAGGCCGGATATATACCGTATCTTTTCCTTCTTGATACGTGAAAGCGGCAAGCCTCTGCGAAATCATACCGAGAGATATTAACTTGATCTCTATACGATCGCCTTCTTTTGCATCCATCTCGCAAAAATCTTTCTGTATGGGGCAAGCAATAGCCGGTTGCCCATTCTTAAAGACTACGATGCTTGTGAGCATATTATCAAAGCCCCGATTTACTATAATCTTCATCTGATATAACGTGAATTGTCTTTTTATGGAATGCTACAAATATTGTCTTGAGGAAATGAGCGCCAAGGCTTCATAAAAACCTTTTACGCTTCGGTTGCTCCTCGCTTTTGATTGAATCGCTCTTTGTCTTAGGGCGATAAGGAAACTTCACCCCGCGCTGTTCAAGCCGACGCTTTACTTCCAGCGCCATCTTGCCATACTTACTATTAATATCAAAGCCCTCGTCGAAATATTCTTGTACAGATGCAGCAACTTGAAAGTCAGGATCATCACCGGCCAAGGGATCTGCGCCAAGGTCCATCAGGAAAAGCACCATATCCCATTCGTAAGTAAGCGCTTGACCACATATTGCAGGCGTCCCCGTTTGACTATAATTGAGGTTTAAGCCCTGCTCTACTAAATATTTCAGCTTTTCTCTGCCATGGCTTTTATCTCGTAGAGCGCCCCAAATAGGACCTATACTCGTAGTATCATTCACGTTTGCACCATATTTAATGAGCAGCTTCATATATTTGATATCAAAGTATTTATGGCTCGCATACTCAAGACAAGTGGCATCTGTCTGATCATCGCTATACCCTTTTTTATGATACTCAGGATTGGTATAGAACTTACTATGAACATTAGGATCTGCACCGTGCTTCAACAGCAGCTCCATCACATCATAATTGTGATTCAGCAGCGCATAATAAAGGTAGGTCATACCCCCTTTACTGACGTGGTTCAAGTCAACTCCTTCCTTAATCAATTTTCGTATGACGCGAGGCTTATCATTATAAATAGCAGTAGCCATCTGCAACTCCACCCCATCAGGAAAATAAACCTCCGGCTCGGGAGCAGAATGCTTATGTCTATTGAATATCAAGCTACAACTGCTTAAGCATAGAGACATAAGCGCTAAAGCAACTAACTTCTTCATTTTCTACAAAATTAAAAAATTATTTTCTTTACACAAAACTATTCCTTCGGTTGCCCCTCGCTTGGGGTCGAAGCAGCCGGCTTCTTAGGAAGATAAGGAAACTTCACCCCGCGCTGTTCAAGCCGGCGCTTTACCTCCTGCGCCATCTTGCCATTCTCACTGTTAGGATCAAAGCCCTCATCATAATATTGTTGTACAAATGCAGCCACATTAAACTTAGGATCATCACCCGCCATAGGATCTGCGCCGAGGTCTAAAAGGATAAGCACCTTATCCCAATTATACATGTTAGCCTCACTACTTATTACCGTTGCCCCGGCTACACGTAAGTTTATATTAGCACCATGTTGTACCAAAAACGCTACTTTTTCTTTCCCTTGCAATTCGTCGTCTATCGAAAGGGCTAAAGGACTTATATAAGTAGTATCATTGACATTTGCACCATATTTTACAAGTAGCTTCATATATTTGATATCATAAGCCCGCCGGCCGCAATATGCCAAACAAGCACCGTTATCATCGCCATATCCTATTTTATGAGACGAAGGATTGGTATAAAACGTACTATGAATATTAGGATCTGCTCCGTGCTTCAACAGCAGTTCCATCACCTCGTAGTTCTTATTCAGCATCGCATAATAAAGATAGGTCATACCGCCTTTACTGATATGGTTCAGATCGATTCCTTCCTCAATCAAACTTCGTATGGCGCGAGGTTTATCTTCATAGATGGCCGTGGCCATCTTCAGTTCCTGACCATCGGGAAAATATACCTCAGGATCAGGAACATTCTTATAACGGTCAGCTATAAAGTCACAACTTACTAATAATAGAGCTATAAGCGTAAAAGTAATAATCCGTTTCATATAGAATAGAGTGATTCTGCGTGATGAAACCCGTCTTTGATCATCGATGTGAAAGAAGTGTATGAGGTGCACGCTACCTTTACGAATTTTAGTGGCGAGCCAAAATCCCGCCGCGCTTTGATCGTTGACTTTTCTTTTCTCCAAAGGCCGTCCGGCAACTGTAGATCTTTCCAAATTCGGTTGATCACCATATCGTCTACTTCCACTTTTCTGCAAAGATACATAAAGCTGCCGCCTGTTTAGGGTGTAGGTCTCTTTTTTATAAACATAAAGTATTTGCCGGACGCGAATAGAGGATTCTCATCGCCCCGAGTTGCGAAACGCCGTGTTCGTGTGTTTATAATGTGTTGCATAGCCGGAGGCAAAAAAGCGCATAGATCATCCACGGCACTTATGGGCGGCATGTCGAAGAAGTTTCTTGGGCGGCTCATTATCGCATAGGCCCCTTCGACAAGCAGACAATAGCGGTCTTAGAAAGTTTTCGGCACAACCTTCAGCTATTTGAGCCAAGCAGTTTGCAGCCTTTTTTCCGCCTGTGCGCAGTCTCGAAAAAAGAGCTTAAGGAAGTGCTGAAACTTTCATAGGTGACTCGAAAAACTTTCATAGGTGATCGGAAAAATTGTCTCCTATGATCGAAAAAATTGTCTTATAAGACAATTTTTCGTCTCTTATAGGAAAGTTTTTAAGATCTATATATGTCTGATAATCAGTAGTTATTTTGGCCTACTTCGATGCCTTTTCTGTCTGTATTTGAAGCATCTTGACGCCTTTAGCTCAGGCGCGGCGACAAAAGAGAACAAGATTGAGACCAAATACCATAGAAAAAAGCGCAAGAAAAAGGAGTTGCAAAAAAGCAATGTGGCAAGCAAAACTATGAAACGTACTGAATTTCAAGTCTGTAAAAACTGATCGGCAGCCAAAACTTAAAACGATGCGCACCTGACGCGCAGATGAATCGGCACAAGCGTAAACACAAAAAAGCGCCACACCCTTTTGGGCGCGGCGCTTAGCTTATATCTTCCAGCAAACCAAACAAAAGAAGTTGGTCGCACAGGATTTCTGCACCAAAGGTGCTTATACGTATTCT
The DNA here is from genome assembly GCA_015259125.1 of Alloprevotella tannerae. Lineage (GTDB taxonomy): Bacteria > Bacteroidota > Bacteroidia > Bacteroidales > Bacteroidaceae > Alloprevotella > Alloprevotella tannerae_A. The sequence goes on along the minus strand of JABZGR010000015.1, from coordinate 2,475 downwards.
TTTACTTCGCGACGACCGGTCAATACGGCCAAAGCATTTAAGGCCAAGGCCTCCATTTCGTCCTCACCAGGATAAACATAAACGGGAGCAATAAAGCCTACGCGACGCTTGATTTCTTCAACCAAATAACGGAAATAAGCAATGCCGCCGGTAAGTATGATGGCGTCCACCTTTCCGCAGAAGAAAGTCGACAAACCGCCGATGCCCTTAGAAATTTGGTAAGCCAAAGCATCAGTGTAGAGCTTAAATTTCTCATCGCCATCAGCCACGCGGTGCTCCACTTCCATCATATCATTCGTACCAAGATGGGCAGCCAAACCGCCGCGACTCTTAATGATGTTCATCACCTCGTTTTGCGTATATTTGCCACTGAAGCAAAGGTGTACAAGGTCGCCGGCAGGAAGCGTTCCGGTACGTTCGGGTGTAAACGGTCCATCGCCATCGAGTGCATTGTTCGCATCTACGGCGCGTCCGTGCCGGTGTGCGGCCAATGAAATACCACCACCCATATGGCAGCAAACGAGATCCAAATCTTCGTAGCGCGTATTGTGCTCCTTGGCAAAGCGGCGAGCCACTGCGCGTTGGTTCAAAGCGTGCCAAATAGGCTCGTGCGGCATCTCTGGCAAACCACCGATGCGCGCTATGTCGTCAAGTTCATCTACGTCGCCCGGGTCAGCGATAAACGCACGGCAGCCGGGAAACTCTTTAGATATGGTCAGCGCCAAAGAGCAACCTAAGTTGCACGCGTGGCGGCGCACAGCCTTAGTCACATCATCGAGCATCAACTGATTCACCTCGTAAACACCGGCTTCGATAGGCTTGCCCAAGCCACCACGGCCCACGATAGCATCAAATTCGAAAGGTATGTTTTCTTCCTCAAGCGTTTTCAATACAACTTGCTTGCGAAACTCAAACTGCTCCATAAAGTCCTTGAAAGGCGCCAACTCTTCGCGAGTGTGCATAATCTTCTTTACAAGAACCGCTTTCTCGTCGTTATAAACCGCGATCTTAGTTGAAGTAGATCCGGGGTTGATAGCTAAGATTCTCTTCATAATTTTATCCGATAGTAGTAGCAGCCAAAGCGAGGCTATAATATTTTGTATCTTCGTTGTCGCTGCGCGAAGTCACCACAACAGGCACGTCCGTTCCCTGAAGTGCAGTAGCCACCTTCGCCTTGCAGAAAAGTGTAAGCGTCTTATAGAAAGTATTGCCGGCTTCAATGTCCGGGAAGATCAAAGCATCTGCCTGCCCGGCGATGGGCGACTGGATGCCTTTCGTCTCCAATGAAGAAGCATCGAGTGAGGTCTTCACATCGAGCGGACCATCAAGTACACAATCACCAAACTCGCCATCTTTGGCCTCACGAATTAAATCGCCATAAGCCACTGTATAGGGGAAATATTTTGCATTCACCTCTTCAGAGCAGTGTATCAACGAAACGCGCGGCGTCTCGATGCCCAATGCGTGACACATACGCACGACGTAGCGTATCTGCTCGCGGCGTTGTTCGTGCGAGGGGAAGGGAATCACAGCCGGATCGGTAAAGAAAACCAATTTAGGATACCCCGGGATTTCTGTAGCTGTCACGTGTGTCAACACGCGGCCTTTCGGCAAGATACCGTGCTCTTTATTCAACACGGCACGAAGCAAAATATCCGTATTGATCAAGCCTTTCATCAGCAAGTCCACTTTGCCTTCGCGCGCCAGAGCCACAGCCTTTTCTGCTGCGTCCTGTTTATCCGTCGCATCAATGATGGAGAAATGATCGTTTAACGACTGCAAATCAGCACAAGCTTCCACTTCTGCCCGACAGCCCACGAAAATTACTTCTACAAAGCCTTCTTTGAGCGCACGCGCTACGGCAGTTAATGTTGCTTCATCTGAAGCACATACTACGGCTACGCGTTTGCGCTGCCCATGTTGAGAGAGACGAGATACTAATCCCGCGAAATTATGTATGCTTTCCATAACAGTTTTAGAATTTGAGGGCGAAGATAAGTAAAAGATGTGAGATTCCACATTGCACACTTAGGAAAAAATTGAGTAGCACTCTATTTTTATCAACAAAGATACTTTTTCAACTCGCCTTCTTTTCTTTCCGTCAAAAATATTGGTCAATTCTTCTGATTCCGATGTTCATCTCTTTTGTGACAGATCCCAAGAGAATAATGATGGTTACTGCAGAAAAAGCTGTTTTGCATCACTCACGAACCAAGACACAAACTTGATTGAGAGTGATGAACTATATATATGTAGACAAGAGGTCGAGGTGTGGGGGAGCAGAGGGCGGTCATCTTTCCGTCCAAGCTTCAGACAGAGAGACTTTAAATCAAATTGTTTGCAGCGTGGGATTGAACATATTATTGCACAGAAAAGATCACCAGACCCATCTGCCTGACAGAACCCTTAGACGACAAACAAAAAAAAGATCCGTCTCCTGTCTCGTGGACCTGGAAACGGATCTTAATAAAATAG
>JABZGR010000046.1 GCA_015259125.1 Alloprevotella tannerae | reverse complement strand
CTGGGTCTAAAATACTTGCCAGGGTGGGTCAAATTAGTGTGGCTTTTCCAACTGTGTATTATTTGCCGATTTCTCTTCGTAATAGCCTTTAATCATGCTCTGATTAGTTTGATTATGCACAAATTGTAATCTCTGTATTGCGATTATTGTTCACGAAAAGTTTTTTAGCCCTATTTTTATATGGAATATGTTTTGTGCTTATCTCAATATAATCAGCCTATTACGTTGTTATTCTTATCTCATGATTGCGTTGTATGCTTTTAGCTTGGTCTTCCCTTGATTGTTTTAAAAGGAACTTATATCTATGATTATTTACTGAGAGATGGAGGTCTTATACTACAAATTAAAATATCGAAATAGCAATTGACATTCAGCAATTCAATGTGCAAATATTTATATGTAAATCTATATATAAAAAAGAATAGGTACAAAAGAAATGAGTTGTTAATGTTTTAGATGTGTAAATGTTGTTTTGGTGTGTAGTTTTGTTTTGTGTGCAAAATAAAAATCAACTCTTTACAAATTAGATTTAAATTGCAGATTATCAGCGTGTATATGCGATATTAATGAAGTGCTTTACAAGAATTTGGATTGATTTTTATTGTGCGGCTGGTATTTGATGTCTCTGCTCGCACATTGTTTTGCGTAATATGATTGAAGATAAGTGTTATATGACTGTTATCTATAGTATATTGTAATAACCATATGAGAACTTATGGTTTATATAGCTAATATTTGATGATTGTGATTTCTATATGATTTATGTCTGTATATTGTCGTTTGATTTGCAAATTAAAAATCAAATTTGATTTTCTTGTTCACTACGTTGTGTGGGTTTCTTAAAATGTTTATCTTTGCATGACTTAGAATGTTTAATGTAAAATGACGATTTTTTGTCCCCCAAAGACCGTCATGCTCTAAATTCAGCATATAATGGAAATGAAGGATCGTATACGGCAACTTATGGATGACCATAATTTGTCTCAACAAGAATTTGCACAACGACTAAACCTGTCTGCAGCTTCTCTATCAAGTATTTTTACCGGAAGAACTAATCCTACCAACAAGCATGTTTTAGCTATTCATAATGCCTTCCCAGAAGTAAATGTGAACTGGCTCTTATTTGGTGAAGGGGATAAATTTAGTAATGCTTCGATTTTATCTACACCCTCTAAACAAGAAGTCTTAGTCGAACCAATTTTGAATGATGAGGTGATAAACTCTCCTTATCAAACCGATTTAGAAGCATCGTTCTTCAATCAACCCGGCGGTTCAGCTCAACAACAACAAGTGCTTTCAACGCCCAAGTCAGAATCTATTTACAGGAGTGCTTCATTGAATTCTCTAATAACGAATAATATTGACAAACAAAAGCGAGAAATTAAAGAGATTCGCGTATTCTTTGATGACGGGACTTATGAAATTTTTGTTCCCTCCAAACGTTGAGTTCTAATTTTGATTTCCTGAGAAGTAAGTTTATTAGCTAACCCATAAGGTTTGTTTTTATTATTGCGATCTCTTACTTGCGAAGGCCATCTATCTGCCTGTAGCGTGATAAGGAGGGCGTAAGTCTTTGCTGCTCTTTAATTAATGTTGTAGATAAGGCTGTGCGGCGTGTTGTATGCTGTTGTGTGGGCTAATTTTTGAATTGGCGTGGCTTTCAGTTGATTTAGTTTTATTCCCGCGGTTTCTTGTTTCGTCCCAACAATAACCCGCTTGATTTACACATACCAGTGTCGACGCTTTATTATATAATGAGTGAGGCGGAGTATAGTATCCTAATCGCACGATAACAACCAATTTAGATGCTTTGTAAATGTCTTAAAGGCTCGCTATAAAGCACTTTTAGGTGGTAAAGTCCTGTTTAGATGCGCCCCGAAACGATTTATGCGCGCTATAAAGTCTCAATGCGCGAGGGGTTGACTGATGATATTGGTTTGAGAATCTGCATTCATTGGTACAGGTTAGAGAAAGTTGTCCTTGTTTCATCTGTTTTTTAGATGCTTTTAAGGAAATAGGGCTGAAAACCCAACAAAGTTTTTCAGCCCTCTTGCTTGTTCGTGCCCACGTGGTGTTTAGTGGGAGCGGTAGTCTATGATCAGCTTATGATCGTTTGAGATTCGTCTAAACGCACTTCAGCATTCTTCTAAAGCTGTTTATTTGGCCTGCTAGTAACTTCTTTCCTCTTATTTACTACCTATCACCACGTCTGTATCTCATTTTAATAAGTCCTCATAGTCCGGATTTCCTTTCAGGCTGCTCAACCACGGGAGATCTCGAAGTCCTGCAAACCAATAATCGCCATTTTTAATGCCTTGTCGGAGCGCTTCTATGGCTTTTGCGGTCTCACCTTGAAGCGCGTAGAACCCTGCAATTTCAAAGAAGTATTCGTTGTTGGGGTCATTTGCTAAGACTTCATCCATATCTTGGCGTGCTTGGGCGGCATCGCCCCAAAAATACTGTGCAATGATGTTAGCCACAGATATTGTTACATCAATTTTAAGCGCAAACGTTCGCCAATTGGCCTGCAAACTGAGCGAGTCAGATCGAGCCGGAAGCGCTTTGTGCGGCTGATCAAGCAGCCATCCGTACCAGACTGCCATCATTTGACGCTTGTAAAAATCTTCTGATGCTTCGAAAGCTATTTGTAGATCAGCCAAAGCTTTCGAATTGAGTTGAGCGTTTTTCCCTTGACCTTGCAAGATGTAAGTCATAGCCCGCAATTCGTAAGCCATAGAGAGTCCATACCAGTCAATCTTCTTGCCAATCTTGATACATTTATTTACGGCTTTAATTGCTGCCTCATAGTTTCCTTGTGCACCGTAGAGCTTGCAGAGAAGGTTGTAGGACTCTACCAAGTCTCTTTCGTCACCCTTTTGTTCCTGGATTAATTTGTTTACCAATTCAATAGATTTTCCCCATTGACGCATTCTATAGTAGCCATAGATTAACACGAACGCCAAATCCTCGTTGGGCCTTTGCTCGTAAGCTGCTTCTAAGTGGGGAAGGGCTTCCTTAGACCTATTGCAAAGCATCAAAAACATTCCTTCATAGTAGTGCCATTGAGGTTCCTGCGGTTTTGACTTAATTTTTTGTAGAATATAATTTTCAATAGCTCGAACTGTGCTAGCACCTAGTTCTTTCCCCTCTTTGAAGAAAAATAAGGGTATATCAACTTCATTCCCTAATTCTTCAGCTAATATTACGGTGAAAGCCGAATCTACAAGCGCTTGTGTAAAATCTATCGGCATCAATCCCGCCTTAATGCGCGCTTCGTTTTCAGAGGCATAGATCGAATTTCCGTATGCTGCTAATTTCATATAGGAATCCGCCAGAAGAAATACAGTCCCGTAGTTGCCATCGGAAATGTCATAGGCTAATTTGATTCGTTTCCAAGCGCGATAGTTGCGCATTCCTGTACTTATTTTTATTGAATCTTCCACGCTTGTTACCCGTTCAGCGGCGTCAGTTAGCGCTTCTACATAATCTTCAGCGTGGTGTGTGCGAATATATTCGTAGTTGATCGAGTCATAGTATTCAGCCATATCGTAGTCATTTTCCTCGTAGTAAGCCTGGGCTAAGCCGTTTTTGATTATTACATTTTGCGGCAGACGCTGCAGCATCGTTTTCAATAGCTCTATGCGTTTGTTTCCGGAAAAGCCAAACTTAACCAGCCGACAGGCTCTTTCCATGTCATCTGAGTTGGCGGCTGATAGGAGAGAAACGCATTTCTGTAGCGCCTGTTCAAAGAGCGTTGTGTCAGCATCCTGGTACCAATAGGCCCCTGCCAAGTTTAGCCAAGCTTTTCCGTCCTGCGGGTTTTGCTCAACGAGTAGCCGCAGGCTATCAAGGGAAACCTTAAAATCCATATCGAATCCTTCAATGCTATCTACGACGACAGAATCTGTGTCGATTTCCATAGCCTCCGGCACATATTGCGCCAAGGTGGGGATACTTAAACTTGCAAAGGATAGCAAGAGTAGCAGGTGTTTAATTCTTTTCATAAAGAATACTATTTAGTAAGTTATATAAGTCAAAGATTGGGTTTCGTGCAAATGTAAGCATTTAAAGACTTTTCATAAGTATTTCCTAACTAAAAAATTATATCTCCCTTTGTTAACCGGTGAGTTGCCTGTCTGCTGCGCTGCCATTGCCTTATTCGCTTCATTCGCACGCCCATCCGGCTGATTGCCTTCCGGTTTTGCTTCGTCTGCTTTTTAGCTGTGAGGCCTACTGATAAGCCAAAGGTATATTCACTACACATTCGCGACGCTTTTATCGTTGGAAGTGAAACGTAAGTCCCTCTCTTGCTTAGTGATTGTCTGCTATTTAGATTTATCCCCATCGGCTTTCTACGCATAAAACACGTAAGTCGCAGGTTTTTTATCGTGAGAAAAAAGGATTCACTTCGTGAGCGTAAAGGTTTGTTCTCGTGAGCGCAAAGGTTTTTTATCACGAGCGCAAACGGCATACTCCAAAGCGCTTGATGCTCATTCAGTAGCGGGTGCTGACTAATGTGCGTACTTCCCGGTAGGTAAATGCTTCTAAAGCGTCCGGATGTGAACCAAAAGGCAAAATATAGGCGCTTTTCAGTCGGGAAACAGAACTATTGCTTGCAGCTTTTGCCATCACCGCTTCGAGCGTTCGGCTTCGCTTGGTTGCAAGCAAGGACGACGAGCACGATCTCAGAGATCTGAGCTGTCAATAATGTGCATCGTAGTTCTCAAAATAAGCGTTTACGAGCCTATATGCTGCCGGTAGCGAACAGAAGGCGTAACTATTCTTTGCAACTTAGAAAGTTAGTCGTACTTTTGCTGCATATTCAAGACGAATACAATATGGTTACAAGTCTGAAAACAGCAGCTCTGTTTGATTGCGATGGAGTTATTGTCAACACAGAGCCGCAGTATACGGTGTTTTGGACGACTATCGGACACGAATTTCTACCCTCGCGGGCAAATTTTGCGAAAGAGATCAAGGGCAATACGCTTATCAACATCTTTAATTGCTATTTTTCCGGCAATGAGGCGCTTCAAGCAGAGATAAAAGCCCGCCTTAAGCATTTTGAAGCCCACATGCAGTTTCCCTATGTAGAGGGCGTTGTGCCCTTTATACGCGCGTTGCAGCAGCAGGGCATACCTACGGCCTGTGTGACGAGTTCAAATGAAGAAAAGATGGCTTCTCTTTATGCCGCATTGCCTGATTTTCAATCTTTATTCACACATATTTTTACGGCAGAGGACACGCGCCGCTCAAAGCCCGCACCCGACTGCTACATAGCTGCGGCCAACTATTTTGGTTTAGCGCCCCAGGCGTGTGTAGTCTTTGAGGACTCGCTAAGCGGACTGCAAGCCGGTCGCGATAGCGGGGCTAAAGTGGTCGGCTTGTCGACGGAAAATGCACCGGAACGCATTGCGCCGCTCTGCGATGTGGTGATCCCCGACTTTAATCAATTCACCTATTCTTTCTTTAGCGCTTTGCTGGACTGAGGGCCTTATTTCTAAAGCTTATAATCAATCATGACTGCTTATTTGAATGATGATCGCCGCAAGGTGACGACAAAACGTTTGAAAGAGATGAAGGCCGATGGCCGAAAAATCGCGATGCTGACATCTTATGATTATACGACGGCGCGCATTGTCGATGGTGCCGGCATTGATATCATACTTGTGGGCGATAGCGCTTCGAACGTAATGGCCGGCAATGTGACTACGCTCCCCATTACTGTGGATCAGATGATTTATCATGCATCCGGCGTGGTGCGCGGCGTGAAGCGAGCTTTGGTCGTTTGCGACATGCCGTTCGGTTCTTACCAAGTCTGTGCCGACGATGGCGTTCGCAACGCTATTAGGATGATGAAAGAAAGTGGCTGCGACGCCTTAAAAGTTGAGGGTGGCGTAGAAATCCTCCCTACAATCAGAAAAATTCTCGACGCAGGTATACCTGTGATGGGCCATTTAGGACTAATACCGCAGAGTATTAATAAATTTGGAACGTATGCCGTAAGGGCGCAGGAGAAGGAGGAAAGCGATAAACTCTATGCCGATGCTTTGGCCTTGGCAGAGGTGGGTTGCTTTGCCATTGTCTTGGAAAAGATTCCGGCAATGTTGACGCAGCGCGTTGTTGAGGCCGTCGATATCCCTATAATCGGGATTGGCGGCGGTACGGCTGACGGGCAAGTGCTCGTCATTGACGATATGCTGGGCAAGAATAAGGACGTTTCACCCAAGTTTCTCCGCCGTTATGCTGACCTAACTACGGTGATGACCGATGCGATTAAGCGCTATGTGAACGATGTAAAGACAGGAGATTTTCCCAATGAGAACGAGTGCTACTAATCCTTTGCGGAGCTTAAACTTTCAGAGACTTTGCTGGGCGAATCTCCTCTTTTGGACTTTCGCTTTCGGCTTAATCCCTTATCTTTATTTACACTTCGGCGGCGATTTTCTGATCACGACTGGCTGCATTTTAGCTTTTACCGTCGGATTGATTGTTCCCGGTCCCTTCAATGCCTACATCGTTGAGCGCTTTTCACGTAAGGCTGTGTTTTTGTGGAGTAGTATTTTGCAAGGCGTTTGCGTTTTGGCCCTCTTAGAGGCGAACTTGCCGCTCGTATATATATATATCTTGTCTGCAGTCTTTGGTGTCTTCTTCGAATCTGCGCAAAATGCACTCAATAATACGATCGTTAATGACCTGTTGCTCTCATCTAGTCGAACTTTAGGCGATAGTTTGTTGAGCTGGTTTGGGCGTTTCGGGCTCCCCATCGGGTGGCTTTGCGTGCTTTATTTGCCTCAGTTGCTCCGGCAGCCCTCTTGGGCAGGCATCTTGTTGTTCATACCGCTGTGCTTGTCCATCTTATTGGTTTTTTGTACAAAGATTCCGCTCAAAGCCCCTGTTAAAGTGCAGCTGATTTCTTGTGATCGCTTCTGGCGTTCCAGTGGTTGGCCTTTGTTTCTTATGTGTTTAGTGGCCGCAGGTATAGAGGGAATGTTGCTGGCTCTTGTGCTGCAAACTCCTATCTCTGTTACGGTGAACGATATGCTATTTATTGGCGCCGGCCTTCTCGCAGCATTTTTCGTGCGCAAGACAGTTTTTATCGAGGCGGACGATCGTGCAGAAATGTTTGCCGGACTTCTGTTGTATTTAGCTGCACTCCTGTTGCTCGCGCAGCCACTTTCTTCGATTCATAACGCAGCATACGCGCTCTTTGGTGCAGGTTGCGGCCTTACGGCCTCACGTTTGCTGATGTATTTCCTGAAATTGTCCGGGCATTGTCAGCGCGGAACGTCGCAGAACACCTTTATGCTGGGCTGGCGCATAGGTTTTGCTATCGGTTGGAGCGTCGTAGCTTTTTGTTATGACGGACTTTCAGCCGATACTTTGTATTATGTGGGCGCCGGAGTTGTCGTGGGTTTACTTTGCGTGTATTTGGTTTTGGTGCATCCTTGGTTTAATAAGCACAAAGATCGAGATTTTCGCTTCAAAGAAGTATAATGCAGACATTATGATTGAGTATCCTTTTTGCAAAATCAATATCGGACTGAACATTGTCAGTAAGCGTGCCGACGGATATCATAACTTGGAGACGATTTTCTATCCGGTACCGCTCACAGACGTACTGGAATTTAAACAACTCCAACACAGTGACGATCCGTATCGGTTTCAGCTGGTCGGCCATCGTTTGGAAGGGCCGGCAGAAAGCAATTTAGTCATTCGAGTTTATGAACAGTTGCGCGCCGAGTTTGATTTGCCATCGCTGGATATTTACTTAAACAAACGCATTCCTTCCGGTGCCGGTCTTGGAGGCGGCAGTAGCGACGCCGCCTTTATGATGCGAATGCTCAATACCGAGTTTCAGTTAGGTTTGTCCGACGAACAAATGGAAGAGCGTGTAGCTGCGTTTGGCGCTGACTGCGCTTTCTTCATTCAAGGTAAGCCTTCGTTCGCCACAGGTATAGGTAACGAACTCTCGCCTATTGATTTTACTTTAAAAGGTTGGACTTTAGTCTTGGTAAAACCCGCCGAAGCAGTCTCAACAAAGGCGGCTTACGCTGCGATTTGCCCACGTCCGGCTGACAAATTCTTGCCGGATTCCGTGCAGCGCCCGGTAGAAGAATGGAAGGATCTGATAAAAAACGACTTTGAAGCGACCGTCTTCCCCCAGTTTCCAATAATAGCAGCCATAAAAGAGACGCTCTACGATATGGGCGCAGTTTACGCCGCCATGTCCGGCAGTGGGAGTTGCGTATTCGGATTATTCAGGCGCAAACAAGAAGCCGTGCGCAAAGTATTTTCGGATTGCTTCGTTTACCAATCCTTGATTCGTCAATGATTTGCTACTTTTCAGGGACAGGCAACACACGTTTGGTCGCCGAGGCCTTGGGCGCCTTGCTTGATGACGCAATTACGCCCATTACAACGGCTCCTCCCATTATCGAAGACGCGACTTTAGGCTTAGTCTTTCCCATTTACGCTTGGGGAATGCCCGAGATCTTTGCCAAATGGCTTAAAGACGTGAAAATTTCCGCCCAGGTTTCGTACATATATATGGTATGTACCTGCGGCGATGACATAGGTTGTACGGACAAAACTTTGAGAAAGAGTTTGCTCGTCCACCATCAGCGCTCCCTGCAAGCAGCTTTTTCGCTGCGTATGCCCAATACCTACGTATCTCTTCCCGGTTTCGACGTTGATAGTGAGGCTTTGGCCGAGCAGAAACTTGCTGTGGCGCGCGAAGAGCTTAAAGTGATTGCCAAACACATTCGCCTTCGCCACCAACTCGTGCAAGTTGTACCCGGGCGTTTCCCCCGCTTGAAGACCTATCTCTTAAGGCCATTTTTCAATCGCTTTTTATTGAGTGATAAGCCCTTTTCCGCTACATCCGACTGCATCACTTGTCGTACCTGCGAACGCGTCTGTCCGGTGCAAAATATTGCTTTCACATCCTCCCGTCCAGAGTGGGGCGGCCGCTGTACGGGTTGTTTGGCCTGTTATCACCATTGCCCGAAGCATTGCATCCATTACGGGAAAAAGACCTACGGCAAAGGACAGTATAAAGTGCCAAAGACTTTATAGTAAGCTTTTATTTTGTTTTTTAGAAGACTATTTCCCGACAATTTCAGTCGGTCTCTTTCCCGCTATGCTCTTCTTTATGAGCCATGAAGACCAAATTCCTATGGATTCGCACCTTATTACCAATAATTCTTCCTATTTTTGCCCAAAAGCATGTTACTGTAATGGGTTATAAGTGCAGAAGTATACCGGCCCGTAAGCAGCGAATATTCCGGAAAATCAAAGCCGGTTAACCCTACCACTGAAATAAAAACACACATAACAAATCTTTGACCAATGGATAAACGATATGATTTTGACCAAATCATAGAACGCAAAGGTTCCAACGATATGAAGCACGAGTTTATGCCGCTTATCTGGCATCGTGATGACCTTTCGCCTATGTGGGTTGCGGATATGGACTTCGCATCTCCCGATTTTATTTTAGACGCCCTGAAAAAACGCTTAGAACATCCTATTTTAGGCTACACCTCGTTCCCAAAAGGCTATTGGGAAACTATTGCTAAATGGATAGCAGATCACCATAGTTGGCAGACGCAGCCCGATTGGTATCGCTTTATTTCAGGTATTGTAAAAGGCATTGGCTATGTGCTCAACGTCTTTACCAAGCCCGGCGATAAGGTGATCATACAATCGCCCGTCTATCATCCTTTCCATCTCGTGCCGGAGGGAAACCAATTGAAGGTTGTCAACAATCCGCTGCGCATGAATCCGGATGGACGCTACGAAATGAACTTTGAGCAACTCGAAGAGTGCTATGACGAGCAATGCAAGGTCTTTATTTTATGCAACCCTCATAATCCCGGCGGACGCTGTTGGGATCACGCGACGCTCAAACGCTTAGCCGATTTCTGTTATTCCCATCATATGGTGGTCATTTCTGACGAAATACACTGCGATATGGCCATTTTCGGCCACAAACACATTCCTTTTGCGCACGTTTCTCAGGAAGCGGCGGAGATTAGTATCACTTTCGGCGCGCCAAGTAAGACATTTAATATCGCCGGCTTGGTTAGCTCTTACGCCATCGTTCCCAACGAGCAGTTGCGTAAGAAATTCTTCGGCTGGCTTGATGGTAACACGCTCTCTGAAGGAAATATTTTCTCGCCTATCGCTACAATGGCAGCCTATGAGCAAGGCGAAACTTGGCGCCGGCAAATGTTGGCTTACGTAGAAGAGAATATCTTGGCCGTCGAAGCTTTCTGTGAGCGCTATATGCCGCAGATTCGCCCGATTCGCCCTGAAGCGAGCTTCCTCATCTGGCTCGATTGTCGCGCGTTGTGCTTAGACCACGATCAGTTGCAGCAACTTTTTGTCGACAAGGCCCGATTGGCGCTCAACGATGGTGAGATGTTTGGCCCGGGAGGTGAAGGATTTATGCGCATGAATGTGGGTTCGCCGCGCGCATATATCCTTCAGTGCTTAGAGCAGTTGAAAACGGCAGTAGAAAGTTTGGAAAAATAATCTCAGTACCTTTTATATATTTTATTGCTGTCCGATAAAAGTTTTTTGATCGATACGCCGTTCTTTTGGAGAGG
>JABZGR010000014.1 GCA_015259125.1 Alloprevotella tannerae | reverse complement strand
CCTTACATAGTTCGTTGTTGCCCATCTTAGGCGACATTATTCCGGTTGGGAACTTGTCCGTCTCGATGATATTCGTGAAGTAGTTCCAGCCGAAAGCCTTCCGATATTTTTCTCCCGAACCGATGGGAACGTAGAGAGGAGTTTCCTTTGGAGTATAACCATAAAACGGACCCTCTCCCGGATTGGGTATATCTTCGGAGCAATAAGGAGGATTGGCAGAGAGCGAATATATTTTCTTTACATATTTCCAACAAGCACAGCTCCCTCCACCCAAGTATTCCAACGAAGCGGGGAAAACAATAGAATCAACTGCACAATAATAAAAAGCATCGTTTTCTATACGCTTCAAACCTTCCGGCAAGTCTATTGGTTTAAGCATTACGTTACTTCCGAAAGCATAGGCTTCTATTACTGTTACACTCCTTGGAATATTCACTTTTTCCAATAAAGGGCAATCATACGCAAAAGCATTGGGTATTGTGGTGACACCTTCTGGGATTTTAATCTCTTGCAATTTGAGACACAGTGAAAAGGTATATTCGGACAATTCTTTAAGGGTACTTGGCAATATTGCTTTTTTTAAGTCAGAACCCTCAAAAGCCAACCCTTTGATATACTCCAATCCCTCAGGGAAGTTTGCCTCTTCCACTCTCGTGTTATAGAAAGCTGCGCCTTCGATGGTTTTAAGTGTAGAGGGTAACACCAATTTCTTGAAGCATTGGCAATTTATAAAGCATTGTGGTGGAATAGACGTGATCCCATCCGGGATAATCAAAGGATCGGTACTCAGCCAATGGCAACTTGAAAAACATGAACGGCCCAACTTCCTTAGGCTCTTAGGAAGGTTCACTTGTTCTAATCTCATTCGCGAGAAAGCAAAGTCTCCTATTTCCTGAATACCCTCAGGAAGGATCAGATGACGTATTGGCAGATAAACAACTCCTTGATATGCTCTCGGGTCATCAATAACCTGCCTATCAACCTTAAAAAGTGCACGCGTAGGTATCTTATTGTTTTCTACTTGCGCATGCTCCAGGTTCAGCACAGTAAGTTTCCCCTCAAAGCTGCATTTCCACATCGTTGTAAAATCAGCTTCATTGATTGGTCCATGTACGATTAATGAATCGATTTTGTCCCATTTTTCCCCCAAGACCTGCTCCAATTCTCCGTACTTGCTCACGTGGGCATCAAAGAAATTCACTTGCCCAAAGATTTTTTGTGAGCAGACAAGCGCCAAAGCGGCTAACAAAAGTATCGTTCTCTTCATAAGGTTTGTGGTTTTATGATATAGTCCGCAGGATTCCGGTCAAACGCCGTGTTTCCACGCCTTTTCTTCCTTGATCGGTAAGCTTTGTCGTCTTGTTTTTAAGGGTTTTCAGGCGGCAAATAAGGGGAGCTTTACTGCTTGCTCGCGGAAAGATGCGCAGCTATAGGTGTTTTATGACGCAAATATATTGTGAAAACAGCACTTTTGCAAGTTTAAATCTTATTTTTTAGTATGAAAGTTATTCCGAGTCCTTATTCTTTTGCGCGTCATCGTAAGCTTGTCTTTACGGTGCATAACGCTTTGCGCCGTACAAGTAAGCCTGCCTCAAAAACCGATGCAGATAATCAAGCCGTTTATGGGGTCTCGATGGGGTTTGTAAGTGATTGTATTTCAAGGCTTATAAGAGTCTCAAAACTTTCACCTAAGAAAAGAAAAACTTTCTTATAGGACAATTTTTTTTGTCTTAGGAGAGAATTTTTACGATCATAGGAGAAAGTTTTTACTTTCACCTAAGCAAATTTTAAGGGGGATAGAGCGTGGTTAAAGTGCCCTTATAATGTGTTGAAAATAAGGCAGATGTTTGTCTTTTAAGTCGAGGTCTTTTTCGCCCATGTGTAGCGCCGGTCGGCCCTTGCCTTTTAGCCATTGTGGCATCAATAGTTATTATTCATTCCATCTTACAGCCATGGTGGATTTATCTGTAAAGTCGGCATCGGTCGTTTTGAGCCGGCGAAAAAGTTTATGACGCTTTAAGTTTGATGCCTACAACTTGCCGGTTTTTGGTTGCCGACGCACTTGCGAGGTCAAACTTGAAGGGCTTGTCGTTATATATATAATGTATCTGCTGTCCAGCAAAACGGAATAAAGCAAGCGCTTCGTCGGGCTTGCGAATCGTTGTTTATCTTGGTTCAAATGAGTGTCCGACAGCTATAAAAGTCCTGTCTTTGCCCCTCTTAAAGCCTTTTAGACTTTGTCGGGCGAAGGGCTTTTGCTACCTTTGCTTCCGAGATCGGCAGAAGCATGATGCGGTGGCAGCGATTTGTGCCTGTTGGCGTAATTGCCCTTGTTGGGGTCGTAGTGCTCTTCAAAAGTCTGCGCTCCGGCAAGCTCCTAAAAACAAGACAAGATGAAACTATTAAATGATGAACGCGCCTTGGTCGTCTTTAGCGGCGGTCAGGATTCTACTACGTGCCTCTTTTGGGCCAAAAGGCAATTTAAGGAAGTTTTTGCCCTCTCTTTTCGCTACGGGCAGAAGCACGCAAACGAAGTTGAGTTGGCCGAACGCATTGCCCGCGAGGCCGGTGTGCATTTCCAGGGCCTTGAAGCGCCACTGATCGGGCAGTTGGGGCGCAATTCGCTGACTGATGCTTCGCTCGAAATGGATGCTGAGCAGCCCGAAGGTTCTTTTCCAAACACGTTCGTGCCGGGGCGCAATTTGTTCTTTTTAAGCATTGCCGCCGTCTATGCTCGTGAGCACGATATTAGGCATTTGGTGACGGGCGTATCGCAGACCGATTTTTCCGGTTACCCTGATTGTCGCGATTCGTTTATGAAGAGTCTGAACGTGACGCTCAATTTGGCGATGGACGAGCAGTTTGTGATCCATACGCCGCTGATGTGGCGCGACAAAGCCGCTACTTGGGCGCTGGCTGACGAGCTGGGCGTGCTCGATTTGGTCAGAAACGAAACGCTGACTTGCTATAACGGCGTCAAAGGCGATGGCTGCGGCCACTGCCCCGCCTGCACATTGCGCCGCCGCGGTTTAGAAGAATATTTGGCATTAAAGGATTCCGCACAAAAATCATAAACAAATGAATAGAGAACTCGATAATTTACACGCGCTGGGGCGTAAGACGGATTATAAAATGGATTATGCGCCTGAGGTGCTTGAGGTGTTTGAAAACAAACATCCCGACAACGACTATTGGGTGCGCTTTAATTGTCCCGAGTTTACGTCGCTCTGCCCGATTACGGGCCAGCCCGACTTTGCCGAATTGCGCATTAGTTATATGCCCGACAAGCGTATGGTCGAGAGTAAGAGTTTGAAACTTTACCTCTTCAGTTTTCGCAATCACGGCGACTTCCACGAAGACTGCGTCAACGTGATTATGAAAGACCTTATTCGCCTGATGGATCCAAAGTATATTGAGGTGTGCGGCCTATTCACGCCCCGCGGCGGTATTAGCATTTTTCCTTATGCCAACTATGGACGCCCCGGAACGAAGTATGAAGAAATGGCTCGCCACCGCCTTGAGCAGCACGACTTATAAACCTCTTCAGCGCATAGCCGCGTAAGTGATAAATAATACGTATGGTGAGACTCAACTTTTCTGCTTTCGGCCGGTCTTTGACGCGTCATAAGTACTTGTGGACTATTCTTGCCTTTCTGATCTTGATTGGCTTTGTAGACCCCAATAGTCTTTGGTATCGCTATCGCTTGTATGAGCGCAACGAAACGCTGCGCGAAGATATTCGGCGCTATGAACAGCAATACGCCGCCGATGCACGCACGCTTTACGAACTGCATACTGATCCGGCTGCGGTAGAGAAAGTGGCGCGCGTCCACTTATTTATGAAGACTGACAATGAGGATGTTTACGTAATCGAAAAGGAACAATGAAGTTATTTCCAACCCTCCTTAGCCTGGCTACGATTGTAGGCGGCTTGCTCTTACCCATTGGCGTATTGCTGCCGCTTTTTGTGGCCGATTTTATGTACGCATTTCTCGTATTCACCTTAGGCGCTGTTCTTTTCGCCGGCGCGCAATTTTTAACTCCCTTTACCAGCAAAAGTTTCACCGCGCGGCGTTTGCACCGCCAGCAGTTGCTTGGAGCAGCCTTCTTGCTGGTTACGAGCGTTTTAATGTATATGCATTGGCAAGGCCTCCCACCTTTTCGCGGCGATGAGTGGAAAATCTCGTTGGCCATAGCTGTCGTCTTTGAACTTTATACTGCTTTTCGCTTACCATCAGAACTAAAAAAAGCGCGTGAAGTATAAAAAACGCCTGCTTTAGCGAAGAGATTGTTTACAAAACCTCAAAAATATATTATTTCAAGAATTTGTAACAGTAGAAACATTAAGTATTCATAGTGTTCAGCGTATATTTGCCAAACAATAGTCAGGCGAAATAACGGAAAATGATGAAGGTATTGACATACATAGCTCTTATGGTGCTGATCGCTTCGTGCGCTTCATCTTATAACATCAATGGCAGCTCTACTGTGCCTGCCTATGATGGACGTATGCTTTATCTCAAAGTTTCTCCTGATGGCATTGCCTCGACTGATCTGGATTCTTGCAAAGTTGTCCACGGTCGTTTCAATTTTTACGGTGCGATAGATTCTACTTGTATGGCCCAGCTGTATATGGGTGATACGCGGGTGATGCCTCTCGTTATAGAAGCGAGCACCGTTACGGTTCAATTAGACAATTTAGGTCAGATTGTCTCCGGTGGGCCGCTCAATAGTCGTCTTTACCGATTCTTTAAGCGGCGCGATAAGTATGAGAACGCGCTTTGGGATATTCAGCAAAACGTGATTCGGGAAATGCAGCAAGGGCATACGATGGAGACGATTGAGGCGAAGTGGAAAGGCAAGATCGACAACCTCAATGCGGCTTCAGAGAACCTTGAAATTCACTTTATCGTCGACAATTGGAATAACGTCCTTGGCCCCGGCTTCTTCCGCATACTTTGCAGCAAATATCCGACGCCGATCGTGACGGATCAGATCCAGCGCATTTTGACGAGCGTACCTCAATCGTTTCTTGAAAATCCCTATGTGCGCCATTATATTGCTGCAGCGCGCAACAATCCGCTGAGCAAGCCTTTCCCACCTACTGAAGCGGCTAAGTAAGGCCGTTTTTTGTAGCGCTATCGAACGATTATATAATACATAAAAAACAGCAATGGACTTCGGTTATTGCTGCTTTTTCTATATTGCCGCAGCCTCTGTCGCGCTGCCTCTTTTTTACCTTCGATCGCCTCTCGTTCACAATACTTCTTGCGCCCTTTTTGCGTTTTGCCGCTCCTTGCCCATGTGTTTTTGTGCGGCTTTTGCGCTCTCCGCTCCTTGTTTAAGCGCTTCTTGTTTCCCTTTTTCCATCGGTTTCTCCTTGTTTGGACGCTTTCTGCGCGGCTCTGACATTCTACTTCTTTTACGCTCAATTCTCCGCGCACCTTTCGTTACCCAACAAGTCCCGCTGCCCCTGACCTCACTCCGCTTACGCCATATCCTTGTCCCGCCATTTTTATGTCTTTGCGCTCTTTTTAGCTAAGGAACGAAAGTGTAAAAGGGAATTTCTTCACTTCAATCGAAAAAATTATTCTTTTCATGGTATATTTCTATCAAATATATTTGGGGGTTTCGAGAAGAAGTTATATTTTTGCAGTGATTGTTGTCGTGAGATAACGTGTTTAGTTAAGTCTAGTTTAGTTTTTGTGTTGGTTAATGGGAGTACCGTAGCGTCGGAAACTCCCATTAATTCTTTTATATCAATGGCTTACGTTTTTTATTCGTAACATGAATTTTTTATCTTTTCCTTTTCAGCCTTCGTAAATGATGGCGAGAACCCCATTATTTGCAGGGTGTTTTGTCTGCGTTTTGCTTTTATTTTTGGTCAATACAGCGTAAAAGAGAAATAATGAACGACTCCGGATCGACGTGCAGTAAAGTAGCTACGCAAGGCAACTTCCTTTTTTTGTTTTTACCACGAAGGCTTTGAGGGGATACAGGAGATTAAAGAATCGAGAATAGCAACTGCGGATCATCATAACGATTCAAAGCACGATAGAAAGGATTTGCTTCAAATGGCGCTAATGAAACCTGTGCTTTCTTTGGGTCGCATACAACTATATAAAGGTATGCCTGTCCGACGCACGTTAATCGCCTAAAACGAACTAAATGATTCGCTTTAATCAGGCTGCTGTGTTTTAATTTTGATAAGCATGTCTCCCGAATAATATAAATTGCACCTTCTTGATGCGAAATGTGCTTTAGAAATATTAGCCTTATAGCTCACGCAAGGGTCGTGTGAAGATGACTTCGCATGCGAAGCGTTGTTTAAATAGTCGTTAAATAAATAGTTAATAGGCGTGTTCAGTGTGGCGAATTATCTTTATTTTATTTACCTTTGCGCTCAATAAAAAGGAGAGTTGTAAGTTCTTTGGACGTATAACACAGAATATAAAGACAATATGAATGAAAAAAGATTAATGACAGCAGATTTTATGAATGCCGGTGGTAAGCAGACTTACGTGCAACCGGTGTGCCAGGTATACGGATTGGATGCACAAATGATGTTAGCCGGCAGTGTCAGTGGTGACACCGACAATAAGGATATTGGTCAGGATCCTAGTGATCCTTGGTACACGGGTCAGGATTAACTGATAAAGTTATTTTATTGGTTAGCGATAAGTGAATCATAAAGCAGCTTATGAATGATGATGCTGTACTTGTAAGATGAGTCGGATATCAAAGTGCGAGTGCAATTATTCATATAACGAATTTAAGGCTTATTAATTGGGCTTGTTAATGTATATACGAATGAAAAAAAGATTCTTTTTGCCGGCTTTGTGTTTGGCAACATTAGTGTTCATGTTTTCCTGTTCTTCTGAACTTCCTGACTATCCGGGCCAAAAAGAAGAACCTGCCGAAAAGATGCTAACGCTTACCGTTACAGCAGGTACTATGGAAGACTCCATAATGACGAAGGCGGTAGTAGAAGAGGCGGATGGTCCTAAGAGTCCTTGGAAGTGGGAAGCGGGCGACAAGCTTCAGCTGGTATCAATCGTTTCAGCAGATACGACGATAACTCCGCTTACGGTGAGTCGAATATCTGCTGATAGCACCCGCGCTGAATTTAAAGGATCGGTCGGGGCCGGTCGCGTAACAGCCGGCACAACCTATCGCTTCTTCTATATGGGCGATAGGACCATTACTCAAGACGATGTCAGGGCAGGTAGAATCAGTGTAGATCTAAGTAGCCAGACGGGGAAGATTGAGGATTTGAAGAAGTATTGCGTACTTTCCGGTACGGGTAAGCTTGCCATTTCCGGCTCGAATGCGTCTATTGAAAATGACGTTAAGCTGGAGAATGCGTTTGCCGTAGCCCATTTTGCGATGAGAGCCAACGACAATACGCTACTTACGAAAGTGGGTATACGCGGTGCAGGTGTTTACGCTGAGGCCGGCGTTAGTTTTGACGATGGAAAGGCTGTGGGCGTTACGGAGGCCGGAACAGAAGCAGATCCGGAGACTAATGTGTTTATTGCCGGTGGGGCAACTGACTTTTATGTGACGCTTGTACCCGGATCAGTTACGCCGTCATTTGATGGTTATTATGCCAACTCATATAATGCTGATGTGGTAACAACAGCGCCGGTAACGCGCGATTATGATGAAGAAAAGTCTTTCGTTTATTACGGGGGAAGTAAAGCGGTTTTCTCTGTCAGTGAGACGCAGACGGTAGCGATCACCAATGGCAATATGCAGTATGTGATGCCCATCCAGACGTATACGTCAAATATGAATACAAATACGCTGAAAGCTAACACGCTGATCAGATGGAAAAAGTCTGTGCCGCTCAAGATTGCCGGCGCACTCACTACACACCCCGGCTATTATCGGTTAGCCCCCGAGCAATGGCGATTGGCAATTCCTACAAGCGTCAAAGGCGGTAACTATACGTTTGCGACGGTTATGAAGGATGGCAAGAGATATATTTCTCCGGAAGCTTATCGTTATTTTGACGTTCCTTCGTGGGGTACGATTGATAACCCAACGTTGCTTAATTACACTTCCGTGCTTAGCGGCTCAGGTGTGGACACGCAGTACGACTTCGGTAATAAGTTGCTTGTTGGGACAAAGCCTACGCGTACAATGACCTCAGATGAGTGGGGATATCTATTATATAAGGATGCCCAAAATAACACCAAGCGTTATTGGCAGGTGGGTAGCAAAAAAGTTGAGCGATGGGCAAGATGTTTTATTGATGACATCAGAGACGGAAATAAAAAAGGGAAGTGGCAGAATACAGAGCAGCGCGGGTATCTAATATTCCCCGATAATATGTCGATAGAAGATGCGAAAAAGGCATTTGAAACTACAAGTCCGATCTTCGGAAGATGGGCTGTTAGTAGCAAGAACCCGACTACCCATGAGTTGATAAAGAAAAGCGGTGCGGTCTTTATTCCTCTGACGGCTTGGAGGCCTACGGGATCTAACGTATTGCATCAAGTGGGAAATCACGGGAACTACTTCACCTCTTCATATCAAGGTGGGGGAATTATACATGTCTTGATGACTGATGGTGGAAATCCTAATACCGCAAATACATCAGACGCAGGTCAGGGCTGTATGACTAGATTGGTGCAGAACATTAATTAATTGTGCAGTATCAGGCAATGGCTGACCGATGCGGTCGGGCTTTGCTGCATACATAAATTCACTCAAAGGATTTCTCCGTGCTGTATGGCCGTGAGAAATCCTTTTTTTGTATGGAGCGGAAGGAACTCTCTGTTTGTGGCGTGGCTGTCTAAAGAATGCTTTTAGGGCGTCTCCGATTGCGCCTTGCAGGTGGACGATTTGATTGGGGTTAAAATAAATCCGCAAGACCGATTTATAGGCATTGGCGGATGAAGAGTTGTGCCGATTGGCCGTTGGCCGGGCAGCACGAATTATATATAATGTGTCGGTCGTTAGATGCGTGTAGTCTTCGACATTAAATAAAAGTCTAAGATCGTCATCGCCGCCATCGCTTCTACGATAGGCACTGCACGCGGCACGACGCAAGGATCGTGGCGGCCGCGGGCCTGCAATCGGATAGGCTGCGCTTGTAGATTAACCGTCGATTGCGGGTGGAGTAGCGTGGCAACCGGCTTAAAGGCTATGCGAAAATATATCGTTTGGCCATTGGAAATGCCGCCTTGAATGCCACCGCTGTGATTCGTTTGCGTGGTGATACCGCCTTGACTGTCGGGCTTAAAAGCGTCGTTTAGTTCACTGCCACGACCGGAAGCTGCCGCAAAGCCTTCGCCATACTCAAAACCTTTGGCTGCATTGATACTCAGCATTGCTGCACCTAATGCTGCGTGAAGTTTTCCGAAGACCGGCTCACCCAGTCCTGCCGGACAGCCACGGATAAGGCCCGTAACGACACCCCCAACCGTATCTCCCTCCGCCTTAACGCGCCGAATGAGCGCGGCCATCTCTTCTGCTTTTTCTGCGTCCGGACAGCGCACCGCGTTAGTCTCCGCAGCCGCCACATCATAATGACGATAGTCGTAGGGTAAGGCAATAGAGCCAATCTGCGAAGTGTAAGCCTCGACGGAGATTCCCACCTCGCGCAAAGCTAATTTTGCCAAAGCGCCGCCGGCAACGCGCACGGCCGTTTCACGTGCTGAAGCCCGCCCGCCGCCTCGGTAATCATAAAGACCATACTTTTGCCGATAGGTATAATCCGCGTGAGAAGGGCGAAAGGCTTCGCACATCTCTGCATAGTCTTGCGAATGCTGCGCCTCATTGCGAATCATAAAGCCTATGGGGCAGCCCGTAGAGCGTCCCTCAAAAATACCCGAGAGCAGTTGCACGCGATCCGCTTCTTGGCGCGCTGTCGTCAAGTCGCTCTGACCCGGTCTGCGGCGTGCCATTTCGCCGGCGATAAAGTCTTCGTCGATAAAAATGCCCGCGGGGAAGCCATCGACGATGCCGCCGATAGCTTCCCCGTGGCTTTCTCCAAAGGAAGTGAGTCGAAAGAGATGGCCGAAAGTATTCATTGATTAATGATGATGTCCGCAGTGGCCATCACCGCATCCGCCGTCGCCGCAACCTTCTTCGCCGCAGCCGCATCCGCAACCACCTTCGCCGCTAATCATACTTAAGAAACCGGCCAACTCTTCTTTCGTCGTTTCGCGTGTCTCTACGACTTTGCCCGTAAAGTGGAGCGAGCAGCCGGCGAGCGGATGGTTCAAGTCGACGACAACTGTATCGTTCGTGACGTTTAAGATTGTGCCGTTGAAGCGCTCACCCTTGTCGTTTTCAAAAGGAACGATATTACCGGCAAAGATATTTTCCTTGTCGAAATGCCCATCGACGGTAAACATATCTTTAGAGAACTTCTGCAAGTTTTCTTCTTCGTAAGGGCCGTAAGCCTCTTCTTGCGTCAACGTAAAATCGAAAGCCTCGTCAGTCTTGAGGTCAATCACTTTCGTTTCAAAAGCGTCGAGCGCAAAATTGAGTCCGGTGATAAAGCGAAAAGGCCGTTCAGTCGTAGCTTCTTCTACGATTTGCTCTTTACCTTCACGGTCAGTAGCCGTGAGGCGGTAAGTCAACGTAATGGTTTTGTTATTTGCCATAATTAGAGGGTTGTTGTTTTGTATGTTCTGCACGTCAGTCGGCCGGTTTGCGCATCTTGTGTACGAAGTGAGTCGCTGCCGCGCGTCTTTTTATAATCTGTTTCGCCGAATGCTTTTACCCGCGGCGCAATCGGAGTTGGTTATGGAGCAGATTAAAGCCTTCGCTCCGCTGCTTAAAGTCTTGCAAGAGCGCCTGCGGATCAAAGGCGTGATCATCTTCTTCCGGCGCTAAGAGTCTGAAGATTAGGGTAACTTCTCCATTGTCCAGTTGCGCTCTGAAGAAGTGCTGCAATTGTCCTTTTATCTTGTTCATATCCTTGAGCACCATCGTGTTTTCTACTGGTACGACAATGTTTGTCGCATCAACCATTTGCGGCTCCATACGCTTCATTCGAGCGGCCGTTGCCGTCTCCTCCGCGGGCAGTTTGTTGGCAAAACGCATCCAAACATAGCGCACATCCGAGAGTTCAAAGGCTTTGTTGCCGAAATGTTCTTCCGGTTCTTGCGCTTGAGATCCTTGGCGCTGCGCCTGTAGTTTGCGCATTGCCATTTCTCTGACGGAAAGCGTTTCCGGGAGCTTCTTGTATGGCGCTGTTGGTGTCGGCGTCTGCTCCGGATCCGGCTTTGGCGCGCCGTAAGTCGGCTTCTGTTCGGCTACGGAAGAGGGTGATGGTGCTGCTGCATTACTTGGCGCGGGTTGAGGTTGCGATACCGTAGCCTGAGGCGTGGTGCGCCCTGACGCTTCAGGCTTTTGAAAAACCGGTTGCAAGTTTGTTTTGACACCTTGCCCCACCGTTGGCGCGGCAGCATTGGCGAGTTGGGCCAATTCGATCAGCGTCAGTTCTACGCGTAAGCGCTTGTTGCCACTATCTTTATATTGTAGTTCACAGTCGCTCGTTAATCGCAGCGCCTTATATAGAAAAGGTAGGGCGCAACGGCCGGCTTGCTCCCCGTATTGCTGCCTTACGTCTTCGGCCACCTCTAAGAGCGGGAGCGTAATGGCGTCTCTGCTGACCAGCAAATCGCGGAAGTGGGCCGCCAAACCACTGATAAAATGATTGGCCGCAAAGCCCTTGTTGAGAATCTCATTGAGCGTAAGGAGTACCTCGGGCACTTTCCCCGCCAACAACAGATCCGTCACGCGGAAATAGTAGTCGTAGTCGAGCAAGTCTAAGTCTTCGATAACCTTATCATAGGTCAGATTGCCCTCCGCAAAGCCGGCGACTTGGTCGAATATAGATAAGGCATCGCGCATACCGCCGTCGGCCTTCTGCGCAATGACGTTGAGCGCCTCCTCCTCATATTGAATGTGCTGATCTTCGGCTACGCGCTTGAGATGATTGACAATGTCGTTTACCTCCATACGATTGAAGTCGTAAATCTGGCATCGGCTTAAAATCGTAGGCAGAAGTTTCTGCTTTTCTGTCGTCGCCAAGATGAAGATGGCGTGTGCGGGCGGCTCTTCGAGCGTCTTTAGAAATGCGTTGGCCGCCGCCGTACTAAGCATGTGCACCTCATCGATGATGAACACCTTGTAGCGCCCCATTTGCGGCAAAATGTTGACCTGCTCGATCAAGGCGCGGATATCTTCCGCACTATTGTTGGAGGCCGCATCCAATTCGTGGACGTTCAAACTTCGGCCCGCCTGAAACGCTTGGCAACTTTCGCATTCCCCGCAAGCCTCCCCGCCGGGGCCGGGATGCAGGCAGTTGATCGTCTTGGCAAAAATACGAGCGCAAGTCGTCTTACCTACGCCGCGCGGTCCGCAGAATAAATAAGCGTGCGCCAGTTTTCCGGCCGCGATGGCGTTTTTCAGTGTAGTCGTAAGCGCGTGTTGACCCACGACATCATCGAAATTCGTGGGGCGATACTTGCGCGCCGAAACAATATAATTGCCCATAGTGGAGTTGTGTCTGCTTAAGTCTGCAAATTTATATAGAATCCGTCGAATATAACTCACATCAGGGCAAATAGTTTGGGCGATCTGAGCTCCGTGTGGTGAATTTGCGCGCTGTCGTCTCGTTTCAGCCTTTTTAGCGATAGATCTCTCTGCCCGCAAAGCCGCAAAAGCCTGCCATCGCGCAAGAGAAAAGAAAATAAGTTTGCCGTCACATTGCCCGACAAGGATAGATAAGGCTACAAAAAACGTTTATTGTTTTGTCTTTCTTTGTGTTTACACTACTTTTGCAACAATATTGAGACGTTTACGCCAAATGACGCTGACGATAGATGCGGGTAATACGCAGACGAAAGCGAGCCTTTTTGAAGGTGATCGATGCGTGGCCGCCGCCTGCCCGTTGGCGGCCGACGGCCGCCAACTTCGCGAATGGATGCGGCATTACCCCGTCGAGCGTTGCGCCATTTCGGATGTAGGAGATCGCAGTTTGCCGCTACGCACACTGCTTGCAGAATTGGAGATTCCCACCCTTTGCGTGACGGGCTTAACGCCTGCACCGCTGAAGAATGGGTATCATACGCCCGAAACGCTGGGCGCGGATCGCTGGGCTGCGGCTGTTGGCGCGGCCGACTTGCTTCCGGCGCACCCGCTCTTGATCGTCGATGCCGGCACTTGCGTCACCTACGATTTTGTCGCCGCTTCGGGCGAATATCTTGGGGGCAATATCTCGCCGGGCTTGGCCTTGCGCTTCACCGCTTTGCATGAACATACCGCGCAGTTGCCCCTCGTCGATCCTAAAGGCGCTACGCCGAATCCGGGTATCGATACGCCAACCGCCATTCGCA
This sequence comes from Alloprevotella tannerae, assembly GCA_015259125.1. Lineage (GTDB taxonomy): Bacteria > Bacteroidota > Bacteroidia > Bacteroidales > Bacteroidaceae > Alloprevotella > Alloprevotella tannerae_A. The sequence continues at coordinate 35,777 of JABZGR010000014.1, read as the reverse complement.
CCGGTGTCCTCACAGGATGGCAAGATGAAATCACAGGCTGCATAGATCGTTTTCGTCAAGCGCATGCTGATCTGCAAATATTCCTGACGGGAGGCGATGCCGTTTACTTTTCCACTGACGCCTCGCTGCCCCTGCGGCGCGAAGCTGATCTCGTGGCTCGCGGACTCAAGGTTTTGGCTATCTATAACACAGTTGGCCGGAAGTAGTTCGCATTTATTAATGATAGCAGTAAAATAGTCCTTATGACAATTCGAAAAATAACCCTCTTCGTTTCGGCTCTTCTCGCCGCAACGTTTGCCATGGGCCAAACCAACGGCAGCAATTCGCCTTATTCGCGCTATGGCTTCGGTTTGCTCAACGATCGTTACAGTGCCAGAACTACAGATATGGCCGGCACGGGCCTTGGTTCGCGTTCCGGGGCAGCACTTAACGTACTCAACCCCGCATCTTATTCTGCCATTGACTCATTGACTTTCCTTTTCGATGCAGGTCTTACGCTGCAAAACAACTATTTGACGGAAGGCAGTTTGAAAGTCAATGCTCGCAATACGAGTTTGGACTATATTACTGTGGGCTTCCGCCTCCGCTCGCGTTTAGGCTTCTCGCTCGGCCTCTTGCCTTACTCTACCGTAGGCTATGATTTTAGTCGGAAGAGCACGATGCAGACACAGGCGGGCGAAGTTACGCAAACCAATGCCTATAAAGGCGATGGCGGCTTGCACGTAGCTTATGCCGGCATCGGTTGGGAGCCGCTCCGAGGACTTTCTGTGGGCGCCAACTTCGGCTATCTCTGGGGCGATATCGATCATTCCGTCACCTCTTCTTTCTCCGACGCCACCATCAGTACGCTGCGCCGCCAATATTCGGCCAGTTTGCATACCTATAAGGCCGATTTCGGTTTGCAATATGTGCAGGCGATCGGCAAGAAACACACGCTGACGCTCGGCCTTTCGTATGGCCTTGGCCACGATATCAATCGCAATGCTTTCTTCTATGATCTGAAGTCTGTAGGCAATAGATTTGTGGGCGATACAATCGGCACGGCTAAGGCTTTCGCGCTGCCCACGAGCTTTGGTGCGGGCTTGTCGTGGACGTGGAACCGCAGTTTGACGCTTTCCGTCGATTATAATTTGCAAAAATGGGCTGATGTGCGTATGCCGGAACTTTCCGTAGGCGCCGATGGCCGCTATATATATAATGTGTCCAAGGGGCAGTTGCTCGATCGTTCGCGTTTCTCCGCCGGCGTAGAGTATATTGCCAACGAAGAAGGCTTGCGCTGGCGCGACCACGTGCGCTATCGTGCCGGCTTCTCTTACGCTTCGCCCTATGTTCGCGTCAATGGGCAGGATGGTCCGAAGAGTTATATTATCAGTGCAGGCGTAGGCCTCCCCGTCAACACAAACTACAGCAATCGTTGCATTGTAAATTTAGGCGTTCAATATGAACACGTAGCGCCTGGCGCGAAGACGTTGCTTAAAGAAGATTATATTCGCTTTACGATTGGCATCAGCTTTAACGAGCGCTGGTTTGCAAAATGGAAAGCCCAATAAAGACGGCCCACATTAGGCAAAATAAAGCATTACGACTGCTGCCCGGTTTTCAAAAGACCGCCGGGCGGCGGTCTGCATTTGCACCCGCTTCAGCTGCTCCCGTCCGCTTGCGTCGATGGACTGATTGGAGCGTTGCCGGCTTACTCTTGCTGTTCGTGGTCTCTCTCTTGGGGAGTTGCGGAGGCGACAAACCGCCCACCGGACACCTCGATATGCCGCGCGACTCAATGCCTGTGATGGAAACCTTTGGCGTGGCGAAAATGATCTCCGATTCCGGCGTGATGAAGTATCGTATTATTGCCGAGGCGTGGCTCTATTACGATCAGACCAAGCCGCCTCGCCAAGAATTTCCGCGCGGTATCTTCCTCGAACGTTTTGATGAGAATTTCAAAATGGACCTTTACATGCAAGCCGATACGGCTTGGTGCTTCGACGAACGCTTATGGCATTTCAAAGGTAACGTTTTTATCGACAATCGGGCCACGCAGACGACTTTTCGTACGCACGAAGTGTTCTGGGATATGCTGGAGCATCGTTTTTACTCTGATAGCTATATGCAGATTAAAAAGCCGGGGCACATGATAGAAGGCAATCGCTTCACCGCCAACGAGCAACTGACGCAGTATGAGTTGCATCGCAGTAGTGGCTATATGCCGATGTTCAACGATAGTCAGCCGGCCACTTCCGGCTCCGCACCTACGCAATCCGATTCCGCTCCGCCGATGCGCGAACGCCCCATTCCGCAAAAGAAATAAACGCAGACCTTTTGGCCGGCGTTTTTTATTTTACGCTTTCGTTCGATTTGAGCGAGCACGAAAGCGACTTGTAAATCGAGAGACGTCAATCCCAAGGCAACTCCTTAGCTAAACGCTCCAATTGAGACAAAGCAAAAAGCGGACAGAGTGCGACGTGGCGCAGGCGACCATTGTCGAGCGTATCAGCATAATCGAAAGTGCCGAAGTTTTCTAACGAACATCTGACGGCATTGTCCAATTGCTTTTCGCGTAGAAACGACCAAAGACTTTTCATGCCTCCTCGCGTGCCCGATTTAATCTCCACAGGAAGTACCACCTGCTTATACTGAGAGATATAATCTATCTCTGCTTCCGCATTCTTTGCCATTCTTTGCCAATAATAAAGGGCGTGGCGAATGTTGGGTTGCCTATAATGAAGCATTTCCAATCCCGCCATCATCTCCGCCATCGGCCCTTTGTTGACCAGTTCTGAAGTTTCGGCGGTTAGGATGTGAGTCGTCAAATCTGAGATGTCGCCCGTCGTCATATTGAGCAATCGCAGCATCAAACCCGTATCGAGTAGCAGCATCTTTCTATAAGCGTTGTCCGTCTCTGCCCCGAGCGGTAATCCGTTAGCATCGGTGTGCGTCACCGGAATCAGAATACCGGCCAACGTAAGTAGTTCTAATGCCCGTTTAATTTCGTGTGTTTTATATCCTCCTCCCACATTGGCGTAGACAAACTTCTTCGTAGCTTGCACCGCAGCGCTTCTCAGTGTCAGTCTTAACAGCAGTGGGTCGATTTTCTTTTTATATTTTGGAAAATCATCTTCATAAGCTACGACAATGTCGTCCTGCACTTCTTGGCAGGCTAAGTAATTGTGCGTTTCCACCCATCTGCTGACTGCTTCCGGCATACCGCCGATCAGCATATATTCGCGCAGCAGTTCTACCAATCGTTGATAGAGGGGCAGCGGCAACGGTGAGGCTGCTGTGGCCTGATTGCGTGCCTGCAATAATAAGTCTTCTCCGTTGGCCGTCAGAAATTCGTCGAAGGTCATCGGATACATGAACATCGAATGAATCCTTCCTACCCCAAAAGTGGGCAAATCTTCTAATGCAAATTCCAGCAGAGAACCGGCTGCTATCACGTGTAGAGCCGGCAAGTCTTCCTTGAAGAAGCGTAAGGCCATGATGGCTTCCCGAGAGGCCTGAATCTCATCAATGAAGAGCAATGTCTTACCAGGCGTGATGGGTTGACCCATCACGGCGGCCAACTGCGCAACGATTTTGACAGCGTCAAGATCGCCTTTGAACAATTGTATGAGCGACGACTGCTTTTCAAGATTGATCTCGACAAAACTATCGAATTGCGCTGCCAAATGGCGCACGGCCGTAGACTTGCCCACCTGTCGCGCTCCTCTTAAGAGTAGCGGCTTATGGCTTGATGCGGCGGCCCAAGCTGAGAGATACGTATCTATGGATCTGGGAAAATACATGTCACTATTAAGCTTATAATCTGCGACAAAGGTAGTAAAAATGAAAAAATCCAAGGTATTAAACGGTCTAAATTTGAAAAAATCCAAGGTTTTAATTGGCTTGTTTTTGAAAAAATCCAAGGTATTCATCGCGCAAAGCGCTTTGGAGAGGTTTTTGATCACGACAAAAAAGGTTTCACCTCACGATAAAAAAGGCTTGCGCTCGTGAGAAAAAAGGTGTACGCTCGTGAGCGTACACCGGCGGATCGGACTTTGACGCGTAAATAGCGGACCGTTGAGGGTCGATGCTGGGGTGGAGGCGGAAGCTAAGTTTGCCTTCCGCATGCCGGAGCGGGATGCGGCGGATGGGGGGGCTGTTCGGCGTTCTTTTTGTTGTTTTTTCGTCCGAGAAAGGCTGCTTTTTTAGTTTGTCGGCCCATTTTGTTGGCTTGAAATTCAACCGAATGGGTGCAGATAGTTGAAAAATTGTATTTTTTTTCAGCCCGAGCGCAGGCAACTCAATAAAACTTGCTACCTTTGTCCGGCTTTATAGCCATTAAAATACGGAAGAAACAATAAAATAATAGATATAAATGGCAGCACTACAGAAAATCAGAAGCAAAGGCAAGATCCTGATGATCATCATCGGTCTTGGCCTGTTTGCTTTTATTGCCGAGAGTGGCTTTCAGTCGATTACCGGTCTCACCAACGCTGACAAACAGAAAGTTGGCGAAGCCTTTGGCGAGACACTGACGATTCAAGATTTCCAAAATCGCGTTGAGCAGCTTTCTAACATTGCGAAAATGCAGAAGCAACGCGCCGGACAGAGTGATGCGTTGACTGATCAGGAACAGGATCAGATTCGCGAACAAGTGTGGTCCGACTTTGTCAACACGAGTGCCATCAAGCACGAGACGGATAAAGCCGGCATCCAAGTGACTGACGAGGATGTGCAAGACGCTTTGCGCACGGGGCAGGCTCAGAGCTTGCAGATGATGGCGCAAATGGGCTTTGCTAATCAGCAGACAGGACGCTTCGACGTGAATGCATTGCAAGATTTCTTGAAAAATTACGACAAAAATATGGCGCAGTTGGCCCAAAGCGGCCAGCAGGCTTATATAGAGCAATACCAAATGCTTCGCCAGATTTGGGAGTACACGGAAGGACAATTGCGCAACGAGTTGCTGAAGATGAAATTCTACACCATGTTGGGCCAAACCTTTATCTCCAACCCGATTTCTGCGAAGATGGATTTCGATGCTCGTAATACGTTGGCCGATGTCGAAGTGGCTGCCGTACCTTATACGATGGTGAGCGATAAAGACGTGAAGGTGACGGATGAGGATTTGAAGGCGGCTTACGAGCAATATAAGGAGCAATTCGTCAACCCGACGAAGAGCGTTGATCTTAAGGTGCTTGACGTCACTGTTGAGGCCAGCGAGAAAGATAAGGCAGACCTGACGAAAGAGGTGAACGAGGTGCGTCAAAAATTGGAGGCCGGCGGCGATCCCGCAGCGGTTGTCAATGCGAGCAAGACCATCTTCCCCTACACGACGTTGGCTATGAGCAAGAACGCTTTCAGTTCGACGCCTGACATTGCTGCGGCCTTGGATTCTATGGGCGTAGGCAGCGTGAAGCCGGTTTATTACAACGCGCAGGATAATACGATCAATACGCTCAAACTCATTAATAAATTGCAAGCAGCTGACTCTGTACGCTACCGTATGATAGCGGCTGTGGGCAAGACGCCGAAGGAAAGTCAAACGCGTGCAGACAGCATCTTGAAGGCTTTGCAGGGTGGTGCGAAATTTGACGACTTGGCGAAGCGCTACAACCAACCGACGGACTCTATCTGGATGTTCTCAGCGCAATATGAAGCACCTAACGTGCCTGATGACCAAGCGAAGATGATCAATCAGATCAACACGTTGCAGCCGGGCTATAGCGTGATCAGCAATGCGCAAGGTAGCATCGTCGTACAGATCTTGGAGCGCAAGCATATCGAAACGAAATATAATGTGGCTGTGGTGAAATGCCCGCTACAATTCTCTAAGGATACTTATAACGCGGCCCTCAATAAGATGAACCGCTTCCTCTCTGCAAACCGCACGATTGAAGCGATTACGAAAAACGCGCCGCGCGAAGGCTATATCGTGCGTGATGTGCCCAACTATGCACAAAGCAACCAGTCGATCCAAGAGCAAATCGGTGGCAGTCGTGCGAAAGATGCTGTGCGCTGGCTCTTCGACGAGGCTAAGGCGGGCGAGGTTTCACAATTGTTCGAGTGCGGCCGCAGCAATGACCACTTGCTCGTGTTGGGCGTGACGGCGGTTAACGACAAGGGCTATCTGCCTTGGGATAACAAGAATGTGCGCGAGCTCTTAACGGGACTCGTGAAGCAGCAGAAGAAGGGCGAACTGCTTATGGCGCGCTTGAAAGGTGTGAAGGATATGGCCCAAGCGAAGACGCAGAAGGGTGTGATCTTGCAAATGTTGCAAGGCCAAAACTTCTTCAGCCAAACGCAGTTGAGTTCGTTGGCTGTGCCTGAACCAAAATTGGCCGGCGCAATCGCACGTACAGCTCAAGGACAATTCTCGGGCGCTGTTCAAGGTGCGGCAGCGATCTATTTCGTGCAAGTGCAGCGTAAGGTGCAAGGCACAGAGAAGTTTGACGCCAAAGCAGAAATGCAACGCGAGTCTGGCAACTACTTCCAAGCTATTTATCAGCAGAGCTACTACGGTGCAAATGAGTTGCTGATCAACGCGCTCGTATTGCGCAACGGCGATGTGAAAGATAATCGCTACAGATTCTAAGACGGAAGATAACAACGCAATAATTAGCCGCTGACAATGCTTTATGTTATTGTCGGCGGCTTTTCTGTGTGCGTGCAGGCGAGGCTTTAGATGATGCGATGACAGATATATTGTAGTTAGTGATGGTCGCGCCTTTTTGGCTTTTGCGATCGCTTTGTTAGCAGTAGGTATCGACGCCTTCGTAAATAATGAGAGGGCACTCAAAAGTGTCGTCAAGAAATTCGCTGTTGTATGCTTTTTGTTGTACATTTGCCGAAGATGGGCTTTAGGCCCATATTATTTATATAATAGAGATGTGTGCGTGGGCAATGGACGCACCTTTTCTGATTTTATTTACGCTTGAATATTTAAATGGATATGTCTACACTTCAAAATTCGACTCTTGACAAATCGCGCCGCAAATTGTATGTGTGGCGTACGATAGCGTCTTTCCTTATCGTCTTGTTTGCGATGCCGCTGGGCCACGCCTTGATGCTGCTGATGGAGCATTATTTGGCGCCGAGCACTGTTCACGTGGCCGGTTTCTTGCTGGGACTTGCCGGATTGATCATTGTGATTGTCGGCGTCTTTGTGCGTGGCGATACGCGACAAACGCTTTTAGGACTCTTGGGTGGTTTGCTCTTCTGGACCGGCTGGGTGGAATTTCTCTTCCTGTATTATGCCCACCGATATGGCGTGCACCCGGAGCTTGTCAATGGTGTGGTGAGCACGACGAGTACTTATGTCGACGGCATCTCAACGACCGTGATGCATATCAATGGACAGCTGGTCAATAGTATGAGTGAGCCGTGGGTAAAAGATGCGATGGCTACTCGCCCTGAATACCTGATTTTGTCAGCCTCTTTTGGTTTCTGGATGATGATGATGGTGATGTACATTTTCAGTACGCGCAATGGCTGTCTCTTTATTACGTGGATTCAGAAGGTGTGCTTCCGCAGCAAACGTCAGGCTATCGCACCGCATCCTATGACACGCCACACGAGTATCGTGACGTTTATGGAGGTCAATATGATGCTTTGGGCTTCGTATCTGCTCTTGATGTTTTGTTATGATAAGAACTTCTTGGGCGATCACCACCCTGTGACCTTTATGGTTGGTGCTTTCTGCTTGGTTGGTTCGATTTTGATGTTTTGGAAGCAGTTGCGCCTTTCGGCTTGGGGCGCTAACTTGCGTATGGCTTACGCTACGGTAATCGTTTTCTGGGTTCCTGTGGAGATCTTAGGGCGTATTGATTTCTTCAAAGAGTTTTGGGTGGAACCACAAGAGTATGCTGTGCCTCTACTCATCATCCTTGCGGCCTTCATAGGCTTGGGTATTTATATTGTTGTGAAATCGCGCTCCGGCGCTTCTCGAAGCTGATTGAGCAAGAGCGATTAGTTATTTCAGGAAATATTGTTTTACTATTCCTGAGGAGCGGTGAGCGAAATACAGATTCTATCTTTGTGAGATCTGAATAGACTATGCCGAGTTAAGAAGTCAGCTTTTTAACTCGGCTTTAAAAAAATAGAACGCCGAGAAGGGTATTTGTCATTTATTATCTCTATTTTTGCATTTGAGAGATTGTGATCGGTAACTTTGTAATCCGGCATAGAAATCACAGCATCGCTTTTGGCGATATAAAGTTGAAAGATAACTAGTATAGGATGAAGTCTTTACCCAACTTATCCAAGGCCCGGCAAGCCTTTATCACTGCTAATAATGACATAAAATAGAGAGAGGGATGAAGAAACTGGATAGTACCGTTTCTCTTTCTGTAGATTAAATAAGAATAATAGATATAAGGAGATAGTATGGCAGTAATGTGATGCTTTGTCCTCATATCTCTTTTTGTCATTCCTGAACTTGTTCTGTGCAATTGGTCGATTAGAAAAAGCGAATGGCTGAAATTATTTCTTCAAATAAAACGATAGCTAAGAATACACTGTTTCTGTACGCTCGCATGCTGTTTAATCTTGTCGTTTCCCTATATACGTCGAGGGTTATTCTACAGGTGTTGGGCGTTGAAGATTTAGGCGTTTATCAAGTTGTAGCCGGTGTAGTCGTGTTGTTTGGTTTTCTCAATAGCTCTTTGGCTGGTGCAACCTCTCGCTTTTTGGCTTATGAGTTAGGAAATGGAGATCCTGAAAGGTTACGCAAGACCTTTTCCGCCACCTTAAATGTTCACATTCTGCTGGCTGTACTTGTCTTTGTCGTTGCTCAAACAGTAGGAATTTGGCTTGTCTGCAATTATTTAGTGATCCCGCAGCCAAGAATGGACGCTGCAATTTGGGTTTATGAGTTTTCCATCTTTTCTTTGATGCTTGAGATTATTCAAGTACCATATAATTCGACGATTATTGCCCACGAAAAAATGAATGTTTTTGCTTACGTGGGTATATTGGACACGGTCTTAAAGCTTGTCGCTTGCTTTGTCGTCTACTTCGTGTTTTTTGATAAGTTGATTACATATGGTTTCTTGATTTTCTTTTTTGCCTTATTAATACAGTCGATTTACTATTTTTATTGTAAGCATCATTTCGAAGAGTGTAAGTTTTCTTTTCAAAGAGAGTGGAGCTTAATGAAACCTATTCTGGTCTTTTCATCTTGGGACGTCTTTGCAAGCTTAAGCTTTACGCTAAAAAACCAAGGTATCAATATCTTTTTGAATGTATTCTTTGGTGTGATCGTCAATGCAGCGTGCGGTTTTGCTAATACAGTTTATGGCGCAATTTCCGGCTTTGCTAAAAACTTTTCAATGTCTGTAAGGCCTGCTATTACGAAATCCTTTTCATCCAAGGACTTTAATCGTTTTGAGGAGTTGATAATAAGTTCCGGAAAATTTTCTTTTTCCTTGATGTTACTACTTTCCACTCCTTTCTTTTTCTGTGCCGATTATATTTTGAGGTTGTGGCTTGTGACGCCACCGCCCTATACCGCAGAGTTCTGTAAGCTACAATTGTTGGCTTGCGTCATTAGCGTTTTATTCTCTCCTGTAATCTTCGGAATTATGGCTACGGGCAAGAATAAAAGATACTCTCTTTTTGAAGGTTGCCTGATGCTTCTCGTATTGTTGGTTGCCTATATATTGTTTAAGTTTGGCGCATCACCTGTCGCTCCATTTGTTTTTATGGTTATTGTGGAGCTGGCTAAGTCTAATTATTATGTTCGACTGCTGCGCAATGATCTTAAGACTTTCAATTGGCGTCGGTTTTATAAAGAAGCAGTTATTCCTTGTTTCCTTATGTTTGCTTTGGTGATGGGAGGCTGCTTTTGCTGTATGGAATTGATGCCGGCTAACAATTTATTGAGGTTTATCAGTATCAGCACTTTGTCTACGGCATTGGTATTGATCACATCCTTATTTATCGTGTGCACGAAGAAGGAGAGAAAGAAAATAATGGAAACAATAAAGGCCAAAGTAGTATGAAGTTTTCGGTCATTACGATCAGTTATAATAATGCTGAAGGTTTACGCAAGACAATGGAGAGTGTGTTTAGCCAGACTTGTGCCGACTATGAGTTTATTGTGATTGATGGTGGTTCAAATGATGGAAGTGTCGACATTATAAAGAATGGAGAGCAAAAGTTGTCGTTCTGGTGTTCTGAAGCCGATAAGGGCGTCTATAATGCGATGAATAAAGGCGTTTCTCATGCAAAGGGAGACTATTTGATCTTTATGAATTCAGGGGATACCTTTCATGATCGTGATGCTTTGAGTAAAGTAGCAGCTCTGCAATTAACATCTGATATCGTAGCTTGCCAGATTTTGAGAATGGATAATGGGCAACTATTGCGCCCATATGTAGATGATGTGTTGGTTCAATTGATGCAGAGTACGCTGAACCACCAAGCTACCTTTATACGTAGGAGCGTCTTCGACAAATGCCAATATGATGAGCGCTTCAAAATCGTTTCAGATTGGAAGTTTTGGGTTGAAGCCATACTCTTTCAAGGCTGCTCCTATCAAATGCTTGATTTGGTCGTAGCAGAGCAAGATATGAGCGGCATCAGTAATACAAACAAAGACTTAGATAAGCATGAAAGAGCGCAGGTGATGCAAGAATTGTTTCCGCAAGTAGTGCGTGAACACTTAATGGATTATACGCGCTTGTATCCGCTCATAAAACCAGCAAAGGATTTGCAGCAAAGACATTCATTCTGGTATGTCTTTGTGTGTCGATTAACAAAATTAATAGCGATGATTTTTCATTAAGATAAGTGGATGAACATCTTTCAAATTCTTAGAAGCTTGAAATGGCAATTGATAGAAAAGCCTTTTGGTGCCTTAGTCTTACTTTTGTGGAAAGAGCCAAAGGTCTATGATCTCTTTGATTCTTTAGACGAACTATTATCTTCTAACAAGTCGTTGTGTAGGTTAGGGAATGGAGAATTTGATGTTATCTGGGGTGGGCGAATTGGTTTTCAAGGTCCTAATAAGAAGCTAGGTGATAGACTCAGGGAAATAGTACGCTCCAAGCAAGACAATATAATGATCGCAATTAACGATTATTCCTATGATGAGAAGAAGAGTAAAACGGCCCGTTACAAACGTCCTCGCGAGAAGGCTTTCGCTTATGTTTGGCGTCATCAGCATGCCTTAAAGTTTGCCCGTCTTTTGGAATCTAATCGTTCTTATTATGAGGCTAATGTCTCAAGACCTTATACAATGTATGAAGGTATAGATCATGGCGACTATTTTGCGCGGCTCAAAAAGTTGTGGGCTGATCGCGATGTTTATATTGTAGAAGGAGTAAAGACTCGCTTGGGTGTAGGTAATGACTTGTTTGATAATTGCAAATCGCTGCATCGTATCATTGGCCCTGCTGAAAATGCGTTCGATAAATATGATGTAATTCTTGAACGCATTGTATCCATCGTCCCTAAAACTGCACTGCTGATTATGGCGATGGGTCCTACGGCAACCATCTTGGCCTACGATTTATCCCAACTCGGTTATCGCGCGATAGATATAGGGCACGTAGATATAGAATATGAATATTTCTTACGGAAAGCACAGGATAAGATTAAGATACCGGGAAAGTATGTGAATGAAGTAAGTGGCGGCGCTCAAGTAGACGAGACGATAACTGATAGAGCCTATTCTGAATCTATCGTTTGTCGCATAGATTGATTCGGATATCGTGGAGATTTACAATAACATCCAAACTTCTATTTTGTTTGCTCGGGCCAAACTATCATTTGCTCAACCCAAACTATGGTTTGCCGGTATCAAACTATAGTTTACATACGCCAAACAATGGGAGGATACAAACGAAGTGTGCTCAAACTCATTTGATGAATGGGCAATTTTTTCTTGTTTCTGCTTCAATCAGCTCTGCGATGAGTCATTGATGGTTGTTATGGCTGATTCCTTTATTGTCCGTAGGTATCAAAGACTTCTCAATGCTTGAAATTTAGCTTCCATAAAAGATGCAAGAGATAGATTTTGTCGTTTTTTGGGTAGACGGTTCTGACCCTGAATGGCAGCAGAAGAAAGCTCGCTATAAGGGGACGCCGCAGCAGGCAGCTTCGGTCAGGTATCGCGACTGGGATATATTGAAATATTGGTTTCGTGCTGTAGAAACTTATGCTCCGTGGGTGCGTCATATCTATTTCGTAGCTGATAACCAACGCCCATCGTGGCTTAATTTTGATCACCCTAAATTATCCTTTGTAGATCATCGTGATTTTATTCCCGAAGAGTTTTTACCTACGTTTCAAGCTAATACAATTGAGGATAATCTGCATAGAATAAAAGGTCTGAGTGAGCAATTTGTCGTCTTCAACGACGACATGTTTATCAATGCTCCTATAGCTCCGGATTATTATTTTCGTAATGGTTTGCCTTGCGATGCGCCTTATGAGCATTTGTTTACTGCCGGTTGTTACAATCCGAAGACAGATGGGTGGGGCATTAACGTTATGGAGTTTTGCGATACGCATGTCGTTAACGCTTATTTTGATCGTCGTAAGGTCGTTGCCCAAAACAGAAAAGCCTGGTACGGACATTATTTGGGACTGAAGTATTGGCTGCAGGCTCGGATTATAGGATGGTTTCGTCGCAGTACGTTTCAACATTTCTATACGCCACATAATGAAAAAGCCTTTTTGAAGACTACTTATCAAGAGTTGTGGGAAAGAGAACCTGAAATGCTGGCCAAGAGTTGTACGAAGTTTAGAGAAAATATGAGCCTCAACAACTACGTCTTTCGTTATTGGCAGTTGGCTTCCAATAAATTCTACCCGGTTAACCAGTTGCGTGCGAAGCAAGTTGTGCAGTTGGGAGCAGATAATCTTAATCAAGTAGAACGACTGATGTTTGACACTCAAGTTAAATCTCTTTGCTTAAACGATTCTTCTGACCTTTCTTATGAGGACTATGAGAGCTTGAAGCCTCGCTTGATTGCTCTGTTTGAGCGAAAGTTGCCCACGAAGAGTCAGTTTGAAGTATAAGGACTTATTTTTATCTCTGTTCAGCTAAAATCAATGAAAGATACCTTTTCCAAGGCGGATACGATGGCCGTGAAGGGCGTTGCTATACTATTCATGTTATTTGCCCATCTGTTTAATCGTCTGCAGCTGGTAGACTTGTCGACGCCGTTAGCCTATGTCGGTGAGCAGCCGCTTGTCTATTTGCTCATCTTTGCTATGAACCCCGTTCACTTCTTTATATTTTTAAGTGGATACGGTCTGTCATTGTCAAATAAAAACGGGGAAGATAAAAGATGTTTGCGTCTTTATTTGCATTATTGGCTTACACTTTTGCTGTTCGTTCCCTTGGGATGTATTTTGGGTGACTCGCAAGTTTATCCCGGTAACTTCATTACTATCTTAAAGAATATAGCGGCTTGGGACAATTCCTATAATCATGAGACGTGGTTTATGCTACCTTATGCTTTATTGGTTCTGACGGCTCCTTTTATTTTCCGACAGATAGATCGAAGAGGATATAAATGGATACTATCCCTCTCCTTCTTTATTTATCTACTGGTCAGATTAGCTTCTCGCTGGGATGGTAAATGGTTGGATGAATATCGCTTGTTGTTCTGGATAGACAGCTACTTTACGCTCTTGTTACCATTCCTCTTAGGGGCTGCTTCAGCCCAAAGGTTTCCCCTTTCGCGTCTTAGAGAGCGTGTGCCGACTTGGGTGCCTATAATTGGCTTACCACTTTTGATGATAGGTATTATTCTTGTGCGCAATACGTACCAATCTATCTTTTATCCTTTTTATGTGACAGCATTTATTCTGTTTTTTGTCTGTATCAAGCGTCCGGCTTGGCTTGATCGCTGCCTGAATGCCTTTGGCCGTCGCTCTACGAGTATGTGGCTTGTCCACACCTATTTTTGCTATTATCTGTTTCAAGACTTTATATATGGATTCAAATATCCGCTGCTCATCTTTCTTGTGCTGCTCTGCATTAGTTATCTTGTGGCTATTGTGATAGATAGGCTGAATATTTCCCTCCAAAGGCATTTATCATTATGAAGAAAAGAATACTCTTTATGATTGGTACGTTGCAGTCGGGCGGTGTGTCAAAGAGCATTGTTAATCTGCTCAATGTGATGGACCGCACAACATATGACGTCCATTTGCTTCTGCTTGATCGGGCAGGAGATATTCTTTCTCCATATCTTCCTTCGGATATTACAGTTCACGTCAATCGAGAAATAGAAAATCTTCATCGTGGACTTGGCGGTGTACGTGCTTTGGTGTTTACCGGTCATTTGTGGTTAGCTCTAGGCTCTTTGATCCGTATGTTGCTTTCGAAATTTTCCCGCGCTTGGGCCGGTAGGTGGTTGGCTTATTTGATGCCGCGCTTTACCGACCTATCATTTGATCTCATTGTTGATTATGGCGGCCAGCAGCAGTTGTATTATATGGTGGATAAGTTGGATGGGAAAAAGAAGATTACGTTCTTTCATAGCGACTATACTAAGTGGGACTATTACTATGCTGCTGATAGACTTTATTACCCTAAAGTAGATCACATTTTTTCTATTTCTCAAACTTGTGTGGATGCTTTGAAGGGCTTTTTTCCGGAATGTCGGGGTAAGATCTCTATAATGGAGAATATTTCTTCGCCTGAATTGATTAGAAAGCAGGCTGCAGAATCGATAGAAATTCCGGAAATGCCTTTGTCGTTATTAACTGTTGGTCACGTCTTAAAGGCTAAAGGAATAGATTTGGCTATTGAGGCAGCATCCCAATTAAAGAAGAAACAAATAGATTTCAAATGGTTCTTCTTAGGTAAGATTATAGAGTTTGATTGGCTCACTTTAATAGAAAAAAAAGACCTGAGCGATAACTTTGTATTCTTAGGTATTCGTCCTAACCCTTATCCTTATATAAAGGCGGCCGGTATTTACGTCCATCCGTCTCGTTTTGAAGGGAAGTCTATTGCGCTAGATGAAGCCAAGATTTTATGTAAGCCCATTGTTGTCACTAATTTCTCTACTGTTAATGATCAGTTTGAGGATAGAGTGAACGCGAGCATATGCGAGATGAATGGTGGTGCGTTGGCTGATGCTATTATCGAATTGGCAGCCAATAAAGAGTTACGTCAATCCTATGTAGCTTATTTAAACGCTCACATTGTTGACAATTCTTCCGAAGTAGAAAAACTATACGCATTTATTGATTAAGCTATAAGCTATGCAATATATTATTTTACTTGCCGTTACGGCTGTATTGGCTTGGGCTAACTTTGACAAGCCTAAAGTTTCTAAATCGTTTTTCCTTATCTATTGTCTCTTTATTGGCCTTTTTGTAGGTTTGGGGGATATGTTGGGTGGTTATGATAGGTATGTTTACGCTGAAGCGTTTGAAGCACAAGCGTGGAGTGTACACTTGGGAAAAGGATTGTTTAATGCTGATTTCCTCCTGCTTTTTAAAAATGAGCCCGTATATGGATTGCTGAATAGCCTCGTGGGGTATTTTACGCCGAATAGATACATCTTCATTTTGTTTATTTCCCTTTTGATTTATGTGTTCTTGCCTTTGTCGTTATATAAACATACGAAGTATCCATTCTTTAGTCTGCTAATTTTCCTTGGGCTAATGTTCTTCTTTAGTTTTACTTACCTGCGTCAAGTGCTAGCTTGTGGCCTTTGTTGGATGGCTATTCCTTTTGCTGTTGAACGTAAGTTTTGGCGCTTTGCTATATTTGTCGTGGCTGCGACTTTGATCCATAATTCAGCAGCTTATTTTATCCTCTTATATTTCATCCCACAGAAGAAATATGCTCCTTCAAAAATTCTTCTCGTGATGAGTCTCTTGTTTATTTTAGGGCTTAGTGGTATAACTAAGTCTTTATTTCTTGTGGCAGGTGGTGTAACTGAAAATGCGAAAATTTCTCACTATTCAGTAACAGCAGAACATGGTTTCCGTATAGAATATGTGATCGAAGCGATACTCTTCCTCTTTGTCTTGTTGAAGAATTATATCAAGGTGCAAACAGACAGGCGGAGTTTGGTTCTCTTGAATGTATATCTGATGTTTTGCGGAGTATTGCTCTTTTTCTGCCGCTCTTCTGATGGCGGCCGTATTGCTTGGTATTGCTCTTTGGGCGTGATGATTATGATGTCTGAATTTTGTAGCTATCGCAATACGAACGGCTTGCGTAGTTTCGTCACCGTGCTTTGTATAGTCCTTTATTTGCGTATCTTTTTTGCTTGGGGGGTATTGTTACGTCCGTATAAGACATTTCTTTCAGATGGCTGTAGAAAAGGTGATTTCATCTATCAAGATTATGAATACGACCATAATTATGATCGAGATAAATTGTATAATCTGTCTTATCCCAACAACTGACAGAAGCTGTTTATGGAAATTATCATAGATCCCCGTTTGCAATACAATTATGCATCTTGGTATCTTTACGGCATAAACTTTTTAAGAAAGAGAGCTACAGTCCGATTTGATGTGGCGCCATTTTGTGAGCTCTTGTATGAGAAGATACAAGATTATAATAGTGGATTCGCTTTTATTGTTAGAGATGGGGCAAAGGAGAAAAAGATATTTATTGATACCGAGGATCGATCCGTTATTTTTGAGGACCGCTATGCGTGGTGCGATGTATATGGGAAGGTGAATCCTACTGCGGAGCAAGCTCTCCGGTATAAGAAGCTATTAGTTCTTGGTCCTCAATTTGGACTTACATTACATTCCTTGCCGGTTTCTTTATTTTCTTGTTGTATCCATTATTTAAAAAGCTACCGACAGACGTCCTTATCTTTAAAGACCTATCTTAGAGATTATCTTTATACCAATATAAGGCGACGCCCATTATCTCACTATACCAGATCAACTCAGATAAAAGATAATTATATCTTTCATGCATCCACCCTTTGGTATAACCGCTTTGCGGCAACTGATACCAATATGTATCGCGGAGAATTTTTGAAAGCATGTCGAAAGGCCGGGTTGCAGGTAGAAGGCGGACTTTATTTTCTTCATGGCGATGACGTATTGGCTGAAATGCCAGATTACCCACGTTATAAGGCCCTTTATAAGGATTTTATCTATGAACAGCGATTATCAATGGACGACTATATTCGCAAGACTCAAGAAAGTATTCTTGTTTTCAATACGCCTTCTGTTTGCGAATGCCATGGTTGGAAGTTGGCCGAATATCTATGTATGGGAAAAGCCATTATATCTACGCCATTAACACGCGAAATGCCTGGTGAAGGATTGATTCATGGTCGGAATGTTCACTTTGTTGAATCTGTTGAGGATATTTATAACGCAGTGGTGGAGCTAAAAGATAACCCGAGCTACCGTCATCAATTAGAGATTGGTGCAAAGGCATACTTTGATCAGTGGTTGACGCCGGAGAAAGTCATAGCGCGTCTGATGGGTAGTTAGTCTCCCATTCTGTATTGATTGTATTTTGGCCGGAATAAATAAAACCCAATACGCAAGATAAGGCTGAAATGTTTAGTTTGAACTTGTCTTTTTGGATATAGATAGGCGGATGTTAAGTGTCTCTACTTGTTGAGACGATCGTATCAACGAGTAGAGATGCAAATCTCTACAAGTAGAGACGTAGGTATCTCCTTGTAGAGACACTATTTTATAACTTTGCTGATGATTTAGTCTTACTGAGACTGCTTCTGCTGAACGAAGGAAAATTCAAAAGCAATGATTTGGGTTTGTGGCTTTTACGTGTTTGCAAAACTATAAATAAAGGATAGTAACCCTCAATTGGGACTTTTTAGAAATTGTTTTAAGGTAAACTACATGTTATTTCTCTTGAATTGGGGTTAATATGGACGAAATACGAGTAACTATTTTGACTGCGAGTTATAATCGCGCCAAATTACTGCCTACGATATATAAAAGTTTGCAGAGACAAACGGACCAATGTTTTGAATGGATTATTGTTGATGATGGTTCGCAAGATGATACGGCACTTGTGGTCAAAGCAATGCAAGAATCCCACAAGGTTGAAGGCTTTCCTATTACCTATTTATATAAAGAAAACGGAGGAAAACATACGGCTATCAATCTTGGCGTTAAGGCTGCTAACGGATTACTTACCTTGGTGCTTGATAGCGATGATGAACTTCCGGAGGATGCAGTACATTCCGTTTGGACTTGCTTTGAACAAATAAGAGATGACGAGCGAATAGGAGGAGTTTGTGGTTATATGGCCCATCGAGATGGTCGCATGATTGGCCGTTATGTAAGTAATGACGTTATAGATGCCGATACACGCCAGTTACAATATCAATACAATGTAGATTGGGATATGCGCGAAGTCTTCCGAACATCAGTCTTACGCGAGTTTCCTTATCCGGAAATAGCCGGAGAAAAGTTCTGTCCGGAAGATCTAACCCTTTTCCGTATAGCGTCAAAGTATAAGTTGCGTCTTATTCCCAAAGTGATTTATTTGGCTGATTATCTTCCCGGTGGATTAACGGCCAATATCATTCGCATAAGGATGCAAAGTCCGGTATCTTCTATGATGTGTTATGCAGAGTTGAACCAACAAGAGATACCTTTTATATATCGTCTTAAAGCAGCGATTAATTACTTTCGCTTCAGATGCTGTGTGAAAGGTTCAGTGCCCGCAGTCGGCTTTTCTATGCGTTGGTTTTGGGCATGGCCGTTCGGTCTCCTCATGCATTTAAATGATTTGAGAAAATGTCGTTAAAACAATTTGTAAAGCAATTTACCGATGAACGTTGGACGATAGGTTTTATTCGAAACTCTTTAGACTCGATTTTGTCTGGAGAGCAGCTTGTCGTAGATTGGGTTCGTCATAATATTACCGACGCTTGGTTTGCTGATCCCTTTATCTTAGATGTAACAGCAGATGAAATCCAAGTTTTGGTCGAAGAGTTTCCGAAAGCTCTCCATCGAGGGCGCATATCCAAGCTCACGATCGATAGGGCGAGTCTCCAATTAAAACAAGTAGATGTAATTAAGGAGTTACCTACACATATGAGTTTTCCGGTTGTTATTCGGAGCAATGAAGATTTTGTTTACCTGCTTCCGGAGAATGGCGAAGCAGGTCAGCTCACCTTATATAAGTTCTATCCGGCAGATAATCGTATCGAGACCCTTGCTTCCGTATTAGATGAAGAGGTTAAAGATGCAACACCATTCCAAGTTGGCGATCAACAATTTTTATTTTGCACACGCCGCCCTAATATAAATGGGAATCTCTTGAGTCTCTATCAATGGGATGAGTCACTTAAGAAATATGCTTTTGTGAAAGAATACCGGTTTGATGAGAATTTGGCTCGGATGGCAGGCGATTGTTTTGCTCATAACGGAAAATACTATAGACCGGCTCAAGAATGTAATGTGCAATATGGCCATGCTGTATCGCTTCAAGAAGTTACCTGTGGCGGAGAATCTCTCTCTACTATAAGTTCTTTCGATCCGGAGAAGCTTACATTCAAAGAAATAAGAAGAATGTATTCGCCCCATCCGAAATTAAACATAGGTATGCATACCTTTAATATGTATAAAGGCTATATCGTAACCGATGCTTTAGGCTTCGACAATATGTGGCTGCGCAAGCTGATCGCATGCATTCGCCCTCGATAAGCTATAAGCGTTTAGTTTCTCTTAAAAAGTAAGGATGAAAATACTTCAAGTCATCACCTCGCTGCGAGTGGGAGGAGCGGAAACCTTAGTTGTCAACTTGGTGACTCGTCTACGGGCCACTGGTTATCAAGCCGACGTTTGTATCCTCGACGATTTGTCGACACCCCTAATAGATCGCTTGCTGGCGACTAATCCCGGCGTCAAACTCTACAAGTTGGGCAAAGGCTTTTACCATCCCTCCTACATCTTCCGCCTTTATCGTTTGATGAAAGACTATGATATTGTCCACACGCACAACTCTTCTCCCCAGTTGTTCGTAGCTATTGCCGAGTTGTTTAGGAAAGTAGGACTATGTACTACAGAGCATACTACCTCCAACCGCAAACGCGATTGGAAATGGTATGCTCCGATTGAAAGCTGGATGTATGGGCGCTACGACAGTGTCGTTTGCATCAGCGAAATAGCTGAAAAGAAATTGCGCGAGTATATGGGCGGCGATTGGCAGCGCCCGGATTCTGCTCGCTATAAAAATATTACGACGATCAACAACGGAGTGGATGTAGAAGCCATTTATAATGCCGCTCCCGACCCCGAACTCCTGCGTTTGAAAGGTGGGCGCACGGCATTCTTGATGGTGGCCGGCTTTAGAGACGCCAAAGATCAAGATACCTTGATACGCGCTTTGAGTCATTTAGATCGCGAAGCCTATGAAGTATGGCTTGCCGGTGTTGGCGAACGCCAAGCGGAGGTGGAGGCTTTAGTCGAATCGCTGCACTTGACCGACCGTGTACGCTTTTTGGGCTTACGCACAGACATCCCCAATGTTTTGAAAGCGGCCGACATCATCTGCATGTCCTCCCACTGGGAGGGACTTTCGCTTTCCAATGTCGAAGGAATGTCGGCCGGAAAACCGTTTATAGCCAGTGATGTCAATGGTTTGCGCGAAGTGACCAAAGGCTACGGCCTCCTTTTCCCCCATGAAGACGACAAGGCCTTGGCTGAGACCATCGAGCGCTTGCAGCAGGATGCTGATTACTATAAAACGACTGCCGAACGCTGCCTCCTACGCGCCCGCCAATTTGATATTGGCAAGATGGTTGCCGGATATGAAGCCGTCTATCACAAGATTTTGAGCAATAAGTAGCGTATGAAAAAGAAGCTCATCCGCATTACGACCGCCGACATCAGTCTTGACGGCCTTCTGAAAGGGCAACTGCGCTATATGAATCAGTATTACGATGTCGTGGCCTTGTCCAACGATACGGGCTGTTTGCGTAGCGTCGGCGAGCGTGAAGGTGTGCGCACGATCGAAGTGCCGATGCATCGCGAGATCGCTCTGCTGCCTGACTTGAAATGCCTTTGGCAGCTCTACCGAACGTTTCGCCGCGAGCGGCCTTTTATTATCCACAGCAATACGCCCAAGGGCAGTTTGCTCGCGATGATTGCCGGCTGGTTGGCGCGCGTCCCCCATCGCCTCTATACCGTCACCGGTTTGCGTTATCAAGGTGCGAGCGGACTCTTTCGCAAAATTCTGATGACAATGGAGCGTTTGAGTTGCGCATTTGCCACGAAGGTGATTCCGGAAGGCGAGGGCGTGAAACGAACGCTCTATGCCGACCGCATTACGCGCAAACCGATGCGCGTCGTGCTCAACGGCAATATAAATGGTATTGATACACAGCATTTCTCTCCCGCAGCCGTTGAAGCGATGCAGGGAGCTGATGCTCGCTCTCGCATACGTAGCTCGCTCGGACTCCGCCCTGAAGATTTCGCATTCATCTTTATCGGACGAATCGTGGGCGATAAAGGGATGAACGAATTGGCTGCTGCTATGCGACGCTTGGTACGGGAGCAGCCCGACTGCAAACTAATCTTGGTCGGCAGGTTTGAGAGCGAGTTAGATCCCTTACAACCCGAGAATGAAGCCTTTTTGAAAGAATCGCCCGCAGTTTGTTACGTTGGTTATCAACAAGACGTTCGTCCCTATTTGTTGGCGGCCGATGCCTTGGTCTTTCCGAGTTATCGCGAAGGCTTTCCCAATGTCGTGATGCAGGCCGGCTCGATGCAACTTCCTGCTATTGTTACCGACATTTTGGGTTGCAACGAAATCGTAGAGGCTGACCGCAACGGACTGCTGATTCCGCCGCGCGATGAGGCAGCCCTCTACGAAGCTATGTTGCGTTTTCTGCAAGATCGACCCTTGGTCTGCGACTTGGCACGCAATGCGCGTCCGATGATTTTCTCTCGCTACGAGCAACGTGCCGTCTGGGAAGCATTGCGCGAGGAATATGATCGCCTATAGATAAAAGAATAGATCCGCGTGGCGCAAGTAGAGATCCTTCTCTAAATCATTGTATTTCTGATACTCCTTGTGCGCTCATCTATCTCTTCTTTCTGTGGATTACCGGCTCATTCGAGACTTTGTTCATCACATCTTTTCTTTTAATGTACGCAGTTTGATTGGCACATAGTCGGCTTCAATTGATCGGACAACAACTTTTCTGAAAACTTTCAACGCATATAACGCTACACAGCACTACTCACTTCATTGTTTGGCCCCGGCAAACGATAGTTTTCCCCCGGCAAACAATGGTTTGTTCCCGCCAAACGATAGTTTGCTGCCGGCAAACGAAACAAGATGCAGTGCGCCGCATTCAAATATCAGCGCAGAATACGCTTTTTCGCTATATAAAATAGCTATTATTTCGGCTTCAAAAGTAGAAACATATAAGTTTTGTCGCTAAGCCTCGTCGGACTGTAACGGCTTGCATACGATTTGCAAACGATCTTCAGCTTTATCAACCATTACGTATGTACAAACATTTTTTTAAACGCTGCTTCGATTTTATTATAGCATTGGTGGCCTTGATTTGTCTTGCACCGCTTTTGCTGATCGTGACCCTTTGGCTGCATTTTGCGAATAAAGGCGGTGGTGCTTTTTTCTTACAAGAGCGCCCGGGCAGACATGCGAAGATTTTTCGCGTGATTAAGTTTAAGACCATGAGCGATGAGCGTGATGCAAACGGCAGGTTGCTCCCCGATGAGCAGCGCCTGACGCGCGTAGGTCGCTTCGTTCGCTCCACTTCCATCGACGAATTGCCTCAATTTATTAACGTCCTGAAGGGCGATATGTCGCTTATCGGCCCGCGTCCCTTACTCGTTCGCTACCTTCCCCTCTATTCGCCGGAGCAGGCCCGCCGCCACGAGGTGCGTCCCGGAATTTCGGGCTGGGCACAATGCCATGGTCGCAACGCCATCAGTTGGAAGCAGAAGTTTGCCTACGATGTGTGGTACGTAGACCATCTCTCACTGATGACAGACTTGAAGGTCATTTATTATACAATAAAATCTGTCCTCAAACGCGAGGGAATTTCGCAGGAAGGACAGGCAACAATGGAGGCTTTTGATGGGACAAACTGAGATGAGATGTATAGCTGTTGCTTTTGAGCAATAGCGAAGAGAAGATCTTCTGAAAAGAAAGACACTTATATATAGTATTAAAATAATAAGACATTGCAGCGTCACTCCTGCAATAGTTGACTTGCTCGCCTGAAAGGGAAAAAGAGTATAGTATAAACAGCATAAATTTTTGGGAATATGAACAATATTATGTTTTGTAGTTGTGGTCGCAGAGCCCAACTCTTTAGGTATCTGAAAGAATCTTTGCAAGATACTTGTCAAATCATAGCTACAGATAATTCAAATACTGCCCCCGCACTTTATCTCGCTGACCGACAGTATTTGGTTCCGCGCATAGATGATCCCAATTATGTTCGGACCGTATTGGAGATTGCTAAAAGCAATGACGTAAAAGCCATTACAACGCTGATTGATCCTGAAATAGAGATCTTAGCTAAGCATAGAGATGTTTTTGAGAAAGAGGGCATTCTCGTATTAGCTCCTTCAAAAGAAACGGCTCGCCATTGTTTTGATAAATATGATATGTTTAAGTATCTCCATCAAAACAATGTTCGCACGGTGCTTACCTACGATAGCTTAGAACACTTTAAAGAGGGTTATACTAAAGGAGAAATTCGCTTCCCGGTCTTTATAAAGCCGCGCACAGGTAGCGGTAGTGTCGGGATTCATAAGTGCAATACACAAGAAGAGTTGGATACTCATTTTAGAGAAGGAAAGTTTGATTATATCATTCAAGAATTTATGGACGGCGGTGATTGTGATGCTGATGTCTATATTGATTGTTTTTCTCATCAACCCGTAGCTGCTTTCTCAAAGCGCAAGCTCGAAACGAAAATAGGTGGTGCCAACAAGACAATATCTTTTAAAGATCCGAAATTGTTTGCATTCATCAAGGAGATTTGTAAGGTGCTTGAGTTTAACGGCCCTGTTGATATGGATTTCTGGTACAAAGATGGAGAATATTATCTTTCAGAAGTTAACCCGCGTTTTGGTGGTGCTTATCTTCATGCTTATGGTGCCGGAGTGGATTTCTTTAAGTTGATCCAACGTAATATGGAAGGGAAAACAAACGAAGAGCAGTTTGGCAATTACGATGACGATGTCTTGATGATGATGTATGACAGCGTGGTAATTGTGAAGAAGGACGAATTGGCAAAGTAAGTTAGATAAGGATGGCAAACCGTACGTATTTATGCTTAGCTCATATGAGCGGCAATGAGATGAAGTACATTCAAGAAGCGTTTGATACCAATTGGGTGGTGCCTTTGGGCCCCAATGTCAACGCTTTTGAGGATGAGTTGGCACGTTTCGTGAAGTCCGTTGATGCCAAAAAAGACTTTGACAATGAGGATTACCCACGAAGCATTATGGCGCATTGTGATGATCCGGAACAATTATGGCTTGATAGCTTACCTGGCTTGCAGGACAAGAGCGTTGTGGCGCTTTGCTCCGGCACGGCAGCTATCCATCTGGCGCTAATCGCTTTGGGGGTGAAAGCCGGCGATGAGGTAATGTGTCAGAGCTTTACTTTCTGCGCAAGCTCTCACCCCGTGGCTTACTTAGGCGCTGTTCCGGTCTTTGTTGACTCTGAGCGGGAAACTTGGAATATGGATCCGGAACTGCTGGATCGTGCCATACAAGATCGTATTACGAAGACCGGCAGGAAGCCCAAAGCTATCATCGTCGTATATCTTTATGGTATGCCGGCCAAGATCCGAGAGATTATGGACGTGGCGGCGAAATACGACATTCCTGTCTTGGAAGACGCTGCCGAAGGCTTGGGCTCGCGCTATGAAGGTCAGGTTGTCGGGACGTTTGGCCGCTTTGGCGTACTGAGTTTTAATGGCAACAAGATGATTACTACGTCCGGCGGCGGTGCACTTATTTGCCCCGACGCTGCGACAAAGCAGCGCGTGATGTTTTTCGCGACTCAGGCGCGCGAAGCCTTTCCTTACTATCAGCACGAAGAGATTGGCTACAACTATCGCTTGAGCAACGTTTGCGCCGGTATAGGTCGCGGGCAAATGACTGTGCTTGACGAACACATCGCTCACCATCGCCGCGTGGCTCGCTTGTATGAAGCGGCATTTAGTAAGATTGATGGTATAACTTTCCACGGAAATCCTGATGGAGAATGTGATTCAAACTTTTGGCTGAATACGATTCTCTTATCGCCTGAGTTGAAAATCAAAGGTCAAGCGCAGACTTACATGCAGGCAGTTGAGGGTGCTGTCGGTGGCGCTGCGGGCGTGGTGCACGCTACGGGGCAAATCCACACCGATTGTGAACCTGCGGCCAACGTAGAAGCCTTGCGTATAGCTTTAGATAAGGTAGGCATAGAAAGTCGCCCGCTCTGGAAACCAATGCACAAGCAGCCCGTTTATCAAACAAGTCCCGCCTATGTTAATGGCGTAAGCGAAGAACTCTTTTGCCGCGGCCTCTGTCTGCCGTCCGGCCCTTGCGTGAGCGAAAGTGAGGTAGAAAGGATCGTAGCCGAGATAAAAGCGGCATTAGATTAAGCAACTTCTAATTATAATGGTGGTTATGAAAGACTTTTTCAACAAACTCATCAATTGGTATTTCAGGCGAGATTCGCTGCCTTATTGGTGTGTACTCTTCATTGATTGTCTGATTTGCTATCTTTCCGGGATTTTTGTGTTCTTCCTCTTCTTCAGAGGTTACAATACGATGATCCATTTCGTCCCACTGACATACACGTTGCTTCTTTATATGGTGTTCAATATCTTAGGATTTCGCGTTTTCCATACCTATTCAGGTGTAATTCGCTATTCCTCTTTTATTGATTTACAGCGTGTGGGCTACGCGATGGCTTTGGCTTGTGGTTGTGTGCTGATTTTGCATTATCCGATCCTCTTTTGGGAAGGTAATAAATGGTTCTTGCCGCTTCATACACGCCATATCTTAGCCATTTATATAGTTGCTACGGTTTTGTTGTGGGCTTTTCGCGTTATCGTCAAGATGCTTTATGATACGGCGTTTGATAGTGATGGCGCCGCTGCCGCTTTGATTTATGGCGTTAAGAATGGCGGTATAGGTTTGGCGAAGAATATAAACAACGAGAAGCCTCGGCGCTTTCGCCTCAAAGGCTTTATTTCTCACGATCCCACACTGAAGGACATCTTCTTAATGGGGCAGCGCGTCTACCAAGCAGACAGTGATTTAGAGGAAATCATTAAAGATTCGAAGATCAAAGCCGTTCTGATCTCTCCCTTGCGCAACGATGAGTTTCGCAGCAACGAGAAGTTGCAAGATCTTTTGATCAATGCCGGCGTACATATATATATGACTGAAGGCGCGCGCGAGTGGGACGGCTCTTCAGAAAGCATACCTCAAGCGACGCTAAAGGAGATCAGCATCGAAGACCTTTTGCCGCGCGATGAGATTCAGGTTGATATGCAGAGTGTAGGTCAAGAAATAGCCGGCACGCGCGTTTTGATTACCGGATCTGCGGGCAGCATTGGCAGCGAGATGGTGCGGCAAATCAGTTTGCTGAAGCCGGCCGAATTGATGCTTATCGACCAAGCAGAGACGCCGCAACACGATATACGCCTTTTGATGTTGCACGACTTCGCGGGCATTAAAGTCTCGACTATCGTCACCTCCATTACGAACGAGATAAGAATGGAAAAGATTTTCTCCGCCTTTCGCCCCGACTACGTCTTCCACGCCGCCGCTTACAAGCACGTGCCGATGATGGAAGATAATCCGAGCGAGAGTATCCTCAACAATGTCAACGGCACGAAGATAATAGCCGACTTGAGCGTCAAGTATGGCGTGAAGAAGTTCGTGATGGTTTCTACCGATAAAGCCGTTAATCCAACCAATGTGATGGGATGTAGCAAGCGAATTTGCGAAATCTACGTGCAAAGTCTTGATAAGGCAGAAAAAGAGAACAAAGTCAAAGGCACGACCCAGTTTGTTACGACCCGCTTCGGCAACGTCTTGGGCTCCAATGGCTCCGTCATCCCCCTTTTTGAAAAGCAGATCCGCGCCGGCGGTCCGGTTACCGTCACAGATCCCAACATTATCCGCTTTTTCATGCTTATTCCCGAAGCCTGCAAACTGGTTTTGGAGGCCGGCACGAAAGGTAATGGCGGCGAGATCTTCGTCTTTGATATGGGTAAACCCGTCCGCATCGCCGATTTGGCCAAGCGTATGATTCGCCTTTCCGGCGCTACGAATGTCGAGATCGAATATACCGGTTTGCGCGCCGGAGAAAAATTGTATGAAGAAGTCTTGAACGATAAAGAAGGCACGCTCCCATCCTTCAATGAAAAGATACGCATCGCCAAGGTGCGCGAGTACGACTACACGGAAGTGAATCAGCATATAGAAGATCTGATAGAGACGGCGCGCACCGCTGACGATATGACTATTGTGCGCAAAATGAAATCCATCGTGCCCGAATTCATCAGTCGCAACTCCATTTATTCTTCCCTCGACCACGCGAAAGCTCCCGCTTAAACTAATGATGAAGCCGACAAGAATGCTCTTGGCGCTACTGCGCACAGCTTTGTGGAGTACGCCCCCGCCTGAGTCCTTACAAGAGGCCCTTGACTTCGCACCACTCTTTGAATTGGCCAAGCAGCAAACGGTCGCCGGAATTGTTTGTGGTGAGCTGGTCCGCCGGAAGTTTTCGCTACAGCCGCGAGATGCTTTGATGGCTTTTGGCTTTTCGCAGCGCATAGGTCAAGCCAATGCGCTTTTACAGCACGAATTGACGAATCTGGTCAACGTCCTGCAAGAAAAAAAACAGCCATTCTTTGTCTTTAAAGGGCAAACTTTGGCTGCTCTGTATCCGCATCCGGAAGAGCGCACGCCGGGTGATATAGATTTTTATTGCCCCCCGCAGTCGTTTGATGCAGCTGTCGATGCTCTGCAAAATGCTTGGGGCGTTAAGCTTGAGCGTCCTGATGAAGATCACGCCATCGAGTTCTATCACGGAAAGGTCTTGCTGGAGATGCACTTTGATACCTTAGATTTCGACACCAAGGCTGATCGGCTTTATTGGAATCAACTGTTAAGTGATACGCCTACTGATTTCATTGAGGTCAACGGGCTCAAAGTGCCCACGCTTGCGCCTACACTCAACGTGCTCTATACTTTTTTGCACCTCTATTTTCATTTAATCGAACTTGGTGTCGGATTGCGCCAGTTTTGCGACGTGGCAGTGCTGCTCCACGCCTTGCGCGGCAAAATAGATCGTACAGCTCTGCAACAGCATCTCAAGATTCTGAATTTTACGCTTGCTTTTGAGGCCATAGGGTGGATACTTATAGACAAATTGGGCTTGCCGCTTGAAGATTTTCCTTTGCCGATCTCCGAGAAGGCTAAGCGCTACGAGAACGACATCTTGCGCATTGTTTTCCGTGGCGGCAATTTCGGTATGCAAGCTAAGCACCACGCCGTGCGTAGCGGATTTCGCTATTACTGGGAGACGCTTCGAATCAAGCTTCATCATTATCGGCTCTTTTATGCGCTTTCTCCGCGTCATATCCGAGCAACGTTGCTGGGTGGACTCCCAAGGCGCACGCTCACACTGTTGGGCACAAAGAAATAAGGTCCGGGGGCATGAAGTCTCCATTCGTCTTTTATTATATAGACAATCATAAAACAATTTGACTAATTAAAACATTATGCAGGTAGGAGATAAAATACCCGAGATTTTCGGTGTAGATCAAGATGGTAAAGAGATAAAAGCGAGTGACTATCGCGGAAAGAAATTGATCTTATATACATATCCAAAAGCCAATACGCCGGGCTGCACGGCTGAGGCTTGTTCTTTGCAGGCACATAAAGAAGAATTGGCAGCTGCCGGCTATGCTATCGTTGGCGTTAGCAAGGATCGTGAAGAACTACAAAAGAAATTTGCCGACAAGCAGGGACTTGAATTTCCCTTGATCGCTGATACTGATACGACCTTCCTCCAAGCTATCGGTGCTTGGGGCGAGAAAGTCAACTATGGACGTCGCACGCTCGGCATTCTTCGCACAACTTATTTGGTCAACGAAGAGGGAATCGTAGAAAAGATCTTCACGCCTAAAGAAATCAAAACTAAGATTCACGCCGAACAAATCTTAGACTACATCAACAAATAAGCCCCTATGCAAATCCTGCTGGCCAATGCGAAGATGATGCTTAGCCCGGCCGAGGTCGCCGCAAAGCCGCTGACGATCCCCGCGTTTCAGGCTGAGGCTGATCGGCTCGCAAAAGAAATGGCCCGCCTCAATCTTGACGAACTGGCGGAGCAGTTGGGGTGTAGCCGGCAGTTGGCTTTAGAGAATCAACAACGTTATCAAAACTTCTTCTTAGCCGAAAAGATGCCCGCCATAATGGCCTACAACGGGCGCGCCTATCAAGCGCTGATGGCGCACACGCTCGATGCGGCCGCCTTGTCCTTTGCGCAGGAACATTTGTTCATCACCTGCTTCCTTTACGGCCTGTTGCGACCGATGGATGCTATCGTTCCGTACAGAATGGAGCACACCGTGCGCTTGGAAGCAACAAACGACAAACCCATCGATCGCTTTTGGCGCGACAAGTTGACCGATTACCTCATTCGCGCCGTACAAGCCGACGATGGCATCCTGGTCCACCTTTCGACCGGCGAATATGAGCGCCTCTTCGATTGGGCGCGCGTTTGCCGCGAAGTAAAAGTCGTCAAGCCCCTCTTTTATGTTCGCAAGCAGGGCCGGCTGCACGTACAAGCCGTTTGGGCAAAAGCCTGCCGCGGCGCTATGGTGCGCCATCTGCTCCAAACTGCGGCTGACCAACCATCAGCTTTGGCCGACTTTGCTTATGAAGGCTTCTCCTATGCACCCCATTTGGGCGAACCGGCCTTCCCCATTTCGTGAGAGAGGCCTGACGAAACCCCAATCGTGTTGAGCCCGACGCCCTCTCTAGCGCCGTTCGATTATCGTATGACCTACGAAATCGAGCGGCTTTTTTCTTTTCATATCTCCAATCAACTCGTCTTTTCGCCTTAGCGAAAGCCTCACAATGCGTAGCGGGTTGTTTGCGGTGCGCAGCCCTTGGCTTTGGGTGAGCAAGCTTGGTTTATAAGTGGCGCAAAATCATCTGCACGCTTTTTTATCACGACGACAAAGGTTTTTGCTCACGATAACAAATGCTTGCGCTCGTGATGAAAAAGGCTTGTGCTCGTGATGGCAAAGTCGATGGGCGGAATGTGGTGGGCGAAAACGGCGCAGTGATGATTCGGAATTTACCCCTACAGCCTTCAGCAGTGGGGCGGTGCAGTGCAGAAGAGGCGGGGTGGTAGACGCGGCGGGCAATGGCCTTTTCTGATCAGGAGTACCGCCGGAAGAAGGTTTGGGATTTTTAAGGCGTAATATTTAGCATGTCTTATTTTTATTTGGAAGTTAATCGATAAATATTCTGTTTTTAGGATTGAAATACCCGGATATTTTTGTGATATCTTCCAATTATAAGATGATAAAACGGCCTATAATCATGTGCGAAAAAGCATGACAAGAAGCGGAGCGGAAACAAAGCGCCGAAAAGGTTTGCGGAGATCAGTATAAAATACGGCTGTAAATTTGCTCTGTCGCTTTTAAAAGCGTATTTTTGCCTCTACGCAATTTAGAATTAAACACTTTTGAGATGTTAATGCAAGTCAGCTTGGACGATGTTCGTCCTTATGCTAGCCTTCGAGCACCCGATACAGATAATAACCTGATCATACTCGATAATTTTCACGACGTAACCTTTTCGGGCAAGACGCTTCAGCTGGGTTTTATGCTCTGCTGCTACTGCAATCGGGGTAGTGCTTCTTTCGTGCTCAACGGCAAGGCGTATGAGATGAAACCCGGCGATTTCTTGGTGGGTTTCGGAGAGCAGGTCTTTGAAAAATGCCGCCCGAGCGAGGACTTTAGTGGGCGTATTGTCTTAGTGTCTCAAGATTATTGCAAAGAGAGTTTTGTAGGTTTGCAAAATCTTTGGCCCTTTTTGCTATATCTGTTGCAGAACCCCGTAATTCACCTTTCCGAGGCTGAGCAGATCTGGTTGTTTGATAGTTTTGCGGCCCTAATGCGCCGTCTTAAAAACAAATCGCACGGCTATCGCAAGGAGGCTATTCTGATGTTGATGCGTGTGTTCTATTTTGACGTTTGCGATTTCTTGGCTAAGCGCAACCCGGAAGCGATGCAGCATTCGGCACATAGTTACGTAATCTTTGACAAGTTTATCAACCTGGCGCAGGCTTGCTATACGGAGCATCGCGAGGTGAAATGGTATGCCAACGAAATGGGGCTTTCCTCTAAATATTTATCAGAAATTGTAAAAACCGTAAGCGGTCGGACGGCCGGACAATGGCTCATGTCGCTCACGCTTACGCAGATCAAATCGCTTTTGCGCAATACGGGACTGTCTATTAAAGAAATAACGGCGCGTATGCATTTTCCTAACCAGAGCTTTTTGGGCAAGTATTTTAAGAATGCCACAGGTATTTCTCCCTCTGATTATCGTAATGGGAAAATGAAAGAGGCATAAGCAGCCGCGCGAGGTTCGCTACTTATAAAGCGTCTGCTTTCGATGGGTGCAAATGGCCCCGAAAACAGACGCTTTTTTTGTGGAACTTAAAAACGAACGATTCCGCAGTCGGGTAATCGGCTGCGGAATCGCTTAAAGCCGGCCGGATGCGGTGATCACGGCGAGGCGCTTGTTTTATTTTATCTCATTGGGTTGGAATGAGATAGAGTAGTAGCCCAATTGGTAGACATCGGCGACGTCAAACTGCGCCATAACTTGCTTTTCAGCGTTGACGAAAGTAGGTAAAGCCGATGCCTCGGGCTTGTACTCGTAGCCCTTGGCCGTGAGATACTCGCTCAAGTAAGGCGCACGGATCACTAAGCGGTCAAAAGTGATGGCGATGGCTGCGAAATATTTGCCGCCGTCTTCCATCAAAAGGAGTTTCGGGAAGTGGGGTGAGTTGGTATTGATGATGACACCCATCTCGTTTTTCTCTTCACTGACATAGTAGGGGAGTTTGCGATATTCGACGAGGATTTCGTCCATCGTTTTCGTGCCAAATTCTACGATCGGCATCGGCAGATCGACAACAGCCGGCGGCACATTGCCGGTTAAGTCAGAGTAAGTATAGTGCATTTGCGGCTCAAATGTGCCTTTACCGCCCGTCTTATCGACCATCAGTACGTAGCAAGCAGAGGGTAGGGGATCGTTGTAGTAGATGGTGTAGCCTTCGTTGTCAGTCAGACCCGTATAGCGATAGTTGAGCGTCTTGAGATAAGCCGTCACGTCAGCCGGCGTCGGGATGTTGGCCGGATTAACGTAGATCGACGCCTCTTCAAGTTGCGACTTCGTCTTCACGTCAAACCAATATTTGATGGATGGCCATTGCTCGTCGCCCGTCTTATAGACGTAAACGCCGTTGGCCGGCTTTGACTTTTCGTTGTCTAATTTGTGGTTGAGGCGCTTAGCATAGAGTTGGAGCAATTCGAGCGTCGCGTGGTAACCGTTGTAAGGCATCCAAGTGCCCGTCTTGGCGTCTTTGAGCAAATCGATGCGCGTCCAGGACTGCGGCGCCTCGTCATATTCGCCGAAAATGTATTCAGCTTGCGCGCCGGTCTTGTTGATGAAGATGACCGTCTTGCTCGTCTCGTTAACATAGACGAGAACCTCAGCATTGCGCGATGCTTCGGGGCGCAATTCGTAGCCGGCTTTGCGCAGTGAGGCTTTGAATGCCTCTTCGCCACCGGCGGGGATGGCGCACTTCGCATACTTGTAAGATTGGGATGCATCGAAGGTGTAGATCCAATTGAAGGTCTCACCATTTTCCGTCTTGGTCAAGGTGAGGTGTGTGTCGTCGGTCTTGCTAACCGTAAAACCGCGGGCTTGTTCGGCTGTGATGAGGTCGTTGATGTCGGCGCCAAATTGAGCGGTGGGCAGTTGGAGCGGAGCGGGCGTCACCGATGGATCGGTGCTGTCGTCGTTTTCAAAGAATACGAGGCTGTCGACTTCAGAAGCGTGAAAGACTTGCTTTTTGCCGTTCTTATAGATGTATACGCCTTGTGCGGCTGCACTCGTTGCGCCCAAAAGGAAAAAGAGCAATAGGAGGGCTATGGGGTGAAGAGATTTTTTCATTTTCGGATGAATTTAGATGATTGTTGTTGGCTTTTTACGATATAGGTGCCGGCGGGGAAGGCGCTCAGCGAGATGGTTTGACTTCCCTTTTCGTCAGCTTTGACTTGCTTGATCAACCGACCGCCGGCGTCGAAAATGCGGATGGCCTCGTTGGGTATAAAACCGATGATTTGCATCTGGTCATCGGACACGGTGATCGTGCCTTTTTGTCCGGGCGCCGTCGTAGCTGCATCTAAACCGGAGGGGATTAGATACGTGATTTTGTGTACTTCGCCTGCTTGATAAACGACGTCTACGCTGGATGTCGTAAGGCGCAGTGTTTTGGCTTCTCTAACAACACGTGGTCGCTCACTCAATTTATATTGAACTTGCTTGCCTGAAGAGAGCCAGACTTGAATGTAGGATACTTCTGCCTTCAGCGGGATGCTGAGCAGGCAAAGAAGTGCTCCAATAGCCATTTTCTTCATACTTCCTTTTGCAGGAGAGACTTATTATGCGCCCGGAGGGTTTCTCTCCTTTTTCAAGCCTTCCGAATGCGCCCAAAAACTTTCGGGGCTACAAAGCAAGTAAATATATTTGATTCCGACAATGACCTGAGCGTACTTTTTTTTGGATTTAATTGGATACCTTTAGCTTCTCGCAGGCGACCTTTACATTAGTTCTGCCCTTTTTGTCAACGATACAGGGACTTTGAAGATAATATTTCCCATTATGCCGATACAGTTTTACCAACGAAGGGGAGCGCTGTAACGACTGAGACAAGCTGTTCATTTCGCTCAATGAACGGCCATAAACCAATGTTAACTCATTCTCCGACTCGCTCTTTATGGCACAAAGTATGCGGAATGTGACCATTTGACCATTGCCCTCGAAGATGCAACTGTTTCGTTTAATTTCCAGCGTGTAGCCGACAAAGACCGGCGGAAGCTCTGATGCCTGTAGATAGTATTCATAAGTTCCCTGCCAGCTGGCATCCTTTACCTTAAATCCAAGTGTTTTCTTCTTGTTCACAGATGCTATACTATCCTCCGGAATCTGCACCCTTGAATACTGCGGCAGAGCCTTTTTCTGCTCGGTTTTTATCCGTTGCCCCGCAAGATTCCGATGGGCGTTACCGGTCATACAAAGCACCAACAACAGACACGAAATAACCGTATTTTTCTTTGCTTTCTTCATAGATAAGACAAATATAGGCAGATGCTTTCTTTCCTACAAGGGCGGGAACGACATTTCTTCTTGCCATTAATTTTTCTTATCCGGCAACCTAAATATTCTTTTCGCGCCTTACTGCCGACTTCACAAGGCATATACTATGTACTTAATTCCTATCAGACATATAAGTTAGATTGAAAGCCAATGAACATCGCGAAAAGTCGATAGAACTTACTATATTTGTCTCGATATTCCGGAAAAAGACTATGGAAGCTTTTTGCAGATGACGGAGGTCGGTCTCTGTCATTTATGCAGTCTTGCATAGGACTGCACAGGAACAAGAATCACAAAGAAAGGATATAAGATTGATGGAAAGGAAGTTTGAACAGTCTGCTGAGACGCAGATACAAGGCGATAAGACCGACAACAAAAAAGAAACGGTTACCCACAAACAGCATGGGCTGTTGGCAAATACACATAAAAAAAAGTGGATGAGTATCATCTTGCTTATCGTAATCATAGGAATTGCTTGTGGTCTTTTTATCGGGCTAAAAGCCCTTACGCCACAAGCTAAACGGGAAAGAGAAATGCTCAGTAGAAAATTACCGTCCAACCAACGTACAAACGGACTGGCTGTTTTCACTATTCCGGAAGGATTTACCTGTCAGAAACAGGATGTTAGTAAGGACTTAGGCGATGATATAGTATTCAAACTGAAGCATAATGCCGTGGGACTGGGCATTTATTCATTTTATACATCGGATGATTTCAAGACAAAAGTATATAAGAATTTGGAAAAGCTTACACTTGAAAGCCTTAAAGACAAATCTCCCCAACTGGTTGCAGAGGGTCGGGAGAATATAAACGGTAATACCTGTGTTTTTCGTGTCTGGCGCTTTCAGAAAGAAGGTAAAACTCTTTACTGGCGTTTCTGCTCCGTTACCGATAAGAGAAAAGAGAAAGTTTGTGTCATAAATGCCTACGACAATGGTACGTCAGGCTCTTACATCATTGATTTGGTCAAATCAATAAGATTCGAATAAACGCCCTTTTTGAGGAAAGCTAAAGCGAAGATGGGATAAACTCCTCTCCTTCGCTTATCCTCTAACAAAAGAGGATACATCTCTAAAGAGCTTTTCGACTAAGAAGATAATGGATAAAGCCTCTCAAGGGGGTGTATACGGAAGCTATCGATGCTTTATTTGGTTAAAAAAGTGCTTTGATATAAAGTTTGTTCTCTCAATATTTTGCAGTCCCGAAAAATGTCTATATCTTTGCAACCGCTTCCAATTAGGAGGCAGGTAGACTAACGTTTTGCCTTCAGGAGAGATGGTAGAGTGGTCGATTACAGCGGTCTTGAAAACCGCCGTGCTGAGAGGCACCGGGGGTTCGAATCCCTCTCTCTCCGCTAATAGGCTTTAAAAGGTCTTCACAAGAGTCTTCATTTTAGC